>JAUIBK010000029.1 GCA_030428205.1 bacterium
CTTGGCTCTGAGCGAGTACTTGGAATTACCCTTCCTTCTCAGTACTCCTCAGGTGAAACCCGGTCTGATGCGGAAGAGCTAGCGGAAAATCTCGGTATAGAGCTCCGAACAGTACCTATTCAAGGTCAAGTCGATGCGTGCCTCGATGCGTTCAAGGTAGACAAGGAGCTTTCTTCCCTTCCAGAAAATGTAGCCGAAGAGAATGTGCAGGCACGGCTTCGGATGATCGATCTCATGTTTTACGCCAACAAGTATCCAGCATTGGTGCTGAATACAGGCAATAAAACAGAGCTTGCTCTCAATAACTGCACTATCTACGGAGACATGGTTGGTGGTTTTAGTGTGCTCGGCGACGTTGATAAAGATCGTGTGTACGAACTGGCAGAATTCATAAATGAAAAGCACGGTCGTGAAGTAATTCCCATTACCACGATAGAACGGCCACCGAGTGCTGAACTCAAACCAAATCAAACAGACGATCAAGTCATGGGAGATATGCCCCAAACCTTAGCGCCTATGGTTCGGACCATTATCGAAGAAGGGTTGTCGCTTACTGAAGCGTTGGAGCAATTCAGTGACACTTTTTCTCCGGAGTTAATCGAGAAGTGTTTTGTGCGTCTTGATGCTTCTGAGTGGAAACGTCGACAGGCGTCTCCCGGTATTCGTGTGACCAAACGTGCGTTTGGTAATGGCAGGCGGATGCCAATGGCACATGGCTACTACAGGTAAGGAGGAAAAACATGAGCAAAACAATGAAAGTACTACTCTTAGTTGATATTCAAAACGACTTTTGTCCTGGAGGAGCGCTTGCTGTTCCAGATGGAGATGAAGTTGTTGGTGTTGCTAATGATCTTATGCGTTCTGGAGAGTTTGATGTCGTTATAGCAACGAGAGACTTTCACCCGAACGATCACTTAAGTTTTGCCGCGAACCAGGGAAAAACTCCATTTGAGGAAGGGCATGTTGGGGGGATAAAGCAAACACTCTGGCCAGCACACTGCGTGCAAGGAACGTTAGGCTCAGAGTTTCATCCAGATCTCGAAATTGATCGCATTGATACTTTTGTACACAAAGGAACAGATAGAGAAGTTGATAGTTACAGTGGGTTTTTTGATAATGGACATAAGCGAGAGACGACGTTACGAAGTGCACTCCTTTCTTATGCAACATTTAATCGTGTGAGCAAATTGCAGGACGTTGAGCTCTATGTATGTGGTCTAGCGACTGACTACTGCGTCGCGGCAACCGTGCGTGATGCTCTTGATTTACACATTCCTACCACACTTATTGTCGATGGGTGCCGCGCTATCAATATGGCACCAGATGATGAAGTTCATACTCTTCGGGAGCTTGTTTCTCGAGGAGCAACTTTGACCTCCTCACGTGAAATCCTAACCTGTGAGCGTGCTCAAACGGTAGAGCGCACAGGGCGAGTGCATGAAGGTATGCAGCCGTAAGGATCTGAGACAGATGCAGTTATATCCATCAGAGAACCACGTTCATACAGCTGGTAATGATCTTCAATCAGGAGATCTTCCTTCGCACCGCGCTTGTTCACTGACGTCACTTGCGGCTATCCGGCCGATAATGACAGAGGATATTTTGGTGGTCACCAAGCTCTCAAAGGTTGAGTACGACATGCAGAAGTATGGCCTCTCTGAAAAAGAGCTCCTTGGACTCTACAACGAAGGTGGAGAGGACCCGGAGCGAATCTTTGAGAGTCATAGACGGCAAAGTGAAGGCAGAAGGACATTAGCCTCTCTTTTTTCTCCAGACCAGATAGTCAGCCGAGAGGCAGTAACCTCTCAGCTTGCAGATCGAGCAGGTCTTGTAATCGCCTTTGGAGGTGATAACCACTTTCAACACGTCTCACACTTTATAACGGGTGATACGCCGCTTCTTGGAGTTAATTCAGATCCACTTACGAGTCACGGCGCTCTTCTTCAAGATGATGCAAGCCGTGTTGCTGAAGTTCTTCGCGCCCTCTCCAAGGCAGAGTACCTACTTGAACCTTGGACGCGCCTGACGCTTTCAGTCGATGGAAAGGAGTATCCACAAGCCACAGCGGATATCTTCTTTGGTGAACAAGAGCGAGTCCTCATCTCACGCTATACCCTTGAACATTTACGCCCAAATGAAGCTGGAGAGCTTGTCGCTCTTGCTCCTCAGGTAGAACAAAAATGCTCCGGTCTCTTAGTGGCAACTGGCGCTGGTTCTTCTGGTTGGTTTCGAACTGCTGCTCGAGGAACAAGCGAGTTCGCTGAGATCTTTGCTCCTTGCGAAGTACAAGCACGGTACGCCGCAACTGAAATATCTCCAACGGTACAAAGTAATCACCCCGAGATGTTTTTTGGGGAACTTCACTATGGTGATGTGCTCCGGCTTGTTTCATTGAACCGTTCGAACGGTATTGCAAGCATTGATTCCCTTATTACGGCTCCCTTTGCCCGAGGCCAAGTTGCAGAACTTTCTCTATCACCCAAACCCCTTCTGATTGCGAGGCCAATATGACTCAAATGCAACAAGTGCAACCGCACAATCTTGAGATTGCTCCGAGAGTGCACGTTTCAGTAGTAAAGAACTTTGCTCAGCTCGGAAGGCTTCCTCAAATTTCTGTTGTCGAGCACCCAGAAAGTTATCCCATGCGGTTTCCTGTGCCTGATAGATTCCTCTCTTGGGGAGTTTCCTTTCCACAGTATTCTCCATTCTATGCAGAGAGCGAAAGGATTGTTGAACCATCTGTACTAGCAACCAGTTTTGAGGGTCCCTTTGAAAGTGATGGAGAGACTCGGCTACCGCTCAATCCAGTCGGGAGAACAGGTCTTCTTGGAAGGGGAGCGTTGTGGGCATATGGCCCCAATCACGCCGCAGATGCTGCCGTTGTTCGTGGTCCCAAAGCTAACGGTGAGTATGAAATTTTACTTATCGAACGAGAAGATGGTTCATGGGCGCTTCCAGGTGGGTTTGTAGACCAGGGAGAAGAGCCGTGTGATGCGATGATACGAGAACTAGGTGAAGAAGCTCTGCTCTTTAGTGAGGACAAAGCAGCAAGCCTTAAAGCACGGGCTACCTTGCTTTACCAAGGATACGCAGATGACCCTCGAAACACAGATAATGCCTGGATCGAAACATCAGCTTATCTTCTTCATGTGACCGAGGAAGAGAGTGAAGCGATGGAGCTCTGTGCCCGAGATGATGCGCAACGAGTGAGGTGGGCTCCACTTTCGCACGATACGCGAGAGTCTCTCTATGCAAGTCACCCTCAGATTGCAACGCTTGCACTTCGGACGGTCAAACGAACAGAGACACTCCTTGCCCCCTATCGGAATCCTCAAATACATTCACTTTCAGAGCTCATTAAGGTTGGACATATCCGTATAGGGATATTCGGAGGCACTTTTGATCCTATCCATAAAGGGCACCTCGAAGCTGCGGAAGCAGCACTGTGTTCTCATGATCTTGATGCGATAGTCTTCATGCCAGCAAAACAAAATCCTCTCAAAGGCCATCCACCACACTATACAGAGGAAGCTCGCATGAGGCAGATTGTCCAATCAATTGTGCGGATCCCTTCAATGTATGTATCGCCACTTGAGCTTGAGAGAGCAGAAGGAGAGCCCTCGTATCTTATTGATTCTTTACGTGAACTACAAGGTCAAGCTCCAGAAGCAGACCTCTTTTTTGTCCACGGTGCAGACACTCTCGAAGAGCTTTCTCGCTGGAAGGATTTAGACGACTGTATGGGTATAGCTACCTTTCTTCCCGTAAAGCGTAATGAGGTACAACGAGATGAAGTTATCAATCTTACATCTCGACTTTCTAGAGACGAGAGGGAGCATCTCTATCGTGCATTTGTTGATGTAGAGATTGAAAATATCTCATCAACTGAAATTCGAAGGAGGAGACAATAGTATGTACCAGACAGCAACCATTAGAGAAGGGCCGTATGATCTCAATACCCACGTAGAGTTGCCCTAAAGGATTTTGGAGTAAAGGAGTGTTGATATAGTGTTTGAGCGGTATGGGATTGAGGTTGTGACTACCTTAGTCGAGTTAAGAGGTGGGCTGAAAGGGGAGATTGAGGCTTTCCTTTAAAGCCGTATCCAGTAGAATGCTTCCCAGAGGACTGTGATTTATAGAAGCCTCGCTAGAGATCTTTCAGTGGAGAACGAGTAAGCTATGAAAACACGAATCTATCCCCTGAGTTTTTTGACGGGTGTATTGTTCTTTGTGAATCTTTTTGTTCCGTTCGTGGCGCAAGGAGAAGCACGTGCTCGGTTATCAAAGGGACAGAGTATCTACGTGCCAGCTTATTCTCATATTTATAGTGGTGACAAAGCACTCCCATTTCTTCTGACGGTGACATTAAGCATTCGAAATATCGATCCGAAGTATAGTATGAGACTTCTGGAAGTAGACTATCATGAAACTCAAGGAGCCAGGATCAAGCGACTGTTAGATGCCTCGAAAGTTTTAAAACCAATGGAGTCAATGCGTTTTGTTATTCCAGAAAGTGATGCAAGTGGAGGATCTGGTGCTAACTTTATCGTCACATGGAGTTCGGATAAACTTGTTAATGCACCGATTGTCGAATCAATAATGATAGGAACGAAGTCCCAACAGGGAGTTTCTTTTAGCTCTCGTGGGCAACCTATACTTACGCATAAAGAGTAACCATCTTCTTCTTGAGATAGAAGGGATCTATTCAAAGAGACTCTGTCGAGGAGAGAGACTCGGATTGACGCTCAAGTTGATTAGCCTCCCCTAGATGCTATGCTTTCAGACGCTGGGGAAATTTTTGGATTACACACATGACTCAGCAGCACCAAAGTTCTCTCAGCCGATCCCTCCAAGAGGTACATTCTCAACTTGATTCTTTGAAGGAATTATCACTTCCATCAACATCTCCGCTCAGTAAGAAGCAAGCAGAGAACGCCTTAGAAGGTTGGATTTCCGCTGCAAATACTCTTACGAAAGCTATTGAAAGTCTTACGACAGGAAAAACAGGCCCTCTTCGTATGAAGAAGGCGAGTCAGAGATGTAACGATCTTCTCAATATTGATGCCGTATTAGGTGATCGTAGAGATAAAGCATTCTCGTTACGTGATCTCCGTGATGGTGGACTGACGTCGATAAACCAAGACTCCATTACCTCTCTCAAAGCTGGAGGTGCAGTAGTGAGACTTGGCAGAGGACAATATTTATTATCTCAGGCAGCTCTAGAATTTCTGGCGGAGCAAACAGAAGAGAGTCGCTAGATCGTAAGAGAGAAGCTGAACCTCCTTCTCCTTGTCTATCATTGTTCTGAGCTCGAATCCTTAAGAGTCTGTGAGAGCATTGTTCAATTTTAGCAGTGTCTTCTTTGCTTGTTTCTTTCGTTTTTTGAAGTTTGAAGTCTTTGTTTTTTTAGCCCTCCGAGTTTTTCGAAGCGCTTTCTTGAGTCGTTTTGAGAGGTTCAGCGAAGGACTTGCAAGAGTATATGAATTGAGGTTCGTTGTCATTGTTGAATCGAGTTCATCGTGAATACTTTGAATCTCAACTAGTGTACTTTTCTGTGCTTTTCTTCTTTTTTTATTTCGCTTTTTATTCGGTGTGCCAGTCCATTTTAAGCTTGAAACTAAGCTTCGAAGTGTAGCGATACGATCTTTCGCGTCTGCATTGATGAGGCAGTCCGAAATGGAGTTTGAGTTGGTATCAGCATCGACTACGCCACACCCACAATCTCCAGGCTCCGTTTTTGCACTGTCGCTCTCACACTGGTCGACGCCGTCAGGATATCCATCGTCGTCGGCATCAGCAAGAAGAAGGAGTCTATTAGGAGCGGAGAGCCCGGTGATCAGTGCTTCAAGTGCACCAGTGCCATCCATATTTCCTACAAGTAAAGCATCTTCTGCACCGCTATCTGATATATAAATCTTTCCGTTCTCAGCATCGAGCTGAATGCTGTCAGGATTACTTATACCGTCTGCAGCTGCCCAGAGTGTTGTGATCGCACCCGTGCCATCGCTATTTGCACGGAGGATGAGGTCGTCAGTTATGTCTCCCCAGTAAATCATGTCGGAACTTGGATCAAGCGCGAGTCCTCGAGGATTGGTAAGTCCATCGGCTGCTTGAAAGAGAACGGTTGGTGCTCCGGTTCCATCTGCATTTGCTCGTAGAATAGTCACATCATTTGCATCAATCCAGTACAAGAGATCAGCATCTGCGTCTAAGACAAGATCTTGAGGGAAGGTAAGTCCGTCTCCATTATCATAGAGATCAGTTACAGCTCCTGTTCCATCATTACTTCCACGTTGAATTTTTTGGGTGGCACTATCACTCCAATAAAGAAGATCGGAACTCGAATCATAAGCAAGGCCGCTGACATCGGTTACATTGTCTGTGGCGTTATCAAAGAGTGTCGAAATGGTGCCTTCAAGAATACCTGAGGTAATTGCTTCAAACTCGAGATCAACTTTTTTGATACCTGCGGAAGGAAAAGAGTCTGAGAAAAAAAGCTCGCGAGAGGAAACATCAATTGCGAGGTATCCGGGAGTATACGGGGCATTTGAAAGGTTCACTGCGGTGCTCGCTGTCCCAGAACCGTCACTTGCTCCACTATAGATATTTACATCTCCAGTAAAGAGAATCTGTGTCCCATCGGGTGAAACTCCTACGCCTTGGGATGTGGAATCGGTTGCAGAGACATCAAAGAGTTGTGTGAGAGCACCGCTTCCGTCACTGTTTCCGCGGTAGATAATACCATTGGCGTTGACCCAATAGAGAAGTCCATTAGCGATATCAAGACTAATGCCAGCTGAAGCTGCAACCCCATCACCATTATTAAAGAGAGTTTCATTGTTGTTGCCATCAAGGTCGCTTCGATCAAGTGTTTGGCCACCAAAATTTGCCCAGTAGAGTTTCTCGTTCGTGGAGTCAACGGCTACTCCTGTAACTCCTCCACCAGTCGCGGTAATCTGAGTTGGGGTGCCAAGTCCAGAAATGTTTCCACGCATAATGCGAGCATTACCTTGCTGTCCCCAGTAGATATGTCCATTATCAGTATCAACATCAATACCCACCGGACTAGACGCGCCTGTATAAATCGCTTCAGGTGTACCCGTGCCATCAATGTTCCCTCTCCAAATGGAACTTGCATAGTAATCTGTCCAGAAGATGTATCCGTTTACAGGATCGACTGCTACCCCAGTAACGTTAGAGAGACCATCGAGGTGATCAAAGACGATTTCAAAGTTTGAGCCATCAAAGGCGCATCGCATAATTTTCTGTGCGGCGCCCCAGTAAAACCTGCTATTGGTTCGATCCACAGCTGCGTAGTTTGGAACATAATAGCTCTGCAGGATTTCATCACGGTTGCTTCCATCTGAAGGATATCGGGCGATGGTGCTTCCTTGTCCACTCAAATAAATTTGGGGCTCAGCAAAGGCCATTGGAGTGAGTGAGAAAAGGAAGCATCCAAGATATGAGAGAAGCGAAAAAGAAATCGCAAGGTTGTTGTGCATATAATATCCCCAAAACAGTAATTCGTGACTGCTCGATATAACACTTTCAAGAGGAAATCAAAAACGAATTTCTCTGTAGTTCAGTGTAAGTCCTTAGAACGATTATGGGATTATCAATGTACTTCTCGCACAGGCATGCTGTCTCTCTTCCTTCTCCTCTCATCAAAAATCTTGAAAGAGCTCACCAGCACGCCAATCATGGGCGCCGTTTACTGAGCGAGAATACCCACCGGTGACTAAAGCATCTGTTCCTAAGGATTGGTTTTGCTCTCCCCCGACCACTACGCTACGCGTGCCAAGAGCATTGTTGTCTCTTCCACCGACGACGATTCCACCGTTTCCATCAGCATCATTACTTGTTCCACCAATGACAAGTGAACCGAACCCAAATGGTATGTTTGATGTTCCGCCAACAACGATAGAGCTTGGACCGTACGGATTATTTCCTTGCCCTCCTAACACAAGAGAGCCGTTTCCATGTGGACGGTTTCCATTTCCTCCAATAACGAGAGCTCCATGTGCTGTCGAATCAAAAGAATTATTTGTACCACCTACAATCGTACTTTGTTCGACACTGGCGTGATTCTGTTCTCCTCCAAGGATGACAGAAAACGAGCTCCCGGTGAGTGTCCCATTTTCAAGGCCACCTGCAACAAGTGAAAAATCTTCAACTGCAGAATTGGAGTGTCCACCAATGACTGCTGCCGAATGACGTACGGCAGTATTGTCGTTGCCTCCAAAAACTGCAGAGCCTTCACCGAGTGATAAGCCGTTTGTCCCGCCAGCGACCAGTGCTCCATTTCCAGAAGCCCTGTTATTATTGCCTGCAAGTGAAACAGCAAATGGTGCGGAAATAGCATTTAATTTTCCTGAGACGATACCTGAGTGGCTCGAATACTCGTTTTGTTCTCCGATGACTAGGTTGTGAGAACCAGATCTGTTTTCTCCTGAGTTGGATTCATTGTAGCCAAGGATAAGGTTTCCAAGTCCGTTATTCGTGTCGCTTTGCCCTTCACCATTTCGTATAACTACATTTACTCCAGAAATAATGAGGGAATCTGATGTGGTAGAGATGGACTCTGTTTTGTAAAGGAGTTTCGTTAGGTTGCCTTCAAGTCGGGCAACTTTCTTTTCAAGAAAATGAACTCTTTTTGCGAGCGCCAAAGAAGCTTCGTTCGAAGAAGAATCTGCGTGCGTTGCAAGGGGGCAAGTAAAGAAGAGGAGAGTAGTACAGAAAAAGGTTGGGATACGGGACATAGCTTATCCTAATATTCAATAGATACATGTCCGTGGTCCACAACTGTATGTAGTGTAAGAGGAAGAGAGGTCTTAGTCAAAAAAATGAAAGTACGCGAATCCCTCTTATTCAGAATGAACGATCCGACGGAGGGAGGTATTTTGTTGCCCAACGAAGCCAAAAGGAGCGCAAGCGCCTTTTGGCTTCGTTGAAAGAGTCATCTACTCAAAAAGAGATAATGGTAAAGAGGAAAGGAACAGGTTAGAGAAACCCAGCATAGTCACGTACCGTATCATCTCGCCAACTCTTACTCAAAAAGTTTAAATGTACTCTGATGGCTAGCTTATTCAGTAGTGATTCTATTGTTCGTGATGTGAAAAGGCAGAGTGTTTTCGACTTAAAGGTGCGCCTTCATGGGACTACTTTTCTCATTAGCCCTGTTCACGAAACTTCCCAGAAAGGACCGATCGTACGAGTTGAACGCACTCTTGTTCACTTAATTCTTCTGAAGTGAAGGAGAAGTCTGCAAGCTCTCCACCTTTTTGATAGGTGGTTTTCGCAACTGCCTTAAGTTCGTTGTCGTACGAAATAGCGTAGCATTGTTCAACGAGTTTGGGGTGAGACGTGCGCTTATTCTGTCTCTTGTTGAGAAAGGCTTGTGCTTCTTTGTCGGGGTTGCTTGGGGAAAACGAGGTGATCTGAATACGAGCAGAAGGCATGTTTCTTTGCCGAATGAGTTTTGGTTCATTACATCGGCGAAGGAGAGGGATGAGGGTTGTTTCTACTTCGTTACTGAGAGCTGAGACTGCCGGTTGAAGAATATCAGATACAAGCTGACAACAATGATTCCAACGTTTTTTACCGTCTTTTGTTAATGCAGCAGTAAAGCTTCGTTTGTCGTTTTTTGAGGGAGTTTTTGTAATCGTACCATCTTTTACAAACCCATGGAGAATGCGAGAGATGGTGCTCATATCAAAGGGGAGTACCTCGAAGAGATCTGAGGCTGAAAGGGTTTGTCTTGACGTGGCAAGTTCATAGAGTACCTGGTACTGCGTAACAGAGAGTTCGCTTTGCATGAAATTGTATCCAACCGTTCCTGCTTGCCAGCTGAGTCTCACGAGAGTTGAGTCGAAAGGGTGTGTTTCGGAAGATTGTTCGCATTTGGGTGCCCCCCAGAGATTGGCAAACTGTTCCATTGTTGCAAAAAGCTTCTTTTGTTCACTCTGTGAGAGGGAGTTCAAATAACCAGTCATTAACGGAGCGCGGCTTGTCCCTAGCGCTTCGAGGGTTTTGATGCCACGTTTGGTGATCGATATTAAGCGACTTCGACGATCGTACTCTGCTGGCACGGACTCTACGAGTTTGTCTTTCTCTAGTTGACTTACAACACGAGAGACCCAACTTCTCTCTAGTCCGAGTAGGTCCGCAAGCTCCTTGATACTTCTTTCGTCGAGCGAGTGTACAAGGTGTAACACCAGTCCTTCGGTGAAGCTTAAGGAGCGCGCGGCGTGGTGTTGAGGAAGGCCCGCTTCAATAGCCATCATTCGGGTTTTACGTTGGCTGTTGAGAATTTCAGTCCAAAGAGAGAGGGAACGTGTGTGTATAGTGTTCATCAGACTAAGTTATGCAAAAAAGAGAAATAGAGATACTTGCATTTCGAACGTATTATAGCTCAGTACATTAAATGAGCAAGAGTGTAGTGAAAAGGTGCTCTTCCTTTGACAGGTCGTCATGTTGCATTACCAGATGCTGTTTGCTAGCTTCCCTCGTGCTGGGGAAATGAAGTACTTCTAAGGTGCCGTATGCATTCTCCATCTCCTATCCACAGATCCTTTTGCCCCAATAACATTCGTCCTTTTGTTGGTGAGCGGGTATCTCACCCTCTTCAATCCCAAGAGGAAGTTACGGTTGGGACTCTTCTCAGTATCGCTTACGACTACGTTGATCAAGAGTGGGACAATACACGTGATACAGGAGTTCTGAACCGTCTTAAAATTTTTAAAGACGCCATTCCAAGTATTGCATTTGACGGAGGCACACAAGAGGAACAAAAAGCGCTTAAGAGGGAGATTACAACACCATCATGTGCCTATGACCTCTTTCTTACAGAGCTCGAAAATATTGTTACTGATCTCGAGCGTCAAATGCGTGGTTCCAGCGAGAGTGTCGGTTTAAGTGGTGAAGGACTAGAAGGGCTTACACCACCCCCAACTCCCAAGAAACTCCCTGAAGAAGAAGCTCCATCTGTTGAGGATGACGAGAATCATCAATCGCCACCAGATTTGCCCTCTTCCTGGAGAGATTCTCTAAAAGATTCGGAACAGAATGGAGACGTTGGCGACTGGAAAGAGTCACTTGATATGCCGGCACTTGATACTGGCGTAGGGGATGATTGGAGGCAATCTATTGAAGGTGGAGTTTCAGATAGTGAAATTGCCGCTTCTGCAGGGAATGATTTCGATTCGCAGACTCGTGGAGATACGCAAGGGTATTACGTGTCACTGAGGAGAAAGCATCGCACGGGGAGAAGGATTTTAATTTCGATGAAAGAAGTGAGAGGAAAGTACTACGGATCGAAAGATAGCTGGCTTGTATAGCTTCTTAAAATCATTGTCTAAATCGGAGATTGCCACGGATGAAACGTGGTTGGGAGAGAAGCGAGCTCTCTAGAGAGGCGGATATTTTCTCACTCCTTTCTTGCTTAGCCGAGTAGAGACGGTAACTTTAGGGGTTACGGAGTTGTTTATCCCTATGGAACCAGAATCTCGGCCTGATACCTCTCAAGAAAAGCCCAAAGGGGAACTTGGTGTGGCGCTCAGTCGGTATGCGCAAGCACTTCAGACAAACGTTTATTCCTTTGAAGATTTTAGAGGGAAGTCCCTTACCGACCTGAACAATTCTCCAGATACCTCGTCGGAGTATCGCCATCGATTATCAATCTTTCGAAGAGCGATTCAACTTAATGTGCGGCTGATGGAGGAGATGAATAAGCTTGGTCACGGCGTGCCCTCTGATACGGTAGCCTCTTTTGCCGAACTCCTCTGTACCCCTGGCGCTCGGCTTGTGACTGCTGAAGCAGAAGTATTTTCTGGAAAAGCTTCGCTTGGAAGAGAGATTATGGGGTTTGGTCTCATTTTGACAGATATTGATTATGCTCCAGATAAGGCTCAGATCCCTGAGTCGCTTCTTGATACTGCGGGTTTGAAGAATGAAAAAATTTTTCGCTCTGTCCGACTCTATGCCGTGCCTGAAGCAGATAGGTACTTCGGGAAAGGGCAGACCGTAACTCGAATCTTAGAGAAGTATGACGAGATTACTCAGGGTGGACGAGTGGTTGGAAAAGTGCTTGTTGGGCCAGAGGACCTTCCTTCGATTTGGCTTGCGGCACGAAATGCGCTCCTCTCTCGAACATTTGAAGAAACAGAGCATGCTTTGATTGAAATGGCTGAACACCCAGATGGGACTGTGCAGCCTTTGTTTTTAAAGTGGGTTGTTTCTCCTCCGATGAGTGAAGAAGGACGACGTGAGATTTTTTCTCGTCGAGAGAAATACGAAGGAAAAGCTCGTGAAGCTCTCCAACGGCTTGGCTGGACAGTTGCACATGTTCCCGCTGCTGGTGCTACGATAGTGTGTCGTACTCAGAATGGCGATGGGCCAGCGCTTGCGCACCTTTTTCCAGGCAACCATATACTTGAAGTAAAAAAGCAAGAAAATAAGGGTGCAGGCGCCCCTCCAAACTACGCTACTCTCGATCCTGATTATGAATGGAAATCGATGCCTTCCTCGTGGATTGATGCGTTTTACCTTGTTGGACAACTCGGCTCTTTTGAAGAGAGAGCCATTCGAAAAGAGGAACTTGATAGCTATCAACGAGCGCTCCGTGAACACGGCAAGATTATCATTCAAGATTCACTTGGCGAGCTTGAAGAAAGAGTTGCAGAGCTTCGTTCAAGAGGGTTTCGTATCCTTTACGCAGGCCCTGCACTTCACAGCTACGGCCGCTTTGCTGAAAGTGAAAGTCAGGACTATGTGCTTGTTGGTGAAAAAGTAGGCCGAGAAGTTGGAGTTGCTCTTGAGGAAGCAAATCGGAAGAAGAGAGAGCCAATATTTCTTCAAACAAGATGGTTTATTGAAGAGGGGACTGACGAACTACAGCAGGTGCTTGTGAGCCCTGATGCACATGATACGGTGGCACACTTTTCTCATCTCGGCACGAGGTATGTTGTTGTAAAAAGTGGGTATCCTCGCCCAATGCTTGCACAAGATGGAGTCTCCGGTTATGTGATGGAGCCTGTCTCGGCAGTCATCAATGAATCATATGATACCTCACCTGATGCAGTCTCTCGTATAATGCTCGAAAGACGGGCTCATGTCCCTTGTGATGACATTCTGTCCTATGAGCCTGCCTCTCAAGCTTTCTCACTCCCTCGAGATGATACCGAGATGGTCAGGACCCAATTAGTTGAGATCTCTTCGAACCGAGGCATACAAGAGGAAGTTCGAGAGGGGTACTCTCACCTCTCAACCTCGGGTATGGTGCGTGCGATAAGTGTCCAGGAGGGGCTGAACGCAAGTGTGATGGGAGGAGCATGGTCCGCTCGTCTTGAGCCAACCCTTTTTTCACTCCTTGAACGAGACGATCGAAGTCCTGGGGTGTGGCCTGGTGCGGCTGTTACCCTTGCGGCACAAGAGCGTTTGCCGCTTAATACCGTTTCTGTCGATCGTCTTTTGACGCTTCCTTCAACACGCCACTACCGTGAGTGCGAAGCTCCTGAGGTGCCTTTTCGTGAGTTTGCGCTCTCAGATTATGTTGAACGAAACAGTGAAGGAAATGAGCTCGCACGTGTCTCTCTTGAGTCTGCTTTTCCTCACCACTCCCTTCATTTGAGTGCAAAGCGAGTTGCTTGGCTCCCAGTCGTTCTCATGCTCGACGAGGAGGGGAACGAGGAGCTTTTTGTTGGAATGGAAGTGCGACACCTTGGTCCTGTTCAAGAAAAGACTGGGAGCTCACTTCTCGCAACGGCTCCTTTTTTCTTATTGCCAAGTGAAATGTCGCTTGAAGAAGAGAATAGCTTCCTCAGAGACAAGGCAGCTGCAGACTTTCATATTGATGTTGTTCAACATCTACCTCTTGGGGCGCAGTATTCACCACGGCCAAATGCCTTACGAGACGTTATCTTCCCTGAGCTTGTGGAGGTATCGGCGGAGTCTGCAAGTCGTTCGTCATTACATTGGATGCCCCTTGATGAGCTCTTCGAGCGTCGACAAAAGGTGCTCGACTTACAGCTGCAAATCTTAGCTGGACGAGCAAGTTGGGCGTTGGGAAGGCTTAAGCGAGTATAAGATCAATTTCCGTATGTCCCAGACGGGAGCTCTCCGTGCTGTAGAGAGGTTGGAGCAAACTGCTCTAGGGCCGTCATGAGATCGTTATGAGTAACTTGGTATTGACGGTCTTTCTTTGAACCAGCTGATTCTCTTTGAAATGCATTTAAGCCAGCTTGATTGCAAATCTCTTTAATTGTTGCGCCGGAACAACCTTGAGTCATCTTGGCGAGGAAGAAGTAATTTATCTCAGCCTCAAGAGTGAGTTTAGAGAGGTAGAGCCGAAAGAGCTCGGCTCGAGCATTCATATCAGGAAGAGGTATTTCAATAACCTTATTGAGTCTGCCAGGGCGCTTAAGGGCTGAGTCTACAAGATCGGCTCGGTTGGTGGCGCCGATAATGTAAATACCTTGAGCTTTAATAACTCCGTCAACAAGTTGGAGGAGGTGATTAAGGAGGTTGTCGTTAAAGCGTTGACCATCTGAAGCTCGGGTTTTTCCAATTGAATCAATTTCATCAATGAAGATTATCGATGGAGCATGCTTTTGGGCAGCATGAAAGAGCTTAGAAAGATTTTTTTCAGACTCTCCAACCCATTTTGAAACGATATCATCTGAGCGGAGCACGAAGAATGAGAGCCCAGCAACGTTTGCCATTACTTTTGCAATCGTTGTTTTTCCTGTTCCCGGAGGTCCTTGAAAGAGAATACCTTTAGGTGCTTCAATCCCGTATTGGGCAGCAGACTGTGGATCGTGTAAGAGCCGTACGACGGTATCAAGTTCTCGCTTGAGTTCATGACTGACAATGAGATCGTCCCACGTAAGATGTTCGATTGCTGATATTGGCGCAGGTATGTACGAGGTTTCATCTGATGTGCTGTTCGGATTTTGGTGAGTATGAGTAACTTTTGGACGGCGTCGTCCCTCCGCAACAATCAAAAACGTGAGAGCAAGTGGACAAAGGTGAGCGAAAGCAAGAAGCATTGCGTCTATGCCTTCAGCGCTACGACCTGGAGCTGTCATAGAGATCACGATGGCTGCTGCCGAGAGTGAAGCAACGAGTACAAGCATGATATCTATATTTCGCAGTCTGTTTGGGGAGTACCAATATTTTGCATGGAGTCCAAAATAGAGAAATGGCAAGATTGAGCATGCTAAGAGCGTTTTCACGCTGAGAGTAATCTGGTAGAAAATTTCCATTCGTTTTTACTCAATTACATAGTAGAACTGCCCAATACTCCCTACTACTGTTATGTTGCTCATGGTGAGAGATGTGCGGCTCTCAGGAGGCTTTTTTGAAGAACGGTGTTATGCCCCAAACTGCTTTAATTACAGGTGCTTCCGCTGGAATTGGGCAGGAATTTGCACGCCAATTACATTCGAATGGCTATAACCTGATTCTTGTCGCGAGAAGACATGATCGCTTAGAGGCTTTGTGTGAAGAATTTAACTCCCAAAGATCTCAAAGCGCAGAGTTCGTCGTTGCCGATCTCTCAACGCAAGATAGCGGCAATCTGAGAGATATTGAAAAGCTGATTTCACACCGTCAAATTGATCTCCTCGTAAATAATGCAGGTTTTGGTTCGTTTGGGGCTCTTTCTGAGCTTGAACTTGTTCGAGAGGAGCAGATGGTACTTCTCAACTGTGTTGCACCATTGAGACTCACACATGCCGTGCTTCCACAGATGAGAGAGCGACAAAGTGGAGCAATTATCACACTCTCGTCCCTTGGGGGGCTTCAACCTCTGCCCTATATGAGTACATACAGTGCAACAAAAGCTTTCGATCTCTTTTTCTCCTTGGGCCTTCACTATGAACTTAAAGGGGAGGGCATCTCGGTGCTTGCCGTATGTCCCGGGCAGACTGAAACTGAGTTTGGAGAAGTTGCGCGTGGCCCTGGGGACGATCTTGGCGTTGAAGGTGATCAGGTTCGTCCAGTTGTGCATGACTCACTTCGTGCTTTGGAGAAGCGAAAAGCATTCGTGGTGCCTGGCTCAAAAGCACGTAAGATTTACTGGCTTCTGCGGTGCCTTCCGCTTCACCTGCGGAGTCGATTGCTTGCGAGAATGATGCGTCGTTCGCTTCGCACCTAAGCTTTTACCAGTGGATATATTTTGCTTCTGCTCTTGCGAGGACAAGATTAAAAAGAAAGCCAATACCACCTGCGAGAAGGACTGCGCCGTACATCTCTTCAATTCTGTAGGCGATCTGGAAATCAATAATTTGTCGTCCTATTCCAACGTTTGTCCCGATAAACATCTCAGTAACAATGATGATCACACATGCGAGGCTAAACGCTTGACGGAGTGCGCCAAAGACGAGAGGGAGACATTCCCAGAGCGTGATAGAAAAGATAATTTGATAAGAATTTGCACCCATAAGCTTTGCGCTTTGTGCTCTCTCTTTCGGTGCATGTCGTACCCCGTGTGCAATGAAAAAGAGAACAATAAGTGAGGTGCTAAAGGAAGCGAGAGCTACTTTAGATACATCACCTACTCCAAATGAAAAAAGAAATATCGGGAATAATGCAGTTGCTGGGATAGAGCGAAAGAAATCTAGCACTCCCTCTATCCCTTCATAGCACCTTTGAGAGGATCCTAGGAGGAGTCCAAGAGGAGTGCCGATAATTAAAGCAAAGAGACAAGAGGTGAAGACGCGAGTTGTTGTTGCTAGGAGGTGAGACAAGAATGAGTCTTCAAGAAACAGTGAGCCTACTTTTGTAAGAGTTGCGATAGGAGAAGGAAGAAAGAGCGGATCGACTATCTTTCCTTGGTTTAATGTCCACCAGAGCGCGACAAGTACGAGCCACCCTGAAGATTTTATGAGGTATTTCATGCCGCAGCCCTTAAGTATGAGTCACGCGCCATTGTGTGTAGTGTGTGGAATGCTTCGGTCGAGAGAAGTTCGACTGAACGTGGCGAATGAAGAGGGGCCTCTATTCTTGAGATGATCTGGGTCGGGCTTTTTGAAAAAATAAGGAGCGTGTCAGCTAGTTGAACAGCCTCTTCAATACTATGAGAGACGATGAGTGCTGATGCTGAACGCTTCTTGAGCCAGTTAAAGAGACGTTCTCTCAGGAGGAGGGTTCTTTCATAATCTAGTGCTGAGAAGGGTTCATCGGCAAGGAGTATGTCTGGCTCGGCAATGAGTGAGCGTAAGAGTATGATGAGTTGTTGTTGTCCACCACTGAGCCGGTAGGGAAATGTATCGAGGGAGAAGTCGATTGGCCATTCACTGAGGAGCTCTGAGAGTTTTTGTGCTTTGCCTCGCGACGAGATGCCCTTGAGCTGAAGAGGAAGCGTAATGTTGTCTCTCACTGACCTCCAAGGAAGAAGTGAAGCTCGATAGTTTTGAAAGATATATGCAAATTGAGAATGAGGACAGAGTCTTGCCGTCCCTGCATCACTGTTGGAGATACCCGACAGTATGTTCAAGAGGGTGCTCTTCCCGCTTCCGTTAACTCCAAGAATCGTAGTGATGTGGTTCTTGGGAACACGGAAAGAGAGCTGATCGTATAGCTCTCTCCCATCGATTCGCATTGAGAGCTTATTTACTTCTATTGCGCTGTTCATAGCACTAGTAAAGGAGAAGCTCGTCGAGAAGTATTCTTTCGTTTACTACGCCGTAAGTAGTGAAGAGGTCGAGAAAGGCTTGAACGCTTTCTCGTTCGTTTGAGGTGAGCTCTTGAGTGCTTTTTATCGTTGGGAGGTCTACCTTCTGGGCTTGTTTTATGGTTAATGGAGTATACTTTGCGATAAAGTTTTTTGCTTGCGCTGTGTTTTGAAGAGATGCCTGATTACCTTCATGAAATATCTCTATAATCTTCTTAGTAAGTTCAGGATGCTCTTGAGCGAAGCTCGATCGTACCACGCCACAACCTGCAAAAAGTGTAGGAGCGAGGTGTTTTCTCACCGGATGTTTCATAAGATCGCGAACAACTCCTTGAGATAGGCCTATGGTTCTTGCTGGTTCAATACTTAAGAGAGCATCGATACTCTTTGAACTGAGTGCTTGCACCTGCATAGCGGGAGCGATATCAACGATCTCTACATCTCTCTCAGTCAATTGGTGTTGAGCCAAAATATGTTTTGCAAGAGTTCTCCATTGAATCCCGGGAAGGATCCCAAGTGTTTTGCCATGGAGCTCTTCGATGGAGTTTACTTTACTGTCTCTATGTGTGAGGAGGATGTCGCTTATGATATCATCGCTTGCTCCTCCAAGTGAGAATATTTTAAGAGCATTCGGTTTTCGAACATGGCTTATTCCGGTGATTCCCGTGGCGGTTGTACTTGATGCCCCAAAGTCAACATGACCAGCAAGAAGGGCGTCAATGATCTGATTTGGAGCTTGAAACGGGATGAGCTCAATATCGATACCAGCCTTTGAAAAGAGCTTCGTTTCAACCGCTGTGTAGAGCGGGTGTGCATGTAGTACAGGGAGGTAAGCGATTTTCACTCTCTGAGATGTATTTGATGCGCTTGTGCACGCATGGAGCCAGAGACAGCAGCTTAGGGCGACAAAGAGAGCAAGGGGCTTTTTCATAGTACTATCCTTTGAACTGATACGGTCAGAGCAAGATAGGGGGGATTGAGTTTTTTGTCATATTTGTCGACAATATATAGAATAAACAGTATAACTACCTCATATTATAGAGTTAAAGTGTTTATAAATGATTTAGACAGATTTGAGAGATGCTAGAATCAAAGGGAAAACTCGTAGAGACATTAGTTGATGTCGGGCTGAGTCAAAACCAAGCAAAAGTGTACATCGCTTCGCGCTTGCTCGGACCATCAAAGGCTGCAGAGATTGCAAGAGTGGCTCAGCTCAAGAGGAGCACGGTTTATCCGGTGATAGAGTCTCTTGAAAAGCTTGG
Organism: bacterium; assembly: GCA_030428205.1. Lineage (GTDB taxonomy): Bacteria > Bdellovibrionota_C > UBA2361 > UBA2361 > RFPC01 > JAUIBK01. The sequence goes on from JAUIBK010000029.1 coordinate 18,934, forward strand.
GTTGATGTCTATCCAAATGAAAGGCTTTAAGCGGCAGTACTACGCGGAGTCTCCCAATAGACTGGAGCATTTGATAGAGCTTCGCCACCGACAGCTTAGCCAATCGCTCGATGAGTTACATTCCCTTGGCTCTCGAGATGAAACTTTTTCGACGATCAAACATTTTGATTCACTTGCCGCGATAAAAAATGTCTATGAAAGTCTCATTGCTGATATTGAGCCGAAGCAAGATTATATGATCTTTTCAAGTAGCCAAGAGATCTACGATCTCGATCCTGAATTTTTTGAAGATTTTTTTCTTCGTCGAGGCAGGCTTGATATTCGTACTCGAGCATTGCTCAAGCGATCGCCGCTTGCTGACACATATCTCCGCGAAGGAGGAGAAAGGTATAACGTAGAGACACGTGTCTTCCCCTCTAGTGTAGATTTTACAGCAAATCTAGTGATTACTCCTCAGCGACTCCTGATTCACCAGGTTATTACTCCCACTTGGGCGGTCGTTATTGAAAATCCCTATATTATACGGCTCCATCAGGTGCTCTTTGAGAGCTTTTGGGAGTCTGTACCAGAACCTCAATCATCATCAAAGCTCCTGTAATTCTGGTCTATGTTTATCAGATAATTCCTTTGAAACCTATTCCCGTACATTCTCAATTTAGATGTCTTCCTTTGGCTCATCTTCCAGGCTTTTCCAGGTCGTTGACTCGGAGGAGAAACCACCTTCCGTCTCTGTTCAACGATGGAGGAAGCCGAGTTCCATAAAGAGCTGTCTTCGTTGGAAGCAAAGTCGAGTAGGTGCAGATGAAGTCCTGTGGCAATACTTGATGAGCCATTGTTGTGGTAAAAGTAGGCGGAGAGCTCAGAGAAAAGATTTATTGTACGAGAAAGTTGGGAAGGGTACACTCGAGACTCGATGTATGTGAGTGTTGTGTAAAGCTCATGCTCAACATCGTTGGTTTCGCCGTGTGGTGGTTTTTCCCTTTTCATTCTTCTTTGTCGCCACACTATTGAGTCGCTTTATGTTACGTACCTTCTTCCTCCTCATTTCCTTGTTTTTCTCGCTGTCTCCCTGCCTTTCTCAAGAAGGAGAAGAGGAGCAGTCGATCAAGCCAAATATTATTGAAGTCGATCAGGTTATTGCTGAAATCGAAAAATCTCAACTTCTCCTCCAAGCAATTCAAAATGATCAGAAAGCGTTTGATAAAGATGCGATACAAAACAAACAGGGGCAGCTTAAGAAGGAGCTCGATGAACACAAAACAGAGTTCGAAGCGCTTTTTCTTCAACCTGAACGGCTGCGCTCACTAGATGACCTTGTGCGATTAGAACAAGGTCTTGTCACCTATCAAGCGAAATTAGATACGTTCAAGGAGCGACTCAACGCAAGAGTGGAGAAGCTCACAAAGTATCGTATCGATTTGTCGAGTATTCGACACCGTTGGAAAAAATCTGCTCGAACTCTGATTCAGGACACCTCTTCGCTTACACGTACGCAAATACGTGAGCTCCAGAAGCAGATTGACTCATCGCTCAATTCAATTGAAAAAGCAGTAAAGGATCTCCTTACGTTGCAGACTACAACTGCTACACTTACTCAAGATCTGTCGTCTTTGCTTGAGCAGCTTGCGAAAGAGAAGTCTTCATTTCGAAGCTCTCTCTTAACTCGAGACGATGCCCCAATCTATTCAGCTGTTTTCTGGGAGAGTCTTCTCTCTCTCCCTTTTGGGGAATTGCTGCATGTGTATGAAGATGAGAAGGAGTCAATTGGTAAGTATCTGCAAGCGCATCATCATCTCTTTACCTTTCATATCCTACTCTTTTGTCTCTTTTCTTGGTTGATCTACAGAGCCAAAGATTATGAGTTCATTCAGCAGTCCTTTCCAAAGCTTTACGACAATCCGTTTCTTTTGTCTGTCACGGTTGCATTGCTATTGTCTTTTCCTCTCTATTCTGACGCGGGTGAAGCTTTTGCCAACGTTATTGGAATGCTCTGTGTTTTTCCTCTTATCCTCGTTTTTCGTGATCTGCTTGATAAACAGTATACAGTCATTCTTGGTGGAATTGGCTTACTCTATGTATGCGATCAAGACCGGAGCTTACTAAAAGATTTCTCTGAGATAAGCATGCTCATACTTCTGGCTGAGCTTGTATTAGCTTTTTTCCTCGCGCGGTATTTTGTGCGAGAGTGCGATAAGCAAACACAAGAGCTTGAAAAACCTTCACTTGCCCTCTGGTTTGCGCAACAAGGAGGAATTGTGAGTTCCTATCTTTTTCTTGCTTCCGCCTTGTTGCTTCTTGGGGGGTACTCACGCCTCATTACGTATCTCAGTGACAATTTGTTTTTTGCGGTTTACTCCGCGCTTTTGCTCTTTGTCGCTCACCATCTCATTGTTGGGTTTTTAACTGCGCTTCTTCATGTGAGATTTATTGATGTGTTGCGTTCGATTGCAAAGCACCGCCTTTTGATTTCACATGCGATTGATAAGTGGACAGGGGTGTTATTTTCCTTTTTTTGGATCTCAAGTGTTGTTGTTCATCTTGGCGTTCGTGAAGAGGTTCGTACGGCATTCCTTGATGTTCTTCGATCGGGCATCAAGACAGAAGGTGTTCAGATTACTGTACAGGGAGTACTCCTTGCTCTCCTTTTTCTTTACGTGGGCTACAAGTTCTCCCAGTTAGTCCGTTTTATTTTGGCCGAAGATGTCTACGATCGACGACAGGTCTCTACTGCGTTACGGAGTACCATTGATACGGGCATACACTACCTTCTTATGGGGCTCTGTCTCCTTGCGGCGCTCGCGAGTCTCGGAGTCGGGTTTGGAAATATAGCCCTTATCGCTGGGGCTCTTTCCGTAGGTATCGGTTTTGGACTGCAAAATATTGTTAACAACTTTGTCAGTGGAATAATTCTTCTCGTTGAGCGTCCTATCAAGGTTGGTGATCTGATTCTTATTGGAAGCACTCTTGGAAATGTCACTCGGATTGGAATTCGTTCGAGTACTATTCGAACCCTTGATGAAGCGGAGATAATCATTCCCAACGGAACGCTCGTTACCGAAAGTGTTATAAACTGGACTCTTTCGAGTGCTCGAGCGAGGATAAGCGTTTTTGTTGGAGTAGCTTATGGAAGTGATGTTCCAAAAGTTATGGAGTTACTGAAAGACACCCTTCAGGAGCTCCCGTTCGTCCTTGATTACCCTGCTGTGAGTGTGCTCTTTAAGGAGTTTGGTGATAGCTCGCTTAATTTTGAAGCTCGAGGCTGGGTACGAAATGTGCAAAAGCGCCCCAAGTATGAAAGTGAAATGATGGTGGCAGTCTCAAGTGCGCTTAAAGAAAATGGTATCGAGATTCCTTTTCCTCAAAGAGATGTCCATATTATTCCCTCTGTAGCCAATGGGGGGTCGTGATGTCATTTTTGCTTAGCCCCTTCAATTTGCATAAAATGGGGGCATCAACCTGGGGGAATTCTAAGGAGTTGCATTGTGTTAGGTACCCAACATCATTCACCGGAAGGTGAGGGCCCCCATACTTCCCCCGATACCGTTCCAGCTGCTGCCATCCCTTCGCAGCCGATTTCGAGCCCCTTGCCTTTTCTTGAAGTTCAAGCCTCGTTGGAAACAGCACAGCGTATTCTTGGACTGCTCAGTAGTACAGCGGTGTTAACGCAAACTCGAGCATTATCACCACAAGAGAAAGCAACCTACATCTCGCAATCTTGGTTTCGAAAGCTCCAAAACGGAGTTAGCCGTCTACCGATGGCCAGTCGCCTTGAGGTCGAGTGTGAGCCCATACAAATGAAAACGATCATGTATCACCCTCAACTTGTGCGGCTTTTTGTTGAGAGCGAGGATTCATTGAGTGCGCGACACGTTGTGAGAGCCTTGCAAAGTTTTGATAAAGGGCTCTCTTGGATTTCAACGGGAGTAGGGCGATTATTAGATTTGTCTGAATCACAAGGTGATGATTTTGATCGCGCACTCTTTGCGATCAAGAGCATTGGCCTAGGCGTTATTGCCTCAAACTTGAACACTGCTCGAGATGAAATAATCAGTGTAGATGCATCAACTTTTACTCCCCTAGGGAAAGATGTTGTTGCTCGAATGTTGCTCTCTATCGATTCATTTGCACATATACCTGAGTATATTTCAAGCTTAGCGAAGGGTGAAGAGTGTTGTAGCAAAGAAGCACTCTCCGAGTTGCTTTCAGAAGGTGTTCGTCATATTCTCGAAATTCAAGCAGCGCTTTGTAGTGGTGACGATCTCAAAGCTCAGAAGCCAGTGGATCGTGAGATTGATGATCGAAAGAGGGCATCTTAGTACTTTACGGTATACCCCTTGAGGCCTTCAAACGAGTCTACATTATCAACAGCCATATAGTGGCCTGGGCGTACGGCTCTTCCCTCTCGGTATGCTTTTTCATCTTGTAGCCAATCGTAGATGAACGTAAGGGTGAAAAACCCAATACTAAAGATGCCAAGATAGATCAGAGCGGCATTGCCGCTTTCGAGACAGTAACGTTTCATGAGTCGTTCTCCATAACCCTAAAAAAGAGAGACGTAGTATCCTACCTTAGTTATGAGGAGTTTTGCTTAAGGTGTGCGTTAGAAAAGAGAGGCTATGTAGTTGATTTAAAAGATAATTTCTTTCTTGAGGTTTAGAGGGTGATAGCCAAAAAGACCGCTCAAGTGGTGTAAGAATGCGTGCTGTCCCTGACGGGACCATGAGAGAGCGACTTTTCGTTCAACTTGCTTATAGATCTCTTGTAGCTCATCAACGTTATGTGCCTTGTGAGCTCCAAACTCATGAGCTCTTTGCTGTACAAGAGAAAGCCAGGTGATGCTTGCCCCCATCATAAAGGGAGGCCAAGCCTGCTGGAGAGTTTTGGTCCAGTTGGGATCGCTTGTTGAAGAGAAAACAGATGATGAGCCTGCTTGTGGGTCATCATGAATTACTTTGCGTAGTAAATTGCTTTCCCAGAGCTCTGCTAGGAGCGGCTCGTTATCAATCGTTTCTGAGAGCTTGCGTGCTGTTTGGGCCGTAGCATAAAAGTGCAAGCTTAATTGGTGTCCGGTTGTGTCTTGAGCCGCACGTCTATGAATCCTCCAAAAAGAGATGTCGTCTTCAAAGCTTCTGAGAAGGGGAGCAAGTACTTCGTTTGCGATCATTGGATCGAGTTCCCACTGAGGAGATGAGGCTTTGTCAGAAAGAAGAAAACGAGTCGTCCACCAAGCAGACGAATGAGTTTGAGGTGTTAAGAGGGGAGCTTGGGGAAGGGGAGGTAAGTTTTGGTCGTGGTGCGTCGCACACCCCGAAAGAGTGAGAAGAAAGAGAATGGTGATTGTTTGATAGAGAGTGCGCATATATACTTTCTGACAGGAAAGGTGCTTGAAGAGGTAGAGCTTTGCCATGTGTTGAGCATCCTTTCGTAAGAACAAAGATTACCGCCTGAGGAAGTGCTTGTGGCCAAAAAGAAAAAGCAACCTCCTACATCTATCAAGCTTGTAAACTACCCGAAGCTCTTCTTTGTGTGGCCTCTGATTGCTGCGCCAGCTCTCATGATGTTTCTCGAGTATATAGGGATCTCGCCTCTTGCCCAAGGATGGATCTATGTTGGTCTCGTCACGCTTGTTATGCTGACCCTCGGAGTGGATCTTGATCGGACAACAGGTTTTGTGTTGCTCCTTGTTGTGCTGACAGGAGGGCTCATCACCCGCATGCTCTATTCAGAGTTTTCCATTGACCTCTTTGGCTCGATTACAGGGTTTTTTACCTCGCTTGAGGTGCGTTACGATCCACATTTTGGAGTGGCGTTAAGTACTCTTTTACTTGGCCTCTTCGTCTGGATGTTTTTTTGGACCCGTTTTCACAATCGTTGGGAGATCACCCCATTTGAATTCAAGCACAGCTCGTTTGGTGTTGTTGATCACTCACTTGCCCGTGGTGCAAAGGCGATTAAAGCTTCATACCCCGATCTTCTTGAAGTACTCTTTGGGTTGTGTGGATCGCTTCACGTCTATAGTGCAAATGGGGATAAGGAGCTGATGACCATTAAAAACATCCCCTTTTTGCCTTTTGTCAAAAAACGGATTTCCATAGTGCTTGCTTCTGCTCAACCTCCTGCTTCTTCTCGAGACGAAGAGGAGGCCGTGGCTAATGGGTAGCCTTGAAAAGGTGACTCCTCTTACGTTATGTTTCGGCCCAAGCTTTTTGGGCTGATTGTTCTTCCCCCCCCCTTTTTTTTTCAAATGAGTAGTAATCTCTTTTAGGCCACTACGACGCGGTGTTTTTTTCGCGAATGTTGCGTCGCTTCGCAGTGGTCTGAAGAGCCAAGAATAAGGGTTTCTTCTAGACCTTCTCGTTTTTGTTCGTTCGAAGTGTCGGGTGAAAAGTAAGTAGCTCGGTAACAAACTCAAGTTGGGAGGATCTCATGCGTTTTGCTCGAATCAGACTGGATGGTGATGAGTTCACCATTGAACAAGGAATTACAGTCTCTGCCGTGGAAGATGGGAGACGGTTCATTGAATCAGGAGGTATCCAGATCGCCGTCTTTGGCAATCTGCCGATTCCAGATACCATCACGACAGGGATCGTATCCGATGGCTTTGACCAAGCTTCAGACGAAGATGGCGAGCCGATCGTTCTGTGGAGTGGTGACAAGCTGGGTGAAGAGGACAAAATCAATGTCTTCTTCGTCCTCGAACTGGGGGATGGCCTGATGCTCGATGCCAGTGCCGATCCTTTCAGTGACAAGCTTCACTGTGTTGATTGCGGCGAGGAGTCGCACGGTGACCTCTTTGATACCGGAGCCATTGGCTGGATCAACGAGGACGCCGACGAGGCGACTCGTTGCTTTGCTGTGATCACTGGTGAAGTCGAGGGTGAGCCCCAAACGAGGTCCTTCATCATCTCTACTGACGACGAGGGATTTCCGGTCTGCGAATGGGAAGAAGACGAAGACAAGAACGAGGGCGAAGGTGGTGACGACGACTGATTGTCGCCCTGTTTTTTTCTTCGCAGCGATGATTTCAAACCCCCACCTGCTTATCTTTGCAGGTGGGGGCTTTTTCACTTCTTTCTTCTGTGGGTTGGCGTGTTGGTTGTATTCTCTTGTGCTCTTTGGCCACGTATAAGCTCAAGCAATAAGCCTATGCTTTGCCTAGTCTCGACTGCACCGTTTTTACAGCCTCTTCAAGAGATATTCTCACCTGCTCAGTGGTATCTCTGTCACGGATAGTCACCGTTTTATCTTCAAGTGATTGGTGATCAACCGTGATGCAGTACGGAGTGCCGATTTCGTCATGTTTGGCGTATCGTTTTCCAATAGATTGCTGTTCGTCGTAGCGAGCATTGATGCCAGAGTCGAAAAAGCTACTCACGATATCGCGAGCAAGATCGGGCAGGTTGTCTTTTTTAACCAGTGGCAAGATCGCGGCCTTGTAAGGAGCAAGGCGCGGGTGGAGTTTGAGTACTGTGCGGCTCTTTTCTTTTCCGTTCGCATCAACGCCTGTTTCTTCACAGTAAGCATCACAGAGATACACCAGGAGTCCACGGGTAAGCCCTGCGGCAGGTTCAATAACGTACGGAGTGTATCTCCAACCGTTTTTCCCCGTTTCGGGGTCTTGTTTTTGTTGGTCGAAATACGACAGCTTTGTTCCAGATTCTTCCGCGTGCTTTTTAAGATCGTAGTCTGTGCGTGAAGCGATGCCTTCGAGCTCATCAAACCCCCATGGGTATTCGTATTCGATGTCAAAGCAGGCGGTGGCATAGTGTGCGAGTTCACACGCTTCATGTGCTCGCGCGCGAAATTTTGTAGGATCGTTGGCATACTTTTTCCACCAATCCATACGCGCGTTCACCCAGTAGTCCATCCACTCATCTTGAGTGCCCGGCTCAATGAAAAATTCCATCTCCATCTGCTCGAACTCGCAAGTTCGAAAGATGAATTTCTCTGTAATAATTTCATTACGAAAGGATTTTCCTTGTTGTGCGATACCAAAGGGGACTTTCATTGACATTGATTGTTGAACGTTCTGAAACTGAACAAATATGGCTTGAGCTGTTTCAGGACGGAGGTAAATCGATGAGGGATGAAGGGCTTCTTCAATTCGTTCACGAATCTCTTTCTTGGAGAGAGATTTCTCTGCAATATCATCAATCGCTGATTGAAGCGGGTCTACTGGGCCAATTGATGTGCGAAACATTAAATTAAACTGGCGTTCGTCTGACATCTCAGGGCATGAGCAATTCGGACAGACATACCCACGATCACTCACCGTACCGGTCTTTTGTTCTCCTCCAGAGCGTCCTCCAACAAGATAGCTCACCTCTTCACCAGGCTCTTTCACAGGTGCTTTATCAGCGCGAAAACGTTCGCGGCAGTTCAGACAGTCCACAAGTGGATCACTAAACTCAGCAAGGTGCCCACTGGCTTTCCAAACGTGAGGATGCATAAAGATAGCAGCATCAAGACCCACGATATTTTCTCGTTCGTGAACCATGGCCTTCCACCATTCAGCGGCGATGTTTCGCTTAAGCTCAATGCCAAGAGGGCCGTAATCGTAGGCGCTTTTGAGGCCACCATAAATTTCGCTACTTTGAAAGATAAATCCCCGCCTCTTACAGAGTGAGGTGATTTTACTCATGAGATCGAGTTCGCTCATAGGAAGTCCTTTTGTGGTGATAAAACGAACGATTAAGAAGAAGCGCGCTTTTCGATCTCTCGAATTTTATCTTCGAGCCCTTCAATAGAATCATCCATAGCAAGTGCTCGTTCGAACGCAATCGAGGAGTTCTTGTAGTCTTTGAGTTCTTCGTAAGCAGAGCCGAGCGTAATATAAAGACCGCTTGTTGGTAAGACTTGAAGTCCTCTTTTAGCTGTGCTGATAGCTTTCTGAGCGTTTCCACTGGCAAGGAAAAGGGAGCTGAGGTTGGCCAGGTAGTTTCCATTTTTTGGATCAAGCTCTACGGCCTCAAGATAAAGTTCGATAGCTTTGTCGAAATTTTGCTCCAGGGTGTAGAGATTAGCGAGTTTCGCAGGGAGTTTTGGTAGTTGCTTATCAAGTGAATAAGCTTTTTTGTAGTTTTGTTTTGCTTCAGAGAGTTTTTGCTCAGCAAAGTAGGCGTCCCCTAAGCGAGAAAATAGGCCAGCATCATTGGGGTAGTCTTTTGTGTAGTCCGAGAGAAGGTGTACTGCTTTTTCAGCCTTATCTTGTTGAATATATATACTGGCGAGATTAAAGGCAGCTGAAAGATTTTTTTTGTCTGAGACGAGCGCATCTTGAAAAAGGGTTTCGGCTTGTGAGAGGTCTCCTGATTGTGCGGCTGCTGCACCCCGCTCATTGAGGTCGAGTGAGCGTTTTTGTGCTGCCCCAAAGTTCGCTTCTTGAGTAGTTGGTGCGCTTAAGGCCGTAGTGTTCATCAAGAATGTCGAACCGAGAAGGAAAGAAAAAGAGAGAAAGAGTGTACGCATAGTTACCCTGTAATAATGGTAATTGAATTAAGCTGTAAACCTACCTGCTCTTAAACCTTGACCTCGACTTGGACCGAAGCTTTTGTCAAAGTCAAAGAGCACGGGGCTCGGTAATTGCCTCACGGCAAGAGACGACTAAATCGTACACTATAGGTACTGAAAAAGAAAAGATCTGAGATGGTGAGGGGCTCAAAAATCAGGAATTATAGGCTAGTATGGCAGCGTGAAAGCTGACAGCTTTCACGCTTCTTTTTGCACGGGGTATGTCCGGATCACGTTTTGCCGCAGGAACATCATTTTGGCTGAGATTAAGGTCAAGCCAAAGGTCAAGGTCAAGAGAACCCCTCTTTCTGTAGTATGCGCATAGAAATTTAGTTTACGCTGTACTATTCTGCCGGAGGCAGAACCCCCGCCCGTCTTCGCGAAAGCTACGACGTGGTCCTACGAGTTCAGGTCACGACGAAGCTCGAAGAGCGTAGTCGGAGAGGGAAGATGCAGTTTTCTAGTGCACTGTTATGCCACCAAAATTCATATGCTCAGAAACATAGTTTACAGTGCACTAGCTCATCAGGCCGCATACAACGAGCAGGAAGAGAAAGAGTGCCACGTACCACTCATGCCTGAGAAGAAAGGTGTGGGGGAGGGGGTTGGCATCTTCTAGGTTTCGGACTGTGAATACCTGCTCACGGATAACAAGGAGAGAGAAGACGAGCAGCATATAGTGCGAGGGGAGGTAGTGAATGATCGCGGCCGAGCAAAAGAGCACGGGAGGAAGGGGAAGCGACACTGAATATATGCGTGAGTATTGCTTGACGGAGAGCTCATCGAGCATGTACTCGGCCTTCCTCCGCTGCTTTCTTACGTTTTTTTGACGTGTGGCAGACGGGAGCTGCGCGCTCCACTCAGTCAAAAGGAGTGCAAGTTGATATGAGACGAAGAGTGCACCAAAACCGAGAGAGGGAAGCAGGGCCTCTCTGTGCCACGAGCCAGTAGTGAGGAGAAAAGAGAGGTAGGCAACTGCGGTAGCAAAGAGAGTAGAAGATGCAAGTGCTTGAGGGATCTTCTTGAGCTCACGAAATCGGAGTGAGGCGGATAGTACGCCCAAAAGAGTAATACTTCCCCAAAAGATCTCTTCTTGAACCATCTCTCTAAAATGGAAAAAGAGGAAAAGCTCGACGGCCCCAATGACGAGGAGCAAAAATGTAAGCAAAGACTTGGGAAGAAGTATGTTTTTCAATGGAAGTTCAAGAGGTGAGCCATCCCGGTGTGTCCGTAGGAGAATGATGAGTAGAGCCCATAGCGTGCTCATAGTGAGAAAGGTCAAATAGGCGTCGATTCCGAGAGCTGGAAACTGCTGCAGAAGTAGTGGCGCAGCAAAGAAAGGAGCAATAGTGGCGAGGAAATGAATAGGTCTCAAAGCTATACTTTTAAAAGGTTGTGCGTTACAAGAGTAACTCGTTTATGGGAAATGAGGCAATGACACAAGCACCAGGTGCATACCAGCAACCGCTCGTAGAAAGTAGCCGTGTTCAAAAGATGTTCGGGTCAATAGCCCATCGTTATGACTTCGTTAATACGGTTCTTAGTGGAGGAACACACTACTTGTGGCGAAATGCACTCCTCCGCCTCGTACCGGATAATCCCCGAGCTGTAGCCCTTGATGTTTGTACAGGTACAGGGGATCTCCTCCCACTGCTCAAGAAGAAGTTTGGGCGTGTTACAGGCCTTGATTTCTGTTATCCAATGCTCCATCACGGGAGCAAAAAGGATTCTGTTCGAAGCTTTCCCCTCATTCAAGGCGATGCCTTATCACTTCCTTTTGCTGATCGCTCATTTGATATCATTACCATTGCCTTTGGAATACGAAACCTTGAGAGTCTCTCTGCTGGCCTTCGTGAGCTCAAACGTGTGCTCCGTCCCGATGGGGCACTTCTCGTTCTTGAGTTTGGACAACCGCGCAATGCTCTTTGGAGAGGTCTCTTTAACTTCTACTCTGCTACACTGATGCCGCTTCTTGGTGGCCTCTTAAGTGGGAATCGCTCTGCCTACGAATATCTACCAGAAACTTCAAAGGACTTTCCGTGTCGTGAGAGCTTTGCTCGCGAGTGTGAAGCCTCAGGTCTTGTTGTTAAACGCTTTCGGTCACTTACTGGGGGGATTGCATACGCTTACCTCGTGCGGCATCAAGCATAAAATCGCAATCACTAAAGAACTCAGACTCATTTTTTGTACATAACAATATGAAGTTGGGTGTGGGACATATCGAGAGGATTCAGCATGATTCGATTCCTATTATGCGCAAGTTTTGTTTTATTTCTCAGTACTCTTTCTTCTGTATATGCTGAGCAAGTAGTCGTAAATGAGTATGGATGTGTCGTGGCTGATCTTGCCCCTGTACATTCACAGTATCTCGATAGTACGAAAGAGATTGTTCAACTTTTTCGTTCTACCTCAAGAGCCTTAGTTCGCGCGGCTTCTTCTGCGGAACAGAAAACACGCTTACGAAAGTATCGCCAAAGAGTGTTAAAGCAATTTTCGTTAAGTTCGGATGCCTCGTCATACCTGTTTGATGGTCTTGCAAAAGAAGATTTGCAATCGTGCCAAGATCTCCAAGCCTGTTCTCTTGAGGATCAATCTCAGATTGTTACGGCAATAGTTTCTGAAAAAACTCTTGAAAGAGGAATGTTCCGAAAACTCTTTAAGCGTTTGGAACGCCTTGGCGTGAGAGTGGGTCAATATAAAAAGGCTTACCGCGAGCTGAGAAGGCAATCTCTTGATACTCTACAGCTCCTACCTGCTACAGCTACCTATTGTACGTAGCGTACCTTTGTTTGATCGTATAGTCAGATCTCGAAAATAATACCTCTTTATCTACAGCAGCTTAGGTAGTTTTTCCACAGCAACTTTTGCTCATTGTGCGGCTTTCCTATAAAAAGAGATGACCTTTGAAACCCTGTCTCATCCCTTGAGGCAGCCGTTTTTGGGAATTTCTTCAGCCCTGTTCTTCTGAAGACTCCTGTCGTCGCGTCTGTTTTTTAGTTCGTAGGAAACTGCTTGTGGGCAAGTTAGCACAATCAGCGATTCTTGGAGGAAAGAGAGTTCCTCTCGAGCAACTCCCTGCCGTGCAAGATGAACACATCGGAAGTGCATTTTTGTGGAAGGCGTTTGAACGATCGGGGATTCGTGACATTGCGGAAAAAATCTTCTACTGCCAACCATTGCTCGAAGATGACATCACCCGTCTCTTAGAAGGAACCTCTCTACCTGTCCTTATGAAGTTGGTTGAGCTTCAAGGCGAGCACGAAGTAATTGAACCTGTACCCGTACTCTGTGTTCCATTTGCTCGCTGGTGTCAGGAATCAACCCTACAAGCAGCAATTGCACGCCTCTCTACTATTCCACAAATGGTGCCTTACACTGATTGCCGTGTCGTTTTTGATTCTTTTGAATACCACCTCTGGAATGTCGATTTTTTTGAGCAAATGGTAACTCTCAAGCAAGAGCATTCAAGTTTAAGTTTTGTTGGCCCGTCCATTGAAGAAGTTCTGGGGTGGTTGAAGAGCCGTGGAGTTGAAAGTACTTCTCTTCTCACACTGAAGCTTAGGGCTATCTTGCACAAGCTTCGAGGTGTGGGATTTAGTCGGCTCAAAGCAACAGCAAGTTCTGCTTCTGTGCGTGTGCTTATTGATGCAGGCTTCCCTGTCTCGCTTCGAACCCCAATTGATATTTTTCCTACTAACCGTGAGCTTGCACGTGAGCTCTATCGCATTAACTCGCTCTCTGGGGTAAATCAACACATTCAACTGTGGGTTCCTGAGATTCGAGGTGATCAAGGTCTTCAAAAACGCAGCCCACTAGGTGATATCGCGTTGCTGCGTGCTTTGGCGGTAGCAAGTGTGGCACTCCCACAAGTGCCTTTTCGCAGAGCTTCTTCACGTGAGCTCTCGGTTGAAGCGTTTGCGTTTTCTCGTTTATGTGGTGCGAATGAATTTGGTGTTGGAGCTGTTGATGAAATGACAGCTCATACCCTTGAATTTCAATTCTATAAAGACCTTCTCAAAACTCCTCGTGCCCAAGAGGTCACTTCATGAAGAGTTCGCTTGTTCCTATTGATTCGCGTCTGCGTGTAGGCAATATCTCCTACCACGTTGGAGCGCCGTATAAGAGTATGGCGGATCTTGATTTCTTACTTTATGAAGAAAATTTGGCGACAGAGAATGCCCGAAAACTGCAAGAAGGAGAGCTTGATATAGCGCTTATCCCTATCACATCCTTTGCAAAAAACGGATCGTTTGTTGGACTAGACTTTGGCCTCGCCGAAGAAGAGTCCTCGCGCCTCATAAGGCTTGTGTCGCATGCCCCCTTTGATGAACTTCAAACTGTGTATGTGTATGATGACTCCAATGCTTCTGCATTGCTCTTGAAGCTTATTTTTAAGCGCAATTGGGGGATTTCCCCACGAATTATTCCGACAAAACGTTTCCCCGAAAGCGAGCATCTCAAGCAAAACGAAGCGCTGCTTATTGAGTGTAAAGATTTTGAAGCAGCTGAAGGGGGGTATGCTTTTGAGGAGGACCTCGTAAAGCTATGGTATGAGAGGACAGGCCTCCCTTGGGTATATCTCATCTGGGCAACGCGGCCCGAAGTTTTGAGTCTCTCACAAAATCAGCGGCTGAGCGATACCTTTCACCGCTCTGTGAAAGCATATCTCAATTCCTCTCTTACGTTGGTTGAAAAGCCGTGTTTTGATACAGCAGGTTTACTCTTTTATTTCGACCAATCTGAAAAGATGGGCCTTGAGTTGAGCTTTCAGGAAGCCTTTACTGAGAACCTTTTGCCCAGTTTTGAATATCGCTCACATAGCTTTCGACTTCTTGATCGCTCCTCGGCAGGTCTTCACTCACCACAACCAACAGACGATCTTCTCTCACGAGCGAGCGAGGGAGGACGGTTGAGTATTCGAGAAGCGCTTACTCTTGTAGAATCAGCGAGCCTTGCAGATCTCGCTCTTGCCGGGGAATCTCTTCGTGCCAAGCTCTTTGGTGAAAATAGCATGAGTTATGTTCGCCTCTTTCCTCAAGAAGTTTTCTTCCGTAATGGGGCCGGAGAGGTTTGTATTGAGGACAGTGCATTTGATGGCATACCGACGAATGAGATCTCACGCTTTTGTCTTAATCCCCCTCACGGGCTTCTTGATTCTGTAGAGTCCTGGGAGAGCTTACTTCATACTCTCAAGGTTCGTTTCGATTGTATTCTTGAAGCATTTGGTGCTCCAAAGTTGTATTCGTTGTCGTTACGGACTGAAACGTTGCTCCCAGATGTTGTCTCTCGACTTGTCACTGCCGGCCTTGATGAGGTGCCCGCTCATGGCGGCGGATTTTTACTCGATCGTGGCCAGACTTCCATTGAGCCGCCATCGATAACTCCTGACGAATGGCTACGTACGATGAAGTGGGTACACCGCTATGGTGCCACGAGCTCTTGCTGTATGAGATTGTGCCAACACGATTCGTGGGAGCACCGTTTGCTCCACCTCATGAAGCTTCGAGATCTTCAAGATGCAAATCCTGGTTTTCGTTATTTCTTCTGCTATCCAGTTGAGGGTGAAGCAGGGGTGTTATCTCCTGAAGAACGACTCCGTGTGCTCCTGATCGGGCGTATCTTTCTTGATAATATTCCGTCGATGAAAGAGGTTCCTCGTCAAGTACCATCGTTTTCTGAACTTCTCAGTCTTTCGGTGGGTGTCAATGAGGCTCGCATTGAGTCGACTCAGGTGATTGAGGAAGCAATAGATCCGACACTACGACTCCTCGAAGGCTTGCTCAGTTATGGCATGGACTTTCAGTACCGTGTCGATTCATCCCAACGTCCGACGTCTCTTCATTAGATTGTCGTCGCTGTTTTAGATGCTTAAGAGAGCCAGGGTGATGATGGCAGGGACAGCTTGTACAAAGAAAATAGTCCTTGAGGCTGTGATTCCCCCAACGATGCCGGCAAGGGCTACGCATGAAACAAAGAAAATCTTCTGCGGCTCTCCCTCGGCCCCGAGCAATAGCCCCCACAGCAGTCCGGCTGCGAGAAATCCGTTGTATACTCCTTGATTGAGGGCAAGCACTTTGGTGTGCTGAGCCTGTTCATGTGCGTGGCCAAAGATTTTACACCCAAGCGGCTTGTCCCAAAAGAATGATTCAAGCAAGAGAAAGAATAGGTGCTGGATGCAAATCGCTGCTATGAGGAGAGAGGTTAAGAGGCCCATGTGTAGAGCATATTGTGCTGATTTTTGCTCTCTTGTAAAGATTCTCTTTGATTTCTCGAAGGGAGTCTCGGTATTATTCCCTTCGACGCTTTAGTCTTGTTACATTCACATTTTTGGGAGAACCTCATGGAGGCAGTAGATATTTCAAGGAAGGGATCTATGGGAGAAATTAATCGTGAAGTTCTCGATCCGGACACATGTAGAAAACTTGTTCCTGAAGTATCGACTATTGGCCGAGACGCGAGGGTGTACCGATACACCGATCCTCAAAACGGTTGGGTTCTCAGTATAGCAACCTATGGAGTTGAAAATTCCGGCCAGCTCTCTCTTGGTGGCTTTCGTATCGCACCAGAAGCCCGCACAAACTGCCCTGAATATAATAACGACGCTGAAGCTCTCCAGCTCGCTACCGGTATGGAGCGTAAGATTGAGTGGTCAAGGCTTGCTCGTGTCGGTGGACCCATAGGGCTTGATCACCTTGATCGACTTGTTGGCGGAAAGTGTGTGCTCTATCCGCTTGCGGGAAGCAGAGTAGGTGAGCCACGGGATTTTGATCTTCTCGATTTTGCAATCACCTGTTTACACGATTTTGATGCGAGTACGGGTATTCATATTACTACAGGTCAAGATCTTGGGCATGGAATGATGTCTGATGGCGTGACTTCTTCTTTGAACTATCTTCATGCGCATTTTGTTGGAAGTGTTATATCAGATACTTCGTTACCGACCGCAGCTGGAAACTTCTACGCACTGTCAGGGGCGCTCAAAGCTTTTCAAACCGAGCTTCCTCGTTGCCTGATCGGATTGCTCGGTTGCGGGAATATAGGAACTCATATCCTTGAGCGCCTTGAAGAGCTTGGGACACAAGTTGTCGTTGTTGAAGCGCGCGATGAAAAGCGACAAGAGCTTGAGGCCAGTGGGATTCAAGTGTGGGGACCTGAAAAGAAACAAGAGTTTTTGAACCTCCCTATCGATGCTGTTGTTATCAACGCAAATGGAGGGTCTCTTGATACTGAATCAGTACAAACGATCGCTCGTAACGAGAATATTAAAGTCGTTTGTGGGTGTGAGAATTTAATCATGCCTCACCACGAAGACGAAGAGATCTTACTTGAAGCTCGCAAGCTCTATTGTCCCACGGAGTACTGTGGAATGATGGGGTATCTCACTGCTGTCGAAGAGTATTTGTGCCAACTAGAGGGAAAAGAGTTTGATATTCATATGTTGTGTGAAGCTGCGGCAAAAATTGAAAAGAATGCTCAACTATCTTCCGAGCTCGTATTAGCTCAAGACTTTGGACTTTCGTTTAGCCAAGCTGTGCGTACGGTGTGTCTCAGCTAGTGGTTCATCCGATAAATTTTTGATTCTTTCCTTCTCATTTTTTATACTCACCCTCGCTAAAGCGATACGAACATGGAGTAGACTATGACCGTGGTAAATGACTCGGATACCCCTGAGCAGCTCGAGGCCTTTCAGGCTCGAATAGATGCCGGCGAAACCATTGAACCAAAAGACTGGATGCCCGCGCAGTACCGTAAGCAGCTCGTCCGTATGATCTCTCAGCATGCACACTCTGAAATTGTGGGTATGCTCCCAGAGGGAAACTGGCTCACTCGAGCGCCGTCACTAAGAAGAAAGAAAATTCTTTTGGCTAAGATTCAAGACGAGGGAGGCCATGGGCTTTACCTCTACTGCGCAGCTGAAACACTTGGTGTTGATCGCACAGAGCTTATTGATCAACTCCATGCAGGCAAAGCGAAGTATTCGCAGATCTTCAATTATCCATCGCTTAATTGGGCAGATATTGGTGTGATCGGTTGGCTTGTTGATGGTGCGGCAATCGTTAATCAGACGATGTTGGCAAAGACTTCGTATGGCCCATACTCGCGAGCAATGATCCGTATCTGCAAAGAAGAGAACTTTCACAAGAAGCAAGGCTATGAGCTCCTTGCTCAGATGATGGAAGGAACCAAGGATCAGCAAGCCATGGTGCAAGATGCCGTCAATCGTTGGTGGTGGCCGTCCCTTATGATGTTTGGGCCTTCTGATAAGGACTCTCCGAATAGCAAGGTGCTTCTCAAGTGGAAGGTAAAACGCAAAACGAACGATGAATTACGTCAACGATTTATAAATATGACCGTACCGCAGGCAAATGCTATTGGAGTAAAGCTTCCCGATCCTGATCTCCAGTTTGATGAAAAAACAAAGAACTGGAATTTTGGAGAGATTAACTGGGATGAGTTCTGGGCGGTCGTGAAGGGGCATGGGCCTTGTAACGTTGAACGTCTTGAGGCCCGCAGGGCCGCTCACGACGAAGGTCGGTGGGTGAGAGAGGCCGCTGAAGCGTATGCCGAGAAACATTCAGGGATTAAAAAAGCAGCTTAGGAGAGCGAAAAAATATGTCAACGAACGGTTCATCACAGGGGCCCCTCTGGGAGGTGTTTACACAAGAAAAGTCAGGTGCACCACATGAGCATGCTGGAAGCGTTCATGCGCCAGATGCAGAGCTTGCGCTACAAAATGCGCGCGACGTGTACTCGCGTCGAAATGAAGCGTGTAGCATATGGGTCGTTCCAAGTGAGTTTATCACAGCAACGGCTCCTGCGGATCAAGACGCTTTCTTTGACCCTTCCAACGATAAAATTTATCGCTTCCCGCAGCACTACAGTACACCCCGTGGAGTAAAGGATCTCTAATGTCTTACGATCTCGATCAACAAACTCAAACGGCTCTCTTTCAGTATCTGTTACGTCTTGCAGACGATAGATTGATCCTTGGCCATCGGCTCTCTGAGTGGTGTGGACACGGCCCGATTCTTGAAGAGGATATTGCGCTTTCCAACTTTGCTCTCGACTTTATCGGACAAGCTGAGGCTTTGCTGCGCCTTGCAGGCGAAGTTGAAGACAAGGGCCGTAGTGAAGACGACTTGGCCTACAAGCGAGACTGGCAAGATTACCACTGCTGCCAACTTGTGGAGCGACCCAAAGGCGACTTTGGGTTTACCATGGCACGTCAATTCTTCTTTGATGCGTATGACTTTCCTATGTGGGAAGCACTCACAACTTCTTCTTTTGAACCCTTAGCTGCTATAGCAAGCAAAAGTGTAAAAGAGGCGAAATACCACCTCCGTCATAGTGGCGAATGGGTTCTACGGCTTGGTGATGGCACCAAAGAGAGCCATGATCGTATTCAAACATCCGTCGATTCGCTCTGGCGATATACTGGCGAGCTCTTTGAGACAGACGCTGTCCATGATCACCTTTTCTCTCAGGGAATTGCTATTTGCCTTTCTGGTATTGAAAAAGAGTGGAAGGAGATAGTTCTTCCGCACCTGACAAGAGCAACTCTCACGCCACCTTCTGAAGAGGGGATGGTAATGGTGTCTGGCACTCGCTATGGCGCACATAGTGAGCACCTCGGTCATCTCTTAACGGAGATGCAAGTTCTTCCACGTGCCTTTCCTGATGCAAAGTGGTAATGAAACGCGAAGAGATCTGGGAGGTCCTCTCCACCGTTACGGATCCTGAAATTCCTGTTGCCACTATTGTTGGCATGGGGATTGTGCGTGATGTTGAGGTATCTTCTGAGAAAGTCACCGTTACTATTACTCCTACCTATTCTGGATGTCCTGCCATGGAAGTCATGGAGCAGGATATTCGCACTGCACTCTCTGATGCAGGTGTTTCACCAGTTGAAGTAAAGCTTGTTCATGCACCTGCGTGGACAACTGATTGGATGACCGAAGAAACAAAACAAAAACTCAAAGAGTACGGGATAGCCCCACCAAGAAAAGTTTCTGAAGTTGAGCAACTTGTTTCTATTGGAAAGCCAGAGCCGGTACCTTGTCCGTTTTGTGACTCAGTAAACACTGAGCTAAAAAGCCAATTTGGTTCCACAGCATGCAAAGCAATGCACTATTGCAACGGTTGCCATCAACCCTTTGAAGAATTCAAGGCTTTTTGATTGAGAAAAATTCTCGCAGTCTGCACACTTTCTCGATCTATTTTTCATACATTGCGCTTATTTTCCTAAATTCTCTATACGCTTGAGTAAGCCTTTTTGCTTTCGTACGATACCCCTCTGTTCTGACAGTTCATGAAGGAATGCCAATGGATATTGCTATCTTAGGGGGTGAGGTATCCGTTGGTTGAACTACCAGAGGGGAAGGCTAGCACATGTGGGGAATGGGAATTTTCCAGCCATGAGTTACTGGTAGGCTTTGAGAGCTTCCGACGTCCACGGCCTCTACGTTGAGGAGACGGAGAGCAGTGCCATTGCCACTGGCACTATCAGAGGGGCCCCGTGGATGATGCTCGAAAAGAGACCTTCGTTGGCAGGGTGGTGTGTAGCCACCTTGCCCCCTCCAATCTAAGGAGCTTCCTTAGATCGAAAGGATGGAAACGGGAGAGGAGAGACACTGAGGCGACAGAGAGGGTTCGGAGACCTGATTTGGATGCGCTATACCTCACGTGTTTTTCCTCTCCCACCTTTCTTGAGTGAGGGGTGTGGTTGTGTGGAGAGGTTCTTTTGGCTGTCGGGACTTCCTTTTTTTGGGGTGGGAACTTATCATTTTTCAGACCTTTGATTTTCATTCCTTTCTCTTTCTCCTCATCCTTTTCCTCCTCTTGCACCTGCACCTAACTCCAAGACCTCATCTTTCTCCGATGAAATCGTTCTATTCCTTCACAATAAAGCCAAGATTTAAGCTCCGTATTCTAGCCAGCCTTCTGGATGGAAATCTCGTGATAAGGATAAAGTTCTGGAGTTAGGTGCAGGTGCAAGAGGAGGAAAAGGATGAAGATAAGGAGAAGGTATGAGGGGCAAGAGCAACGGTAGGAGGGGTTATTGGGAGGGAGCTTGGTCGAGAGGTACAGACATCAAAGTACATCTTGAATGACAAACTTTTCTTCCATCTTCATGATCGATCGATACATTCCAAACCTGAATCGTTCTTCCGATCTTAATTGGAGTTGCTGTTGCTACGATCCTTCCTGAGCGCACTGCAGTCAGGTGGTTTGCATTTATCTCCATTCCAACAACGTAGTGAGTCGTTTCATCCACCTGGAGCCACGCAGCGACGGATGCTACTGTTTCGGCAAGAGCGACAGAGACTCCTCCGTGCAAGATTCCAAAAGGTTGATGGACTGTTGGGTTTACCTCGAGAGAGGCGGCGACAGTCTCTTTTGAAATCTTATCAAACCGAATGCCGAGCGTCTTTCCAAGCAACTTCTCTTCAAAAGGCGCAAGGGCTTTAACTTTCTGAGCAATTTCTTCGTCTATGTCGGGGTTAAAAGAGCTCATTTTGCTCCGAAAAAGTGGAAGGTTGTGGGGGAAACTGATAATCTCCAAAAACGATGAGTTTGAGAATATCAGCGGATATTCTCTGTGTAAAGAATGCAACAAGCAAGTAAGCCTTAGGAGAAGCACAATGGCAGCTGTACAGTGGGAACCACTCCGTGAATATCAAGATATCCGTTTTGAGAAGTTTGAGGGAATTGCGAAGATTACGATCAATCGACCAGAGGTGCGAAATGCTTTTCGACCAGAAACGGTTCGTGAAATGCACGATGCTTTCTTGCATGTCCGCAACGATCCCTCAATTCGTGTCGCTATTCTCACTGGAGAAGGGGACTTAGCGTTTTGTTCCGGTGGAGATCAGAAAGTTCGTGGACACAAAGGATATCAGGATAACCACGGTTCCGAGAGTCTCAATGTTCTTGAGCTCCAACGACTCATCCGAACTCTTCCGAAACCAGTGATTGCCATGGTAGCAGGATACTCTATTGGAGGGGGGCATGTGCTTCATATGGTCTGCGACCTTACCATTGCAGCGGATAACGCCATCTTTGGTCAAACGGGCCCAAAAGTTGGATCGTTTGATGGTGGATATGGCGCTAGTTACATGGCGCGAATCATCGGCCAGAAAAAGGCTCGTGAGATCTGGTTTCTCTGCCGGCAGTATAATGCGCAAGAAGCTCTTGAGATGGGACTCGTTAATACCGTTGTTCCTCTCAACAAGCTTGAAGAAGAGACCGTTCAGTGGGCAAGAGAGATCTGTCATAATAGCCCTGTTGCGATACAGCTTCTTAAATCTGCTCTTAACGCAGATTGTGATGGCCAAACGGGCTTACAGGAATTAGCTGGTAACGCCACCATGCTTTTTTATCAAACCGAAGAAGCAAAAGAAGGCCGTGACGCGTTTGTTGAGAAACGAAAGCCTGATTTTTCTAAGTTTTCGTAAGCGATGACTGTCCGACTCTCTTATCCTGAAGGGAACCTCTCAGGAGAGGAGGTTGTGCAATGCATAGGAGCTGCCTCGGCTCATTTACGTGAACTGGGTATTAAGAAAGGAGACCGAGTGGCTCTCCTCTCAGACAACTGTCCAGAATATCTTATTTATTTAGAAGCTATTGTTGGGCTTGGCGCTATCGCTGTTCTTTTGCATAGAAGATTGGCGGACGCTGAGCTTCAAAGGCAGATCGATTTTCTCGACGTCCCTTATCTTCTACACAGAGACGCTCACTCAAGCCTCCGTTGCAAAGCCGTTAGCACTCTTTTCTCACTCAAAGATCTTCATACCTCTGGTGCCGCTCTGCCTGAGAGAAATGCTCGAGAAGATGCCTCAATTGTCATCTTTACCTCAGGCTCAATCGGTACCATGAAAGCTGCTGCACTTTCTGAGGCTCACTTTATTGCAAGCGCAAAGACGTGGGCGAACTACTACTCGCTTACGAAAGATGATGGGTATCTGGTGAGCCTTCCGCTTTCTACTGTCGGAGCGCTTGGTGCCTATTTCCGTATGAAGAGTGTTTTAGGGACAGTGTTTTTTCCTCAATCGCTTGCAACGGAGGAGCTTGTAAAGGATGTGGCTCGTGATGAGATAACCTGTCTCTCTTGCGTACCTACTCAACTACATACACTTTTGAGCGACTCTCGAGGGCTTGATGCTTTACGCTCGTTACGGTGCCTACTTGTTGGGGGAGCAAAGCTTTCGCCCCAGCTCCTGCAGAGAGCCAAAGAGAGCAAGCTCTGTGTTTCTGTGCCATACGGTATGACGGAGACGGCATCTTCGATTACCTCTGGGGAGCTGGACTTTTATGATCAAAGTGAAGTGAGCTATTCAAATGGAAAAGTAGGAAGTCACCTCACTTTAAGAATTCTTGACAGCGAGTCGATGGAACCGCTCGGTGTTGGACAGCCCGGCCTAATAGAAGTATCTGGAGATTCGCTGTTTTGTGGATATATGAAGCTTACCGGAATTTTATCATTACAAAATCTATCCAGAACCCTTTCGAGTTTCCCCTCATCTATGTAACGGGCGGCCTGATACGATAGTACCCGCGTTAATCCCAAATGATCCACTGCCGATTCAACGGCAGCTTCTGCGGAATTTACAATTAAAGACGGATTTAAGGAATAATACTCTATTTTACCATCGACAAGGAACCCCCATTCTGGCTGCGCATCTATACTACTAAATAAAATGCATTTGTGGTTAGCGAGATCATCAGGTGTTTGTGGATGTTTGTTCTGGCTCAGATACTGAGGGCTTGCACACATTATACGTCGCACTTTTCCCAGCGGTTTGGCAATCATGGAACTATCGCCTAATTGGCCAATTCTAAGCCCAAGATCAATATTTTGTTCCAATAGATGCAGAATGTGATCGGATAAATGAAGATTGATATTCACTTCGGGGTAAGCGCGAATAAAGTCCCTTATGATCGGTAAAATATGTAGTCGCCCGAAAAAAATCGGTGCCGTGATCGTTAAGGTTCCTGTCGGGCGAATATATTCATCGGATACCATTCTGCCTGCTTCGTTGACATCTTCGAGAATTCTCCTTGCAGCTTCCAGATATCTAATTCCGCTTTCGGTCAGTGAAATTTTGCGGGTTGTTCTTGTAATCAGTTGGGAATTCAGAAGCTGTTCAAGGTCAGCGACCTTCCGGCTGACTGTCGGCAGGGGCATATTAAGCTTGCGGGAAGCTGCCGAAAAGCTACCCGTTTCAACAACCGTTTTAAAAACTTCCATCGCACCTAATTGATCCATTATTATTCCATAAAATGAGAATGTTATTACCACT
>JAUIBK010000030.1 GCA_030428205.1 bacterium
TCGGTCATGACACCTGTTCCAACTCCCGCTTGATTCGTGACAAGAATGAGTTGATACCCATGTTCCACAAAAGCTTTTAGTGCCTCTTTCGCACCAGGAAGAAACACAAATGCTTCAGGAGAAGTTACATAACATCTTACGGGTGGACGCTCATTAATTGTTCCATCCCTATCAAGAAAGATATATTTCATCACAAAAAAACGTGGCTAAGAAACTATTTTTTCAACTTGCAACGTACTCTGAGATTGAGTTGCAAGCTCTACTTTATCACATTCATAGATATACACTGTCACCATATGCACAAAGATGGAAGTAATATCTTCCATAAAGCCGTACTGACCAGGCTTAGTTGGAACATGTAAGGAGACATCTACCTTAGGGGCAAGTTTTCCACCGTCAAATCCGGTAATACCAAAGGTTTTTGCACGTTTTTCCGTCGCTACATCAATAGCTCGCAGAACATTCTCAGAATTGCCGCTTGTTGATATTGCTATGACCACATCGCCTTCATGCACATGGCGAACCAACTGTTGTGAGAAGACATTTTCATACCCAAAATCATTGGCAGTAGCTGTCACGAGTGGGGTGTTGTCAACGAGGCTCGTGACTCGAAAAAGATACTCTTCTTTTCCAAAACGGTCTTTAGCAAGATCAGCAACAAAATGAGAAGCATTCGATGCACTTCCCCCGTTACCAAGGATAAAAATCTGGGCATTTCGATTGCGAGCGGCTCGAAGCTCCTCGGCGAGAGTGGAAACGGCTCGTACATCAATCTGAGAGAGTGCGTGAAAGAGGCCTGCTGAATACTTGTGAAAGAATTGCTCAAAGCAGAAAGCTGAATCTGTAGAAAAAGCTTTTTCAGGATCATCAGTAGCCACTTCAACAAGCTCTTGAAAGTGCTCCTCGCTCGTGGTGATGATTTCCGTCTCTTCGTTACTCAACCCGGCCATGGGAAAACCTCAATAGAACGGTACAACAACGTTTCGGAGCGAATCCTTTCCACCCCTCAGGCCCATCTAAACACTATAAAGAGCCACTCCATTGAGATGAACCTAGAGCTCAGAATGATTCAGACTAGCTAAAGAGAAAATCATAGTGTAATTTAAAGGGGTTACTAGATCACAACTGAGCCTATGAGCACTTCCTCCACACTCATGCAATCAAAGGTCAAGTCCCCTCAAGAGTTGGCTAAGACTATTTCTCAACTTAAATCTGAGGGAAAGGTTGTCGTTCATGCCCACGGAGTGTTTGACCTCGTTCATCCAGGACACGTCCGTCACCTCAGTGCGGCCCGCCAAGAAGGCGATGTGCTCGTTGTAACAATCACTCCAGATCGGTTTGTCAACAAGGGCCCAGATCGCCCGGTCTTTAACGAAAAGCTTCGTGCCGAATTTCTCTCCTCTCTTGAGCTCGTCGACTACGTCGCAATTAACACAGCTCCTACGGCTATTGAACTTCTTCAACTCATTCAACCAAGCATATACATTAAGGGAAGCGACTATCGTGAAGCGGAAAAAGACATCACGGGTGGGATTGCAAGAGAACGTGATGCCGTTGAGTCGGTTGGTGGAAAACTTGTTTTCACGGATGAAGTAACTTTTAGCTCATCACACCTTCTCAATAGTCACTTCTCGCTCCTTACCGAAAGCGCAGAGCAACACTTAAGAGAATTTCGCGAGAATCATCACCACAATGAAATCTTTTCGTACTTTGATAAAATTTCTAACCTCAAAATTCTCGTCATCGGAGATGTGATTCTCGATGAGTATGTTTTTTGCCAAGTACTTGGAAGATCATCAAAAGCCTCATCGCTCAACACTCAATTTCTCAATAAAGAACTCCATGCCGGCGGGATTCTTGCTATCACAAACCACCTGTCAGACTTCTGTAGCGAGCAGAGCCTCATCACGGCTCTCTCGCACGAGAATTCGTATGAGGAGTTCGTACGTTCTCACCTTAAAGATGGTGTTACCCCTCACTTTGCTATTCGTCCAAATGGGCCAACTACTCTCAAACGCCGCTTTGTCGATCCATTTATGAACCAAAAGATGTTTGAGCTAAGCTTTGTCGACAACCAACCTCTTCCAGAACAAGAATCACAGGAACTTGTTGCACACGTAGAGTCTATCATCGAAGACTACGATCTTGTTCTTGTTGCAGACTTTGGACATGGACTCATTGACCAGCGTCTGATCGATTGCATCTCCTCAAAGTCGAAGTTTCTTGCCCTTAATGTTCAAACCAATAGTGCTAATACCGGCTACAATCTCATTACAAAATACCCTCATGCGGACTATATCTGCATCGATCAAGATGAAATTCGACTCGCTTATCGTGATAAGTACGGCCCAATCGAGCCACTCATCGAACAAGTCGCCGAAGATCTCTCTGCAAAAATTGTCACTGTCACACTCGGCACAGAAGGCTCACTTATCTACAACGCAAGTTCGCAGAGTTGGACACGCACTCCCGTTTTTTCACATGAAGTCGTTGATACCACCGGCGCAGGTGACGCTTTTCTCTCTCTGACGTCTCCTCTTGCGGCCCTTGGAGCGCCCACAGATATTATCGGTGTTGTTGGAAACAGCGCTGGCGCACTTGCCGTAAAAGTCCTTGGGAACAAGGAAGCAACACAAAAAGTGGCACTACAAAAATACCTCGTCGCTCTCCTCGCTTAAATACGAGGTGCTTATCTTCATGTTATGAAAGGTGTTCGAACCAACTTTTCGTTGCATCTTCAATGGAAGCTGGAGTCCACACTGGGGCCTCTCGCCAGTAATCGATATTCTCTAACACGTGCTGCACACCGTCTTCGAAAGAGACTTGAGGCGACCAACCAAGCTTCTCTTTAATCTTCGTAATATCAGCGAACGTACAATCAGGCTCGCCCGGCCGCTTAGGAATGTGCACCTTCTCTCCTCCAAGGAGTGACACAAGGTGATTCACACTATAGGTCCCACCACTGCCAACATTAAAAACTTCGCCAGCACAATCAGACTGAGCAGCTGTAAGGCAAGCATGAGCAATGTCAGTCACATAAGTAAAATCTCTTGTTTGCTCCCCATCTCCAACAACGGTATAGGGTTTTCCCGCTAGTTTTTGTGCCAGAAAAACTCCAAAGACAGCACCGTACGTTCCATGTGTTCTCGAACGTGGGCCAAAGACATTAAAAAAGCGCAAAGAGAGCGCCGGCATATCGTAGACCTTTGCCCAGTGGAGCACGAGTTCTTCTCCAAGGCGTTTGGTGAGCGCGTAAGGATACTCAGGTAAAATAGGAGAGCTTTCGGCTGTAGGGTAAGTATCCGGTATTCCGTAACAAGACGAGGAAGCTGCGTAAACAAAACGGCTCACACCGCTCTTACGAGCAGCCTCAAGCACATTGAAAGTACCATCAACATTACACTGAAAGTACTCATCAGGACGCTCAATTGAAGGGACGATATCAGCAAGGGCTGCAAGGTGAAAAACCCAGTCGACTCCCTTAAAATATTTTCCAAGCTCGGTTTTGTTACGAATATCAACTTCGTGTAATGCAACACGATCGGAGCAGTGTTCTAAGTTCTCTTTGCGTCCTGTAATAAAATTATCAAGAACAACAACTTCATGCCCTTGCTCAAGGAGCGCATCGACAAGATGACTTCCAATAAACCCAGCTCCCCCTGTAACGAGGCATCGCTTTATATCCATGACCATATATTCCTTGTGCTTTACTGCAAGTCAACTTCCTGCATAAGTTTGATATTGAAGTACCGACTATTTTCCATTGAATCAGGAAGCTTCCCCTCTTCGAAAGCCTCAACGAGGTCAGCGACTGCATCTTCAATGGTATGGCGAGGAACAAATCCTAGCTCTTTCTCTATGAGTGCTGAAGAGATGTGGTACGAGCGGTTGTCATCTGTCGGGACCGTTTCAATTTCGATCTCCCTTCCGTCAACCTTCCTACTGAGAGTCGTTTTGACCATATTAGCGATATCACCCACCGTGTGATTTTCATAACCAGCGTTAAAAATCTTTTTATAGATCTTTTCTTTCTCAATGGTAAGAAGCTGAACATAGAGATCACAAATATCCTCAACGTGAATATTTGGCCGCTTCTGCGTACCACCAAAAACCTTAATTTTGTTATTAGTAATAGCGTGATTTGTCAGAATATTCACCGTCAAATCTAAACGCTGACGCGGCGAGTATCCACAAACAGTTGCAGGACGAATAACAACGGGGGTGAATGTTTCATCTCCAGCGTGAAGCAGGATTGGTTCACACATCATTTTATACTTACTGTAGTCCGTAAGAGGTTTAAGCTCATGCTCTTCAGTCACATTTGGCTGGTCACTAATACCGTACACACTCGAGCTTGAGGCAAAGATGAATCGCTCTACACCTTCTTTCTTGCTTGCTTCGACAAGAAATGGAAAGCAATCATAGTTAATAGATTTGCCAAGCTCTGGGTTAAGCTCAAAACTTGGATCATTTGAAATACAGGCAAGATGGATAACCGCGTTACACCCCTTGAGCGCGTCAAGGACGGTGGCCTCATTTCGCATATCTCCTTTTACTTGGCGCAACGCTGGGTTGCTTGCAACATCGGCCAAAACATCATCGCCATACAAAAAGAGATCGAGCACGGTCACCTCATGTCCTGCTTCAAGCAGCTTTGGCACAAGCACTGCTCCGACATATCCTGCTCCACCGGTCACTAAAACTCTCATGACATATATCTCCAAGAAAAAACTCCGTTTTGAGTGTGGCACGGAGTACAATAGCTGAACAGACTTTAGATGCAGCAGAGAGGGTTTTCGGTGTATGCCTGGCTTCGCCCTAACCTCCTGTAATAGCTGTCTATTCTATTTTCGTGCTTTGGATCAGAAGTCAAAAAACTCTCCATAGAGAACGCATAAAACGCGAAGGACGCAAAGAGCACGAAGAAAAGCCTCCTTCACACTCTTCACATGAAAAAAAGCAAACCCAAAACTAGCTCCAATCTGAATCCGTATCCCCAGACCAAGCCTCTAAATGGTAGCATAACTGTAACTTCTCATTTGCTATTTGAGGAAAATAGAATGGAGCAACAAGTACACCAATATATCGATCAAGCTCTCGGCCTCATCAAGTCAAACGATCTCTCCCAAGCGATGACTCAACTTATCGAGGCAAAGCGTCTACAAATGCCTGTCCAAGATCTCGATTATGTCCGTGGACTCTGCTTTGTGCGAATGGGTCGACTCGGCGATGCTCGCGAAGCACTCAAAGAAGAGCTAAGACACTTTCCAACAAATGAAGCTGCCGAAAAACTTCTCCAAGATGTTATGGCTGAAGAAGCCAAGACAAGTAACGCGGCACCGTCAAGCGATGATACTGAATTTAACGAAATGCTCGAGGTCATTCGACCCTACACGATGCTCCCAATCAATCGCTTGTTCTCGCTTTACCAACTTACGAAACAGATCTGCCAGCGAAATATTCCAGGAAATTTTGTCGAATGCGGCGTTGCTGGTGGCGGCTCAACAGCTCTCATGCTGCTTATCATACAAAAATACTCTCAATCACCTCGCACTATCTTTGCATGTGATTCATACGAAGGAATGCCTAAGCCTTCAGCAGAAGATACTCTCGAAAACGTTGCTGCTGATGATACTGGTTGGGGCACAGGAACCTGCGCTGCGCCTGAATCAAGCGTAAAAGAGATCTGTGAAAAGATCGGTATGTCTCAACATCTACGCGTAGTAAAAGGATACTTTGAAAATACACTCCCCGAAGTCAAACAAGAAATGGGACAACTCGCTTTCTTACACATTGACTGTGATTGGTATGAATCAACAAAAACCATCTTACATGAGCTGTACGATCAGGTCACGCCTGGTACTGCCATTCAGGTTGACGACTATGGTTACTGGGACGGCGTAGGAAAAGCTCTGCACGAATTTGAACAAGTTCGTGGATTAAACTTCTCCATAGAGCCACTCGAAGGAGCTGCCTGGTTTCAAAAGCCATAACAAAGAACTTCGCTGGAGAAATGCCCACGGACCCAGGCACAAGCCCGTAGACAAGTTCTCCATAAGGGCTGAGTGCTAGTAAATATCCTCAACTGTATTTTTCACATTAAACTTACCTGTTGGGGTAACAATATCTTTGCCTTTTATGACTTTGACGAGTTTTCGAGTCTTATCATCAACAACGACAATAGCGGACTCCTCTTCTTTTCCACTCCAGACAGAAAACCACACTTCTTTGCCATCAGCACTATATTCAGGCTGAACTACCCTTTTTGGTCCTTTTCCAAGATCTGCCCACTCAGCGACAGGAATCGTTTCGTACCCTTCATCGAGATTCTGAATATCAAACACAGCAACAGACTGACTTAACTTCTCATCAGGATTGAGAGGTGTATCGACCCAAAGGTTTTTAGATTTTGGGTGCGTCTTAATAAAGAGAGATCCTCCACCTTGTCCTTTTAAGACTTCGACAACTTTCCAGGCATGCTTGGAGTTTCGACGTGGATCTGTACCTATTAAGGTAATCTTGTCGTTCCCGAGAGCACTCGTTGCCCAGACAGGTCCAAACTTAGGATGTTTGAAGTTCGCACCACGTCCTGGGTGTGGAATTTTATCAACGTCTATAAGCGCTGCAAGTTTTCGATCCTTGGAGTCAACCACGGCAATTTTGTCAGACTTATTGGCGGCCGTAAGAAAGTAACGTTTTGTTGAGTCCCAACCTCCATCGTGAAGAAACCTGGCGGCATCAATCGTTGTTACCTGGAGGTTCTTAATATCCTTATAGTTTACTAACAGGATACGACCTGTCTCCTTGATGTTCACGATGAACTCAGGATGCTGGTGAGAAGCAACAATGGCAGCAACGCGTGGCTCAGGGTGGTACTCTTGAGTATCAACCGTCATTCCACGAGTTGAAACAATCTTTCTCGGTTCAAGAGTAAGGCCATCCATAATAACGTACTGCGGTGGCCAATACGAACCTGCGATAGCATACTTATCTTCGTATCCTTTGTACTTCGATGTCTCTACGGAACGAGCCTCAAGACCAACTTTGATCTCAGCGACTGTTTGAGGGGGACTCATCCAGAGATCAATCAAATTAATCTTCGCATCACGACCAATGGTATACATATACCTTCCTGAGTGTGATGGTCGAGAGATATGAACCGCATATCCAGTGTCAACAATGTTTACAACTTCTTTCGTGTCTCCATCGATAATCGCAACCTTTCCGGCATCACGAAGCGTAATAGAGAAAAAGTTTTTGATATTGCGCGAGTGTTGAGGACGCTTTGGGCGCTTGGCTACTGGTACGTGAACCTTCCAAGCCGCTTTCATCTCAGACATACCAAACTCAGGAGGCATCGGCGGCTCGTGCTGAAGGTAGCGAGCCATCAAATCAATGTCTTTCTCCGAAAGCTCTCCAGAAGTCCCCCAGTTTGGCATCCCAGCAGGAGAACCAAAATTGATGAGTGCCTTAAGATAGTCTGTGCCTTTCTCACGGGTGATATCAGTTGTGAGTGGTTTTCCGGTCGCTCCTTTTCGTAGGACACCGTGACACCCAGCACATCTCTCAAAGAAAATTCCCTTAGCTCGCTCAAACTCCTTTGGTGTTATCTTAGGAGCTCCTGGAGTAAAGCCAACACTCTTCGCACTTGCGCCGGCCGGGGAACCTGCACCTTTATATTTCATTTCAGCTTCAGGAGTCCCAGGGTGCCTCTCTCCTTCCGAACGTCCTCGAGTAGAACTCCCTTTTGTGCGAGCTGCTTTGACTTGAGCTGCCGTTATTGTTCCACCAGGGTTCCCCCAACTGTTGACGACATAAGACATAATATCGGCGATCTCTTTATCTTTAAGATGACTCATTCCCGGCATAACATTATTGTACTCAACTCCATTGACAACCATCTTGCCGCTTTGTCCATGAATAACGCCGTGAAGGGCGTCTTTGAAATCTGGTGCTTTGAGATAATCGGATTTGGCAAGCGGCGGAAACGCCCCCTTCATTCCTTTGCCATCAGGCTGATGGCAAGCAGCACAGTTGGCTAAATACCCAGCTTTTCCACTTTCCAAAGCTGATTTCGGAGGCCGTTCATCTGTAGGATCTGCCGCAACAGTACTAGTGACAACGAAGAAAATGACAACAAGAAAAAAGAAATTTTTTTGCGATATAAAGAATTCTTTCACGACAGACAATCTCCTTCATTAGCTAGCACAACAAGACCCTACAGCTCTTTTCCCAGGAAAAACAAGACAAATATTTTATACATCTTGCATTGCGTAGGAACCTTGCAGAAAAGGGAAAACTCCCTCTCCTATCCTCAAACTCTATATAGTGAGATAGTACGATTTCCAGATTTGTGGCAGAAAAACAACAGAAGATATATGATGCCGGTCATACAAGGACTAAGGTATTCTTCAGGGCGTAGTGTTACTCACAGAGGCTGCGGAGAACTTTTGGCTTGACAATTGTAATTTTTCGACTTGCAGGGAGTTCAAGAACCCCTTGATCTTCGAGATCACGCGTTACTCGAATACACGTTTCGACAGTAGTCCCAGCAATTCGCGAGATCTCATCTCGAGTGATGTCGATTCCGGTGACATTCCCATCTATCAGATCAGATTCAGGGTGGAACTTCCGTGCGACTAAGAGTAGTGCGGACGCAATCCTCACTTTGGATGAAGCATCTGCAAGGTGTGAAATAATAGAGTGTGAATGCTGCAATCTCTCTCGGCAAAGCGTGAGTAATGCTTGAATAAGCTCAGGATACGTTCGTGAAAGATGCGTAAGAAAATCCTGCTCAATATGAAAAACGACAGACTCACGCAGAGCTTCAGCCCCTAATGGATACGGAACACCATGAACAGCTGAAATCATTCCAAAAGGATCATAGGTACTCAAAAGCTCAGTAACAACAAAACGCTTCTTAAACGTTTCCTTCCTCATCACCACACGCCCAGTAGCAACGATATACCCTCCAGCAGCAGGGGCACCCTCTTGAAAGATTATTTGTTTTTCAGAGAACCTGAGAAACTCAGATCGATCACACAACTCCTGTTGTTGCTCCTTCGAGAGCGTTTTGAAGAAGGGGACATCTTGAATAAACGGTAGTCCAAGGTGGACCTTTCTACTTTCAAGTGCTTCAGCCATAGAGAATATACTACCTGTAGTCACCCCTCGAGATCAAACACGAACCCATTCTCAATGCTTGAGAGACACCTCCTCCATAGAGCGAAACTACAGGCAATAAGGATAGATTCCTGTCCCTACAAGTCGACCACGAATCGAACAAGAGCTGCGGTTCCTGGAGCTACGAGATTCTCTCGCGCAGGGGTGTATGCTTTATCAAAGATATTAAGGACATCAGCAACAATTCGCATCTCTTTTTTACTACCAATCTCTAGCCCAGCGGAAATATTCAGTGTTCCCCAGCCACTCTTGCGAACAAGACCAGCTTCACCAACACCATCTCGTTCGTGCGACTCACTAGCAAGTCGCAGATAGGTGTCAACCCAACCAGAAAGTGCTGAAGCTAATTGTACGTCACGTCTCACACCTACTCGAGCAGACAAGGCTGGCAACCCTGAGTCATAGGTTGAGAGATCTTCTCTAGAGAGCTTGCGCCGAATCCAAGCAGCAGATCCATAGGGTTCAACGAACGTACCACTGTAACGCACTCCAACTTCAGCGCCAAAGGTCTTCGCTCGATCCGCATTAATATATACGCGAGGACTTCTTCCCCCCTCTTCAAAACAATCAAAGCTGCTTTCAGAACAACGAACAAAGTCGATATAATCTTCAGCAAGCGTTGTAAAAATACTAAGATCCGTCGAGAGGGCTCCATTGTCGTACCGAAAACCAACATCAAACGTATGCGACCTTTCAGGTTGTAGCTGTGAATTGGGGTTCACAAAATCAACTCCAGCAAATGCTCCTGTTGATGTTTGATTGAGCGTTGGAAAGAGGTACCCCTGAGCCCACCGTCCCCAAATGGTGGTATGCTCTAATCCAAGATAAGAGACACCTATGCTCCCAACGACATCCTCGTTAGAGTTCGTTCCAGGAGAGAAAGAATCCCTCGTCGTCTCGTCGAGCTCAGCATCAAAGAAGAAAGCTCTTCCTCCAACTGTCATCATCCAATCTGGGAGGAATTCCCATTTGTCTTGTACATAGAACGAATGCATAACTCGAGAGGCTTCTTCATATACAAATTCAGATGGAAGAGAAGCTCCGTTCGTTACCACGCTCCTTACTCTATCTTGCTCAACGTCATCATGGACAAACTGATATCCAGCTATAACAAAATGATCTTCATGTAAGTCCCAATCCGTTTGAAGTGTTGTTCCAATATTGGATAACTCAGAATCCGTCTCTATCGACGTTTGGTTACTCAGAGGAAACCCAAAGTTAAAGAAGGTATCAGAAAACGTATGAAAAACCCTATCACTCTGTTGAAGGTAAGCATCCAGCCGAAGCTTCGCTAAGGATTGAGAAAGATTTTTCCCGGTATACGAAAAAGAGAATTTCTCCCTGTCACGCTGGGGAATATCAACAGCAAAATCCACAAACGGAGGAGAGGTCCTCACGCTTTCCTCAACAAACACCTCTGACGAAGATTCAAATGTATCATACGACAAACCAATAGTATGGTTATCGAAGGTTCCACCAAGGTATGCAGAAATGGTGTCCCATTCAAAACCTGTATTCTCAATTTCGCCTAAGGGAGTATCACGAAGGCCGTGATCCGATTTGCCCACTGAGAGACGGTAATCAAACCAATCAACACTCCCGTAAATCGAACCAAATGACTGATGCCCGTCGGTTGAAGAATCATACAAGTGACTCGCAGATGCTTGAAATGGATGGTAGCCACCTTTCTTGGTGATGATATTCACAACTCCACCGATCGCCTTTGATCCATACAGGACAGAATTGGCACCTCGTACGACTTCGATCCTCTCAATCATTTCGGGGGCGATGAGAAGAGGTGTCCCTACTTCTCTCTGATCGGTAAATTCCTGCCCATCAATGAGAAGAAGTGTCCTACGTGCCTCTTCACCTCTAAGACGAATTCTCTTTTGGCCAGCTTGACCAGCATCGGTAACCTCTATACCTGGGATGTCGCGCAAGTAATCTGCAACACTATGCGAGCTAATGCGTACAAGCTCTTTTTGACTCCGAAGCGCCACTGGAGCGGAAGCTTCTCTTAGTTCCTCTTCATGACGTGACGCCGATACAACAATTGTAATTGAACCCTGGAGTGCTTGAAATTCCTTGAGACATTCAAGTTTTTCGGCACCTTTATTCGCACGATTCTCACCGTGAAGAACTTCATAACACCGCTCCGACATACCCTCGTAGTGAGTTTTTGTCTTCTCAGCGGAAGAAGCGGATGGAAAGCAGAGAATGAAAAGACAAAGAAACCCAGATAGTATCGGGTTCAAAACGAGAGTATGGCTCCCCATGCACTCCTCCTCAAAAATGAGATAATCTACGAAATGAGGAGATATCACCTAAGGGCGTGAAGGATCAAGGCAACGATCACAGAGCATACGATACAAGAAATCACTAAAGAGGTGATCTTGATCATACAAATTAACCATTATTTCGTGTAGAGTCTCATGAACGAGTCACAATATCCTACTAGCTTATGGTAGTCTCAGACACCTATAATTTCTTACTGTCTGGCTATCCTCATTCTTTAAAGGGTACATATGCTATCGAAACGCCAAGCAAAAATTTTCTTTCTTGGGGGCACAATCTTCTTTGCCGTCATCTTTCTTGCCCTCTCGGTTGACTCTCTTCTCAACGGCATCCCAAAAAACACAAACGCTCACCTACTTACAGAGCAAGTTGCACGAGGAAAATATCTCTGGGAGAGAAATAACTGCATGGGATGCCACACCATCATGGGGGAAGGAGCATACTACGCTCCCGAGCTAACGAGGGTGTACAGTAGGCGAGGCCCAGATTACATCAGAACAGTCCTTAATTTTGAAGGAGGCTGGGGGCCGCGTGGAAGAAAAATGGTTCAATACAACTTCTCCGACAATGAAAAGGAGGACATCGTAGCTTTTTTCGAATGGGTAAACAAAATGGATCTCAATGGCTTTCCAGCCGACCCTCCGTTAAAGCAGTAGCGACACAATCCTCTTAAGATTTCCAATAAGGATCAAAACAATGAAATTTAAATCACAAAAAATAGCCTATTACTTTTTCGCTCTTAGCATGCTCTTGCTTATCCTCCAAATAGTCTATGGCTTCATCATGGGCTTTGCACACATGGGATACGATGTTCTTCACGATTTCATTCCTTTTAATGTCGCAGTGACAACCCATAAAAACCTACTTGTTGTATGGCTACTTTCTGGTTTTATGGGGGCTGCGTATTACATTATTCCCGACGAAGCAGACACCGAATTATACTCTGTCCCACTTGCCCTCATCCAATTTGTCAGCTTTGCCATCGTTGGCGTTGTCGCTGTTATCGGCTTTCATATGCATTGGTGGGAGGGACGAAAATTTCTTGAAATTCCACGTCCACTCGACTGGCTTGTTGCATTAAATGTAATTCTCTTTCTCGCAAACATCCTTCTCACTCAAATCAAAGGAAAGAAATCATCGACCACGGCGTGGGTTCTTACCATGGGACTTGTATTCATCGCTCTCCTTTATCTCCCAGGGATGATTTATTTTGAGAACATTTCCGTCGACTCTTTTCTCCGATGGTGGGTGGTTCACCTTTGGGTAGAAGGAGTTTGGGAGCTCGTGATGGGTGGAATACTTTCCTATCTCCTCATCAAACTCACAGGAGTTGACAGAGAAGTTATTGAGAAATGGCTCTATGTCATCGTCGGCCTAACTTTTCTCTCGGGCATTCTCGGAACAGGCCACCACTACTATTATACAGGAGGACCAAACTACTGGCTCATGATAGGTGGTATCTTCTCTGCGCTTGAGCCGGTAGCATTTCTCGGGATGACAATTTTTGCAGTACAAATGTATCGCAAAGGAAACAAAAATCACCCGAATAAACTTGCTCTATTCTGGACACTAAGCACTGCCATCGTCTCATTCTTAGGAGCAGGAGTACTAGGACTAGCTCACACTCTTCCTGCCGTGAATCTGTATACTCATGGAACTCTTGTAACTGCTATGCACGGACACCTTGCCTTCTGGGGAGCATACGCCTCTCTTGTCTTAGCAATTATCTCCTACTCCATGCCGCTCATGACAGGACGAAAACTCTTTGATACTCGAAATGGAAATTTAGCTTTCTGGTTATCCAATATTGGAATGCTCTGCATGACAGCAGCTTTCGGAGTAGCTGGAGTAGGTCAAGTGTATCTTGAGCGAATCGTCGGCCTCGACTTTATGGTTGTCGCACAAGAGCTTCATGTTCACTTCTTTGTATTAATCCTTTCAGCCACCGTTTTTACTGTTGGAATCCTCTTGTACATTATCGATTTCATGAAACATGGATTGCCCTCAGAAGAAGCACTCGGTACAGAAGAAAGCTTTGAAGCCGTCGCTGGCTAACATATCAATAGGACTTAACCGTGCGTATTAAAGAAGAACCATATTACTGCGAAAGCGGAAAGGAGAAGTCTGTCTTTGAACACTGCTCAAAGAACAAACTTCCCCTTCTTTTAAAAGGGCCTACAGGCACTGGAAAATCTCGTTTTGTAGAGCACATGGCCTACCATCTGGGTCGTCCTATTTACACTGTAGCGTGTCATGAGGAGACTTCTGCGACCGATCTTCTTGGACGCTACATTATTCAAGGTGGTGAAACCGTCTGGATTGATGGCCCCCTCACAAAGGCTGTCAAAGAAGGGGCTATCATCTATCTCGATGAAATAGCTGAAGCCAGACCTGACGTCATCGTTGCCATTCATCCGCTCACCGATTTTCGCCGGACGGCATACATAGATAAGCTCGGAGTGGAAATTGAGGCTCACGAAGACTTCATGTTCGTTGCTTCTTATAACCCTGGATATCAGCGAGGTTTCAAAGAGCTCAAGCCCTCCACCAGACAACGCTTCGTGGCGCTCTCTTTTGATTATCCATCAGAAAAGCTTGAAGCCGAGATTGTCATGCGAGAATCAGGAGTGGACGCAGCCTCAGCTAAAAAACTCACTAAGCTCGCTACAAAAATCCGCAACTTGACCGAACTTCGACTCACAGAAACCGTCTCAACACGACTGCTTGTTGACGCAGCTAAACTTATTGCTGGAGATCTTCCTCCAAGGCTCGCGACAGAAGTTGCTCTCGTTGAACCACTCACAGACGATCCTCACACCCTACAAGCATTACGAGATATCATGAGTGTCATGATCTAGCACTTCATCCGATACACTCTTCTCAGAGCACTCATGCCATGGAAGTTGATCAGATAATCTTCAAACATATCTTGAACCTCTTCTCCAAGAAAATGAAGCTCGATCCTTCACGTTTGGCAGCTCAAGTCTGCTTGGAAGATCTCCACGCTCGCCTATCACTCATCGCACGTGCACTTACCAGTGAAGCTATTGAAATTCTCCCCTCAGAGCGAGAAGGAGGATGGAAAGACTCTCTCTTTTATCTTCCAAAAAAAATAGACTTCTACGATTCAGCAAGTCAGAACGCTCAGCTGTATCTTTTTCGTGTCTTTTATCTCTCAATACAAAAAAAACAAGGATTCAATTGGAGCCACTCTGAAGTTCACTCTGTTTCAGATTCACAACAACATGCCCAAGAGTGCTCCGACACAGTATTGGATGAACTTTTTGGAGAATACCCAGGACTCAAAAACATCTACTTCGATCTGCGACAACACTTACCTCGAGAAGTTGATCGCTCTGGCGAACTTCTCCCTGTCGATCTCTCATGGCTCTTTGGGCGGTTTATGCGAAACTCGCCAGACTATGGAAAAGATCGAGACGAACTCGAGAACATCAATCTTGCAAGCGATCGTCCTTCTACCCCTTCTCCCTCAACCGAACTCGAAGCACAAAGTGCCGATGAAGTCGAAGTGCTGCAAGTAGATAAACAAAAGCAGCAGGAGTATATGCTCACTCACAACTTTGAAAAAGTAGATACCGTAGATGAGTTCAACGGTGTATGGCGAGACTTCGATGGAGACGACGACCTCAACGAACAGGCAGAAGCTCTCCAAGAATACAACCTCAAGCATGTTGTCCGTGTTGACGACCCCGTTCGCTCTCTCTATCAAGCCAATTTTCGTGGTACAATCCAAATCGCAGAGAGCACAGAGCAGGAGACGCTCGGCACTCCGTATCTATACCCGGAATGGGATTACAAGTCTCGGACATATAAAACCAACTACTGCAAACTCTTCCACCGGAGTTTAGAGCGTCGAGATACTAACTATTATCTCAGAACCATTACCGAAAACGGCGCCACACTACACGAGCTCAAAAAGACTTTCGCCCTCCTCAACAACACAAGACACCAGATTCGACGACAAGCCCACGGCGAAGAACTTGATTTCGACGCCGTCACCGATCTGTTTGTAGAGATACACACCGACTGTCCCCCCGAAGAACGATGCTACATTGCTAAAAAGAAGGTCGAAAAAGACCTATCGCTCCTCTTCCTCCTCGATCTGAGCCTCTCAAGCGATGGGTATGTTTTTGGAAACAGAATCATAGACATCGAGAAACAAGTCTCCATACTGTTCGGTGAAGTCCTCAATGAGTATGGCATAGATTTTCAAATCGATGCGTTCTACTCAAAGACACGAAATAATGCCAACTATATTACCATCAAAGGCTTTCAAGACTCCTGGAACATTGCGAGCAGTCATATTGGAGCCATTGAGCCTCAGGGATATACACGAATTGGCCCAGCTCTGAGGCACGCCAAGGAGCTGCTTTCTCAAAGAAACTCACCCCAAAAATGGCTCATCCTCCTCTCTGACGGAAAGCCAAACGACTACGATCGATATGAAGGTCGGTATGGGGTGGAGGATATCAAACAAGCACTCCGTGAAGTTCAGGCAAGCGGAATAAACAACTTTGCTCTCGCTATCGAGGAGCAAGCAAAATACTACCTCCCCCAAATATTTGGCAAAAACCACTATAACATCCTCTCAAACCCCTTAGAAATGATTCACGCTTTGACAAAACTCTATCAACGGATTCGCAACTCATAGAAAATATAATCCACTAAGAAGATAGAAGCTTGTAAACACAACTATGCCAATCCTCCAAAAAGGATGCGCTCGAGATACTTCCATAAAACCGTACGATACACATAGGAACTTGCAACAACTCAAAAGAAGCAGGCAAATCGATGCTGAGAAAAAAGTTATATGCTTCTCAGCAAAAGAAAATGACAAGACTGTAAGGAGAATAACAAAAAGCCAACTAAGAAAAAAAGCTCTGTTCATATGAAGCGTGCTCATAGCGAATAAAGTATTAAGGAAGTAAATACAAGACCGGAAAAACAAGGATCCAGATCAAATCACACATATGCCAAAAAATCCCGCCGCTCACTACATCTTCATAATCATCAGTACTATAACGTCCCCGAAGAA
Source organism: bacterium (assembly GCA_030428205.1). Taxonomy (GTDB): domain Bacteria; phylum Bdellovibrionota_C; class UBA2361; order UBA2361; family RFPC01; genus JAUIBK01. The sequence goes on from JAUIBK010000030.1 coordinate 16,535, forward strand.
CACCTAAAAGAAGAAAAAATAAAATGAAACAAGCTGCGAAGACATGAAAAAAATGAAAGCCTGTAATTAACCAATAGAATGTGAAGAACGAGTCAAAGTGCAGTGTCAACCCATGACTCACCTTTTCACTATATTCGTACACTTTTAACGCAAGGAATGAGACTCCTAAAAATAGTGTGGCAAATAACATTCGAATACACTGTTTTTTTAACCCTCTTTGTAACGCTTGAAGTGAAAGAGCCATTGTATAACCACCAGTAAGGAGGATAAGAGTATTGACCGTCCCAATCTCCCTGTTGAGAAGCCTTTGAGAAAGAGAAAAGGAGGTTCTTGAGCTATGGCGAGCATCGAGAAAGAAAAGGAGCGCGGCCAAAAAAGTGACAAGCTCAAGAAAAACAATTATCCAAACAAGAATTCCTCCTGGTGGCTCCCAAAGCGAGCTTGAGCTACTGTTATTCGATAATTTCATACTACAAAAGAGCCCTCCAAGCCTGAATATCTAAATCGGGATTTCCAAGTTGATCCGCTGGTACTATCCCTCGACAAACATTTGCTACTATTTTCGGTAGCAGCTCAATATACTCATTCGTTTTCGTGCGTGGATGAAGCAGCCAGGCAGAAGTCGATGCTAAGTTTAAGCGCCAAGCACCAACAGAGGAGAGACGCTTCGATAGCATTACTTCTGGAGAACGGGGATATCCTCGTTTGAGAAACTTCACGAACAGCACCTCTAAGAGAGCTCTTCCTTGAAGTAAAGGTAAATACCGCGCAAGCTTCTCTCTATCGAGAATAAAACACTGAGTACTAAACCAAGAGTCACGAAAGCCATTGAGGACCTTCGTTACAATCGGCCACTCGTTTCTTGATGGTGGGCTCTCCTTCCCGTCTCTTGGTGGACTTATCCTTGGAATGGCAGCAATAGCCTTTGACTCGACTTCCAAGAATTCAACGGCTTCTGTACTCCAGTCATATCCCGGTGCTTGATACAAAAGCATATCGGCATCGTAATGAAGAACGAACCGGTGACGAGCGAGTTCAATCGCTGCGAGGTATGACATAAGCGCACAACCACCATAGTCGTGCGTTTCGGTTACCACTCCAGACAAGTACTTCTTTGAAAGCTCTTGGAAGAGCGGTGATTCAGGTTCGAGAAATTCAATACGATCAATCAAGCCATTGTTTTTCAAGTCTTGAGCAATCTGACGGATGCAATCGACTCTTTCTTGAAACTCTCTCAGTGGAAGGCGGAGATCTGGATCAAAGATTTTTGTTTTCTGAGGCCTGCAACAATCAACCACCACAAACACCTCTTCGACACGCTCGCGATGAGATTCAACCAAAGCAGGTACTGTTATCTCAGCGTAACGGACATCTCCTGGGGAGAGATTTATTTGGAGCGATCGCTTGTTCATCTCATAGCCTGCAGTCTGTTCTCCACTGGATGAACTCAAATACTTCCAGTATAGTTCTCGAAAATGGCATGAACCAGTAACTTTTTTTTATGGCACGTACGCCCCCTGTCCTCATAGCTCTCTTCTCGCTCCTGATATCTCTGATGGTTATCGAGCTCAGCCTAAGGCTCTTTGTCCCTGAAGCAAATCCTCCACTTCGAAGAGCTCTTCTCTGGAGCCCGAATTTCTTTAAGCTTGATCACTCAGGAGCTGTACGACATGTAGCAAACAGCACGCTAAGAGAAGCAGCCGTCTATAATGGCAAGGTTGAATACGACTCCCTCTTTCAAACAAACAACTGGGGACTCATTGATACTCAAGATTACGAAGAATCTCTCTCGCTTGATGATGGCGTAACACGGATTGCAATCGTAGGAGACTCTTTTACCGCCGGAACACACGGCAACAATCCCTGGGTTCCGAGGCTACGAGAAGCAGTACCGGGTATACAAGGTCAGAGGTACGAGATCTATAACCTTGGCGTAAGCGCCACTGGGCTCGACCACTTTGTTCGGCTCCTGAAAAGTGTTGCTCTGCAAGTTGCACTTGATCACATCGTTCTGGCTCCAATCTCTGGAGATTTTGAGAGAGCATATTGGATCCCCGTACAGAGCAATCAAGGGACTCACCTATGCATTACTGGACGAAGTGAAGATGATTGCGCACAAGATCTCCCTATTGGCCGCGCACTTACTGGCGATGCAACAAGTGACGAAGTTCTTCACACGGCAGCTATGCACCTGAGAGACGCCAACACAAGGCTACGAAAGAATCCCCTTAGACAAACTCTCAAACGCTCTCGACTCGTTCGTTTTGTGCTCGAAAGACTCCGTTCACAACAAGCCCGAGGGTCTCTCGGGAAAAAAGAACCCTCTGAACACGCGCTCAATTTACTCTCTGAGATCAGTCTACGTTTTCCCAAAACAACACTTCACTTGATTCACCTACCTCAAAAACACGAGATACACCAAGGAAGCTACGATACCATCATCTCTCCTTCCGCAGTTCAGAAGCGAAGAGTGAACTATTTTGCGGCTCTTTCAGAGTGCCCGTGGGATGTTGAAATGTTCTATCCCAATGACAGCCACCCGAACGCAAAGGGCTACGACTCTATTCTTTCTTGTGTTTCACGCTATCTTCAAAGCCAGATCGTCCTGGATAGTCCCTCTTCTCTCTTGTCAAACACTCACATGCACTGAAACAATAGCCTTGAATGGCAAAAATCCTCAGCTTCATAGGAGCCCACCTTTGTACTGCTCCGAGGCCTCAAAAAGAGGCAGATCTCCTCTCTCGGTTAGGCCATGAAGTACATGTACGCGGCGTTTGGTTTGATCCGGCACTCATTGAGCGGGATAACAAACTCCGAGAGAGCAAACCTTGGAGCTTTGAACCTGTACTCAATTTTGAAAAAACCAATCTTTTCTCCAATCTTGCAACCCGCGCAAAGCGTAGAGTGTCTCTTGAGTTATTCAAGAGATACAAGACTTTTTCCCCTGAACTGCTTGGCTACGGAGCACGTCAAATGCTTCGCACCGCTCAACGCGAGAAAGCAGATCTGACCATTGTCCACTCCGAGGCTGGTCTTTGGGTCGGAGCGCAACTCATACAACAAGGATTCAACGTTGGAGTAGATTTTGAAGATTGGTTTTCTGAAGATCTGCCAGAAGCATCTCGAACAGGAAGGCCGCGAAAACATATACGCGAGTACGAGAAACTCCTTGCACAGTCTTGTCGCTACTGCCTCACAACATCTCATACCATGGCTCAACAGATGGCAGATGCTTTTCAATCCACGTTACCCACAGTTGTATACAACACTTTTCCCATCACGGATCGAGATACTCTTGATGGACAATTTCTTGACAGAAAAGACCGCGAGCTCCCATCGCTTCACTGGTTTTCACACACCATTGGTCGAGGGAGAGGCATTGAGCAACTTGTTGCCGCACTACCACATGTCCACCACCCGGCCGAAATCCATCTCCGAGGAAATTACCCCGAGAGTATGAAGCAGTGGCTTGAATCAAGGTTATCCGCAGAGTGGAAAGATCGACTTCATATTCATCCACTTGTTGCAAATGACGAACTCCTTTCGCGAATAGCAGAGCACGACATCGGTCTTGCTCTTGAATCCTCCGATGTACTCAGCCGAGATCTCACGGTGACCAATAAGCTCTTTCAATACATGCTTGCTGGGATTGCTGTTATTGCAACAGAAACAACTGGTCAAAAAGAAGTTTTAGACTCATGGGCTTCACCAAAGCAACTTGTTCCTGTAAATGATCCTCAAGCACTTGCACAATCCATTAATCACCTCTTGTCCTCCCAGGAGAATCTTCGAGCAGCAAAACAAGCTTCACTTCTTGCCGCCAAAGAACATTACTGCTGGGAAAAGCAGATCGACTCCATCAAACAAACCGTTGATAACGCTCTCTCTCTAAATCGAAGAACGGAAGGTCACGCATGACTCCAAAGGTATCAATACTGATCCCTTGTTATAACTCTCAAGAGTGGATCGAAAGCGCCATCGCTTCTGCGCTTGAGCAAACATGGAAGTCAATTGAGATTATTGTTGTTGATGACGGCTCCACAGACGAAAGTCTAGAACGTGCAAGAAAATTCGATCTCCCGGAAGTAAAACTTATCGCTCAGAGCAATCAGGGTGCTAGCCGTGCTCGAAACGTTGCCTTTGAGAACTGTTCTGGTGATTACATACAGTACCTTGATGCTGATGACATCCTCCATCCCACAAAGATCGAAATACAACTCTCATTTTTAGAAGAATACTCAACATCACCACATATCGCTTCATGCCCCTGGGGTGGATTTACATCAAATACAGGGGAAGCCACATTTATCCAACAACCTGCCTGGAGTGATTTACCCTCTCTCGACTGGCTTGTATCTTCGTGGGAAGGTGGGGGAATGATGCATCCCGCTGCTTGGCTCACCCCCCGCAGCGTGATCGAACAAGCAGGGCCATGGAACGAGGAGCTCTCACTCAACGATGATGGAGAATTTTTTACAAGAGTCCTCCTTGCCAGCCAAGGAGTAATACACTGCCAAGAAGCCAAGAGCTACTACCGCACTGGACATCCAGGAAGGCTTAGCTCTACGCAAACCTCCCAAGCGTGGCTCTCGGCCTACACCGCCGTAGAGCTCTCAACACAAGCTCTCTTAGAAACGGAGGATTCTCAACGCACGCGCCACGCCTGCGCCTCAGCTTTTCAGCGTTTTTGCTACACAGCGTATCCCCACTCACGTGACCTAATCGCTCAAGCTGAGAAAAGAGTTGTCGAGCTCGGCGGAACTGATCTTAGAATAGAAGGTGGAGCGCGCTTTCAACGCATTGCTTCTCTTTTTGGCTGGAAGTGCGCAAAACGGTTACAAGGCTGGATAGGTTAAAGACGATGAGAATACTACTCAGCTGCCTCCAATCAGATCACAAGCATCCCATTGCCGCCTACGGATTTTGGGAAACATATTTCAAGCTAGGACTAGAGGAAGCAGGTGTCGAATGGTTGCAAGTTCCAGAGGTAGACTGGGCCAAAGGACTTACCAAGCAAACAGAAACCGAGCAGAGAGCCTGGAGAGAAGAAGCCTGGTCACGCACCGTTGATTATATCACCCACACCGATAAAAACGTCGACCTCTTTTTGAGCTACCTTTTTCCCGAACAGATCGACGAGAGCGCCATCGCAACAATACAAAAGTTAGGTATTCCATGCGTTAACTTTTTCTGTGATAACGTTCGTGAATTCACAACACCACCAAAAACTTTTCGCTGTTTTGATCTCCACTGGGTACCTGAGTATCAAGCAATCTCAATGTATCAAGACGCTCAGTTACCCTACCTCCACCTTCCAATGCCGATGTGGATTCCCCCCCAGCTTCGAACAGTTCCTGCAGAAGAAACGTTTCCCGTTACCTTCGTAGGCTCCTGTGATAAGCAACGCAAGGCTCTCTTTGCCGATGTGCTGTCCCTGTCATCTCTACCAATAGAAATCCGTGGAAGAGGGTGGGACTCTCCCCATAAGGACACACACATAACCCCTGGCAAATCTCTCCGTGAGACTTTTGGAAATCAACTGTCATTTGTTGCCAAACAAGGAATAAGAGCATTTGGTCGAAAATTAGCTGACAAACTGCGAAAGGATATCTCCCTCTCTCTCTTCAAAGAGCACATACAACCAGCTCCTCTCGGAGAAGACGACTACTTTCATGTTCTCCGTCATAGCCTTATTACACTTGGTGTTAATCGATTTCCAAGTTATCGATTTCCATTTCATGCTCCAGGCACCTACTCTCGACTACGCGATCTCGAAGCCCCCATGCTTGGAGCCTGCTATCTTACCGAGTGGACCGAGGGGCTCGATCAGCTCTATAGTATAGGAGAAGAGATAGAAACGTACCGCACAGCTGAAGAGATGGCTGAAAAAATAAAATCCCTCTCATCTGATCAAGGAAAACGAAACAAACTTCGTGCTGTCGGGCAAAAAAGAGCTCTCGCACACCATACCCTTACTCAAAGTATCGCAAAGCTATCGAAACACTTAGGAATACGCCAGTGACTCAAGATACTGTCTACCTCTGCGATCTCCCCTATCCCGACGCACCTCGTTGGGTACCAGGCGATCAATACCTAAGAAAACTTGCGAGAAAAATACTTGTCCCTCTACGTGGTCGTCCACCTGGTGGACTCGCAAAAGTCACAACAAATCTCATGCTTGGACTGAAAAAACTGGATGTACCTTTCAAGCTCTGCAAACACCTCTCTGACATCCCCGAAGGTACACTTGTTGGCTTACTTCACGGCCCCCTCGATCTTTGCAAAGAGGTAGCAACACAACATAGCTGCATCACAGGCCCGGGTATTATCAACGGCTCTCGAGAATGGCCCGATCTTTTTGAAACAACAAAGTCCGTCTTTCACGTTCAAAACTGCGATTGGGCCGCCGAGATGTACCGACCACAATACGGCGAGAGAGTCAAAATCTGGACAATGGGCATTGATGAAGAGAAGTATCGTCCACAAAAGAGTACAGAAGAATTCGATTTTCTTATTTACGATAAGATTCGGTGGCCTGAGACGCCTCAATACCAGGGACTACTGCAGACTTGCCAACAAGAACTCGAACGTGCTGGATGCACTTCTCTCTCTATCCGGTATGGGAAGTATCCTGGTGGAAAAGAGAGTAGTTATCACTCCATGCTGAGGCGGTGTCGAGCCATGATCTACCTCAGCGAGAACGAAACCCAAGGTTTCGCCTATAACGAAGCTCTGAGCATGAATGTTCCTCTACTCGCTTGGAACTTTGGGAAGTGGTGTGACCCCATGAGGCACGAACTCAGTATGGAAAACGCACCTGCCACCTCTATCCCGTACTGGGATGAGCGGTGTGGAGTAGATTTTCAAGGGAGAGAAGACTTCGCCGAAAAACTTGATCTCTTTCTTGAGATGCTCCGTTCAAACAGATTTTCTCCACGTGATTATGTCATGGAAAACCTGCGTATTGATCAAGGAGCACAAAGATACTTAACTCTACTTGAGGAGGCGCGAACATCTCTCTGAGTAACGCGAATGAATATTGCTGAGAAAAATCGCACGAACCATTCGACACGCACCTGTATTACGAAATGCAGACTTCCTCTGGGATCTCTTACGAGGGCCATATCATACAATCTCAACACTTGGCAGTAACGGCATGCGAGTCTCAATTGGTGGGATGCTTGATGTGCGGATTCCACCTGAGTTTAGTGGTGTTACCAGTTGGGAAGACTACGAGCCAGAAACGTTGGAAAAATTCTCTCAGTGGATTTCAGAAAACAACAACGCTCTTATATTAGATGTAGGGAGCGCTTTTGGCATCTTTAGCGTCGCTGCCCTCTTTGCTTCAAAGGAGTGTTCCGTAATCGCGTTTGATGGAGACTTAGCAAGTATTAAAGCAACACAAAGGGTTTGTTCTTTTGCCTCAGGTAACAGAGTTCAACTGGTTTATGGGCTCGTCTCTGATGCTCCGACCACAAAAGGAGCTCTTACAAAGGCTGTCGATCACACTCGGCAACTCATACAAAACGAAGACATTACCGGAGATATTGCGACAACAAAATATGTATGCATTCACGGCAATACTGACCAAGATATTCCAAGCTACAGCATCGATACACTCCTTGCCGATCTCGCCTCAGATCAGACCCTTCTCCTGAAGTGTGACGTAGAAGGAGCAGAACTCCTCGTCCTACGTGGAGCAAGGAAAGTCATCGAAACAACACAACCCACTCTTCTGATGAGTGTGCACCCAGAAGCCCTTCCTGACTACGGTTTTACAAAGAAAGACGTAGAATTATTTTTACAAGACGTTGGGTATCGCTGGGAGGTGCTTGCTATCGATCACGAAGAGCACTGGTGGTGTGAGCCCGTCGTAGCTTAAGATAGCTCCACTATGGCCCCCGAGCTTTCTATTGTCATCCCTGCTTACAATCGCGTGGATCTCTTACGTTACACGTTGCAAAGTGTTCGAGCAGCTATCAAGAACACATCTACAGAGATTCTTATTGTCGATGACGGTTCTGCCCAACCTCTTGAACAACAGCTATACCCCCCGCCAGAAAACGATAAGACCCGATCAGGGTCTTTCCACGAGAAGTCCCGATGCTCATCGGGCCAGGGATTTTCATTTGCGGGGGGTATAGAAGACTTTTCAGACCTACCCCTTCAATTCTTGCGACAACAGAACCAAGGTCTTGTGCTTGCAAAGAACAACGGCCTCCAAGTAGCTCAAGGAACGTATGTTTTATTTCTCGACTCTGACGATCTGATTCATCCAGATAAAATCGATCTGCAACTTGATGCTATGCGCTCAGAGCAAGCTGATGTTTCTTACAGTGATGTTACTCAAACCACGCTCAATAAACCTTTTGAAGAGCTCCAATTTACTCCTAGCCACAAGTACTCTACAGAATCTTCACCAGCGCGCTTCTACCTTCAAGCACAACCCCTTCCTCACAGTCCAATCTATCGTACCCAGTACATCCAAGAGAACTTATCTCACCCTATCGTTGCCGCAAGCGCGCAATTTAACCCAATTGGAGAAGTCTGGATGTACTACAATCTTTCAGTCTTTCCAGCAAAGATTGTTCATATCGCTCAACCACTGACAGTTGTTTCAAATCACGAAGAAGAGAGAATCACAAGACACTGGGAACGCTTAGGAGTAGCCTCTCTTGCTCTTGGACTACTCTTTCTTCAAAACTGCCCTAAGAACGAGTCAACACAAGAAGCTCTTAGACTGCTTGGTGAGAACACTTTCAGCGCCTTTCGAAGACTTCCCCACCACTTTCATCCCGAGTTTAACACTAAGATGATTTCGTTATGGAAGGGGTGTCCCAAAGGAGACCTATCGACTCTCGGTGGCAACACATTTCAACTTCTTGCCACAATCGTTGGCCCAATAACTGCGGCGAAAATTATGCAACGTTTCCAGCGCCCCCACTACGATAAACTCAGAACAATCTCATCCGAAGAGTTAGAGTCGCTTATGGCAACGCTACCGCCGGAAATCCCAACTCCTGACACAAACAAAAAATTATAAAAAACTTCTTGAGTAATAAAAACTTTCCTGTATATGTAATAAGTATACTTAATGTGGAGTATCTTTTCTCATGTTACCTGTGAATCAAAACGACAACCTTTCTGCTGACACTGTCAGTTTGGTTGTCGACTACGCACAGCGCTCGTTTCTTTCTCGTCGCACTTTCTGTCGCCGTGCCCGCCGTCGCGCCTACCGGCGCTCATAAACTTTTTTTCAGACATTCTTTCATTCTTTCTTCTCCTATTTTTTAGGAGTTTTCTGGCATTTTTTGCCAGAAAGAAATCGTTTTTCGTAGCTGAGAAGCTCTTACGGGAGTGGTGTATTCGCTGGCTCAGCTTTTTCTCCAGGACTCAATCATGAACAACAATAATAAAGTAGTACTTGCCTATAGTGGTGGACTTGACACTTCAGTCATTCTCCAATGGCTTCTTGAAAAAGATTATGACGTTGCGGCGTACGTAGCAGACGTTGGTCAACAAGAAGACTTTGATGCCATTAAACAGAAGGCTCTCTCTGTTGGTGCTTCAGAAGTATTCATACAAGATCTGAAAGAAGATTTTGTTACTGAGTATATCTTTAAAGCTCTTCAAGGAAATGCGGTCTATGAAGGCCGATATCTGCTGGGAACAGCTCTCGCGCGACCAGTCATTACCAAGCAACAAGTCGAAATTGCCCACAAGATAGGTGCAAATGCCGTAGCACACGGTGCCACAGGAAAAGGAAACGATCAGGTTCGATTTGAGCTCGGATACCGAGCTCTTGATCCAACCTTAGAAATCATCTCCCCTTGGAAAGACCCTGACTTTCTCAGCCAGTTTGCCGGGCGACCCGACTTACTCTCGTATGCCAAGAAACACGGCATCCCAATTGACGGGGGCACAGACACCCCACCTTACAGTATGGATGCAAACCTGATGCACATCAGCTACGAAGGAGGTCTCCTTGAAAATCCACTGACACATCCACCAAAAGAGATGTTTCAAATGAGCCTTTCTCCGCAAGAAGCACCCGATCAGACATCAACCTTAGAGATCACATTTCATAAGGGAATCCCTACGAACGTAAAAGATCTCGATAGTGGCACTGAGGTTCAAGGGGGACTCAACATCTTTCTTTTCCTCAACTCCATCGGGGGGCACAACGGCATAGGTCGAATAGATATCGTAGAGAATCGATTCGTTGGTATTAAATCTAGGGGAGTATACGAAACCCCTGGTGGAACAATCCTATGGAAAGCCCATCAAGATCTTGAGCTTCTGACCCTTGATAAGGAAGTCTACAAAACCAAAGAGTTACTCTCTCAAAAGTTTACTGAGACTATCTACAACGGTTTTTGGTTCTCGCCTGAGATGAAATACATGTTAGCCGCGATTGAAAAATCGCAAGAGACAGTATCGGGGACAGTAACCGTTGAGCTCTATAAGGGAAATGTACATATCCTTGGAAGAACTGCAACAAACTCACTCTACAACGCCAGCCTTGCAAGCATGGACGTTGCTGGCGGGTATGATCAAGAAGATGCAAAGGGATTTATCAAGATAAATGCCGTCAGACTCCAAAATTGCTCCTCGGAGGTCACACCGTGAAACTCCGACTTTGGGATAAAGGAGCATCCGCCGATCAGAACATTCTTGCATTTACCATTGGAGACGATCCAACGATCGATCTCCATATCGCGCCGTGGGACATTATCGCCTCTTGTGCGCATGCAAGAATGCTCTGTAAGCAAGGCTTCATAAGCTTCAAAGAGCAAAACGATCTTCTCTCTGAGCTCTCTACGCTTTACGATAAGACTCAGCGTGGCACCTTTCATATCCCGTATGAGCTAGAAGATTGCCACACAGCAATAGAGACATACCTCGTTGAGGCTCTTGGAGACACAGGAAAGAAGATACACACTGGTCGTTCTCGAAACGACCAGGTTCTTGTTGCCGTAAGACTGTACCTTCGCTCAGCTATTCTCGAGCATGCTCAACAACTAGCTCATCTAGCTGAGACAATCTTGCAGAAAGCAAAAGACTTCTATTGTGAACCATTTCCCGGTTACACGCACATGCAACCAGCCATGCCCACAACCGTGGGCATCTGGTTGCACAGTTACGCCGAATACGCTTTATCGCTTCTTCAAGATGGATTTTCTGTTTATCGTCTCATAAACCACAACCCACTTGGAGTCGCCTCAGGGTTTGGTGTTCCAATAGATCTTGATAGAGAGTACACCTCCAACCTGCTTGGATTCTCTTCACCTCAAAGAAACTCTATTTTCGTACAGAGCACTCGGGGACGCGAAGAACTCAAATACCTTGCATGGCTTTCGGACATATCAACTCTCATGGAAAAAATTGGCAGTGACCTTTGTCTCTTTTTTACCCAAGAGTTTGGTTTTGTTTCGCTCCCAGAAAGCTTCACAACAGGCTCATCAATTATGCCACAAAAGAAAAATCCAGATGTTGTCGAACTCCTTCGAGCCAGAGCCTCACAAACACGCGCGGCTCGAATTGAGCTTGAAGGCACAGTTTCAAAACTGCCATCGCACTACCATCGAGACTACCAATACACAAAGGCACCTCTAATTCGCGCGAAGAAAAATGTGAGTGAGTGCCTTGAGATATCAAAACTAGTTCTTGAGCAGCTCACCGTTCAAAAAGAAAACATCCGCAACGCGATGACACCAGAGCTCTATGCTACCTACGATGTATATCAACAAGTTCAAAACGGAACGTCCTTTCGTGAGGCTTATATGAATACAGCGCAAAAACTTCATTCACAAACGCTTCACACACACCCTCTTCAAATCGATACGGAGAGAGTGATAGGAGTGGCTTGGGAGGAGTTTGAGATAGCGCAAAAAGAATTGGCGAAGTGGCAGTTAGAATATGGGGAGCTTATGGGGGTTCAGGTTCGGATTTGTGAGGGTGTGTTTCTGTGCGAGGGACTCTAGTTTCAACCCACTCTCGGATCCTTTTAGCCACATGGTGTTACCCATGTGGCCAGTATGATCTGTTGCCTATGGGTCCGGGAAGGGCACGGGAATAATGGCGGAATATTCGGGAATGCAATGAAAACGATGGGTTAGTAAGTCTGCGCAGCCAAAACGCAGCCTCATACCCCTAGGAAGAACTCGTAGGGACACAGAAGGTCAATACAGGCTTCTAGCTACTCACCTTCTTACGTTTCCTGTTTCTCTTCCTGCTGGCCTGCTTACTATAGTATTTCTTGGTCTGCTCCAGTCCGTCGCTTAACAGTCTATTGGTTAAGGCAACCATTCCGCCATACTTGTTAGCTTTTCCTGCCAGCTCAACAAACTTGGTGAGGTCTGTAATACCTTGCTGCTCATCGAAATAAACCAGATTTATAGCGCCTAAGCCAAACTTAAATGCCAGCTCCTCTTGATTTTCTTCTGATCTCGCTCCCAGGAACTCTACCACCTGAGTAACAAGATACTGGTCATGATACTCTCCAAACAGGAACTTCTTGTAGTAGGAGACGGCCTTCCCATAATTTTGGTCTAAAATCTCAAGAAAGGCTATGTTTACAAGAGCATTTGCGTTCCGCCGATCTATTTCCTCAATCTGTAGAGAATACTTTTTGGCTTCAGGGATCTCACCTAGGTGGTAACAACAAAATGCTAGAGGAACTAGGATTCCTATCTGCCCCTTCTTATCTCCGGGTATCTTTAGAGCGCTTATAAGTACTCGTTTTGCTGGTTTGTAGCCCCCTTCACGAATCTTGATTCCAGCATAGTCCAGATATAAATCACGAAGCAGCGCATTTACTCGGCCCTGTCGTAACACGGGGAGAGCTTCTTTGGGAACTTTCTCTCCTGCTCTTAAGGTGACCTTTAGCCCGTCATTGTCTTGGGCAATGAGTCGCCTTACTCGCTCTAAAAAGGCTATGTTCTTCTCGGTGCTGGCCTGCTCAGTGAGTTGACTCACTACGACGAGGAACAGAATTATTTCCCTAAAGGCCCCAGCTATACGAGCCTGGTCATTCTTGCTGTCTACCTCATGTATTTCCCAGTTCCTATTGGAACAGAAAAGATTTCCATCAATCGCCAACAGATTTCGAATTTTTTCACTTATCTGAGGAGGATTTCTCCATGTGACTCTAAATTTATAGTGATGTATGTAATCCTCATCTTCTTGGTCAAGAAATAGACGACCGTGGAATGCTACTACTACGTTATTTTTTAGGACGTAGTTGCGAGCATCGCCGTCAGATTTAATGATATCTGAGCCAATATCCCGAATTTCAATCTCATCAGAAAGGCCACTGTCAGCCAGAAAGCTACGTAGTAAGTCCAATGACTGAACATAATAGCTATGTATACGAACATTTTTTCTTTCAATACAGAAAACAACGATCTTCCTCTTGCGAGGCCTCAGAATTTTTCTACCTGACCAAAACAACCAGCCACCAAACGCTAAACCAGTTACTGACAGCACCCAGGCTACGGTTATCACCCCCGGCGGCGGACTCAGTTCAAATAGTGCTAGTAGTTCCCTCGGTATGAACCGTAAGGGATAAAAGATGACAGCTGTAAATAAGATTAAGCAGGCTCCTCCAGACCTTGTTTTCAATCGGTGTGGATAGGAGGAGGCGAGTTCTATAAGCAATTTAACTGTGTCCATTGTTGTTCTCAGGAATTCTGAGCCTCGTTTAAAACTTGTTCCCGGTCCCTATAGTCTCCAGGGTAAAAAGTGTATGGACGTACAACTGGTAGAGCGAGCCAAACCTCACGCCATTCATTGTAGTTGGACTCAGCAAAAAAAGTGATGTCCCCCCTGGTTCTGGTGCCTGGTTCTGGTGCCTGGTTCTGGTGCCCTGGTTCTGGTGCGCCCCAACTTCTCCAACTTATATAATCTCTTCTCTTTCCAAGAATATCCACCGAAATTTCAAATAGTTGCTTCTTAGGCGGTGGACCGAACTTTTGTGAGGAGGTGGGAATTATGCATGTGTCCGGAATGGACCGGGGGTTCTGCCCTCCTTCGCCAAGGCTACGGCGGGCGCCATTATTTGGCGATTTTGCTTTGCAAACTTGCCAAATAATGGCGGAGCCAACGGGACTCGAACCCGCGACCTCTCGCGTGACAGGCGAGCGTTCTAACCAACTGAACTATGGCTCCGCTTTAATTTTGTAAGCTCACGCTCCGCGTGAGATCGCAAAATGAAAGCGCCCGCCGAAGCTCATTCATGAGCGAAGGAGGGCATACCACCGCAGCCCTAATTTCTAGGACCGCACACCTCCGAATACATTTATTAGGTATCCTAAAGGTGGTCATTCTCCTTCGCCCCCTAGCGGGTGCTTCGGAGAATGGCTCTTCATTCACAACGTGAACGAAGAACCACTTTGTACCCAAAATCCCCCTCTACGGCAAGCAACTGAGAGAAAAAAACTTGGGTGTTTGATTTCCTAATTCTTAAAGGATATAGAAGAGTTAGTGAGGATTTTCGATAAGGAGCTCGCTGTGAAAGACTATAATCCAGCTGCGATAGAGCCAAAATGGCAACAATTCTGGGAAGATAACAAAACTTTTCGAGTTGAAGGGACCCCTAAAGCGAAGAAACTCTACTGCCTTGATATGTTCCCCTACCCCTCAGGATCAGGACTCCATATCGGCCACCCACTTGGATACACGGCTACAGATATCTACTCACGGTTCAAACGGATGCAAGGCTTCTCCGTGCTCCATCCTATGGGATACGACGCCTTTGGGCTCCCAGCAGAACAACACGCCGTGGCCACCGGAGAACACCCGGCAAATGTCACCGAAGAAAATTGCGCAAACTTCACCCGACAAATGAAAACCATTGGATTCTCGTACGATTGGGATCGCGAAGTTGCCACGTGTCGCCCCGACTACTACCAGTGGACACAGTGGATCTTTCTTAAGCTCTACAACTCGTGGTTTGACCAAGAACAGCAAAAAGCACGCCCGATCTCCGAACTTCCTATTCCCCCCGAAGTAGAAAAAGAAGGAGAACACGCCATACTCACCTACCAAGCCGAACACCGCTTGGCTTACATCGATGAAGCAATGGTCAACTGGTGCCCAGAACTCGGCACCGTTTTAGCGAATGAAGAAGTCATTGATGGAAAATCAGAACGTGGCGGCTTTGAAGTCTTTCGCAAACCGATGCGGCAATGGATGCTCCGCATTACGAAATACGCTGATCGACTTATGGATGATCTTGATGAGCTCGATTGGCCAGAAAATATCAAAGAACAACAACGAAACTGGATTGGAAAAAGACACGGGGCTGAGATCGTTTTTCACTCGACACACTGTGAACATGCTCTCACTGCGTTTACCACACGACCTGACACGCTCTTTGGAGTCACCTTCTTTGTTATCTCACCAGAACATCCCCTCGTGAGCCAACTCACCCACCCCGATCAGAAGGAGAAAGTTGAAGCATACTGCGAAGAAGCCATGAAAATGAGCGAATTTGACCGAACGGTTGAAAACCGCAAAAAAACAGGGGTTTTTACAGGTAGTTTTGTTCGAAATCCTATCACGGAAGAGGACGTTCCGCTCTACATTGGAGACTACGTTCTCATGTCCTACGGGACAGGGGCTGTAATGGGAGTTCCCGCTCACGACGAACGTGATTTTGAATTCGCAAGAAAGTTTCAACTCGAAATTAAACCTGTCATTTGTCCTGTTGGCGAAAGTGAAGATGTAGCCAACGCTGTACAAGAAGGTGAAATTGCATGGACGCAACCAGGCATCATGCTTCCTTGCGAAAGAGTTGTTGCAAAAAAACTCGAACTCGTTGGCCTTGAAAACACGGAAGCTGGAAAACTTATCGTCGACTGGCTCGAGCGTCACGATGCGGGGAGAGGAGTGATTAACTTTCGTCTCCGCGATTGGCTCTTTTCACGCCAACGTTACTGGGGAGAACCAATTCCTATCATTCACTGGGAAGATGGGAGAATTACCGCATTAGAAGAATCTGACCTGCCTTTGCTTTTGCCCGATGTGCAAGACTACAAGCCTTCTGATGAAGGAGAATCTCCGCTGGCCAAAGCTGCTGACTGGCTTACCGTGACCGATCCGAAAACGGGAATGAAAGGTCGGCGTGAAACAAACACGATGCCTCAGTGGGCTGGCTCGTGCTGGTACTACCTCAGATTTATTGACCCCAACAATAGTGAGCAAGGCTGGGACCCGGAGCTTGAAAAGACATGGATGAATGTCGACCTCTACGTCGGTGGAGCTGAACATGCTGTACTCCACCTCCTCTATGCCCGTTTTTGGCATAAAGTATTATTCGATCTCGGGACTGTCTCAACAAACGAACCATTTCAAAAACTCTTTAACCAAGGGATGATTCTTGCCCACGCCTTCAAAAATAAACGTGGTGCGCTCGTGCCAGTTGATCAAGTGACCGAAAGTGAGAATGGCACAGCCACGCACAACGAAAGCGGCGAAGAGCTTGAGCGTATTGTAGCGAAGATGTCTAAATCGCTTCGTAATGTGATTAATCCTGACGATGTTATCAGCCAATATGGTGCGGATACTCTTCGGCTCTACCTTATGTTTATGGGCCCCCTTGATCAGTCTCGTATCTGGGACTCACAAGCAATTAGCGGAACACACCGTTTCTTACGCAAAGTATGGAGCTTTGTTTACGGGAGCAAAGATTCTGGAGAGCGGACGTGGTGTACTCCAGAGCAAGAATCTGCCGATGTTCAAAAAGCACTCCATCTCGCTATCAAAAAGGTATCCGAAGACACAGACAGCTTACGCATGAACACCGCCATCTCAGCTATGATGGAATGCATCAACACATTATACTCTGCCCAAGTCTCAAAAGAGTCAGCGGGGACTTTTATCAAGCTCTTAAACCCCTTTGCCCCCCATTTATCAGAAGAGCTCTGGGCCGAACTCGGTCACTCAGGAAGCATCGCCTATGAACAGTGGCCAACATTTGATGAGTCACTTCTCGTTGAAGACACCGTCACGATTGCTATCCAAGTAAACGGGAAAAAGCGCGCACTCCTAGATGTTGGTGTGGATATTGACGATGCAACACTTCAATCAGCTGTCATCGAACACATGAAGGACTCTCAGCATTCTCTCTCTACAGACGATAAGTTTATTACTGTGCGTCAAAAGGGCTCTGGAACTCCAAAGCTTGTAAACGTGATTGTCAAGAGATAACCCCTCTATATTACAGAAGAATAGCTCTCTCTATGCTCCCTTAGACGAGCACGCCACCATAACACACGTGTTGCGTAGTATAGATACAGCTAGGGGTTAACTATTGTGGACCGAACAAACAAACCGGAAACACCGGCGGACGATCATACGCCTGATCCATTAGACAATCTCATACTTAGAGCTCTAGGGCGTATATCGCCTGAAAAAGTTAAGAGTGAACTAACAAGAGGGTTTGATGTCGATAACCCCTACGACATTACTCCTCCTCGAGAAGAGTGTGAAGAGCTCTTAAAACGTAAAGAGATTATCGTCGGGGACGAAAAGGATATCGATCATATCTCAGAGCACACCCTCTTTGTACTCAAACCAAACCATGAAACTCAGAGCTTTGTTCTCAATAATCTCGGCGTTAGCAAATTAGTTGATAAGGATGGTCAAATTCTTGATGGCTCTATCACAGTTCGCCCTGGCGACGTGATAGAATTTCTTGAGCCAATCTTTCCAGGTGAAGCGCCTGTTTCTGTTTATATTCGCATACCAAATCTTTACGATCCGAGCGCAAATCAAGATCTGAATACGTCTTCAGCGGTAAGGCAGTCCCCTCCCAACCAGGAAGAAGTCTACCAGCAAGAACTTCTTGATGCTTTTCTTTCTGAGGAGAGAACGTTCGAGACTGGAGATGTCTCTTACTCTGTTCGCTATCCCTCTTCTACGGGCACCAGCATTCTACGACTTCATATGTATGGCGCTACTCCCGAACACAAAGGTTCAATCCTAGCCGCATTTGGCGCGCTTTGTGAGACGCTTCCAAAACCAATGCGCCAACCTGAAGTCCCAGATGTACTCCGTAAGATTCGCACCATCTGCATCCTTCCTAAGGATGAGATGAAAGATAGGAGTGGACAAGTTGTAGATGGTTTTTGGAGCCGTAGAAAAGGAGTCTTGGCTCTATCAGAGGATGCCACACAACATGTGCTCGAACCCCAGCCTCAGACAAGCTGGATACGAAACTTCTTTGGAGGTAAGCCTGAGCAAAAAGAACGGCTTCTCTCATTGCTCTCTAGCTTACCAGAGGATCAAAGCTTCTTTATGCTCCCAAAAGAGCAAGACAGCGATACATAAAGTATTTCGATAGAATACAACAAGCAAAAAAAGGGCGTGCAAGTATCTTAAAATACTTACACACCCTTTTGTCTTACGTGTATGCCCTCGAGACGAGAGCATACACAGTCAACAAGCGGTAGCCTTATGAGCAAACACTTGAAGAACTTGGTACTGAAGCAGCAGTAGCAAGGTTTGTTTCGTGCTGATTGTTTGCAGCTTTGCGAAGCTTACGCCCAGCTCGATTCTTCCCTTTTGCTTTACGAATCATCTTCACACCATCAACAACAAGTGATCGGAGTGAATCAGAGTCTGTAATGTAGTCATTGATTTCACTCGCATTAGACACCTCGACACAGAACTCAGTGTTTGCACACGAAGTTACTACGCTTGGAAGCGCCCAGCTGGTGTTCCACATCTCGTTGTAAAGCTCGTTTGCTTCAACACGAGTCTTCTTCGCCGCTCGCTTCTTGCCGAGGCGACGAAGCTTACGTGCTGTCTTGTGCGCAATAGACTTAAGTTCAAGTCCACCACCATCAAGCGAGAATTGCTGAGCCACAATATTGGCATCGGTACAATCGAGACAAGAGTCCCCGTCTCCAGCACAAATACCACAACGGTCAAGCACAGCTACACCCCAAGGGTTCTCAAGGCAATCACGCTCAGCAAGACGCTCATACGCACCAATGTCACAACGCTCAGATCCGTCCGGCTTACCAATTTCTGGTCGGACTTCAAAGCGTTGGTCATCAATGAGACAAGCTTCGTCAGCATCACCACCAAGCTGGCTTGGGTTACCGCTATCAAGCGCTGGGCTTTCGTCCATCAACGCGTGTGTACGAGTTGTTCCACCGTTTTCAGAGAGGGGTCCAAGCACAGGATCAATCTCACTATCAACAGTTCCAACTTTATCGCCAGGCATTCCCGCAGGATACATACACCCTTGGTCAGTTCCAACAAGGTTGTATCCAGTCGACAAGATTGCCGCGCAGATGTAGTTCTCATCTTCGTCAATTTGTGCCATTGGCTCGTTACACTCGTAGACCCAACAGTCAGGAGCCGTAACAAGATCCGTAGCTAATAACACATCGCCTTCACCGTCATCTTCGAAAACACATGCGTCACCGTCAATATTTCCAGCAACAAGAGTGTTTGATAGTTTGATGTTTCCGCTCTCAACGTAGAGCCCACCACCGTGAAGGTAATCGTCATTATCTGCACAAGCGTACATACCGCTACCTTCGTATTCATATTTGACGAAGTCAGCAAGGTCATCTGGAGCAACGTGATCTACCATGTTTCCTGTAACGGTACAGTTACGGAAAACAGCAGGCACACTATCCATGGAGGAGTCTTGGATAAATCCACCACCCCAACCAAGAGCAGCCTCGTTGCCACTGATTGTGCTGTTTACACAACGGAACTCAGCGTAGTTGTAGACACCACCAGCCCACGCGTGGGAAACGTTGTTCGCGATAGTCGTCTTCTCAATGTGAGCATCACCAATGTAGTAAGACAGGCCCTGACCATCATTGTAGTCGTAACGATAGTGACCCCAGAAAGATGCTCCTCCAGAGTACCAACCTGCTTCGTTTTCAGTGATTGATGTTCGGCTGATATACACATGCGCATACGCAGCAATACCACCGCCTTCATAACCAGCTCTGTTTCCAGACAGCGTGCTATCAGAGATAGTGATTGAGTTTGCGATCACGCACTCTTCATCAGCGAGGTTATCTGCCCCACCATAATCACAATACTGTTCCTCATCACCATAAATGGCTCCACCGAATCCATCATACCCAGGATACTCAGGCTCATAGAGCACAAAGTCAGCTATATTGTTGTTGAGGGTACATCCCTCAATAGTCAGAATGTGCTCGTTAAAAATACCACCACCGTGGTTGTAGACTTCATTCCCTGAAATAGAGCACACACCATCTGCTGTAGAGCGGAAAATGAGCTCTCCTTCATCGTTGTAGACACCACCACCGTAGGCAATTGGATAAGAGTAGTATTCACCACCATTTTGAGTCTCACCGTCGTTACCATCCATCATCATCTCAACTTTGTTGTTGTCGATAATGGTATCAGTAATAACAGAAGAGAACTGGCAAGTCTCATCATAGTAGTAACGCCAGTTATAAGAATACAGTCCGCCACCATAGCCGTTGGACGCACCGTTTTCGATGATTTGGCTGTTGTTCACAACAAGGTGCCCCTCACTGTAAATACCGCCACCATAACCATTAGAACCGTATCCAGTATCGTTGTTACGAACAATCATATTCTCGAGAATGGCCTTGTCGTAGATCTCAGACCCCCCACTATAAAGGGTAATTCCACCACCATACATTGAGCTTCCGTTTTGCACGGTCATATCTCTGAGGGTAACTTCAATTCCTTGAACACACTCATAGTCTTCGTCTTCTACAACAACTTCTTCCATAATATCGTACGGAGAGTGAATGAAGAAGATTCCAGCTTCATAGTAATTGTAGTTATCACCGTCGATGATAGTGCCACCGTTTGGATCGCCTTCAATCGTAGTGTTGTCAGTGATATCCAAGCTGTTACACATTGCTGGATCGTAATCACCAAAAGCAAAGCCCTCGTTGCAATAGGAATTATCGAGAATATACAATCCAGCAGGAACAACGATCACGTCAGCTCCATTACCAGAAGTACATCCAGAATCCCCACCATCATCTTGGTTCGCCGAGATAACAGCTTCACGCAGAGAACACTCTCCATTTTCAGCAATTTCATCAGCAGTTGTCGTTACGACGATATTCGCCGCCAGAGCAGGCAGCGTAAGAAAGGTACTCATTGTAACCAAACAAAGGTTACGCACCAGAGTAGTCCGCATAGTCTATCCTCCTTAACAGACAGGTTGTAGGAAAGAAAAAAGGAAAAATTTTGCGAGCAAACTGCGCTATATAAACCTAAACCAAAGATCCCCGAAAGAAAGGGCTCGCTAATGAATCAAACAGATAATGACACTCCGTTCGATTTTCCCCGTGGCACAGAGACTACCGTGCTCACAGAGAGAATCAAGTAAATGCAGGTATCAAATCGAGAAAAGTTGGAAAAAATTATTACTCTATTCTTTCCAGGTAGTTATAAGGACTCGCCATCCAACCCTAGTTCGGTAGCAACGGCACACATGGCTTCTATAACATGAGCAATATGCTCTCCTAAATCCACACCAAGCTCTTCTGCTCCCTGACGAATATCGTCACGATTGCACCCCTTTGCAAAAGCTTTATCCTTCATCTTCTTCTTGACCGACTTTGGAGTAATGGTGTGAAGCGAACGATCAGGGCGCACCAAGGTGGCAGCAGTGATCAATCCACTGAGCTCATCAACAGCAAAAAGCGCTTTCGCCATCTGCGTTTCTCGAGCTACCCCTGTGTATGCAGCATGCCCCATAATAGCATCGCGTACATCATCTGGATAACCAAGCTCAGCAAGGATGGTGTTACCCTTAAAAGGATGCCCATCAGGTGCCGTTGGCTCAGGAAACATCTCATAATCAAAGTCATGGAGTAACCCTGTTATCGCCCATTTCTGCTGCTCTTCTTCAGAACACTCGTAGTATTTTGCGTACCAGAGCATTGCAGCCTCAACTCCTAAAGCGTGCTTGAGAAGGCTTTCACTTTTTGTGTACTCGTGCAGTAACGCGAGAGCTTCTTGCCGTGATTTCATAATCCTCCTCCAGGTTATAATGAATAATTAATTTGAAATAATGCCAATCTGACTTACGGCCGTTGCTTGTCGAACAGGGGCGACAGACTCCTCTCTTTCCCCATACACCCGTAATAGTTGAAGGAGAGTCTGAAGCTTCACATTTTGCGTAATAGTTGCCGCGGGCAAGAAAGCTTTAAATGAGCTTCCTTCACTTTTGACGACAAACGAAACATAAGACTGCGCCACACCCTGCTGTTCAAAATGAAACACCTGGGCTTCTTGAGCAAGTTCAAGAATTCGGTGAACCTCTTGGGAACGATCCCTCTGGATCTCTCCCGGCTCAAGTGCCACTTTCCATCTTCCAGGGTACTCCTGAACATGAGAAGTGACTTCAATCTCTATACTTGGAGCAGGCGTAAGACTTGAAGTGTCGAGGAGCACTGGCTCAGCTTGCGCAAACCAATGAGAAAATCTCAGCTGAGTTACTGGGGTAAAGGATAAGGTTTGAGCATTAAATAAATAAAGTGACACAGCAATAAACGCGGCGAGAAAAATACGCGAAGTCAGGAAACGGGTAAAACGAAACTGAAGACTCACTACGACGACTCCCAAAGAAACTGCGCTTTTTTGAGAAGCTCTGCACGTGTATTGGAAGAAGGGTTTTCTATGACCTCTTCTTCGAGCGCACGCAACACAGTCCCAAGCTTTGGCCCCGCTGGAATTCCAAGTTCCTGTAAGTCAGAACCATTCACAGCTAATCTGCCATACTCAGGCTCAGAAGTACGAGCCCTTTCTACCTGTAACATCTCGTAAAACGCATCAAATTGCTCTTGAAACTCCTCTTCAGTAAACGCCGGCGATTTATCTGCACGCTTTAACGCAAGCCACTCTTCGAAAAGGTCGCCCAAGTCTCTCATAATTCGCCGTAAACCACTTGGTCCACAATCAAGAGGGCGCATATGTTGGCGAACAAGCACGCAGGTGTCTTTGATCTCACGCTTAGAAAAGTGAAGCCGGTGAAGTACTGACTTTGCAATTTCTTCACTATACATTTCATGCTTATAAAAATGACGCCGACCATCTTCACTCACAGTTAAAGACTTGGGTTTTCCAAGATCATGAAACAGAGCAGCCAAACGCAACAGCTTTTCCTGAGGCGCACGCTCGATAACTGTTAACGTATGCTGAAAAACATCTTCCGAATGAAACTCATTTTGCTCAAAATCTACACACTCTTCTAACTCAGGCAAAATGAGCTGAAAGATTCCAAGCTTCTGCATCTGATCGAGCGCAGGCCGCACATTTGCACTCAAGAGAATAGAAGTGAATTCATCACGGATGCGCTCAGGACTCACCCCTTTAAGAGCCAAAACACTTTCCTTTGCTTCTTGAAGAGTAACGGAGTTCGTTGTTCTCCCGGCGGCAATACCGAAGCGAATCATGCGGAGGATTCTCAGTGGATCTTCAGCAAAGCGGACTTTTGCGTCGCCTACTGCTCGAAGAAGATTCTGCTGAAGGTCTTCAATACCACCATGTGGATCGACAAATGTTTTGTGATTTACAGAATAAGCGATCGCATTCATAGTAAAATCTCGACCAGCGAGATCCTCTTCAATGGTCTGAGAGAAAGCACTACCCTCTCTTGGCCCTGGCACACGAAAAGTAGTGAGCTCAACTGAAGCATCCCCAACAAGTACCGTTACAGTACCGTGCGAAATTCCCGTTTCGATAACCCTCAAGCCACAAGCAGCTACTCGCTCAGCAACAACCTGTGGCTCAAGCACTGTGGCAAGATCAATATCGCTCTGTGAAATGCCGCACAATGCATCTCGTACTACTCCGCCAACAAGGTACAACTCGGCATCTTCCCCAAGTGCACGAAGAAGAACTGAGATCACATTCGACGAGACAAGTGATGATAGCACTCGCTCGCCTGCGGACTGGCTCACAGTGTTTCCCACTCGATGTTTCCTCTCGGTACCCACTTTCAATCTCTGTGCAAATGACAAAAGAAAAACTTTTTTGTCGCCCCTATAAATAGTAACCATGCAAAGTCTGGAATACGAAGAAATTATGATAAATAATATCAAATGGTTATGCAAGAAGGGCTCAAACCCCGCCCAAGCCCCTTCTAAGCGCGCACACCTTGACACGACTTGTGCCATCTGACTATTGTCTCCCGGTGTTTTTTGACTACACACTGTGGTTTCCTAACGCCAACTTTCTGTAGAGCTGGCGACTACTTGTAGGTTTTTTTGTCTTTGCTAATGACGCAGATACTTCTCTTTTTTGAGATGTGTCTGGGCCAGTAGCTTCCCCCTTCGCCTCTTCGAGGCTACGGCGGGACGATCGCAGCTTTACGCTTCGCTACTGGCAGATTGTGATTCTTGAGGTTTTGGCTCTGCTAATGATGCAGATACTTCTCTTTTTTGAGATGTGTCTGGGCCAGTAGCTCAGCTGGTTAGAGTGCACGCCTGATAAGCGTGAGGTCGGAAGTTCAAGTCTTCCCTGGCCCACCAGAATCTCGGGATCTTTTACTTGGTAAACCAAGGTAAAAGAAACCCAGCTTCTCGGGATCTTTTACTTGGTAAACCAAGGTAAAAGAAACCCAGCTTCTCGGGATCTTTTACTTG
>JAUIBK010000031.1 GCA_030428205.1 bacterium
GAACGGGCCTTTTTCGCCTGAATTCATCCAGACCGCTGCGGTAACTCGACCGGAACGAAATGTTTTTTCAGGTGTATTCTTTTGCATTTTATTCTCCTTACAGAAGTTTTTTTGGTTTTCACAACTGGCTGGAACCAAACAAAACGGAGGGAGGCGGGGGGTACAAAACAGAGCTCCTGAGGGTGAGTTGGTCGAAATTTGCGGTGATTTTCGGCAAGTCAGGGAAAAACGAGGCCC
Source organism: bacterium (assembly GCA_030428205.1). Classification (GTDB taxonomy): domain Bacteria; phylum Bdellovibrionota_C; class UBA2361; order UBA2361; family RFPC01; genus JAUIBK01. The sequence goes on from JAUIBK010000031.1 coordinate 238, forward strand.
TCAGAGGCTCGCTACGCGACGATCTAACAGATAGGTGGGGTAGGGGGCCTACCAGCAATCGAGTACTTATGATGTTTTCAGTTCTGATTAAGTTATAGAAGCCGACTACGATTTATTGGGGAAGCGTGTTGCCAGCCAGAGATTTACCAACTCAATCAGCCTTTGATCGCTGGGTATATATAGCTTCGAACGATTGGTGATGAGTGAAATGATCGCGTTAGCGGTGTTAGAGGCGTTCGACTCAGAACATATCGAATTCAGTAAATGGCACGAAAGCTGTACTTTCTGTGTTTCACTTGCCTGAGAGTTAGAGATTTCCAGTAAACTTTGCGCGATAACATTAATCAATGAGGGGCGATCGTAGTTTCCACTTCTTAATGAGCTACATACAGCCTCGAACGGTCCTTTTATAGTCCACTGCGATTGAGATGCCGCTGGCAGTATTAGCTCCGGCGAAATTGTGAGTGCTCGATAATTTAGCTCAAAAAGTTGCAATAACTTTGATTGGTGCTTTGCCTCATCGATTTCCTTACTGGCTCTTAACCGAAGGAGCACGGACTCGGTGCAAACCGACCGTAGGGATAATTCACCCTTACCGAGATTTCTTATGAGTAAATCATCACTGTAAAGAATGTTGTCTGGCGATGCTGCAAGTACGAGGGAATGCGCCTCCATTTCCCCAACAGCGGACTCTAGCTTCTGCGATTTATCTTTGAGATCAGTCAGGAGTCGCGGTATCGGAGTCACCTCGCAGAAACCTCGAACCCAATTATCAAAATCTTTAAGCGAAGCAATATTGTGTTCAGAGACTTCTTTAGGAACCTCATGTCCTACCATTTTCCCTTGTTCTGAGGAAACGGATAGGTGATCTTTCACTCCAAGCATCTCTTCTTTATTTCGTGCCATTGAGATTTCATCAAGAACGGCTTGTGAAATAAGGGGCTTGCCAAAAATCTTAGTTATTTCCGAGCCAATGTCCAAGCATCGGATGGTCAGTAGCGCAGAAAGGTCAACGACGAGTCGAACTCCATCTTTACTGAGAAGCTCGCTTTCAGCAGCGCTTTCCACTGGGCCAGATGTTGTGAATCGAACTCCAACCTCTGCATTGGATGTAAGATACGCCCATGCAGACAAAAAGTGGCCGCCAAGTAGTTGCGCGAATAGTGATTGAGACAGCCTTCCATTCTTATAGAGAGAAAGAACTTCGTGGGCATGTGACTCACGTTCAATGGCGGACTTGAAAATAGGGTCGAAATCGAAATTTCCATCTTCCAGTTTTGGAAGCTTTATACCCCATAATCCTGCATCACTTCCGAACCACTCCTCATAGTTCTCAAATACCTCTTGAAAGGCGCGCACGTAGTTACTCTGAATCTCTGCAATAGTAACTTCGTCTTTACTATAGGGACTCTCTTTCAGTATTACCTTGTCGCCAACCTTTTTCCCATTGAGCCTTTCTGCGAGTGGAGAATCTGGAAGGAGTTCGCACTCGCCAAGTGGAGTCTCGTCAGCTTGGAGGATTGTTCGCCAACGACGATCCTCGGAGTCCGAAAATCTGACGGATGTACCAGGCCCAACCTCGGACACATTGAAATGCTCCTTCTCTTCTGCGTTCATGAACGTAACGATGTATCCCATGTGGATTCGAAATGACGATCGTCGAAGGTCTTGTTGGCGTCGAGCTGCATATAGAATGTTGAGAGCATCAGTAGAGCGACCACGCCTGGATAGAACCTGAGCCAGGTAGCAGATATGATCAGCAGATAATGTTTCCCAATTCAAATTCTCTGCTAATATTGCGTCTGCCTCAGCAGTCCTTCCCAGACGCAACAAGATATCCGCAAGCCACAGTTTGACTTCATGGTCGTCAGGAAACTTCTCCCGATATAGCTGAAGTACGGCAGCGCAATTAGGTAAATCCCCAATCTCTTCATAGATTGAAGCTTCGTACCTTGTAACGAGATGCAAAGCACCAAGCTTTTCTCTTAAATTACGTGCGATTTCAAAAGCTTTATTCTTTTCTCCTACGCGGACATGACATTCTAAGAGCTTACGCAGGGTAGAGCTATCCTGCTCCAGGCTGACATTTTTGGAGAAAAATAAAATGGCCTCCTGAAACAATCCAGCTCTATGACAAGTGTCCGCGAAATCTAACTGTTGAATTGGTGGCCATTCGTTGGCCTCTGAAGCAATCGAACGCAGTAAATCTGTTGCAGCTTCTTTAGAACCAGAAGTCAGGAGAACCCTTGCTTCGTAGATTTGAAAGATAGGCTTCTTTCGTTCATCGTCCGAGAGTTCCTCTAATAAACCTTCAGCGCTCTCCACGTTATTAGTGTTTAGGTAACACAGAAGTTGAATGGCAACGGCCTTTTCTCGTTCATCTGGGTCAAGTTCGAAAGTAAAAAGTCGGTCGAGCAAGCCCTGAATCTCTTCGGTCTCTCCTTTGTTTAGGAGACACATCGCAAGCATTCCGATTACAAATGGATTATCCTTTCGACTTAGAGTGTCTCGCAGGAAGGCTTCTCCTTGCAGGCTTTTGCCAGATTCAAGGAGCAACAACGCCTTGTGTTTCACCAGACTTTCATCGTTAGGGTCTTCGAGGAGGCCTTCGTCAACAAGCCTGGTCCCCGTTTTGTAGTCGCCAAGAGCAAACAGAATGATAACTGCATTTGAAAGGGAAGGAAGATGCAATTTCGCAACTTCGGTTTCAGACACGATGTCCCATGCTTCGCAGAGCATGGAGGCTGCTTTTTCTAATAACGCCCGTTCTTCTGTCGTTAGAGGTCGCCCGGGGAACATTGGTGCAGCACTTTCAACCTTCCTGAAAAGCGCATGAGCATAGTGTTGAAGAATATCCACATTAACTTCAGGATTCAGCGATTTTGCTTTCTCGAACCAGAGCAAAGCTTCATCGAAATGACTCTGCCTGAGCGCACAAGTTCCTAAAGCGTATGCAACATCCCATGAAGATTTCCATTCGCACGGGAGATCCTTCAAGATATCTGCATAATCATTCTGTGCTGCTTGAGAGGCTATGACTATCCCCTGCGCCCGGCCTTTTTCAGGGTCAATCAGCAATGCTTCTCTGGCAGTGTTTTCTGCTTCAACGGGGCGCTCTAACAAATAGTGGGAGTGAGCAAGGTCACATTTGCTCTGAAGACTGTCTGGTGAAATGGCTGCAGACAGCGCGAAGAAATCAGCAGCTTCCTCAAACTTATGAAGTCGAAGCAATGCTCGGGCACGAAGACGCAATGTCTTCTCCTTAAGCTCCTCATTTGCCTTTTCCCAGAAGCGGGGTTGCGAGCGGTCAAGATGTTCAAGACAGGTTTGTGGTCTAAACTCATCGAGAAGACTTTCACCCCATTCAACTTCGCTCAGCCAGTAATCAACAAGTTCTGATGGGTGCTCTAGGAGGCGACGTTGTTGTCGGTTTTCAGCCTCTTCCTTCCACTGCTCTAGGAGTGTCGCAGGATACTTTAGTGGATCTCCATCAACAATGTCGTGGCAAGTACCGCAAAACCAGATTCCGTTTGTAGGGTGTCTTCTCTCCTCAGGAGTTAGGTCTGGATTTCCCCGAGGTCCATTATCCGAGGCCGCATAAATATGGGCAGCTTTGCCAACATTCAAGGCTTTAGCGGGATCGGTGTGAGGCGCACTTGTGACGTTAGGACAGTTGGGCCGCGAACATCTTTCACCAACTCTCTTGGCAAGTATCCGCTTAGTTCCTTCTGTGAAATCACTCTTTGTCCGTCCTCGTGTCATTTTTTACGTTTTAACACGGTTTGATACGGGAGCGTACTTTTAGGTGATTACACCTTCGTAAGGCACTTGGTTTCGCCAGTAATAAATTACTTCCGATAATATATCGTTATCGGAAGTTATCATATATAGCTATTTCAATTAATTAGAGAAACTCTGCAACTTCATATAGCTCAGTGGCATCAAATAGTATAGAAGGAGAAGAGCTATGAAGAGGAAAAACACCCCTACCCTGAGATCCAAAACCGTACCGGCTGAACCGGAAGCGCTAGAACTCTACCAATATGCAGCCGGTGCTGATGCGACCAATACTCAGCGAGCATACGGATCTGATTGGAAGCAGTTTTTAATTTGGTGCAAAAAACGAAAAATCGAACCACTGCCAGCCAACCCGGATGATATCGCAAGGTACATTCGAGACTGCGGTGAAAAGCAGAAGCTTAAGATCTCAACTGTGCGCCGGAGGCTCTCAGCGATTGCAGAAGCGCATAAACGAAACGGATTTGAGTCTCCATGCGGTGAATGGGTAGTTAAAAACACAATGAAGAGGCTTCGAAGAGAACTCGGAAAACCTGCTCGGGGGAAATCGCCGCTTCTCGTTAAGGATCTAAAGGAGATGTTAAGCCACTGCCCCCCTACCCTAGCTGGTCTCCGGGATAAAGCTGTTTTACTAATTGGCTATACAGGGGCTTTCAGGCGAAGTGAGCTTGTTCGAATCGAGATCGAGGACATTACAGCTTCTGACGAGGGAATTGTAATCCTCATTCGCGAAAGTAAAACCGATCAGAAGCGAGTTGGTAGGAAGGTAGCTATCCCTTTTGGAAAAGACCCAAATACCTGCCCCGTTAGAGCACTTCTTACCTGGCTTGATGCCTCAAACATTGTAGAAGGTCCGGTCTTTCGTGCATTCACGAAAGCAGCAACTCCCCGGACAACTGCTCTGTCAGACCGGATGGTAGCTGAAATCGTAAAGACATACTGTAAGAAGATTAAGAAACGAGTTGCTCTTTTTTCCGGCCATTCTTTGCGATCTGGTCTTGCCACTTCTGCTGCAATCGCAGGCGCTTCAGAACGATCCATTCAGCAACAGACTGGGCACAAAAGTATTATGGTGCTTCGAAGATATATCCGAGATGCGTCACTGTTTCGTGAGAATGCGGCAGCAAAACTAGACCTTTGATTACTTCACCAGCAAGTTAGCTGTGATTTCTCTTTTTATAGATTATCAAATATAGAGCAGGCAGGACTACAAGAGATAAAATCGTGTTGCTGAGCAGCCCGCCGATCACGACCGTGGCAAGTGGGCGCTGAACTTCGCCACCAACTCCTGTATTAACTGCCATCGGAAGGAATCCGATTCCTGCAACAAGTGCCGTCATAAGAATCGGACGAAGCCTAACTGAACATGCCTCTCGTACAGCAGAAATAAGCTCAGTCCCTCTTTGCCTAAGCTGTTGGATAAAGGTTAATAAAACAAGACCGTTTAGCATCGCTACCCCAGCGAGCGCAACAAATCCGATTGCAGCGCTTACAGTAAGTGGCATTCCGCGTATCCAAAGCGCCAATACTCCTCCTACTGCACCAAGTGGAATTCCAGTCGAGACTATAAGAACATCAGTAACGGAGTTAAGACTTAAATACAGAAGAAATAGCACCAGTCCAAGAGCCAACGGAACAACGAGCAACAGTCGATTTTGTGCCCGTATCATGTTTTCGAACTGACCACCCCATTCTATGAGATATCCTTCTGGAAGCACCACTTTGTCAGAGATTCTTTCCTGCGCTTCACTTACAAAACTTCCGATATCCCGGTCGCGTACGTTTACTTGAACCGTAACACGCCTTCGCCCCCACTCATGATTGATGGTCGAAGGCCCCTCTTTCTCGACAAGCGTCGTAACGTCACTAAGAGAAAGATATCTCTCACCTGCAAAAAACATTGTTTTTTTGAGAGCTGATACATCAATACGAGCATCCTCACTGAGTCTTACAACAAGCGGAAACCTTCTCTGACCATATCGTATCTCTCCTACCGCTTTACCGCCGATAGTCTCAATGAGATTTAAGACTCGTTCCTTGGGAACTCCCATGCGCGATAGGGCTGCGACATTGAGTTTGATTTCTAGTACTGGCTGGCCACTAAGCTGCTCCCCAACGATATCTGCCGCTCCATCGATTTCAAGCAAGACACGCTGCACTTCATCAGAGAGCTTCGCTAGTGTTTCAAAGTCATCTCCATAAATTTTGATACCTATATCAGATCGAATTCCGGCAACCATCTCGTTTAACCTCATCTCAATTGGCTGGGTAAAGGCAATGGCTGCACCAGGAACCTTTTGAAACACTGCTTCATCGAGCTTCTTGGTAAGTTCCTCTTGAGTTGAGGCAACTTGCCACTCATTTCTATCCTTTAAGGTAATATAGAAATCGGTAAGCTCAATTCCCATCGGGTCAGTCGCAATTTCAGCTGAACCAATTCGCGACCAGACTTTTTCAATTTCATTTGGAAATTTTTCTATGAGCGATTGCTCAATATTGGTATTAAGGCGCACCGACTCATCAATCGAGATCCCAGCCAGCCTTACCATGTTTACGGCAAGTGCGCCCTCGTTTAAGCGGGGCAAGAAAGCTGTCCCAAGCTGAAATGCAAAGATTACACCTAAACAAACTGCTAAAAGTGCCCCAACAATAACCCTATCAGGCCTCTTAAAAACGTAGCCTAATACAGGAAGATAACGCTCCCGTAACCATTCGATCACTTTTGGCTCTTTTTCCTTCTCACCACGTTTTAATAGCAGGCTACAGAGAACAGGTAGCAAGGTGAGTGAAAAAACAAGCGATCCGAGCAGGGCAAAAATCATCGTGAGCGCCATAGGGCGAAAAAGTTTCCCCTCAATACCTTCTAAAGTAAGAATGGGGAGAAAAACGATAAGAATTATTAGTTCGCCGTAAAGCGTTGGACGCCTTACTTCGAGCGCGGCATCTCGAATGAGATTTTTCCAATCCTTTTGAGTGTGCATGGAAGCATGCCGGACGCAGTTCTCTGCCATAATAACTGAGCTATCAACAATTAACCCGAAATCGAGTGCTCCAAAGCTAAGCAAGCTGGCAGCTATACCAACTTCCAGCATCATACTTCCTGCAAAGACAAGGGAGAGCGGAATGGCAGAAGCAACAACAAGCCCCGCACGAACATTTCCAAGAAAGATAAAAAGAACTGCTATAACGAGAAGTGCGCCAAGAAGAAGGTTGTGCACAACAGTAGAAATTACTTTCTCAATCAGCTCCGTTCGGTCGTAAAGAACTTCAAGAAGAACATCGTCTGGAAGAGCGGCCCTCACCCTTGACAGCTTCTCTGAGAGTGCGCTTGTTACCTCGGCTGAATTTTCCCCCATCAGCATAAAACCAAGGCCTAAGACAATTTCTCCTGTTCCAGAAGCTGAGACTGCACCTCTCCGGATTTCATGTCCAATAGCAACCTCTGCCACATCTCGAATGAGAATTGGAATACCATTTCTTTCGGTGACAGTAATCTGCTCAATCTCTTCCAAAGATGAAGTAAGCCCGATTCCATGCACCAATAGGGTTTCTCCACTTCGGTTTATTTGCCCCCCCCCAACATTACGATTGTTTCCCTCTAACGCTTCAAAAATATCTTCAATCGAAAGTTCGAATTTAATGAGTGCTAGTGTATCGATAAGTACATGATACTGTTTCTCGTAACCGCCCCAAGAATTCACCTCTGCAACTCCAGGAACTTGAAGAAGTGCTGGTTTAATAATCCAGTCATGAAGCTCACGGAGCTCGGTTAAGGTCCGAGCGTTGTCTTTTGCCCGAAGCGAATAGTGAAAAACCTCTCCCAGACCAGTGGCAATCGGCCCCAATTGCGGCGATCCGACTCTGTCTGGTAAATCCGCAGACTGAATTCGCTCCAAAACAAGTTGCCGCGAGAGGTAGAGATCCGCCGCATCGTTAAAAGTTGCAACAATCTGGGAGAATCCGTACTTAGAAACTGAGCGGACATTGATAAGGTTTGGGATACCGCTAATTTTCAGTTCGAGCGGAATGGTAACCTGCTGTTCAATCTCTTCTGGAGTGAGAGAAGAGGCTACTGTATTTACCTGTACCTGTACTGGCGTGGTGTCAGGAAAGGCGTCAACCGGGAGCCTAGTAAGTGCTGAAAAGCCCAGGATGGCACAAACAAACGCCAGCGCACAGACGACAAACCGGTGCTCAAGGGATATCTCTATAAGACGTGCAAGCATAGAATTCCTACGTTTCCATTAATCAACACAACCAGCACCAAGTCGCGAGATAAGAAAGTGCGACTTCACTGCCTGGCTTCCGTCACTTACAACCTTATGTGAAACGTTAAGGCCGTTAAGTACTTGGATTCTGTTCTCGACTCGGTTTCCTAAGGTAAGCGGTCTCACCTCATAAAGGTCACTATCAATCGCCGTGAAGGCGACGTTTGTCCCATCAATATTCTGCACAGCATGCGCCGGGATTAATAAGGCCTGTTGATTACTTTTCCTAGCAATAACGGCCTGTACGAACATATTTTCCCGAAGCTTCCTCTCATGGTTCTTTATCACCGCTCTTACAACAGCCATTCTCGTCCTTGAATTAATTGAGGCAGAGATATGCGCAATCTTTCCGAGAAACTCCTCTTCAGGAAAACTTCTCGACGTGACTGTAACGCTTTGCCCCATCACAAGGTTTCCAATATCTTTTTCTGATACATTAAGAATTGCCCACACTTCACTTCTATCACTTAAGGTAAATAGTGGATTCCCTGTCTTAACGTACTCCCCATGAACAGCAGAAAGAGCTACAACTTCACTTTCAAAAGGAGCGGTGACTGTCAGCATTATGGGAGCGCTCGGATCTTCACCGAGAGTTTCAATTTGTTTATCACTAAAACCAAGACTTTTTAGCTTCTGTAATGCCGCACGATTCTTAGCCTCCGCCCTCTCTAGGTCTTGGGCAGAGTTAATACTTTTCTTTCGAAGACGGGTTGCTCGCGAAAGCGTTTGACGAGCGAGAACAGCCTCTGATGCAGCTTCCCCTATAGCTGGTGACCAGATGCTTAAGAGCTTGTCCCCCCCCTTCACCAGATCGCCAAGTTCTACATAAACATCTTTAATCACTCCCTGAACTGGCGATGTTAAGTGGGCCGTGCGATTCTGATTGAACTTAATTTCACCAATTGCTGGAATACTCATCTCAACGTTGGTCTCTTCGGGAGTTACAGTTTTGATCCCAACAAGGGCACCCGACTCTTTACTTGGAAGTCTTACTTTTAAATTAGCTTCACCTGCCTGCGGGGAGAGTAGCTCCGGATGGCACAAGCCGCATTCATGCTCCGGGAGATCATGCTCCTTGCAATAGAGTTCTTGCCCTTTACCTTCGCTTCTGTAGGCCACTTCTTTCTTCGTCGTGGATGCTGCGCTGTGTTCTGGGTGTAGGTGCTTACACTCATCAAGATAGAGGTGGTGCTTTTCACAATAAGGGCGCTCTTTATCTTCAAGTTCTGGATGACACAACCAACAACGATCTTCGTATCGTTCGTGCTCATTACACCAAAGCCTTCCCTTGTCCCGTAACTCTGGATGACAGATAAAGCATTCATCCTCTGGCATATCGTGTTCATTGCACAACAGTCGGTTCTCACTTTCTTCATGTATATGTGAGTGAGCAGGGTTTTTCTTTCCTAAATTTTCACGATGGAGGTGTTCACATTCGTCTAAATAGAGAAAGTGCTTCTTACAGTAAGGGCGCTCTTTGTCTTCAAGATCTGGGTGACAAAGCCAGCAGCGATCTTCATAACGCCCATGCTCGTTGCACCATAACCGTCCTTTTTGCCGCAGTTCGGGATGACAAATAAAACACTCTTTTTCTGGCATGTCATGCTCCTCGCACCAAAGCTCCTTTTGATGCGAACTCGTTTCTTGTTCAGCAAATGCTGGCGATGGCCCACCTATAAGACACACTCCAATTGCTACTAATAGTGTACAAAGTATTGCTTTACCCATGGTTACTCTCATCTCTAAAAAAAGTTTCTTTCTGTTCAGTTAGACTTCTCACCTCGGCGATCGATTTGTTCAATACAAAGAGGATTCGGAGATACTCAATCTTGGCCTCAGCAACAGTTCGTTGCGTATCAATGAGATCGTTAAAACCATACTCACCCTCCCGAAAACCAGCCTGTATCATTCGAAGCGCCTTTTCACTTTGCGGAATTAGGCGATCACGATAGTTTCCTACCTGCTGGTCGGCTTGCTTGAGCGTTTCAATTTCATTCGCAAGCTGAGTCTTCAGTCTTTGCTTTACTTGTTCCAAATCGCTCTTCGCTTTTCTCTCGTTTTCACTGGCAGTAAGAACTTCTCCTTTCGAGCTGTTCAAAATAGGGAGAGGGATAGAGAATCCAAAATCGATAAGGGTTTCATCATCTACTTCTCGCCGTCCTCCAGAAACGCTAAGTGTGATGTCTGGGTAGGGCTCAAGTTGAGCTCTCTCCTTTAGGGCTCCGGAACGGCGCAATAGTGCCTCTGCTGCGAGAACCCTCGGGTGGCTGCTAAAGACCTTCTCTCTATCGAATACGAGTAACCCCTCTGGAATTTCCTCACTTAACTTTCCAGTAACACCTATTTCCTTGAGATCGGGCTCTCCCATAGTGAGTGCGAGTTCGGCCCGAGCGACTTTCAGGTTCCGCTCAAAACTCAATTTTGAATTCTTCACTCGTTCAGCCTGCACTTCCGCTCTCAGTAGTTCTTGTGCCGTAGACACTCCCGCTTCAAGCCTTTCTTTGGCAGTTTCCACTGAAGATTTGGCGAGCGAGAGCAGTTGCTCTGATACATCTACAAGCTTCTCAGCAGCGAGAACTTGATAGAACGCGATTCGGACCCTCCTAATAAGATCTGTCCGAGTACTATCACTCATTGATTTTCGAGAGAGTTCCTGCTCGCTAGCAGCAGCTCGGTCCAGTCTCTTTTTTCCCGGAAATGGAACTGTCTGTGAAAGCCCCAAGAGATATCGAGACTCTTCAAAAGAGTCCTCTGGAGGATATTCTTCAGCTTCGGCAAAAAAAACAGGGTTCTCCCAAAGACCACTTTGGTACGTTAGCCCCTCGGCTGCACGAGCATTTGACACAGCGCTCCGATACGTTGGGTTCGCCTTTAGTGCCTTTTGAATGGCCTCAGTTAGGCTGATCGTTTCCAAAGTTTCTGGTCCGCTCACTTCAGCATGTGAGCTGTATATAAAAACGAAAAGACAGCCGACCACGGTAGATACAAGTTTCATTGAAATCTCCTAGCAAGGATTCTCTGCTACCCAGAAATAGTGGAGTAAAATCCCCGTTTTGAATTTAATTAATTATTGGCAATTAGGCCGAAGAGCAGAGAGCTTCGGTATTTAGGCTTGGCAGGGAGCGCGGGGGTTTAGGGAATGTTTAAGAAAACTGGATTCAAACGAGTGATCTGGGTACGAGTCGGCAGGTGGTGTTTTCCGTAGAGCGGTCCCTACAGATGCGATTAACGGTCTATTGAGGTTAAGACTTTTCTTATATTTTGTTTGCGCAAACTCCTCAGTAACCTCAATTTTATTTTCCAGGGAAACAAAACGAACCTGTCCAAGTTCACAACAAACTGTTTCGGGAGTTGAGGATTTAGGTGCCTCCTTTTGTGACGATGGGCAACAAGTACCCTCCGGGAGAAAGTCAGCGGCTTCAGCACCACATAGCGATGTCCCGAATACAAAGAGGAGACAAGTAAAAACGTAATGTGCTGGTCGAAGGACTTTCATAAGGTTCAAGCATCTCATCGATAGAAAGATCGTGCAACAGACCAATCGGCTAGTAATCCACTTAACTTGAGTCTTATCAATGTGCTACGTTTAATAGTCATCCGGAATGAGATAGACCCCCTGTCCCAGATCAAAAGGGCCTCAATGCTATAATATCAAAGTCTTAGTCTTAATACGGAAAAAGAAGCAAAAGAGAACTTACGAATCAGATGAAGCCACTTTGAGATTCCACTCCAAGCACATAGGGTACTTGGACAAGAATGTTTCAGGACTTAAGCAAACGTAAACCGTTCCCGATGACCAACAGAGACGCTCCCATGTCAGCGGCAATGGCCGCCCACAGCGAAGCGAAGCCAGCGAAAGTCAAAATTACGAATAGTCCTTTTACCGCCAGCGAAAACACGATATTTTGTCGAATAATGCTAAGAGTTCGGCGGGAATGATGAATCAACCACGGGAGCTTCGAGAGATCATCGGCCATCAGCGCAATGTCAGCCGTTTCAATCGCAGCATCGCTCCCAGCTGCACCCATTGCAAGCCCCAGTGAAGCGCGAGCAAGGGCTGGAGCATCGTTGACGCCATCGCCAATCATGGCGACGTATTCATGCTGTTTGACCAAACGCTCGACGGCAGCGACTTTGTCCTCCGGCAGCAGTTCTGCATGAACCTCATCAATACCTGCTTCAGCAGCGATTGCTTTTGCTGTACCTTCGTTATCTCCGGTTAGCATCACTACTTTCTCTACACCAGCTTTGTGTAGCTCGCGAATGGCATCTTTGGTCTCGTCTCGAATAGCATCTGCCAGAGTGATAAATCCGCAGACGTGCGCATCGTTGCCAACTACAACGACGGTTCGACCCGCCTCTTGCATTGCTTGTAATTGCTCGTGGACCTCAGAAGTTTCCTGTCCTCTTTCCTCTAAGTATCGGTGAGATCCAAGCCAAAAAGCTTTCCCGTTGATCACGCCGGAGGCTCCTTTGCCCTGGATAGTTTCAAAGTGATCGGCAGGTGAAACCGCTATTTGTCGCCGACGAGCTTCCTCGACAATCGCCCTGGCAAGTGGATGATTACTATTTAGCTCCAAGGCTCCTGCGCGCGCCAGCAATTCGATTTCATCGTGGCCATTCATCGGCTTGACGTCGACGACTTTCGGAGCTCCCTGGGTGAGCGTTCCGGTTTTATCCATTGCAATCGCTTTGAGGTGGGCAGGCAGTTCCACAAACACTCCACCCTTAATCAGCACGCCGTTACGTGCCGCTGCCGCTAAAGATGCTACAACACTTACCGGTGTCGAAATCACAAGCGCACATGGACACGCAATAACCAACAGAACCAATGAACGGTACAGCCACACTGACCATTCACCACCAAACGCTAAAGGCGGTACCAACAGGATCAATAAGGCCACAACCATCACTACCGGTGTGTAGACAGCCGCGAATTTTTCAACCCACTTTTCCGATGGTGAACGTTTCGAACCGGCGTCTCCTACCATCTTGATGATGCGAGCAAGCGTGGTGTCATCTGCTGCCTTTGTTGTCACGATCTCCAGTAGTCCATCGCCATTAATGGTGCCTGCAAACACTTCACCGCCACTCTCCTTTTCGACAGGCACACTTTCTCCGGTAATTGATGCTTGATCGACACTGCTAGCCCCTTTTGAGATACGACCGTCCAGCGGAATCTTCTCACCTGGACGGACGATAACTGTAGATCCAACCGGCACGTCATTAGGTGCCACGTCCCTCACTTCCCCTCCCCCTCCTCTAAGGTGGGCGGTTGGTGGTGATAAATCCATCAAGGAAGCAATTGCACGACGTGCGCGGCCAACGCTCCAAGATTCCAAAAGTAGAGAGAATGAAAATAAAAATGCAACTGTTGCTCCCTCGAACCACTCGCCAATCAGTACGGCTCCAACGACAGCTACAGACATCAGTAGATTCATGTCGGGCCGCAACGAAATGAGCGAACGCCATGCCTTCGGCAATACCGTTATCAGTCCCGCAACGATGCCGATGCCGTACAGCGCTATCGATGTTAGCGGCACAGCTTCCGTTTTTCCGTCGCCTACCAATTGAACAAGGAGACCGGTAAGACCGAACAGACCGCTAACAGTTGTTAATATTAATCGTTGATGCTTTTGCCAGAATGACTGCTCCTCACTTACATGGGAAGTGCCCTGCCAAAGCTCGGATGTGAGACCCGTTCTTTTAATCGCCTCAAGTACATCTCCACTAGTGATATCCAAATCAGACATGTCCACGAGTAACTTGCCGTTCAGAACGTCAAAGCCAAGTCGCTCTTCACTACCCACAACCGGCACCAATTCACGCTTTAGAAGTGTCACTTCCTCGGCACAGTCCATGCCATGGATACGTAGCTGCAATGGTTCTTCCAGCACCTGATTCATTTGGATTCCTTAAATCTCTTAGAGCGCAGCATCGCCTTCATCGGTGGTTGCGATACGAAAAGCTTGAGAGAGTTTGGATACCACTACAAGACCGTCTCCTTCCTTGCCCGTGCGGGCTGCTTTTTTTATAGCCTCTATAATCTGATCGGATTGTGGATCAGAGCAAAAAATATTAAGGATATTAACATCGTCAGAAAAAATTGAAGCTTCATTTGCATCAAATTTTCCACCCTCGCCTTGGCCACGACCGTACCCTTTTGCGTCCAACACGGTTACACCGGGAAAATGGGGCAATGCCTTTAACGCGTTTATAACCTTGGACAGCATATGCGGCCTTATGACAGCTTGAATATGTTTCATCTAAATCTCCCTTAAAAAGTAGGTTACGTAAAAATTTCACCCTAAAATGCTATGGGCATTCGAGGCTTGGTTGAATTGTTCTACGAGACGTTTCCCAAACAATTCTTGTAGCGAATTTCGATGACAAGAGGGGGTTTTTGTAAAATACAGTGACTTTGTTCCCCTCTGCTAAATTCTTGCTGAAAGCCCTTTCGTGATTTTGAATGTAAATGGTCGACTCGTTTAGTTTCATAGTGAGCGGCGCCGGATCTTTCGAAGACTTTACAGTCAAAGTTTGATTCTCCTTATCAAGGGATATGACCTCACCACATACCTTCCGCCATAGCCGAGGCATTGCATGTAAACTTTGAGTACTCATAACAAACATTACTAGAATTAGTATCAAGAATGTTCGTTTCATCTTAAGTCTCCTCTAACACCTTTTGCCATTAAGAAAACTTCCAAAGTTAAAAACCGAACCAGCTAAAAATTTTATCAACCATGTTCTGAACGATTGGCCCGTGACACTGAGGGCACCAAGCAAGGTAAAGAATCAAAGCGATAGATCCAAACACAATCACAGCAAAGATCTTACGCAATTGCCTATTGGCTTCCTTGACCTTTCGCTCGAGTCTTTTTTCCTGCTTCGACACAGGCGCCCACCCAATCCTCTTAGATCTCTATTTCGTCTTCCTCTGGCTTTATAAACATATTCAAAAGTACCGGCAGCACGAATAGAGTAAGGGCCGTGGCAGTTATCAGGCCTCCTATAACAACAGTGGCAAGTGGTCGCTGAACTTCTGAACCGGTTCCCGTTGCAAGCGCCATTGGCACAAAGCCTAATGATGCCACCATTGCCGTCATCAGAACGGGTCTAAGACGAGAGAGAGCACCATCCACTATTGCTTCACGAGTGCTCTCCCCTTCGTCCTTAAGCTGATTGATTCGACTGACCATCACCAGACCATTTAGTACCGCAACACCGGAAAGCGCTATGAAACCGACTGCTGCGGATATTGAAAAAGGAATACCACGTAGCCAAAGAGCAACAATTCCTCCAGTCAATCCAAGTGGAACTCCGGTAAACACGACAAGGGCTTCTCTAACGGAGCCAAGGGCAGAAAAAAGAAGCAGTAGGATTAAAAGAAAGCAGATTGGGACAACCACCGATAGCCGTTTCTTTGCAGCTACTAAGTTCTCAAACTGTCCTCCCCACACAAGCCAGGAGCCTGCGGGCATTTCAATTTGGCTCTCTACTTTCTCCTGAGCTTCCGCAACAAAACTTCCAAGATCTCTTCCCCGGATGTTTCCTTGAACAACAATTCTCCGCTTCCCATTTTCTCTACTAATCTGATTGGGCCCGTCCTCAACTCGAAGTTCAGCAATAGAGCCTAGAGGAACAAAGGAGGGCGCTGTCTCTGTAGTTAAATATTCAGTCTTTAGCGCATCTTCTTCCATCGAATCAGTTCTCTCATGTCCTCCACCCATAATTGGGATCGGTAGAGCTTTAAGAGAATCAATGTCTTCTCTAACGGAATCTGCAAGCCGCACAACTAAGTCAAAGCGCCTATCCCCTTGAAAGATAAATCCTGCTTCTTGGCCACCGACTGCTGCGGCTACTTCTTCATGTACATCGAGAGCATCTATTCCAAGTCTTGAGATCTTTTCTTGATCGATATCTATATCAAGAGTTGGAAGGCCAGTTACTTGCTCAACTTTCACATCGGCTGCACCAGGAATACTCTGTAAAACGCCTGCAATTTCGTTTGCTACTGGAAGGAGCGTACTGAATTCATCGCCAAAGACTTTTATCGCGATATCTCCTCGAACACCGGAGATAAGTTCATTAAAACGCATTTGAATAGGTTGCGTGAATTCATAGTTGTTTCCAGGTAGCTTCATTAGGGTCTCCTGGATTTCTTCAATAAACTCTAGTTTTGATTTAGACGGGTCCGGCCATTCATCCTTCGGTTTTAAGAGTATAAAGGTGTCGGATACATTAGGAGGCATCGGATCAGAAGCGACTTCAGCGGTTCCAGTTTTGGAAAAGACCACTTTGATTTCAGGAAATTTAGCGAGCGCTTTTTCTACCTTAAACTGCATCTCTTGTGACTGGGTAAGAGAGGTACTTGGAATTCGCATGGCATGCATAGCGATATCCCCTTCATCAAGCGCAGGGACGAATACCTGTCCCAGTCGAAAGAAAATTAGAATCGAAAGCGCAAACGGAACTACCGCTACCCCCACGATTGCCCAAGGGTGAGTAACTGACCAACTTAGACCGGTCTTATAATGACGCTTTAAAAAGAGTAAAACTCGATTCTCTTTTTCCTGAACTTTCCCACTTAGAAAAATTGACGCCATAGCAGGAATGAACGTAAGAGAAAGGACAAAAGCTGAAACAAGCGCAAAAATTACAGTGAGAGCCATAGGCTGAAACATCTTTCCTTCGATACCAGTAAGAAAGAGAATTGGAATATAGACCGTAATGATTATTGCCTGGCCGAAAACAGATGGTTTAATCATTTCTTTGGTAGCAGTAAAAACTTCATGTAGCCGCTCCTTTAGATTGAGCACACGCGCTGCTTCATGCTGTTTTTCTGCGATTCTTCGAATGCAATTCTCAATAATAATTACAGCACCATCGACGATCAGACCAAAATCAATGGCTCCAAGACTCATCAAGTTGCCACTCATCTTTGTTTGAACCATACCGGTTACTGTAAAGAGCATAGATAACGGGATCGCCATGGCGGTGATTAGGGCTGCCCGAAAATTTCCAAGCATCGCAAAAAGAATAACGATAACTAGAATTGCTCCTTCTAGTAGGTTTTTCTCAACTGTCGCAATTGTGGCGTCAACAAGCTTCGTTCGATTAAGCACAGGGTTTGCAATCATTCCAGGAGGTAGAGCTTTGTTGATCTCTTCTAGCTTTTCGTGAACAGCCGCTGCGACAGTTCGACTATTTTCACCAATCAGCATGAGTGCTGTACCCACCACAGCCTCTTCACCACGAGTGCTCGCAGAACCTGTTCTAAGCTCTTTTCCTACATGAACAGCTCCGATATCTCGAACTCGAATAGGAATGCCCTTACGCTCACCAATAACAACTCCAGAAATTTCTTTAATAGTTGCCAATCGGCTATCTGCACGAACAACGTAGTACTCCCCACGGTTTTCGATATAACCAGCCCCGGTGCTTATGTTGTTTCGCTCAAGCGCTTCAACGAGATCATGGAAACTTAGGTTATAGGCGAGAAGTTTTTCCGGGTCGGGCTCAACTGTGTAGTGCTTGAGGTAGCCTCCAATGGAATCAATTCCTGCTACACCTTTTACCAGTGCAAGCTGGGGCCTAATAATCCAATCCTGGACTTCCCTCAAATACGCAGCTTGCTCAAGCTCTGATCGTAAAATATTGCCTTCTGGGGTAAGATAGGTGCCATCACTTTGCCAACCCGGAATGCCACTTTCTACTTCTTTTTTTGGCTCTTCATATTCAACAACCCACATATAAACCTCACCCAACCCTGTTGAGATCGGTCCCATGCCAGGTTCCGCTCCTTCGGGGAGACTTTCTTTTGCCTCGTTCAGGCGTTCTCCAACTTGCTGTCTTGCAAAGTAGACATTCGTATCGTCTGTAAACACAGCGGTTACTTGAGAGAATCCATTCCGTGAAATTGAGCGGGTGTAATCAAGTCCAGGAATACCTGCTAAAGCAGTCTCAACTGGGAAAGTTATCTGCTTTTCGATATCGGTAGGAGCAAAAGCGGAGTATACGGTGTTAATTTGAACCTGGTTATTGGTGATATCAGGTACAGCATCAATTGGAAGTTGCGTGAATGAATACACCCCAAGAAGACCTATCATCGAGGTGATAAGTACTACAAAGAATCGATGCTTTATCGAAAACTGTAAAATTGACTCAAGCATAACCTTTATCCTTTAGAAATTAGTGTGCATGTTCGGCTTCGGACTTTCCGATCTCCGCCTTTATAAGGAAGGTGTTTCCAGAAGCGTACTTCTCACCGCTTTTGAGCCCTCTTAGGATTTCAATTCGGTGCTTATCACGTTTTCCCGTAATGACTGAGCGAGCTTCAAAAGTGTCACCTTCCCAAACAAAAACGACTTCTCCACCCTCAAGTCTTTGTAGGGCATTTCTATCAACTATGACCTTAGCTTTAACTGTTTCAAGCACTGCCAGGGCATTGGCAAACGCTCCAGGGTAAAGAAGCTCTTGGTCGTTAGGAAGCACCGCTCTTACAAACTTTGATTGTGTATGTTCATCCACGACCCGTGAGACAAAGGAAATATTTGACCGTATAGGTGAGGACAACGGCTTGACATCTACAAGTATAGGAAGCCCGTCTTTTACTTTCGCAAAGTCATCGGAGAATACATAGAACTCACCCCAGACTGTTGAGAGGTCTGCTACTACAAAAATATCAGTAGACTCAGAAGCGTACTCACCTACTGTTGAGTGGCGTTTAACAATAACACCGCTAATGGGAGACCTAACCTCGTATGGGTTTAAAGATTGATTACTTTCAATTACAGCAAGTACATCGCCTTTTTTAACTTTCTCACCAAGATGCTTTTTTGCTTCTCGAATAATGCCAGGAAAACGAGGGATGATATGGGCTACATTCGGTTCGTATGAGACTATCTTTCCGGGAAGATCCAGTCCCACGGAGATCTCACCCGCACTAGCTGTTCTAATGGAAATACCAGATTCCCTAATAAGCTCATTGGTCCACTCAACTGGAGAGCTTTCACCATGTCCGTGACCATCGTCATGCCCACCGTGATCATCATGAGCCCCTTTAGCATGTTCATCCCCAGGGTCTTCATGTGCGTCGTGATCCTCGTGACCGCCTTTCGAATGTTCATCTCCGTGCCCCTCATGATCATCATGGCCGCCAGATTCCTCATGGGCATGATCGTGATGCTCTTCATCTGAATGGTCTTGCTCCACCTTTTTGCCTTCGGAAGATTCAGAATGGCTATCAGCTTCGTTATGTTCATGATCATGTTCCTGTGCGCTGAGTCCAAGCGGATAGGCAGCTAATACACACACAAAGAACGCCCAAAGCGTCAAATGCACAAAGTTTTTCGTAACACTCATAATTCCTCTCCTAAAATTAAGCTAAGTTCACTTCGCGCCGCATACGCTTGCACCCAAAGCTCTAGCAGTTCTTCATTTGCAGAATTTAGCTCTCCAAAGGTCTGCCAAAGCTGAAGGACTGAAGTTTGCCCTGACGCGAACTGGTGCTCAGCAGCAGAGAGCGCCTCTTTAAAAAGTGGAAAGACGCTTTTCTCATAAGTTCTCGCTTGCTTAGCTGAAGCTTCAGCCCGCCTAACAAGGCCCTCTAATTGCGAGGTAAAGCCATCTCCCTCTAAATACTGCCTTCTGACTCGAAGCTCTCTCTCTTTAGCTTTGGTTCGAATTTTCTCGCCCTGATTTCTATTAAAGAATGGAAGCTCAAAAGAAATCCCCACGCCTATGTAATCTTTTTTCTCGTCCGTATGCTCGTAGAGTATTCGCGGAGTAAAGCCTGGCGCAGAATCCTGCCTGGCAAGAAGGCTTTGTTTCTCAGCAACACGTTCTAGCAGTTCAATTCTGCTTCGTATTCCAAGCGGATTCTCTTTACTTCTTCTTCTTGCATCTTCAAGCGTGGGAACGGGCAACTCATCTGGTCTTTTAAGGGGTCTGTTTTGAAGTTCGAGATTACTTAGCCTAATAAGTTCGGACTGAGCTTGTGCTATGTCGGCTTCGAGTCCAAGCAAAACCGTCGTTAATCTAGCTGCTGCTGCTTGAAAGAGCTTTACTTCACTTGTTCCTAAAAAACCCTTATCCCGTGCTTTTGCTACAACCTTCGCTTTGTTCTTAGCTACCGTTTCCATAGAGGAGACAAAGTCTTGCCGCTTCTTCAAAGCCCAAAGCCGCACATATTGAAGAAACAGGTCTTGACTAAGCTCTAAAAGGTTAAGTTTTTGGCTCTGCGTTGCTGCCTTCTCCGATAGTTCTTTTACCGCTTGGCGAGCGCCAAAATCGCTAATGCGAAGTGGCTGAGAAAGAGAAACTCCATACTCATTATCACCTCGGTCACCTGGATAGGATCGCGGATAGAGCGCCTCCAACTCAAGCTCTGGATTCTGAAGAAGTCCTGTATCAATTGCATCACCAAGTTGATCTGCGTAACTCGCATCAATAGAGGCAATAAGAGGGCTTTTTGAAAAAGCGTGAGCTCTTAACTCTTCAAAACTAACAGCAGCCTCTGTCACTTGTGTCTCGGCTGCCAATTGAAACGGAAGCGCGAGAACCCATAGGAAAATGACTACTGTGCTCCTATACCTAATAAATTCTCTGTTATACATTTAAAATTCCTCTCAAAGTGACGCCGAAATGTGCACGGCAATTACCAACGCAAATGCTCAAAGGCATTCGTTGGACTACGTACTATGAGAAGATTTCAGACTTGGAGGCGAATGGAAGGAAGGAAAGAGAGAAATGTGTTTTTTGGATCTGGTGGTGCGTTTGCCCAAAGAGTCTTTGTAACAAAACTACCCTCAAAACTATGGGTCAATACCTGTGCTACGAAAGGAGTAAAGTTTTCAAGGCCCGTGGAGGCTTCTGAAATGGTGGCTAAGCCTTGCTTTGATTTTTCGATCTGGTGAGCCGAATCGTGTTCTTCATTCGCCGCACCGCTAACAAGAGCAGAAACCTCTCTCTCTACCGCGATCTTACCTTTATTATCTCCAACATGTCGGGCAACGAAATGTTGATTTTCGTGCTCTTCGCAGGAAACGATTTCGTGTGTTCCACAATCTTTTAAGGCGAGAGCAACTTGTGCTGGGAAAAAACAGCTTAACGCGAATAAAAACGCGATAAGTCTATTTAGCACTATGTTCGTCCTTAAAAGTTTCATTTCAGCTCATTTGTTATAGTCACGTACCTCTCGGCAGGCTAGCACACTTTCTAGATGCCAAAAAGATCAGGTTTGTTCCTGACTTCTATACTTCTCAATCCACAAACTAACTCTTAGCGACACTTAAGCGTTCGAACTTACGCAAAAATAACAGTGGTATGAATCGGATCTAGCATTTCAAGCGGGCCTCCCCACCCCGAGAGCTTTAAGAGCCTCTAAATCAACTCCTTTATCCGAGCAACAGCTTGCAAGCTTCCCATCTACCGTAACGGATGGGACGGATCGAACCCCTACAGATTCTGCCTTTTTCGCTATTTCAGCATTATTCATATCAAGAACTGTAACTTCACATGAGGAACATGCTATCGCTTTTATCTGTTCGATCGCAGTTTCACACACTGGACATCCAGCACTAAATACTTCGATTTTTCGTTTTTGAGTCATTTTAAGTTCTCCATTCTAAGGTTAATTCTCTTTACAAGCAGGACAAGAACCTACTCCTTTAACCGGCAAAGCATTCCAAACTGACGCAATGATCAGCAGTAAAATCCCACTGTAAAAAAGCACGGAATTTGTTAGAACGAATCTCCCAAGTATCATTAGAATTGACGCAACTAGTCCTGCCGCAAAAGGCCTATACCCTCTTCGAGTTCTAGCTTTGTAAAAAAGAGAAAACAGAGCTAACAAGAGCAAAATAGTAGCAAGGGGAGCCAAGTAAGGAGTGTAGTTTACAAATCCAAACCCTAGTGAACTAAGTAGTCCGGCATAAGCTGGCCAGCATGCCGGGCAAGAGACTCCTGGAATTAGCACAGCGCCGACCGCAGGAACTGTTACCATAATCTTCTTCCACGAAAAACGATGAGTTCCGCCTTTTCCTGCCTCCTCAATTGCAGTTTTAATCACAGAACAAGGAGGAGCCCCTACGGGAGAGTCGTTTGACTCAGAAACGTAAAGCCTACAACAGTCGGCTTGATTCGGTTCGCCCTTCGCTACATCCTGACCGTCAACAAGAATAGTGGGCGAGCCAAAAGCTTTCGCATGAAGCGGTGCGCCTGGCTCCTGTCGATTCCACTCTTTCCAATTCGGCTTAAGACCAAGCGAGAGTAACGCTTTCTTAAGATTCTCCCTTGCTGCATTCACATTTGGGCAATCGCCACTGTATATGAGCTCGATATCAACCATACATCCTCTTGGTTGCTTGCTTCTCAATTGCTTCGAGAATAGGACAGTCCGTTGCTGGTCCCTTGCCTGAACATGCAGAAGAAAGATTCTTTAGCGCTTTTTTAATGTCACGCAGCGTTTGGATTTTTAGTTCAACTTCCTGAATCTTCTCTTCTGCTTTTCGCTTCACATCCTTGCATTTAGATTTTGGGTTAGCCCTTAGTGAGAGCAGTTGTTTGATGTCTTTGAGCGAAAATCCCAACTCCTTGGCTGTGCAAATAAATATGAGCCGCTTTATACTTTCTTCGGTATACAACCTATAACCTGCGGCTGTTCGTCTTGGAGTTTTAAGTAACCCTTCCTTTTCGTAATATCTGATGGTTTCTACTCGAAGCGCTGAAGCCTTCGCCGCTTCTCCGATAGTATAGTAATGCTCTTCAGTCATTTGTTAAGTATAAACCCTGAAGGTTACTTTAGGGTCAAGCAGTGTCGAAAGGTTATCCTAGCTTACTCGATAACCAACCGGTTTTATTAGAAGCTTTCCGGTCCAAATAGTACATACGCCCCCCAAACCGGCCATAAGAGCTTGATGATTCTTTGGCGTTTTATCCGAAACGCTTCACTGTTTTGGGAGAATGCGGCCGCGAAACTGGATCTATAATTGATCCAAAAGGATATGCAGCGACAGTGGTGGCTGACTATTTTAGTCACGGCATCCTCTAGCATGTGATTTTCATCTCTCAGAGATTAGCTTCTTTCATTTCTCTCGTTAGAAAGAAACTTATTACAGAACGGATAGCAACAATTGCTGCTAAAACATAAAGTTCTGATAACACCGGGTTGTGGATTGTGTGCAAGATGTCGGCTGCGAGCATAAAATCGAGCCCAAGCAATAAGTATGTACCAAAATTAAATCTGGCGAACTCGCGCTTCTTTAGCGAGTCGTCATTTTTAAATGCCGAAATCTCTGCTTTGAGGAAATAGAATAAGGTTACCAGCACTCCCCAAATGATGATCACACTTCCGGCGACACTGACACAAATTGCAATGGTGTTGTAGATGTCTAGATTCATTTTTCTTCTTTAAGTACCACTTTTTCGGCTAATTATGTATCCAATAATATCCACCTCGATTTGTTAGCATGAGCCCCCCTTTTTCCGTCGGTAGCATACCCCTATTGGGTACTTCAAAATATTCTCATTTAGGCCTATAATCGATAGGAATCTTTAGAAATATCGATAGGAACGCATGCGGAGCCCATCTTTCCCAACCATTCCGATTTGTAGCCAAATTGGCCACTCTCCTCTTGTCCCTATCAAGGTAGAAAGTGGTCACCGAATATGGTGTAAGCTTGAAATCTTTAATCCCAGCGGTTCGGTAAAGGATCGGCTAGCACTTGGAGCGCTTCAAAGGGCCTGGGAACAGGGTTTGGTTCGTCGCTCAACTCCTGTAGTGGAAGCTTCAAGTGGTTCAACCGCCATTGCCCTTGCCCTTTTGTGTAGTCAGCTCGGTCTTCACTTCCGTGCTGTAATTCCAGAAGGAGCAAGTGAGGAGCGCACGTGGACAATAAGAGCCTATGGTGGAGAAGTTGAGACGGTTGCGGAGTCTCAAGGTATGATGGGAGCTGAAAAAAGAGCTCTGGAACTAGCAGATGAAACCAAAGGCTTTTACGTGGATCAATTCAATAATGAAAATGGTCCCAAAGTTCACCATCAAACCGCTTGTGAAGTTCATCAAGCACTTCCGAATAAACAATTTGACGCCTTTGTCTCTGGTGTAGGAACAGGCGGCACAATAGTTGGTGTCCACCAGTACCTCAGTGAAAAAGGCCCCAACACAAAGGTCGTAGTCGCCAGACCAAAAGACCCCTATCACACGTTACATGATATTGGCTTTACTCCAAAGGGCTTTGACTCTCACTTTGAACGCTACAAGCAATCGAACAACACTGCTTTCCAAAACACATTCTCAGAGATCGAGGTCACAGAGGAGCAGGCCATTCACTGGACTTATCGATTGTGGCATTTAGGATTTCCTGTAGGACCCGCTTCAGGAGTAAATTTTGCTGCCGCGGTAGCACTCGCTTCCCAATATCCAAGTAGCGCCAATATCGTTACGATCTTCACCGACCGGATGGAGCGATATTTCAGCACAGAATTATTTGAAACAATCAAACAGGCGAGCACAAAGGCCAATACAACATGTTGCGGCTGTTGCATATGTCATGAAAGCTTAGACCCTCACTAGCTTTTTTAGTGTATCGCCGCTTTTTCGGAATACTTCTCAAAATTATCTTTTGATCCAAAATATAGAACCTTCTTGTCAGGTGTCATCACAATATATGCCAGAGCTTTGTCAACAGACTCGCCGGTAAGAGGGTCAGTCGCTGTACGAGCATTAACATCTCCTTGTAACTTTGTTACACACATTTCACAGCACCCGTAATACGTCTTACCTTCAAACGGAACCGGAATTTGGTCGTCCGCCATAAATTTATCGTTGACCATACATACCTTATCTCTGGGCACCTCAGTGAGCGCCTCAGGACTTCCTGCAAAAGCTACGGAAGCACAAAGCAGCAGTGTTGCTAAAAAGAAAGATAGAGCTCTTATCATACATTTCTCCTTGTAGTGTTTCGTTTTAACTGAAAAAGAATAAGTGGCGGTATTACCAACCATTGAAGTAAGGGAGAGACCCCAATTTCAAGTACCGTAGGCATAGCTTCTGCGTACTCCCATGTTTTTGCAATTTGTGTGTTATACCATTCGCTCCACACCGTGTAACCAAAACCAGACAAAACAAATATCACAATTGGCAGAACTCCCTCTCCCTGCCACCAAAAACGAGAGCGATAAAGTATGCTCACTGTCCAAAAAGAAACAAATAAGATCATAAGGTCTCCGACCGTGCAGTGGATTCGAGTCCAAATTATGTACCAGGTGTCGTGCTCTCCGTCGGTATAGAACGATGAGTGAGCGAACTCCCAAAGAAGATTAAGCACCCCGCCAACAGTTACTAACGTAATTTCAGGGGAACTCTTTAATCTTTCAAGGAAGCTCGTTCTATATTTCAACACGGTCTCCATTATCAGGAACCACAACATTCCAACCTAAGATCTGTTCAACTTTCTCCTTTAAACCGAGACTTGCTCCTTCGCTCCCCATAAAAGCTCCTCTTAATGATGCTTATACCAACCCACATCCCGAATATCGTTCCAGGATGTTGTCTCATGACACTCGAAACATTCGTTTACTTTTGCATGCGGCCTTCCGGCAACTTTTGCTGAGATCATTTTAAAATGCATCATGTAGTGGCTTGGTGGAGCAGCGTGACACTGCGCACACTCTTTGTTTGAAGGTGACGGATGTTGAAAGGATGGTATGGTCCACGCTTTAGCAGAATGACATTCAGTACAATCATCACCAAAGTACGTTCTGTGCGGATCTTCATTAGAGTGACAAACGCCACAGTTAAGCACACTCTCAGAGGCCGAAAGCTCATTGGCTGTGTCACTTCCGTTTAGGCCCGCTTGATTAATACTTTTTAAATATTCAAAAAGCTTTTTTCCTTCTTTCCGATACTCAGGGTCGTCGTTTTTATCGTCTCTCAATAAACCAAGTCCAACCTCAGCAAGAATCTCATGATCCATCACTGTAGTACTGGTGGATCTGCCTTGGTGCTCAGCGTGGCACTTCACACAGTTTTGAATACTAGAATGAAAGGCCGTAGGTTGTCTCTGCAAAAGAGATTCATCATTAGCATGACATGAGATACAGGTTGAGTCTTTTACTCCTGATACAGCGGTATGACATTCAGAGCAGTCTGTTTCGAGAAAAGCATGCGCATTCGATAATTCGCCTGGTAGAGTCAGTTTCTGCCAGGCATTAGCCCCTTTCAACTCATGATCCTCTGGCAGTGCGTACCAGAGCACGCCACCAAAAATCGACAAGACACTAACCCAAATCAAGAATGACTTCATTCGAACCACCTCAGTCCAAAATGAATTCCCGCCCAAATGTGCAATAGGAGTAACCCGTAAAGAACAAAAGAGATTATGATATGGAATTTGAGCCAAACTCCAAACCAGGCCTTAAAGTACTCGTTTGTTTTGATAGCGTACTCTAGGTCAGAAATAGACTCTGTGATCTGAAGCGCACGAATCGGCGAAGAAGAGCTAAGGGCCTGCTCGGATACAAACACACTTGCAACAATTCGGGAGAAGAAGCCTGAAAACGGCTTAAGCAGTGCAAGCTCTTCCGGGTGCGCCGCAATTTCAGTCGCCGACTGTCGATATGCCAACTCAAGCTCTGTAAGCATCTTTTTTTGGTCGCGGATATTGCTTGAAAACTTAGTCATAAGATAACGACCAACAAATCCGCTTATTACAACTAAAATTGTCATTGCTGTAAGAGCGATTCCAAGAGCGCTTTCAAACTTATGGCCTGTGTGAATTATGACTAAAATAGGTCCAATAACTCCGGCATAGATATGCCAAGTCAAAAGAGTACGCATCGACACACGTTTCGTAACCGATCGCTTCAGGTAAGGAATTCGCTTTACGATCATGTAAAGCAGTGGAACGAACATGAGAAGTGAACCAACAACTGCAAAAATGCCTCCCATGAGGCTTCCTGCAAACTGTGGAGAGGTATGAACGGTAAATCCCAGCCAAAGAATGACGAACAGAACGACTAATCCAGTGACGAGAATTTTTTCCCTCTCTTTCATGTCAGGCATCCACCTCTATGTCACCCTCTGCCTTGGCCTGGCACGCTAATACAAGCCCATTTTCTTTATCCTCAGCGCTTAGGGCTTCATCCACCTCCATGCTCACCTCTCCGCTGAGAAGCTTCACCTTACAAAGCCCACATACACCGGTGCGACATGAGTTATCGATCTCAACTCCAACATCATCTGCAACCTCAAGAACGGTTTTATCTGATGGTAGAGGCGCTGATTTATTTGAAGAGGCAAAACTCACTGTTGAAACAGTAACTCCGGGGCGAGGTTCATCCTTTAGCGCCTCTGCTGGTTCTGGCTTTCCAAGAGCCGGTCCAAACGCCTCAGTTCTGATTCGGTCTTTAGGAATACCGAGCTCAGCTAGTGCCTTTCTTGCCGCATCCATCATCGGCACAGGCCCACAGATATGGACATAGCGAGATGCGATATCGGGAACCGATTTTTCCAACAGTTCTTTATCTATTCGCCCCGTTGGACCTGACCAATCGGTTCCTTCAGGACGAGAAACCGAGATAATGACTTTTAAATTCGGATGACGATGTTGAAGATAAGTAAGTTCTTCTTCATAGATGATATCACTAGGTGTCTTACAGCCGTATACAAGATAGATATCTCCCGGCCAGCTTCGGTCAGTAAGATATCGAAGTACGCTCATCAAGGGAGTAATGCCAACCCCTGCTCCAACCAGTAAAATGCATTTACACTCCTGTCCAGTGAACGTAAAAGAGCCTGATGGTCCCGAAAACTCAAGCAGGTCACCAACCTTGGTCGCATCATGCAATACCCCTGATACGACACCACCCTCTTTGTGTTTAACTGTTATTTCCACATAGTCGGTTTGGGTCGGTGAAGAGGCGATGGTGTAACCTCTTTTTACTGGCTTTCCGTCGCTTATTACCGTCACACTTAAAAATTGTCCCGGCAAAAATGCAAATGGAAGCATGCCACCAAGCGGGTTCATTAAACGAAACGTCTTTACATCCGCTGCCTCTTGAAAAATGCGACTTACCTTTAGCTTTCCACTCCATTTTTTCCCAGCGCCTCTTTGTTGAAGAGATTCCTTTGGAGTAACTGGTTTTAGTGTTGGTGTTGAAGCAGTGGAAGACGCCGCGCTCACAAGAGAACCACCACTCACAAGGTCTTGGAGGAGAAGTGAGGCGCGGCGCATCTTAAAGAAGTACATTACGATCATAACTGCCGCAAAAACCGTTAAGAAGATCATCGCCATCAGATGAAGCAAGGAATATTGCGCGGAGCCCCCCACTCTCCCATTGCTATCTCTTAGTTTCATTTCACGCTTAAACCACTGGAGAGCTATGTTTTTTGGTGATTTACCCTCAGCAAGCGCCCGATGAGTTGCAAGAGCGCTCTCGAATCGAGAAATCGCATCTTTAAGCTTTGCAGTTGATGTTTGCATCGCTGCAAAATCATCGCCTGCTGCTTCACGAGATAAAGATTCGAGCGCGTCAGACAACATGGCTGTAGATTCTTTCATGCGCTGATGCGCTCTTTCCTCAAGTTCGACTCGCTCAGAGCGTGGGAGTTCGGGAATCTCCATAAGCGATGGATAGAGTTCTTTTGGCTTTGGGAGGCTCATCTGCTTCATCATGTCCCCCATTTGATCCATCATGCCGCTGCCCATACCAGGACCACCGGCGGGTTGCCCATTCTGCGGAGACGATCCCCCTTGTTGAAGCTCTGGATGGTGACTTAGATGTTCTTGCTGAGGGTCTTGTTGAGCAATAGCGAAGGGACTAAAGCTCCAAAGAAAAGCAGCAAACAGTAAAAGATGCCACACAAATGCTCTTTTCTCACTCCAAGTATTCATTTCGTAAGCCACCAATTTTCTAAGAGCCTAGTGAACATGGTCAGCGTGTGCATCTGAACTGCTATCACCACTCACCAGCGCCTCTCGTTGTTCTTTCGTAAGTAAGGACGCTGCCTCACCTACTGCCTTGATAAACGCTATTCGCTTGTCGGCGTTTAACGATTCAACTTCCTTTACCTTCTCTGTAATTGCTTCAATTTTTGGTTGATCACTACCAGTGAGCTCCCAAATAGCTTTTTCAACCTGCTCTATCTTCGTCATGTAGTCTTTCTGAGCGGCATCTGACTTTCCCTTTACCCCCTCAAGCTCAGTTTTCTGTTCTGGCTTTAGGCTTAAGTGTTCCGTGTGATCTAAAAAGAAGCCTGTAGCACCGATATGGTAGATGTGAGAGATTCCTGGAAACCCTGGCAAAGCTGACTTTGGCATGTCACCAAATCCCATATTCATCATATCCATTCCACCACCCATCATTCCGCCGCTTCCATGCATCATTCCCATCATCTTCATCATGTCCATGCCCATCATTCCCGAACCGTTGGCCATGTCCATCTGATCAGAATCTCCAGCCTTCTTCATGCCATCCATTCCTTTCATTTTCATATCCATACCTTTTCCCTTACCGCCCATACCCATTGGCATATTCTTTTGGTCGGAGTTGTTGCCCCTATGATTTTTTTCAAGCGCAGCTTCTAGGCGAGCGACCTTAGTTCGAAGCTCGATAAGTTCATCATTCATGGGCTTATCAGCCGAACCGGAATTTCCCATCGGCATACCCATTCCCATCTCACCCGGACCAGCCTGAGCAATATTGACAGATCCCAACAGTACGAGCCCAAAGGCAAAAAGCCCTACTCTGACACCCATTTTTGCACTCATTATCATTCCCCTGAGCGTTTTCATGACATTCTCCTTTTAGATAAAATAAACAATTACACTCTACTCTCTAAACTTAGATCCTCAGTGCTGTCGTGCCGACAAAGGGCGCAGTGAGTCGGGGCATCTGGTATCGTCATACCGAATCTTTTTCCAGCGCATGACTGAATGCAGGCCCGAGCTTCTGTAGCTGAGTCGGTTAGATAAATTCGGCTCAGATCTTGCTCACTAATTGCTTTATTTTTGAGCAGGTTTTCTAACAAGAATTCTCTAAGCGGCTTCCAGTATGCGACACCCATCAGGATTACTGGAAAATCCTTCATCTTGCCGGTTTGAATAAGAGTGGCGGTCTCAAACACTTCATCGAGTGTGCCAAAGCCGCCCGGTAGAGCTACAAATGCACAGGAGTATTTAAGCAGCATCACCTTTCGAACGAAAAAATGGTTGAAATCAACCCATCGATCGACATACTGGTTCGGTTTTTGTTCGTGAGGTAACTTGATGTTACACCCAATAGATAAGCCCCCTGCTTCCTTGGCTCCCCGATTGGCCCCTTCCATAATGCCGGGACCGCCGCCTGTCATTACTGTAAATCCGGAATGAGCAAGTTCTCCTCCGATATCACGCGCCATGGTGTAATAGGGATGTCCATCCCCAAAACGAGCTGAACCAAAGACCGTCACACACGGCCTAATTCCCTTTAGTTTTCTAAATCCGTGTACAAATTCAAAGAATATCTTTAGCGCCCGAGCTAAATCTTGTTTGCTCGATTCGTCACGGCAAAGAAACTCCCCTTCACCATTTGCACACAGGTGTTTCCCCCAACGCTCGTTCTCTTCGGCCATCCTTTCCTACCTACTAATCTCGAATCCATTTGCCCACAAAGTTATAGACACTTCCTGCTGTCGCTCCAGCGAACCAAGCAATAAGAAATGTAAGACATATGCCCATACACATTTCCCAAAAGGGCATATCCATACGTATAACAGTGCTCACATCAACTCCGTGGAGTAGACTATTAAAAAGCAGCACTGTTCCCTCATGCCCCACTATCATCATCACCACTACACATCCCAGATACATTAAGGTGAAAGTCACCCCGAACGCCCATCCAAGACGGATTGGATTAATGTTTTTCATGTCGTCCTCCTTCTTTGGTGTGATCCTCATCACCATGATCATCGTGTCCCATATGCTTAAAATGCATCAGATGACATCCCATCATAAGCACTATAAAGATTACTATTGTGGCTTCCCGACTTACTCCAAATCCAGGAAGGATAAAGAGGAGCAGCATCGGCAAACCGCACCCGATTAACATCATTAATGCATGGTTCTTCATACTCGTATCTCCTTTGTAATCTTGGGAAAGAACGCTGGAACGCTATTTTTATAGTGCTCGAATTCTTCACCGAACTTTTCTTTTAATACCCGCTCTTCACTCATAGAGAGTTTGTAGTAGGCCAACATTAAAATCGGCCACATGATAAGGGTAATAAGCGTTGGCCACTGAATGAGAAGCCCAACCGTTATTAGCCACATTCCGATATATTGGGGATGCCGCACATAGGCATAGACTCCAGTCGTAACCAAACGGTCTTCATCTGCTGCGTGAATAAGAGCCCAGCCCTGATAAATCAGAAAAAATCCAAAAAAGATCATAGCGTTCGTTACAAGATGCAGCACAGTCATTGCCGCGGCCGAATCCTCAATACCTAGAAACACAAGGGAGAGGTGTCCCGCAGGATGGGAAAAAGGATTAAGCGCCGGGTAGTTATGTCCCATCGCACCTGTAAGAATGTATATGGTAAGTGGAAAGCCATACATTTCTGTAAAAAGCGCTGCTATGAACCCGATAAATGCGCCCATCGAGCGCCATTCGAACTTGCTGGTGGGCTTTACGAAACTCAAAACAAAAAAGAGAAAAAGCAAGATATGAAACGCGACTGTAGGCCAAAGCCCATAGGCGTAAGCTCCCATCTCATCACCGTGCATCGCTATTCCTCCGCAAAAAATCAATTCTCTTTATCATCTTTAAAGCTCTATAGATCGAAGCCTGAGTGCGTTTCCAATTACCGAGACTGAACTAAAACTCATTGCTGCGGCTGCAATCATCGGATTTAGCAGCAATCCAAATACCGGGTACAGCACTCCTGCTGCCACCGGGACTCCAAGTGCATTGTAAAAGAATGCGAAAAAGAGGTTCTGGCGAATATTTCTCATAGTTGCGTGACTTAGCTTTTTTGCTCTCGCTATTCCTCTTAAGTCACCTTTGACAAGCGTTACACCGGCGCTCTCCATGGCGATATCTGTTCCGGTACCCATGGCGATTCCGATATCAGCTTGAGCAAGAGCCGGTGCATCGTTAATGCCATCACCTGCCATTGCCACTACTACTCCCTTCGAGCGAAGTTCTTTAACAATTCGGTTCTTATCCTCTGGGAGTACATCAGCATGAATTTCCTCAATTCCAAGCTCGCGGCCAATCGCGTGAGCGGTAGTTTCATTATCGCCGGTTAGCATCACCACTCTGACGTTCTCCTCTTTAAGCAGTGCTAAAGCTTCACGAGTAGATTCTTTTATCGGGTCTGCGACGCCAAGTAATCCAGCAGCCTTATTGTCGATGGCTACAAACATCACTGTTTGCCCCTGTGATCTAAGTCTGTCTGCTTGCTCAGGTAGGTCATGAAGTTCAATTCCAAACTCGCTTAGTAAGCGCTTACTTCCGATCGCTACATTTCGGTCTTTGACTCTTCCTCTAACGCCCTTTCCAGTGATCGATTCAAAGTCTTTTGGCGACGTAAGCTCAGCACCACGCTCTTTTGCTCCTGCCACAATGGATTCTGCAAGCGGGTGTTCACTTGCAACTTCAAGGGAACTCGCCAGTGAAAGTAGCTCCTGCTCATCGAACCCATGGCTTGCATGAACAGCAACAAGCTTAGGCTTTCCTTCTGTAAGCGTTCCTGTCTTATCGACCACTAAGGTGGTTACCTTCTCGAAGGTTTCAAGCGCAGCGGCATCTTTTATAAGAATTCCAGCCAATGCTCCCTTACCAGTCCCAACCATTATTGACATCGGCGTTGCAAGCCCAAGAGCACAAGGGCAAGCGATAATTAAAACTGCGACACTATTTACTAAAGCATAAGCAAACGCAGGAGCCGGACCAAAAACGCTCCACACAAAAAATGTAATAATCGCTATGAGCACCACAGCAGGCACAAAGTAAGACGATACGGTATCAGCAAGTCTTTGAATCGGCGCTTTTGAGCGTTGTGCTTCACTCACCATGTGTACAATTTGAGCAAGAAGTGTATCAGCACCTACTTTTGTAGCCTTCATTACAAATCCACCGCTTCCGTTGATGGTTCCCCCAGTGACTTTTGAGTCGGCATTTTTTGAAACCGGAAGTGCTTCACCAGTTATCATCGATTCATCAACCGTGGTCCTGCCTTCAGTAACGACTCCATCAACCGGAATCTTATCCCCTGGTTTCACTCGAAGATGGTCACCAACTGTTACCTCGCTAACGGGAACTGATTCTTCTGTGCCGTCTTGATTGATTCTAACGGCCTCAGGTGGCACGAGTTCTAAAAGCTCACGAATAGCACTACTCGTTTGAGTTCTTGCCTTAAGCTCAAGCACTTGACCAAGGAGAACTAAGGACACAATCACCGCTGCTGCTTCAAAGTAAAGAGCTACATGACCGCCCATTCCACGAAAATCTTCTGGGAAAAGGTTTGGAAAGAAAACTGCAAAAACGCTATAGGCATAAGCCACCCCTACCCCTAAGGCGATCAAGGTAAACATGTTAAGGTGTCGAGACTTTAGTGAACTCCAACCGCGTTCAAAAAAAGGTAAGGCGCTCCATACTACAACGGGAGTTGCTAATATTAGTTGAATCCACGAAGAGAGAGAAGCCGGAACCAGTTTAGAAAGTGGGTCTCCCGGAATTACTTCGCTCATAGAGAGTAAAAAGAGAGGCGCGGTAAAAAGAGCGCTTACAATAAAGCGCCTGGTCATATCTTTTAACTCTGAATCATCTGCCTCTGTTGCGATTCCTTCTTTTGGCTCAAGCGCCATTCCGCATTTAGGGCAAGAGCCAGGTCCAATCTGCTCAACCTCAGGGTGCATAGGGCAGGTATAAATTATATCTTCGCCTTTAGCTGAGATTTCAGCTGCGCGCTCACTTCCTCGCTCTTTATGGGTTTCATTATCTGAACAACAGCTATGATTCATCTTTGCGCCCCAATAGCATTACTAGAAACATTACTTCAATCGTTTTTCAAAAAAACGTACCATCTCCTTTACCTTTATATTTGCATCTTGCGTGTCGCCACTTACCATAGATTTTTGCAGACAACCGACTAAATGGCGCTCCAACAGCTTTGCTTCAAATGCGCGAAGCGCTGATTGAATAGCCGTTACTTGCGTTAGGATCTCAACACAATAGCGCCGCTCTCCGATCATATTTGCCACACCCTCTACCTGACCCTTAATACGATTTAAGCGAGGAATGAGCTCACTATGGTCTGGATGAACCTGCTTTTCGTTTCCACTACTACAACATTCTGACATAGCTCTTCTCCATCTCGATTACTTATTCTTTTTCAATTTCGCCTCGGGGCTCTTGGTTACCACTCCTATTATACCATATACCCCTATACAGTATATGACGCAAGTTTTCATCAGATATTCAATCTCTAACCCCCTAAAATTACTTGTGATATAAAACCTTATTGCTTCGATCGCTTTGGCATCTCGCTCCTTATCATCTCAAGTTCTTCAGACGATAGGTTTGGGATATGTCTAATAAACTGAACAAGCTTCCAGTTTTCCTTGTCACTTCCTCCGAAGCCAGGCATTCCACTAAATCGAATGCCTTCCCGAATAATATAGAAAAGCTCACCATCACTTAACTCTTGCGTTCTCGCCGCACTAAAATCTGGAGTCGGTGGATACAATCCCTTACTTATCTTTGTCTTTCCTGAACCATCTGCGCCGTGGCAAACGGCGCAGTGGTCCGCATAATGCACACGCGCTTCGGCCAAATAGACTGGACTTTCTGCAAGCGGATTTTTGAGTTTAAGATATGAGCTTGGGGTTACAAGCTTTCTTACCGTAAGTGCAAGAGCTTCTTCTAATGGATGAGGCTCTACTCTGGCACTAAAACCGTGAGTCTGAAGATACCGGTACGCAAGACCGCCAGCTGCAATAAGCAGCACAAAAAGCGTTATAAGTAAGTACCTCCTTTTCATTCTTAGTGCCCCATAGGCTCATGGCCCATCTCGTGCCCTTTGTGCATTGAATGATCGTCAGTATCAGATTTATCGACCACTAACTTAGTAGCTCCGATCTTGTTTCCCGGCATCTTTGTGCCTTTTATAACAACTGAATCTCCAACTTTTAGCTCATCCAATGAGATTGCTTTATCGTTTTTTTCAAGGGTTGCATCCGGGGCGAGTACCACCTCAACGACTTTTCCATCAAGTTTTCCATGAAACCCACTTTCCATTACATGCATGACTTCTATATGGAAATCGCCGCCGTGATCTTCCCCGTCATGGGCAAAAAGCGTAGTAGGCAAAGCCAGTGCCAATACACATGCTAAAATGCTAAGCAAATACATTCTTTTCTTCATAATATTCTCCATTACAATTTATTGGTTACTCCCTTCGTTTCGAGTTAATTTTATCTCCTCGTAAAGAGAGTAAAGAACAGGCACAACAAACACAGTCAGCATTGCAACAGCCATCCCACCGAATGAAGGAATCGCCATTGGCACCAAAATATCTGAACCTCTTCCTGTTGAGGTGAGCACCGGAAGAAGCGCTAAAAGCGTAGTCGCTGTTGTCATAAGAGCCGGTCGTACCCTTCGTTTTCCAGCTTCAAGGATAGCTTCTCGCACCTCCTTCTTCGTAGTCGGGGTATTCTTTTTAAGCGACTGGCCGATATAGGTTGAAATGAGTACCCCGTCATCGGTAGCGATTCCAAAAAGAGCTAAAAATCCAACCCAAACAGCGACACTTAAGTTGTATTCCTTCATCTGAAAGAGATCTCTAAAGTTCACTCCGAATAAAGAGAAGTTAAAAAACCAATCTTGCCCATAAAGCCAAAGCATAATGAAGCCGCCAGACCAGGCGACAAAAACCCCTGAAAATATAAATAGGGTCACTACAGGGGAGCGAAATTGAAAATAAATTATGAGAAAGATAAGAAAAAGTGCCAGCGGAAGTACTACAGCAAGTTTTTTTTCTGACCGGATTTGATTTTCATAACTACCAGCGAACTTGTAACTCACACCTGCTGGAAGTTGAAATTCTCCTGAATCAATCTTCTGCTGAAGGTAGGCCTGTGCCTCCTCCACAACTTCAACTTCGGCGTTACCTTTTTTCATATCAAATACGACGTATCCGACTAAAAAGGTGTCCTCGCTCTTTATAACTTGCGCCTGACGACTAAATTCAACGGTAGCAAGTTCACGTAGCGGGATCTGCTGCCCGGTAGGCGTAGGGATAAGAATCGTTTCTAGCCCTTCTAATGTGTTTCGAAGTTCCCTTGGATAGCGGATTCTAACTGGATAGCGTTCTCTGCCTTCTACGGTCACTGTAAGCGGCATACCCCCAATTGCTACCTCAATTACATTTTGAACAGCCCTAATCGATAACCCGTAACGCGCAATCTCTTTCCGATTAATATCGATTTCTAAGTAGGGTTTCCCTATGATGCGGTCAGCAACTACAGTTAAAGGCTCTACAGACGGGACTTCCTTAAGATACTTTTCAATTTGAAGCCCTACTTCTTCAATAACTTCAAGTGTTGGGCCTTTTATCTTCACCCCCATCGGAGCCCGCATTCCACTTTGCAGCATAACTATTCTAGCTGCTATCGGTTGCAACTTCGGAGCACTCGTAACACCTGGAATTTTCGCCTTACTTACTATCTCCTTCCATATGTCATCAGGCGATGTAATGTGATCACGCCACTGTCTAAAAGG
Source organism: bacterium (assembly GCA_030428205.1). GTDB lineage: Bacteria > Bdellovibrionota_C > UBA2361 > UBA2361 > RFPC01 > JAUIBK01. Next base: position 37,071 of record JAUIBK010000031.1, read on the forward strand.
CCTTCCGTTTGAATCTTCAATGAGCTTTCCGTGCTCATCACGTCTAAACTCATCTTTGCTCGAATCATATTTGAAATATTGAACACGCCCGTCTTTGTTAACTTTATACTCGGATTTATAGTTGATCACATTCTCATACATCGAGATCGGGGCAGGGTCTAAGGGCGTATCGGCCCGGCCAAGTTTGCCCACGGACATCTCAACTTCTGGAATTTGCGAAATGATAATGTCAAGCTTTTTTAACTGATCAAGCGACTCGCCAATCGAAGCATGCGGCATCGTAGTAGGCATATAGAGATACGATCCTTCGTCAAGCGCAGGCATAAACTCTTTGCCCATGTTCTGCCAAACTAGAAAACCAGAGAGCAAAAGTAAGGCTGGTGCCATTAAAAATAGTGCTTTATTGCGAAGGCACCAGGTAAGAATTACCGGGTATGACCTCTCAAAGAGTCTAAAAAGGTAGAGACCTCCTCCAATTAACACACCAGCGAAGATGAAGTTTAGGAAAAAGCTTGACTCAACCCCAAACGGAAGCCAGGAAGCGGCGAGATAGAAGAGCACTGTTAAAAGAACGAGCGCTGCTTTAACAAAGGTAGGAGTTATAAAACTTCTATTGTAGAAACGCTTAACCCAAGTAAGTATCGGTTCCTTGAACAACCCAAAGAGGCCAAGTAAGAGTAGACCGAGGCCTAATATAGTTAGTTTGAACAAAAGCAAAACGCCAATAGCCACCTGAGCACCGTAAAGCAGCTGGTAAAATCGCTTCCCTCGCTCTTTAAACAGCAGATGCGCAGCCGGAGGAATAATCGTTAGCGCAACAACAATTGCAGCAAAAAGTGCAAATGTTTTGGTAAAAGCCAACGGCTTAAACAGTTTCCCTTCAGCTGCTTCCATCGCAAAAACCGGAAGAAAACTTACGATAGTAGTAAGAACTGCGGTAACAACAGCACCGCCTACTTCGACGGAAGCCTCATATATTGCTTCAAGCTGACTTTTCTCGTCCTTTCGCTCTTTTAGATGAACAAGAATATTTTCACAGAGTACTACCCCCATATCGACCATTGTACCGATTGCAATCGCGATACCGGAAAGCGCAACAATATTGGCGTCAACGCCAAACAATTTCATCAGGATAAAGCAGATCAGTACCGCTAGCGGAAGAAGCCCTGAGATAAGGATTGAGCTTCCAAGGTGCATCACCATTACGACTACAACGATGATAGTTACAAGGATCTCCTCCATGAGAGCTGAATTAAGCGTCCCAAGAGTTTCATAGATAAGCCCCGTGCGATCATAAAAGGGCACCACGGTAAGCTTTGAAACCGTTCCATCAGAAAGTGTTTTCTGAGGCAACCCAGGGGATATCTCCTCTATGCGTTCCTTAATCCGCTTTATCGTAGCAAGTGGATTCTCACCGTAGCGAACAACAACAACTCCCCCAACAACTTCTGCGCCATCTTTGTCCAAAGCTCCTCGACGGAGCGCTGGGCCAAGGGAGACATGGGCTATGTTTTTTAGATATACTGGAACTTGATGGTCTTTTGTGGCGCGAACCGCTGTATCTTCAAGATCCGAGAGCTCTTGGATAAATCCAAGCCCACGAATTACGTATTCAACACTATTAACTTCAATTGTTCGAGCACCGACATCGATGTTAGAAGCACGAACAGCATCAATGACATCTGGGAGTTTCACTCCGTATGCTCGCATGGCATCAGGATCAACATCGATCTGATACTCCTTAACAAATCCGCCGATTGATGCTGCCTCTGCAACACCATCTACTCCTTGAAGGGCGTAGCGAACATACCAGTCTTGAACAGACCGCAACTCGTCAAGGTCCCAACCTCCCGTTGTATGCCCATCCTGATCTTGCCCTTCAAGGGTGTACCAGAAAACTTGCCCTAACGCGGTTGCATCTGGTCCAAGTGCAGGTGTTACCTCCGGTGGAAGTGTTCCAGCGGGAAGGCTTGAAAGTTTTTCAAGAATTCGCGAGCGTGACCAATAGAAGTCAACTTCGTCTTTAAAGATCACGTAGATCGAAGAATAACCGAAATACGAATAAGTTCGAATGGTCTTTACCCCAGGAACTCCAAGCAGAGCTACGGTCATGGGGTAACTAATCTGATCCTCTACATCTTGAGGGGAACGTCCCGACCATTTGGTAAAGACAATCTGTTGGTTTTCTCCGATGTCAGGAATTGCATCGACAGGAACCGGATTGCGCGGT
>JAUIBK010000032.1 GCA_030428205.1 bacterium
GATGATTTTGAGAGCAGCAGCTCGGTGTTGTTTCTTCTTATCGAGGCAGAAATAAACAGCACCATGTTGGTGAGCATGAAGACAGCGAATAACTTGGAACCTCTTAAAGAGGAGTGAGTTTTGTTCAAGATTTGAAAAGAACGTTTTATTCATTGTTACACACTTCTTCGAGCCGTTAAGTGACTCTTGATAAGCAGAGAAGCAATCGGTGTGCCACAGGATGTTCTTCGCTTGTAAAAATGAGTAGGAGATGAGGACTTTCAGTGGGTTAGAGTGTGCCTTGGATCCTTGGAATTTATGGGAGGTTCAAGTGATAGGAAGAATCCTAACGGGGTTTCTAAGAAAGTTTCGTAGGGCCATTTCGGGTTACTAAGAATTGGTAACCTTGATTGAGAAGCAAGAAAGCGTCGAGTTGTGTTAACTCCGGGTGAAGTTGTAAAAGAGCTTCGATTGAAGAAAGGATGGACTCAGGCTGTTCTTTCGGAGATTGTTGATATCGCCGTGAGTAATCTTTCTAATATAGAGCGTAATCGCTCACGACTTGGTGAAGATCGAGCGATACTCCTGCCGAAGCCCTTGGAGTAAGGCCCGAAAAAACAGTGCTATCGCTTCCCGTAGCAGATTTCTGGTGAAATGTTCGGGCTAGCCAGCCCCCGTACCCACGGCCGTTAAGTTATGGCACACCGTGCCGCGTAAGTGATACGGTAATGCTGAGGCCTATATGAACACCGATGCCAGCCCACTCCCATACTTTCGATTAATCTTTGAGCAGCTTGAGCGTGGCAACTCAACGGTCGAAGAAGCTTTTGGCAGGCATGTTCATTGGGGATATTGGCCAGAGCCAGCGAAGGCTCAGATCGATCTCAAGAGTTTCTCTGACGCTTCCGAGCGGCTCTCCAGTCTTCTTATTGATAAAGCTCGCATCTCTTCGGGGGATGTGGTGCTTGATGTCGGCTGTGGTTTTGGTGGAACAGTAGGGATGATCAATCGCGAGTATTCTGAACTGTCACTCACAGGGATTAATATCGATCCGAATCAGATAGAAAGAGCGCGCTCGCTGATTGCTCCTGAGGCCACAAGCGGAAACACGATAAGCTTTGAAGTGGGCGATGCGTGTGATCTACAGATCGCTGGTAGCTCTCAAGATGTGGTCCTTGCTGTTGAGTGTATCTTTCACTTTCCTTCGCGCATGAAGTTCTTACAAGAAGCGTTTCGAGTCTTAAAGCCGGGTGGTAAACTCGTTATCTCTGATTTTGTCTGTTACGGGCCGACTCTGCCTCTTCTTGGGCTGCTCTTTCTTCCGTATTTTCGTTCTGCTCGTAGTGTGTACGGTAACTGTGGAGAGATAGTAACGGAATCGGGGTATAAGCGAATGTCTCGTGAAGCTGGATTTCAACGATTAGAAGTCACTGATATTACCAAAGAGACAGTGCCTACCTATGATTTCTTAAACTCAGTTGCTGAGGATTTTCATTTCCTTGAAGACTCTGCTCAGAGAATCAACAAATTTCTTCGGTTTATCTCCAGCGCGGGCATGCTTCGTTATCTTGTCGTTGCCTTTGAAAAGTAAACGATTAGCTCACTCCCTTTCTCACAAGGTTCTCAACATGAGGTGCTACAATCTCTTGGAGGGCTTCTTGAGGGTTGCTTACGCCGCTTTGAAATCTCATGCGGTGCATGAGGACGAATGGGAGAAGGTGAATGAGGTCGTCTTCATCAACATAGTTTCGGTCGTTAACGACGGCCCAAGCTCGTAAGGCCTTTTGCAACATGATGGCAGCCCTCGTTGAAGCTCCAAATTGAAGGAGCGGGTTTTCTCTTGTTGCTTGCACGATATCAACGATAGCCTGGCGAAGATTCTCTGAGACGTGCACTTCATTGCACGCTTGTTGCGCAGCGATAATCTCTTCGCGAGTACAAACAGCGCCGCATTCTTCCGCTGTGCTCATCAGTTCGTGGTGTGTTTCAAGGATCTCGAATTCTGTTGTTGCATCAACGTACGACATCGGAATTTTAAGAAGGAAACGGTCGAGTTGAACAATTGGAAGTGGGTATGTTCCTGCAAGGTCGAGCGGGTTTTGCGTCCCAACAACGAAAAAGAGCTTGTCGAGTGGGTGAGTTTCGTTATCGATGGTGACTTGCTTTTCTGCCATGCACTCCAAGAACGCGGCCTGAACCTTTGGTCCTGTTCTGTTGAGCTCATCAGCGAGAACAATGTGAGCAAATACGGGGCCGTGTACAAAGTGAAAGAGGCCACTTTTGGGATCAAAGATATTAACTCCGAGTACATCTCCAGGGAGCATGTCCGGGGTAAACTGAATTCGACGAAACGTGAGGATATGCTCAGGTGTGCCATCAGAGCTCTGACTTGTTGGAGCCGAAATAAGTCGGCCTAACGTTTTTGTCAGGAGAGTTTTTCCTGAACCAGGATAGTCCTCGAGGAGCACGTGCCCGTCTGCAAAAAGAGCGGTAAGTACAAGACGAACCGTATCGTCACGTCCCTTAATAACGTTTCCAAGACCAGAGTGAAGTTTCTTTGCAACTTCGGTGGCGTTTTGAACGGTTGGTTCCATAAAGCTCCTTGCGAGACGATTTCAGTGTATCTTCTGACGAAACACCTCTAGTGTAAACTTATTGAGTACATCTGTGAAGTTCTCCCCTTTCACCGTTAAGCTTGGCACTATGCTTGAGCGAGACGAAAAAAGGAGGCTATATTCGTTAGTTGTTTTCGAAAGACTCACGATAAATTCATGTTGTGAGGAGTTGTCAACGAAAAAGGCAGTATCACTCAACTCTGTGGGGCTGGTTTCAGATGGTTTTGAGAGATTTACAGGGAGTTTTAGCCCATATGAGAAGAGGGCTGCTCGATTCTGCATAAACACGGATTGAGCGAGTGTCGTGTATTGTTTTGATTGGATAGAAAGATTTTTCATCAGTTGTAATGAAGCATGGAGTTTTAGAGCTGCGTCGTAGGGGTCACGCGCTTGGCGAATAATGGCATTATAGAGCTTGAGAGCTTTGCTCTCTTGTCCATGAGCGAGGTAGCTATCAGCAAGATAGATGTCGTAATAGAGAGAGGCGTTTCCTCGCCTATCATCCTTTCGCTCGAGAGCAATCCGGTTTTCAAGGGTTGCCGTCGGAAGATAGGCCAGTGTTTGGCCGAGTGTTGGATATTCGAGCATACTATCAGTGTTTCTCACATAAACATCCTCAATGGCGTTGAGATCCTCACTGAGGATTTGAGTGGCTCGTCGAAAGAGCCAGTGTGCTTTCACTGCGCGATAGAGACGATTTCGAAGTCGTATGAAAGAACGGTACGTACTTAATGAATGAAGAAAACCTTCCTGGTTATTTTTACGCCTGAGAGCCTGTGCGAGTGAAGTGAGTACGGCAACGCGTAAGTCCCCTTCGCTCGTCCCGATCTTTCCAAACCATTGCTGTCTCTTCCGTGCGCTTTCAAAGTGTTCGATTGCCTCATCAATAAAACCTGTGTGAAGAGCGATGCGGCCACGTGCGAGATGTACAAGCGCACGGTGCTCTTCTCCATTTCGGAGTGGAAATTGCGCAACACAACTCTCAAAGCTATCTATGGCACGCGAAGCAGCTTGATATTTTGTTTGCTCGATCATTAAGATGGCCAGGTTAAGGGAGGGGAGCACGTGCTCACAGCCGTCCGGAAGGCTCGTTGCTTTAAGCCAGGACTTTTCAGCTTTATCCTCTTCGAAGATTTCTCGATAGACCTCACCCGAGTTGTTCAAAGGAGTGGCGGGTTGTCCAAGACGCTCTCCTAAACTGTACTCATGGGCGATGGCTTTTTGGAACACTTGAAGCGAAGCCTGTCGTTGTCCACTCATAGAAAGGAGAATGCCAAGGATGTTGAGCGTGCGCCCAGGCTCTGCACCGGCTAAGAGACCTAAACGAGCGGTGCCAATCGCTTCGTCGAGTTTTCCTAGCTTCATGAGTATCCAGGCTCGAGAGCCCGGATACCATGTTTGATAGTAATCATAAGAGGCGTATTCATCGAGAGCTGCAAGAGCTCCTTCATAGTTATCGAGATTAAGTCTGGTTTGTGAAAGAAGGTGCAGCATGTGGGCGTGTTGTTGCTTGGTAAGCATCTCAGAGTAGGGTGGTTTACCTTTTTCCTGAGTGAAAAGGTGTAGAGCTTGCTTTACATGTTTCAGAGCAAGCTTGTAGTGTCCAACATGCACAAGATAGTAGGCGGCGAGCATGGTGTGCGCCTCCAGACTTTGAGGATCTTTCTCTAAGGCGAGGAGTAGTTTTGAGCGTGCATCAAGAGGGCGTTCTTCGATGAGAAGAAATTCTGCATCACTCACGAGCTCTTCTGCTGATTTGTTCTTATCTTCCTCTGAAAGATCGAAAGGTGCGGGAGAGGCAAAAGGATCGAGTGGATCGATGGGCTGGGCGACTGTAATGAGGGGCATACAGAGGAGGAGCAGCAAGGAGATGCGACTTATCATGACAGTCTCCCCGAGAGAAATGCAAAACAGGAAGCTGGATTGAGAAAAGCAATAGCCCGTTTCCATATCGGAAGTGCGTGTATTGCCTGCATGTCAGAGGTATACCACTGCTCAAGCTCTTTGGAAGAAGGGGAGTTGAGTTTCTGCTGGTAGTTGGTTCGATTGAGCGCTTGAATCAGAAGAGAGTTGTCGAAAGATATTGGGGGTTGTAAGCGATGAATAAACTGCTCACGCGTTTCCCCTTCAGAGCGATAGTGGCCAAGATCCGCAAGACAGCTTGTGAGCGCTCTGTATCTTCGGATGATGTTTCGGCGGTGAGCCGATGGGAGTAGCCAACCGAAACGGAGATAGAGTTTGGTGCAGAGCAAAAGGACAAGCAGGATGAAAAGAATTGGAAGAATGAGCTCTTTTCCAGGAAGTTCGTAAGGAGTGGGTTCTTCTATCCCGGTTTCCCCCTCAAGGAGGTCTTCATCAAAGAGTTCCTCTCCTGGCCCGACAAGCCCCATGAGTTCCTCGAGGAGTTTGAGATCAACCTCGGTATCCGCGTGGCTTTCTACTTGTTCTGGTTGAGTATCAAATGGAACCCAGCCTTTTTCTGAAATATATGCTTCGGCCCACGCGTGTCGGTCGCTCATCCGTAATAAGATGTGGCCATCCTTGGCTTGACTGAGATCGGTCATATATCCAGTTGCAATTCGTGCGGGAATACCTAGGGCGCGCAGCATATATGTTGTTGCGTGGGCAAAATGAACACAATATCCCCTGTGATCCCCAAAGAGAAAAGGAGCAACAGGATCTTCTTTTGGATCTATGTCATGGTTTGGAGTGAGTGTGTAAATTGAGGTTTGAGAGAGATAGTCTGCTAACGCAAATGCTTGGTCTGCTGGACTTGTCATCCCTTGTGTGATCTGACGGGCTAGGAGCTCGTACCTTTCATCCGGATGCGTTTTTAAGTAGTGATTTCGCTTCTCATTACTCCAGCGAGGATCTCCACTTCCGTAGATACTTAACTCTTCGCGTGAGTACGTTGGAGCAAGCGAATAAACTTTATAGGCCGCTTTAAATTTAGCCGGAGCAGGGTTTTTTAGTCGAGAGATGGAAACCGGATAGTCTAGACCAAAGGCAGTTTTGTGCTCGGAGAGTAGGTAAATGGATTGAACAAGCGGGATTCTCTCGAGGAGATCCATGTCTTCTGTGCGCGTGAAGGTGGTATTTAGAGATGAGTGAGAAATGTCATCATCATACACTTTTCCTGCTTCAACCATTTCATGGCCATTAAAGTCTGAAAGTGCACCTTCTCTGAGATAGAGCATTGGGCTAAAGGGGTTTTCTTGATAGTCACCATCGAGTCGCACGAGGCCCGCAGGTTGGCTATTGCTTCCTAGAGCAGAGTGGAATCCAAGCGGTGACTTTCCTATTGCTTCCTCAGAAGATTCAGATAACCCAACGCCGTTACTTCCGAGGCTGAGTGCTGATTGGTGGTACTGAAAGAAGATCTGTCGTGAGATTCCACCGACAAGCAGTAAGAAGGTGAGAACAATGGCCCCACCGCCTAGGAGTCGTGGATATTGGGTATGGCTTTTGAGATACTTTCCGTATTTATCAGCACGCGGTTTCCAAGGAAGTGTGCCGATCGTGAGATAGGCAATAAGGAGGAGAGCTAAAGTGGCCCCGAGGAGGATGAGTATGGTTAAGTGGGTTGTTCCAAAGAGCCAGGCAAGCTCGCCGATAATTTTAGGAGCATCCGAAAAGCGAAAATGACGGTGACCAGAAAAAAGGTAGAGAAGAAAAGAGGCAAAGCACACGATTTCGAGTGTAACGGCGTGGTACGACCTCCAGAATATCCAAGCGGAGAGATATGCGAGGACAAAGAGCCCAAAGGCAAGGTTAAAATGAAGCAACTGCGCAAAGGGAAAGATGACTTCTTGTGGTGTTTGCGATTGAAGTTGAAAAAAAATTTCAAAGCCGCCTCGAACGAGGAGGTAGAGGGTGCCTGTAAGTATGAGAGTAGCAAAGAGCCGTACGCGCTGAAAAGCGATCCACGAGCCCATGAGTGTGCCGAGAAAGGTCGCCGTAGAAAGAAGATATGGATTTGACCCAAAGTCAACAACTCTGTCGAGTCCAAAAAGAAGTACGGTAAAGAAAAGGGCACGTAGTGCGATAATAGCTAAAAAGCTGCGGCGAGCATCGTGATAAGAGAGGGATGATGAGGAATGTTTCATAGCAATCGTACTACACTAATATAAGTTGCCATGAGTGTTGAGCGCAATTCTGCACGAGCGCTTGGTGTTGTAGGAGGCGATCTTGTGGGCGAGACTCACTCTCATCACTAAAGAGAAGAGCGTGTATTGTGCTGTTGAGAGAGGATGAAGTTTCTCTTCTTAGTGTCTGATGGTGTTCCTCGGGAGCGATGAATACGGGTGTGATGTTTTTGCTCTCAAGAAAACTCCCAAGTGCCTTGACCGAATCAAGAAAGTCGGGAAAGTTAGTGTGGGGATCAAGAAAAAGAATAATCTGTTGAAGTGAGTTCTGTGAGAAGCGAGAGGCGGAATCGATAAGCTTGTTGAGGTCTTCGACTCCCTCTGCATGGTCAGTGTCCCAGGCTGTATCGAGAAAAAGGTCCTCTGCTTCTGCCTTTGAGTGAGCGAGTTCACGCTCCCCTGTTCCAAGACACCCAACCGTAAAGTCGATACGAGCCTCTTCAAGAAGCTTTAAGTAGGCTAGTGCATGTGCGCAGATATTATCCTGTTCTCTGTGAGCGTGCACGTACACAAAGGACTTTCCCTCAGGAGTCATCGATTGTTCGGGATGACGCGCAATAAGTTCACCCGTTTTTGCATAAACTTTCCAGAGGATTTTTCTCATACCGTCTGAGGGGTGGTAAGGCTTGAGATCAAATGGCTCTCCTTGGCGTTGATCGGTGTGTGGGGATTCATCTCCTGCACGAAAACTTGAGCTCATCAGTGGAGCTTTCGTCTGTTCGTGCTCCCCGGGGGAGATGAGTATGTCCTGGAATAGGCCAGTATTTGGCAGGCTCCATTGAAAGGAAAAAAGACCAAACTGATCTTCGAGGGCGAGGTGTATGGACGAGATCTGCCACTTGCCGCGGTGCGGAAAGAAGAGGGTTTCTTCTATCGAGCGTGGCGAGTGGCTTGAGCCGAGAAGTATATGAGTAAGTGTGCGAAGAGTAGGATGGCGAAATGTTACTTTCAACGAGAGAGCAAAAAAAGGTGGAATTGAGGCACGAGATATCTGAATAAGACTGCGCAGAGGAAGATGGCTTACGGCGTAGCGAGAGAAGTTTCCCGTTTGGTGTTGAGTGATATATTTCAAGTTGAGTCGCTTGCGAGTAACAGTGCCAAAGACAACAGTGCCTAAGCAGAGGAGTAGGGAGAGAGCGAGAAGTGAGTAAGCAAGAACGGCGGCGATAATGTCGGAAGAATGGGGCACCGGTCCAGATAACAAAAAACCAACAAAGAGAAGAAGAATCGCTGCGCGAAAACGGATGAACGCAAGTAGTTTCAGGGGGGAGTGGGGAGTCTCAGGTGGAGAACTTGCATGCTCCTCTCCTATATGCGGAACACTCCTTGTCGTGATCATTAGAGTGTTAAGAGGTTGTTTCGTAAAGCATAGCGGATTAAATCAGCTGTGGATGAAAACCCTAACTTTTTAATGACCCTTGCGCGGTGAGTTTCCACGGTCCGTGGGCTAATATAGAGCTTTTTGGCGATAACACGATTCGGCATGCCATCGGCAAGGAGGTAAAAAACTTCGCGTTCTCTCTTGCTGAGGAGTGAGAGGGGGTCGTGAATGTCAACCTTTCCGTTTGAAGGGCTGGCCTTTGCGAGATCGATTACATCTGAGCGTAGTTCTTTGAGTTGTTCCGGCAGATAGTAGTCGCCATTATCCATGGTATCAAATGCAGCGAGAAACTCATCTGGCGAAGAGTTTTTAAAAAGATACGCTTGTGCGCCTGCAGCAAAGGCTTGACGAACAGTGGCCTCATCTTCGTACATTGTGAGTATAGCAATTTTTGTTGAGCACTCTTTCTCCTTGAGGTCATAAATAACCTCAAGGCCACTTTTTCCTGGAAGTCCAAGGTCTAAGATAAGAAAATCAGGAGAGTGCTTCTCAACGAGCTCAACAGTTTCGTCAGCGCTTTCACATTCACCGATAATTGAAAAATTACCAGACTTTTCAAGTATCGTTTTGACCGCATGTCTAACAATGGTGTGGTCGTCTGAAAGGATAACTGTTCTGGTCTTAGCGGCACCGTTGACGAGTGAGGGAGTAGTATCTGACGGGTCAGTAGACATGGGAGGAACAGCACTCCGTAAAAAAGGTAACAACATGAAGAGCTTGTCCGCTGATATATCTCTAAGAGTGCAGCAGAAAACGAAGCAGGTTGATAGAGGATAGTCTCTTCTGATTCAGCTCTCAAGAAGGATACGGGAATTTTCAATAATTAGGCCTAAGGCTTCTTCTTGGCTGCTCTAACATGTTGAAATTCATATAAATATACCGGTTGCTCTATATTAGGTTTTATAGCCGTGCTACAGTTTGTTTTTTCACAAGTCGTTAGAGTGAGTTTAAAGCGTGATGAAACACCAAGAGGCAACAAAGAAAAGCAAGCTCAAGCGTATTGAGCTAAAAGAGCGCCTCTACCGTCGCCGCTATGTCATTCCTAATTTGGTTACCTTGGCCAACATGTTTTGTGGGTTTCTGACAATTATCTACGCATCTTCTGACAGGTTTGAAAAAGCAGCCGTAGCTATTGGTATTGCCATACTCTTAGATGGGCTTGATGGTCGTGTTGCTCGCCGTCTTAATGCAACCTCTCCCTTTGGTGTCGAATTTGATTCGTTCTCAGATCTCGTTTCTTTTGGGATAGCCCCTTCTCTGTTGATGTACTTCTGGTGTTTTCAGGAGTTGGCGGACGAATTTGGGGTTCTTGTTTGCTTTCTCTTTGCTTTGTGTGCCGCAGGAAGACTAGCTCGGTTTAATATTGAGTCAGAGACGTTATCTTCTTTTTCGGGGCTCCCTACCCCTGGCGCCGCCGGACTTGTTGCCGCAGTGGTTCACTTCTTCCCTCGCTTCGAGGAGTCTTACAGCCATGTGGCTATTGGGACAGTGCTTGCTCTCAGTCTCGCAGTGCTTATGATCTCTCAGATTCAATTCTTTAGCGTTAAGCGTCTCAAGATGGATAATGTACACTTACCTGCTCTTGTCTTCTTTGGGGCTGCCATAGGGCTTGTTTGGTATAATTCAGGTATAGGGTTTTTAACGATCGCCCTTCTCTATGTGTTGAGCGGGCCTCTTGGGGCGCTTCAGCGAAAGGTTAAGCGACAACCTTTCGATAGCGACAAGGCTGTTAAGCAAGTTCAGAAGATATCGTAGTCTGACAGAGTTCTTTTACTGCGCATTGAGTAGTTTGATGGTATGCACATCGATTGGCAAGAAATTAAGCCAGATCCGATTTTTTTGGATCTCATGTGTAGAGAGGAGCTTCGAGAGATACGAATCGAGCTGATGAAATCGCGCTCTTCGTTTTGAGAGAGAGAAAATTTTACTTAAAGCGCGGATTCCAATGTACTCGTAGTAGGTGAGTACAGTTGATTCGTGTGAGAGATTTCGTAGTTTTGTAAAAATCTCATCAGTGAGCTCAACGGTAAAATTGAGAAAGGGAAGAGAGCAGATAATAACATCGAATGGCTCTTGAGTTTGAAGCTCTTGGATATACCCTTCAAAGAAAGAGATTCTTGATGAGTGTTGAGCATACAGAGGAGAGTTGTCGAGACGTTTTTGAAGCTGGTCCGCAAAGTTCGCGTTGACCTCACAGATGGTAAGAGAGTCCTCGGGTTGTAAGAGAGGTAAGATTTGAAAAGTAACCGCGCCAGTTCCAGCACCAACCTCAAGAATTCGTTTCGGTGCGCGGTTGCCTTCAAGGGGATGACACATTGTTTTAGCCGCAATGGACGATGTTGAACAAACTGCGCCTGTCGTATGGAATTCTTTTAGAAAACCTCGGAAAAATTCAATATTACGAGCTAACATCTTAAGCAAAGAGCTCCCAGTTGTATTCACGATCGAAAAAAACTACTGTCGCATACAGCAAGGTAGTATGAGAAGATTCGATATCCGCGAAAGATACCATCTGAAAATCAGATTGTCATATATGTGGGGCTATGAGCTATGGGCCTTAATCGACTAGAAAAATTGAGCTGTTTCGACAGGAAGAACGCTTTTTGTGTCGATCTGAGCCACTTGGCTATTGAGCCTGAAGACCTCGACGCTCTTGCGGGTTTGGCACAAAAAGCCCTCGCTGAGATGCGAGCTCTTGAAGGTGGCCAGGAGGTCAACACAGACGAGGGTCGCCAAGTCGGTCATTACTGGCTGCGAGCACCAGAGCTTGCCCCGCAAAAGGAGTACACCGAAGACATTCGTCGGGTTCAAAAAGACATTGAGCATTTCTGCTCTCAGGTGCATTCGGGAGCTATTGCTCCTGAACGTGAAAGGTATTTTCGATATCTTCTCGTTGTAGGAATCGGCGGATCTGCACTTGGCCCACAATTTCTCTATAACGCGTTTCGCTCTGCACACCAGAAGATGCCAACGTGGTTTTTTGATAACACCGATCCTGATGGGTTTGCGACGACGCTCTCTGAAATACCTAATTTGGCAGAGACGCTTGTGGTTGTTATCTCAAAGTCTGGAGGAACGAGAGAAACGGCAAATGGGATGAAGATCGCCCAAAGAGCGTTTTCTACTGTTGGTCTGAGCTTTGCGCGTCACGCTGTCGCCGTTACTGGAGAGGGTAGTCTTCTTGATTCGTATGCAAAGGAGCAAAAATGGATATCTCGTTTTCCACTCTGGGATTGGGTTGGAGGGCGTACGAGTGTCTCAGGTGTCGTTGGCCTGCTTCCTTTAGGTCTTCAAGGAAGTGATACAAAATCATTTCTTGAGGGGATGGCTCATATGGATGAGCTCACAAGAGGTGATTCGTACTCTTCTAATCCAGCGCTGCTGCTTGCTCTTGGTTGGTATAAAGCCACAGGAGGAAAAGGCGAAAAAGCTATGGTCGTTTTGCCCTATAAAGATAGGCTTCTGCTGTGCTCAAGATATCTTCAGCAACTTGTTATGGAGAGCCTCGGAAAGGAGTCTGACCGCAAAGGCAAAATTGTCCACCAAGGGATAACTGTATACGGCAACAAGGGGTCGACGGACCAGCATGCCTATATTCAACAGCTGCGCGAAGGCTTAAACGATTTTTTTGTGACCTTCCTTGAGGTATATCGTGATGTCTCAGCGCTCTCTGACTATCACGTAGCTCAAGAGGACGCGCAAGTTGCGCTCTCGTCTCTTGTTTCAGAAGAACTCTCAGACGAAATGAATGCCGGCGACTATCTTGCAGGGTTTCTACACGGTACACGCAAGGCACTCTCAGAAAATAAGAGAGAAAGTATTACTATCTCGCTTCAAGATGTTACCGAGTATTACGTCGGAATGCTCCTAGCTCTTTTTGAGAGAGCTGTTGGCTTTTATGCAAGCTTCGTTGATATCAATGCCTATCATCAGCCGGGAGTTGAAGCGGGGAAAAAAGCTGCAGCTGAAATCTTGGTGTTGCAACATAACCTTCTTTCTACACTCCATCGGAAGCAACGTGCGATGACTGCTCACGATCTTGCTAGCGAGATTGGTGGCGTTGACGAAGTGTTAGTGTACCGCTTGCTTGCGCGACTCGCCGAAAATGGCAGAGTAACACGTGTCGCAGGTTCCGGGAACTTTGTGAGTGATACGTTTCATATGATTGAGAATACCTAGTATGACCTTTGACGCGGTTCTTGTCCTTGTTCTTCTCGTTGTTCTTGTTTACCTCTTTCTGACAGAGAAGTTCCCTGTTGATTTGACGGCCTTGGCTGGGCTGATGATCTTTGTTTTGCTCGGCTATGTCTCTTTTGATCACGCTTTTAGCGGGTTTTCTTCTACTGCTGTTATTACGATGATAGGCACCTTTTTTCTCGGTGCAGCCCTCCGCATCACAGGTGTGGCCGAGCAAACGGCAGCGTTTGTTAATCGAGTTGTTGGAAGTAGGGAGCTTTTCAATATTGTTGCCGTGATGGCTCTTGGAGCTGTGCTCTCTGCGTTTATGTCGAACGTGGCAGCAACCGCTCTCCTTCTTCCTGCTACGGTAAGTATTGCTCACCGAGCTGATATTTCTCCAAGTCGTCTTCTCATACCACTCTCTTTTGCTACTGTTCTTGGTGGCTCAATGACCATCATCGGTACGATGCCGAATATTCTTATCTCTGAAATTATGCGCGAAAAAGGGCTAGAGCCGTTTGAGTTTTTTGACTTCACTCCTTATGGTCTTGCCCTTGTCTTTGTTGGTATCCTTTATTTTGTTGTCACGCGAGGGCGTCGTTTACCAGAAAGAGAGGCCTCAAAACGGAGAAAAGGAAAGCGTGATCTTAAGAGTGTCTACCGACTTACCGAGCGCCTCTTTTCTCTACGCGTGCCAACTGGCTCGGCTGTAGTAGGAAAGACCCTCTCTGATCTTAAGTTTGGGACAGCACTTGACGCTCATGTGGTAACCGTATTGCGGGGAGATAAACGGGTTTTTGCTCCTACCGCCGGGGAGGTGCTTCGTGAAGGAGACCTCCTCCTTGTACGTGGAAAGCTAGCTGAGTTGAGAAGGTTGCTGCGTTTTCGTGGAGCGGGGATTCGACAGGTAAGTGCTCAATTTGCTGCTCGCGCATCTCTACGTTACGAAGCGAGATCGTTTGCCATTAAAGATGCTCGTTGGGAAGGGGCTCATCTTCGAGAGCTCAAGCTTCGTCAGAAATATCGTGTGATTGCAGCTGTTCTTGAGCGAGAAGAGAGTTTTCGAGCTGATCGTATTGCAGATGAACCTCTTGCTATTGGAGATCGTATCCACATTCTTGGCTCAACGGAAGAGTTTGAGGAGATGGAAAAGAGTGGTTTGGTCCTCGAGCCCTCTTCGATCAATATTACAGAGTATCTCGCTAGCCACGCCTTTTCGCTTGATGTGAGCTCTGAAAGCCCACTTGTTGGGACTCCCCTCAAAGAGAGTCAGATTGTCGGGCTTCTTGACCTTAATCTTCTTGGCTTGCTTCGGGAGGATGAGGGAGGGTTACTGCACTCAGAAGAAGATGAAATTGTTTCTGGTGACACCTTAATCTTTGTTGGGGAGCGTGCATTTATGCGTGGTCTTGTTCAACTTGGCGAACTCGAAATTGAGTCCACCAACGTTGACTCTGAGATAGAATCTTCTGAGGTTGGTATTGTCGAAGCCATTCTTTCGCCTCGTTCAAAGCTTATCGATAAAACCATTCGTGACATTAATTTTAGTGATAAGTATGGCTTTCACTGTCTTGCACTCTGGCGAGAGGGGCGACCAATTCGCTCTCGTGTTGCGCGAGAACCGCTCCATTTTGGAGATGCGCTTTTGCTCAGAGGCCCACGTCGTAAGATACAAGTCCTTGCGCAAGATCCAGATTTTGTCGTACTCACTGATGAAATTAAGAAAGCGAAGCGAGAGGGGAAAGCTCCCGTTGCGCTTGGAGGGTTGTTGCTCACTATTTTCCTTGCAGCGTTTCAGATCTTTCCAGCACATATTGCAACCTTTGCTGGTGCGACGTTTGTAGCGCTCTTTGGAGCGATTCAAATGCGTGAAGCATACCGTGAGGTTGAATGGCGAGTTATTTTTCTTGTTGCTTGTCTTATTCCGATAGGGAATGCTGTAGGTGATGTTGGGCTCGTTGCGTTAGCCGCTGAATCGTTGTCGCACAGTGTAGGGGTTCTAGGACCAATTGCTATCTTAATTGCCTTCTCTCTTCTTTCAAGCTTGCTCAGCCAGACACTTGATGGAACACTCACAATAGTTCTCCTTGCTCCTATTACTATTGAGGCTGCCACGTCGCTCGGCATTAGTCCTTATCCGCTTCTCATGGCAGTTGCTATTTCTGCCTCTATTGCCTTTCTAACTCCCTTTAGTCACAAGGCTCATTTGCTGGTAATGGGGGCAGGTGGGTACCGAGCCCGTGATTATTTTACGGTGGGGCTTCCGGTAACGATACTTGCGTTTGCAGCCTTGTGGGTGGTTGTGCCGCTTATCTTACCGTTTCATTAAAGTCCCAATTGATGAGCCAATAGATCCACCGTGAGAGCCTCCGGGTTATCAAGTGTTTCGTCAGACAACGCAACGTTTCTAGCCATTTCTATGATATGTTGCCTTTGCTCTTCGGTGAAGTTTTCTTTCACTACGTCAAGAAACTCTTCTACCCGGTAGAGGGATTCTTTGCTCTGTGCGATGCTCATGAGCTCGTTAGAATCTTCCTTTGAAAGGTCAAACTCTTTGGTAAGCAGACGAAAAAGCTTATCTGTTTCCATGCAGAGCACATTGTCGTCAGCTTGAATGACTTGCCAAAGAAGTGCGGTTACAGCAAATCGAATATGCTCAGAAGTAACTGTGCCATTTTTGTCATACTTGAGAGGTGCTCTGTCTTGAAAAAAGTCTTTGAGGGCTTCAAACATTTGTTTCTCCTTACAAATCGAACTTGTCTTTGAGATAAGATACAAAGGGCTTCTCACAAAGCGCGTCGCCAGAGAGCTTGTTGGCAAGCTCGATACCGGTAAAACGTCTACCTTGAGTATGAACGTGCTCGCGGAGCCAGTTGAGGGGATAGCTAAAGTCACCACGCTCGAAGTCGCTCTCAAAATCAGCGCGCTCTGAAAGCATCACATCACGCATAATACCTGAATAGAGATTCCCCAGAGCATAGGTTGGAAAGTATCCAAACCCTACCCCATACCAGTGCACATCTTGGAGTACTCCGACAGCGTTTGAAGGAACATCGAGGCCGAGATGTTCTTTATACTTCGCATTCCAAGCGTCTGGCAGCTCTGCTACTGCGAGGTTGCCGTTAAAGAGCTGCTCTTCGAGCTCAAGACGGATGACCACATGTAATGAATATGTCACCTCATCAGCATCGACGCGGATAAACGAGGGGTGAATTCCGTTGAGCTGTTGCCAAATGTGTTCGGGAGAGCTCTGGGCGTGTTCTTCAGGAAAATATTTATCGAGAATGCTGTAGAGGTAATGTGCAAATGGCTTGCTTCTTCCAAAGATGTTCTCAAATATTCTCGATTGTGATTCGTGAATACTCAAAGACACGGCTTCGCCCATTGGTGTTCCTGCCCATTCATCAAGAAGTCCCTGTTCATAAACAGCGTGTCCTGCTTCGTGGAGGACTGTGAGAATACTTGAAAGGTAGTTGGCCTCGTTGTACCTGGTGGTAATTCGTTTATCTTTTCTGCCGAGCGTTGTCATAAATGGGTGTGGAGCGCTATCGAGTCGCCCTGAGTCAAAGCAGTAGCCTATCTGAGAAGCGAGGTGTTTACAGAGCTCTTCTTGCTTTTGTAGGCAAAAAGACTCTGTTTTTGGTGAAGTTTCGGGACACTTCTCAAGGAGTACAGGGAGCATCTCTTTGATGGCTTTTGCTAGAGCTAAAAGTGGAGGTTGTATAGCAGAAAGAGTTGAGCCCTGCTCAAAATCATAAAGGAGTGCGTCATACGGAGTCTCTGTATAGCCAACAAGCTCAATCTTTTCTTTTGCAAGGTCGATGTTTCGTTCTAAAAGAGACTGAATGGCAGAAAAGTCATCATTCTTTTTAGCTTCAACCCAAGCCGTGTAGCACTCAGCAGCGGCTTTAGCCACGCGAGCAACGTATTCTTCTGGGAGTTTTGCTTCGCGCTCAAGTTCAATTTTGGTTTCACGGATATTTACTTGATCTGGCTCGCTTAAGGTGTCAAGCGAGTTGTGCAGCTCAGATACGATACGATGAAGCTCGGGATCCGTTTTCTCTTTGTGAACAAGGGTGCTTAAGAGTTCGAGTTGATTGGCTCGATCGGCTGCTCCTTGTGGAGGGAGGTTGACCTGCTGGTCCCAATCAAGGAGTGCTGAAACGGAGCGGAGACGAAAGAGTGTCTCCATGCGAGATCGGTACTGTGAGAGGAGTTCTGTTGCGTTCATGCTTTACCTTGCAATAGAGAGTAAGCGAGATGGGCTACCCGTTCACCTGCACTCTTGTACTGTGCAAGCTCTCCCAGGCTATCACGCTCAGTGAAAAGGGAAACAATATTTCTTAATGCTTCTTTTCTTGAGGAGCTATAGGCAGAGTCGAAGAGGAGTTTTTCAGCCTCTTGGGCGATAACCTTTTTCGTCACAGATCGTTGAATGAGTTCCTTTACGGTGTTTTCGTGTATGACATTGACGAGTGAGTATTGTTTGAGGCTTACAAAAGAGCGAACAATAACTTCACTCAGAAGAGGAGCTTTGTAGATCATGGTAAATGGCAGATCGCAAAAAGCTGCTTGAAGATTCGACGTGCCGGATTTGAGAATGCCCGCGTCAGCTAACTGCATTGCTTCGATGGATTTCTCTGACACGATGTGGAGTTGTGATAGAGGAGAGACTTTCTGGCGTAGCTCGGGTGTGTCGATGTGTGAGACAAGGGGTAAGATCGCATGCGTCTCAGGGTGTTTTTGTTGTAAGAGGGAGAAGCCGTCAAGCATGGGGTCGAGATGTGCTCTGATCTCTTTCTTGCGACTTCCAGGCAGGAGGGCAAGGAGAGGAGCATTGAGAGGGATTTCGAGTTCGTTTCGTAATTGATCTTTCCTTTCTTGTGAGAGACGCCGAGTTTCAAACTCAGCAACAAAGGGATGGCCAACATAGTGAGCATGCCCGTATCCACGCTCGCTGTAGTATTGGGGCTCAAAGGGAAAGATACAAGCAAGGCAGTTTACGTATCGCTTTACATTCTTAATCCGGCCAGGCCTCCATGCCCAAACGGATGGCGAAACGTAAAAGAGCACAGGTATTCCAAGAGAATGTGCATATTTTGCCAAGCGGAAATTGAAATCTTGATAATCAATAAGAATAAGGAGATTGGGTTTCCATGTAGCGAGGAGCGTTTTCATATCGCTTAAGGCTCGAAGGATCTTAGAAGCGGAGCCTAATACCTCCCCAAAGCCCATAACGGAAGCACTTGTCTCTGAGTCAACAATCGTATCAACACCTACTGCTCGCAGGTGCTGTCCCCCCATACCTCGAAAAGTGCACTCAGGTTCTCGTGCAAGAAGTGAGGTGACCATTTGAGCGGCGTGCTCATCTCCAGAGAGTTCTCCCGCGCTCATTGCAATCTTCCATCCGTTTGCCATTACGCAAGATGGTGAAGTAAAATGAAGAAGGATTCAACCTGTGATGAGAAACAATAATGGATCGAGGTGTTTTTGAAATCATAGCATTTTTATGTTTTTGATTTTAACGCGAAGGCCGCGAAGTACGCGAAGCAAGAAATTTCAGATACTTACCCTTCGCGTACTTCGCGGCCTTCGCGTTAAAAATGTTCAAGAAGACCCCATAGGAAACCCGTGATGGCTTCACCGCAAAAAATTGTTCTTTTTGGAGGCTCCTTTGATCCTCCTCACCTTGGGCACATGAATATAGCCTCTTATATTCTCTCGCTATCATATGACGGCATCTGGTTTGTTCCAACGGGTGATGAGAGGTACGATCGCTCATCCTTTGCATCCTCCACTGATCGTTATGAAATGCTCAAGATGGCAATAGCAGAGTGTATGCCTGAAAGTGCTGATGCTGCCATCAGCGATGTTCAGCTCAACGGAGGACTTTCATCTTCTTACACTGTCGATCTTCTCGACCACCTTCGCGCGCTTCACCCGGAAACGGAGTTTTTCTTTCTGATCGGTTCTGATCGTGTCCCGACACTTCCATCTTGGAAAGAGTATCAAAGACTTGTTCAGCTTACTCACTTCCTTGTGCTGCCACGGCTAGGAGAGGAAGAGCAGACCCCTTGCCCGGAGTACTGCACTTACCTTGATGCCCAAGATTTTGTTCCAACTGACTATGCAAGCTCTACTATCCGGGAACGCGTAGCGCGTAGGGAGCCTATAAACGATTTCGTACCAGAAAGCGTACGAAAATATATTCTTGAGAAAAAGCTTTACGTATAGTCTATCTTGAAGACCATATCACCAACTTCAGCTTTGAGTTTTGCTACCTCTATTTTTTCGAGTATCTCATCGAGCATTTCAAGAGTAAGAGGAGCTTGTTTTAAATCGTGAGCACCAGCATTTGTTGCCTCAAGGAGATCTTCTCCTGTTGGATGACGCGAGGTCATAAGCAGTGGAACTTCTTTGTTTGGAAATTTCTTTGCAAGCTGGCGCATAATTTCAAAACCACTATGGCCTGGAACAATCATGTCTACTGAAATGAGTATTGGCTTCCAGCTCTTTGGCCGAATATCGAGCACACGAAATACGCGTTGAGGATCTTTACAAACAATTGCCTCGTATCCTTTTTCTGCGAATGGTGCAGCAATTGCTTCTTTATCTGTGTCAGAACCATCTACGATCATGATGCTCCCGTTTGGAAACTTTTCTTTTGCGCTCTTCTGTCCCATGAAACTGGTTCCCCTTCTTTAGTGATGTTCCGCACTTGGGTGGTATATCTGTTGGAATCGGCGTAATAGGAGAACTCCTTAAGAGGTCCTAAGAATGAGTAATTTTATCAAATAGTTAGCCAGGATCGAGGAAGGCCTCCTACCATCGTCAAGGAATCAGCTCATTCTGCCGAATTCGATAGGTATGGAAGCTAAAAATATTACGGTATTTCGAGGCTATAGTGGCGAAATAGTTGCTGACATCCTCTCCCCCCGAACAGCGCTCTCAGCTGCGCCGGTGTTTGCGCTCTACTCTCTTTGCTTTGGTTGTGCTTATGGACTTTCAGAGGCTTTAGCCGCCCCCTGGATTCTACTCGTCCTTTCGCCTTTTATAGTTGCTCTTGCTGTGGGGCGATTTGCCCTTTCAGCTCGAGAGGGAGCACTTCATGCTGGATTTTTTCACGAGAGTTTCTCAGAGGCAGAGGCATTGCAGTATGCTGGACGTTATCTCCTCACCCTTATGCTTTTTTGTTTGCCCCAGTACCTTGCCCTTTACTTGCTCTATCACCGTGCCACAACAATGATGACTCAGTTCGCAGGGTTAGGCATGGGCATGCCGTTCATGATGAACTCTCCTGCGCTGTATGCCATTCTTGGCGTAGCGTTTCTTTTACTCTTCGTTCTCTTTGTCTTAACGCCATCGCTTTGTGCCCTCTTTACTACATGTACGGTTGAATTAAGTGAAGTGCTACGAACAGATATATGGGGATGGATCTTTTTTGAGCGGGGAAGAGATCTTATTGTGCTCTACAGCGCTCTCTTTGGCGGAATGGTGTTTTGTGCGCTGTGCACGACTCTTCCCATCGGTCTTTTCTCTACTCTTTTTGTCATGAGCTCGCCAGGGCTCTCTCAAATTCTTATGGGAGTGGCAGCGTTTGCTCCGCTGTGTGTCTATCCTATTTTACTCGGGCGATTGTGTGGCGCGTTCGTTATTGGAGATGCCGGACTTTCCGGTGAGCAGGAAGCAACCGAACCCCCGTTTCCGCAGGAGGAGGAGGGGAAGAGAGAGTCGAGCCCCAGTGTTACTCCACAAGAGAAAGCACAAGAGGTTGCAGAAGCCGACGAAGAGAATGGTTTGTCTCCTAAGCGGAGCACTGAAAAAGATGAGGAGTTTAAGGATTTTGATCCCAACAGCATGCTGATCACCGATCTGCCTGGACGTATGAAGAGTTCGTTTATAAAGGTAGTTGAGGAGCCAGACGACGACCCGTTTTCTCCGCAGTACGACGACCAGCCTCCTGAATCACATGTTGTGGCTGGAGACCAACATGGTGTTTTGCTCGAGGGAGCAATTGAGCCCCATTCAATGGAAGAGGAGTGCGTTGTCGGAGGGGCTCGGTATCTTGAACTCAACGCAGCGCCCTCGGAAACGTTCATGCTTTGGGTTCAAGATACTCTCTCTCAGCTTTCTCCAGTTGAGGAAGCGTTTCTTTATCGAAAATGCGAGGATGGAAATGCTCCTATTGTCTCTCTCGGGATAGGGATAAAACCTGGAGTGAATTTCCATGACCAGCGAGAAGTTCTCCGTATATTGTCTGAACAAGCTGGAAGACTCTCTGACTCAGATCGGGCTGATATCGCTCTGATGAATGAACTCAATATAGAGCCAATCACAAAGAAAGGCAGGCTTATCTTTAAAAAATAGATTACACCAATGTCTGCTTAGCTCGAGCTATAAGACTTCTTGTGCATATCAAAGACAAGTTTTGTTGCTTCAATTGGATAACGTCCTACGGCTGTTTCCTCTGAGAGTTGAATGCCACTTACCCCACGTTTGATGGTGTTATAGAGATCGACGATCTCAGGAATAAGAGGCACCGGGTGTTCCTCCATGTTGTGAAGAAACTGAGTTGCAAGGAATACGTTTTTTCCAGCGCGTTGTGCAGAATCAATGATTCGCTCTTGGACGAGGGGGAGGCGTAGTACACCGATGTCTGCCGAGAGGTCACCTCTATCGACGTTGATGGTATCCACCTCATAGAAGATCTCTCCAAGATTCTCGATGGATTCTTCCGTTTCTACCTTGGAGAAGATCTCTATCTCGGAGCCAGCTTCAGTCATCACGCTCTTAGCTTCTTTGATGTCTTCTGCGGTACGAACAAAGGAAAGTGAGAGAATATCAATGCGAGTATTCACAGCCGCTCGGATGAGGGCTTTATCTTTATCGAAAAGAAATGGGAGTGTTTTATTAGCGCCAGCAACGTGAAGCCCTTTGTTTGGCAGGAGGGTGCCTGTTTGGTGTGGGCTGAAAGTGATGGTGTTTCCCTCGATCCCAATAACTTCAAGAGTGTATTTCGAGTCATGGGTTAGAGCACGATCTCCAACGGAGAGGTGCTCCGCGTAATTTGGATAATTCAGTTGATTCCCATGGATTTCAAATGGTTCGCCCTTACAGATCGGGACTTCCCCACCGAGATGCTGAAGTCGTACCTTGTTACCTGGCAGATCCATCATGATCGGGGTTTTCGGAAGTGCGTCTCGGATAAAGGAGACGGTTTCTGAGACTTGCTCAGGGTCGATATGGGCGCCGTTGATTCTTAAAATGATATCCCCAAGAGAGTTTATCTCTTCGAGCTTGGCTTTGTTACGAAGAGAGGGGCCAAAAGTGGTAATAACAGTAAACTTCACGATCGATCTCCTACAAATAATTCTCCACGCTTGGAGAGCTCAATAAGCGCATCGGCAACTTCGGTTCTCATAAACTCTGCTGGAGGCCTATGTCCCTCTGAGAGAAGTTGTCGCATACGTGTACCAGATACCTGTTCTTGTTCGTCCTCAGAGTATCGCGTTGTTTTCTCAGTCGCAATTCCCCCTGTATGTGCACAGTAGTAGGGCCCGCTAAGTGCAAGAATTTCAATGCCAAGATCATTGAAGGTCGCACAGAGTTCTTGTGCCTCGTATTTTCCATAAAAACCACCGACACCAGCGTGGTCTCTTCCAACGATAAAGTGCGTACAACCGTGGTTTCGTCGGATGATAGCGTGAAAAACGGCTTCACGTGGGCCAGCATATCGCATAGGAGTAGTGAGAGTTCCAAGGAGGGCGTGTTCTTTGGGATAAAATTGTTCAGTGAGAACTTGGTATCCCGCGACAACAGCACGAGGAGCAAAATCGTCAGGTTTTTTCCAGCCAATAAGAGGCTGTAGGAAAATTCCATCGCACAGTTCCATGGCAACACGTTGGAGGTATTCGTGGGCGCGGTGAGGAGGATTGCGTGTTTGGAATCCAGCAATTTTCTTCCAGCTGCGTTTTTCAAAAGCAGAGTTTGTTTGAGATGGTGTGAGCGCGAGATCGGGAAAGAGCTGAGGAACTGTTTGAAGGAGCTCGGGCTTTCCTGCGATACGCAAAGGCGAGCGTGAAAGTTCTTTTGCTACACCGGGATGACTTGAGTCATCAGTTCCAAAGACTTTTTTTGCATCGTTTTGAGGTGAGACTTCAAAGATCTCTGTTGGGGTGAGTGTGGCGATGGCACCAGAGTGGCCTTCGACGTGGAGTTCGATGGAGTTGAGGTTTTCAAATGAGGATCTCTTGTCCTGAGGAAGATCTAAGGTGATTGGAATCGGAAAAGGCGATCCGTCTTGGAGCCGCATCTCGGAGACAACCGACTGGTAATCCTTACTCCCAAGAAAAGTTGTAATAGGAGCGAAAGTACCATCGCAAATATTTGATACTTCTAGCCACTGCTCAAAAGAGATAGTTAATTGACTCATTCAAACTCCAAGTGTTGCGAGAGAAAAGAACGTAATGTTTCAAAAGATGCATCAATAGTATCAGAATCAGTCTCGATAACGATGTGTGGATTTCGAGGTTCGTCGTATCCCTGGTCTACCCCAGGGAGATTCTCCTCATCTCCTTCGTCGTGAGCTTTGTAAAGTCCCCGAACGTCTCGTTTTCGTACCGTATCGACTGAGGCTTTGACCCACACCTGAATATAGTGGTCGCCGAGTTTTTTGCGGATAAAATCTCGAATCTCATATGAGGCCGCGATGCTGGCAACGATAACATGCACTCCGTTTTTCGCGAGGAGGTAGCTTCCAAAGACCGAGCGTTTAATTGCCATATGTCGCTCTTCGTCGGTAAAGCCGAGATCGTTATCAAAAAAGTCCCTGACTTCATTTCCGTCAAGGAACTCAACTTGCTCGACGTGTTCTGAGAAGTAAGCAAAGAGTTTTTCTCCGAGAGTGCTTTTCCCGGCTCCAGAGATACCAGTGAGCCAAATCACTTTGGCCGGTGGTCGAATGTGGGTGCCTGCGGTTGTCATGTGTGCCTCTATTTGAAAGTGTTTGTAGAGGATATCCAATGGGGGATCGGGGGATCAAGAGAAGAAGTGGAGGTACGCAAGATAAATAGTGACTGATGAGATTTTGTATTTAGATTAAGGCTGATACCAAGAATAAGACTAAAACCAAGATATAGATTAAAGCTGAGGCTGAGGCTAAGGCTGAGACAAAGACGAGGAGCATGGGAGTCTCTTTCTCAGCCTCCGCCTTTGCCTATATCTTGGTTTTAGTCTTATTCTTGGTATCAGCCCCCGCCTAATATTAATAAACCCAAATAGACGTAAAGAGACTTAAGTAGCCGGCAACAACGTAAACGGAAAGCAAGGTTTATGAAAAAGTTCTTCGGGAATCTTCTCTTCAATCGTTCTGTGGTATTCCGGCAATAGCGACCAGTGGAGCCCCTGCTTCATATGGTGGGCGGTATGATACCCGAGGTTCCCAGTCAGAATATTATACCACTTGTGCATGATGTTATTTGAGGCATGCAGTGGATCGTCTGTATCAAGACCAGCGTGGTGATAATAGGTGTGCCAACAGGTAATCACATATCCTGCAACCATTGGGAGAACAAAAATAAGGAGTGCGTTGATCCAGTTGTGCCATAAGAGGACTGCGAGCAGAGCAACAATGATAACTCCCATCTGGAGAAATCCTTTTTGAAATCTTGGATGCTTCTTCCCAACACGGAAGGCTCGAAGGTACCCAGTGAGCGCTATAACGAATGTATATTCGCAAGTGCCCATGGTGGAGCCATCTTTGCGTTTCCATCCGGACTCATCTTTTGTTTGGTCAAGATAGTGCAGGTGGTGTCCAAGGTTGTGGTGGAGAACCCAGGCGTTTGTTGTAATACCTGTGTGAGCAGCGTAAACAATTTCAAGTAGTCGATTAAGAAATGTTTGTTTAAATGTTGCAACGTGTTGGTGGTGGTGGTTCCATGCACAGATACATGCTTTTGGGCCAATGCCAAGTAGCATCCAGCCAAACACAAGCCAAGTGTTTTCAACGGTAAAGTAGACAACGAGATCGAGAAAGAATAGCAGGGTAATGAGAGCGGTAGGGAGTCTGTCGGCTTTGTATCGGAAGAACTGCATGAGTCACACTGAGAGAATAATTGCTTTCGGTTGTGGATGGTAGCATATGGGGTGAAGAAAGAAATCCCCCTTCCTTAGAGTTTTTGGTCCTAGTCCTGCTCAGAGCAAGACAAGGACAAAGCCCAGATCCAGGGGTAAGAGGCAATCTCATAGAAAATGCAGATACCACGGTAAAATTTTATAACGCGAAGTACGCGAGGTACGCGAAGGGGAAGATCTTCGCGTACCTCGCGTACTTCGCGTTATAAATTTGTAACCAAGCGGAGTCAGATCAAGAAGGATACGCTTAAATCCTGGATAGAGTTTCTGTGTATAACAGACAGCACCTTATGGGTTTCAAACTGCTTCCTCTTTTTCACTGGTTATCCAGCTTACTCGTGGATCTGGACAAAGACTAAGGCTAGGAGGGTGAGGCTTAGAGCTTTGAAGATGAGAAAGAAAAAAAAGCCACCCCGCAAAGGGTGGCTTAAGTAATGTTCTATAATTTTAATGTCCAGTATTATCTGTTTACCGCCGCACATGTCGCATACACAGTGAGCGTCCAATCGTGGTGGAAAAAGCCGTGCTCACGTGCTCGAGCACTCCAGCTACTTTTTGTGTCTGGATAAGAAGCTTGGAGCTGAAGCCTTCGATCGTCGCTATCAATATAAGCTCCGCCACCGAGTACGTATGTTCCTCGTGGGCATACTACTGTCGCTGTTTTTGTAGAGCTTGAGTCGGTCTCAGAGGTAGCGCTCAAGATAGTATAATTTGAGATTCCTGGCTCACCTTGTGGACCAATCGGGCCAGTTTTTCCGGTACGACCTGGCAGTCCTTGCTCTCCCTGTGGTCCTTGAGGTCCGGGTGCTCCAACTGGACCTTGTAGTCCCTGCGGTCCGATTGGGCCTTGAGCTCCAGCTTCACCTTGAGCACCTTGCTCTCCCTGTGGTCCAACTTCACCTTGCGGTCCTGTCTCGCCCTGAAGACCTTGCTCGCCTTGTGGTCCTTGAGCCCCAGTGTCTCCCTTTTCGCCTTTTTCACCAGTAGCAGGAGTATCGAAAGCCACGTTCGCGGAAATGAGTTCAATTAAAGAAGTAGCGTCGACACGCTCTTCTCCATAACGCTTACAGATTTTTCGACGAACAAAGATTTTTCCATCTGCCGTCATGCAGAGTTTTTGACGTTTGAAGATAAATTGTTTTTCTTCTTGTGCTTGAGATGAAGCAGGTAAAGAAAAAAGAATTCCTAGAAGAGAAAGCGAAAGCAGGGTGTAGTGTGAAAGTTTCATGAGGGATACCTCTTTACGATTGAGCCACAAAAGAAAGGAACGCTGATTGTTCCCCTCTACGCCCACTCTTCTCCTTAAGAATTGGAATCGCTTCATACGAAAACTTCGTATTTTGAGCCTGTTAAGCATCATGGATTCACGCAATGAGCAGTGAAGTCTTCGAGATTGTTCTTTGTGTGTCGAAACCAATTTGTTAGGAGGTTTTTGTTATGCGGATTACTTTACTCTTTCTTTGTCTTGTCTGTAGCACATCTGTTTGGGCTGATTCATTTTGTGGACAAAACCGCCCACGCCCCAAGAGACTTGCATTTTTAGACCCTTCTCCACGAGCTGAGGTGATTACCATTGATTATGCTGTCTTCTACACACCGGCGGCTCGAGAAGCTAAAGGAGGAGAAGATGGATTTCTTCAGGCTATTACAAGAGCATTTGAATCGGTAAATCGTATATTTGAGCAGAGTGGCTCTGCTATTGTTCATCGCCTCGTACATACTCAAGCGCTTCCGATTAATGTTTCGAGCACAGATATGACAGAGGCAGGCACAGAATTGGCGCAGGCCTTTGATTTTCATGCTGCAATGGAAGAAGCCCAAGCTGACACTATGATTCGTGTCGTATTACAACAAACAACCCCTGCTGGAGCGTATGCTGGAATTCCTACAACTTATGGTCAAGCTTTATCAGGAAGCGCGATTAGTATGGGTGTAGGAAACATCAAGGATAATGGATTTACCTTAGCTCATGAGATTGGCCATACACTCGGTGCATACCATGACTACTCGGCAGAGAACGATCGCTCACGTTTTTTCTTTATTCCTCCAAGCTATGGTACTGGTAATCACTTTGTTGTGGCTCAGACGGACACCTGCTACTACACCATTATGTCGGCACTACGTACCTGCCGCGTGGATGGGTATGGTGATCAACAAGCGACGTCATGTAACTGTTTCTCTAGTCCTGAACTTCTGTACGAAGGCTCTGTAACAGGCCAAGTCGACCTAGCCGACAGTGTTCGGGTGTTTGATTTTTGGGCGCCCTATGTTGCAAGTGCTAGAGGGGAAAGCCAGATTCCATCGAATGGTGGTGAAGAAGGTGGAGGTGAAGAAAATGGGGGCGAAGAAAATGGAGGCTCCGATGAGGAAGCAGTGCTTACGCTGAAACTGAAGAAAACAAAGCGAGGCAAAGTAAGAGCAAAAGGCACTTGTATGGTAAATAATGAAGTTCGACTTGTTAAGAGAACGAAAAAACAGGGAGATAAGCTCCTGAAAATATCAACATGTAAAGAAAAGAAGAAGTCAGGCAATGGAGGTTATCTTTTTTCATTAAAAAAGAGAGGGCGTTACTGTGTGCTTGACCAGGCCGAGAACCTTGAGCAATGTAAGAGGCTAAAGAAATAAATAGCTAATTCTTATTCTCGAGAGAAAGCGAGGGGAGAGTCTCTTCTATCTCGCGAATCTCTCTTTCCTTTTCGACCAGGAGGTTGTGGGCGGGATCGGAGCTTGGCGTAATCGATTTTCGAAGAGCGAGTAGTCTCTTCCTCAGAGCCGTTTTGAGTCTCGCCGCTTTGTCGAAATGATCATCAGCAATCTCAATGTGTTCTTTTAATTTTCTTAGGTCCTCGTGAGTTTGCTTCGCTATGATACCGATCAGCGCTCGAATGTTGGTATCTGGAAGTGGAGCGTGTTGAAGGAGTTCTTCTCCAAGAACCGTATTTTTAAGAGCAGTAGAGACGTCTCTATATTCTATGTCTCCATCTCTTTCTTTGGTGTATTGAAGCACGATCTCAAGTTGTTCTGTGAGCTCTGTAAGGTAGTGGTAGGAGAGTACGAGCTCGTCAACGAGTGTTGATTGTTCATCAAACGAGAAACTTTCATCCACTTGAGGGTTGAGAACGGCCCTTCCAGATTCTAGCCCTTTTCGAACCAAGGACCAGTCGGTGCCCCAGTTAATCTTTGCGAGCGTGACGAAAAGTTTGCCAAATACCGCAGGGGTGTCTTCGAGAAGAAAATCGCTGCTGTCCTGCTCTCTTTTTGTTGTAAAGTTGTCCAATGATGATTCAATGATTCGAATTCCCTGAGAAATGTCACCACTATCGCTCGCCATTCGTGCAAGGAGTACATCGAGCTCGCACCTGCATCTTGTCCAATAAGGAGCGTAGGTCGGTAGTGTATGTTCAGAAGAATAGAGATGTGAATTTGTTTGGAGATAGCATGTGTAGGCTTCGGAGAGCATGCCTGTTTCGACGAGCCCGTGTAGGAGGGCGAGATGTATGTCGACTCTGGCAAAGAGTCCTTCTGAAAACTGTGGGTTTCCCTGGAGTTCTTCATCGTGAAGTTGAATCCATTTTTGGGCACACTCAACACTTTCGAAATAGTGCTGTTGTTCTCTCATCCAAAGCGTGCGGGTGTACCAATAGAGTAGCTCCGTTGGCCTTGATTGCTCTGGATGTATGAGCAGTTCATCGGCAAGCAGGAGCCCTATTTCGGTGTGTCCATGACGTGCAAAGCTTGAGATATCACGAGAGAGTTGAGTCATGTAGACTTGCGAGTCGCGACCATGCGTCCTGATGATAGGGAGGAGTGCGAGCGCGGTAAGTTGAATGGCTTCTTTTCTTAATCCATCTATAGCTGCTCGTTGAGCGAGATCGGTGAGGAGAGGTGCGAGGGAGTCGATCTCTCCTTGTTCCATATAGTGTTGATAAACACCAATGTCGCTCTCGTAAAGACTTTGAAGAGTGGGGATCGGCTGTTCATGAAATTGGGCTCGGAGCAGCGCCGAGCTTGATCGAAGGGCGTCGTAGAGGTCAGGTGGGATGTAGTCGTCGTTCGATGGAGATGGTGTTGCTGATGCCATAAGCCGCTCAAAATGTACTCTAAGTACATGTTAAGGCGTTTGAGTGCTTAGTCAAGCTGATGGCTAGGAGCCCGTTTTAAGAGAGGAGAGGTGGGTTCCACACCCAAATGCAAGATCGCCGGCATCGCCGAGCCCAGGTATGATATACCCCTTATCGTTGAGAGCGGTGTCTATAGCCGCAGTCCATATGGTTACTTTTGGAAATGCTTTCTCAACGACTTCTACGCCTTGCTTGGAAGCAATCACAGAGACAAGGTGAGTTTCCTTGGGAGTTCCGTAAGCTTGTAGTTCCCTAAGAACGGCTATCATAGATTTGCCTGTCGCAAGCATTGGATCGTTGAGAATAAGGGTTCGACCTTCTAGAGGGGGACAAGAGGCATACTGGAGGCATATCTCGAAATGTGTTTCATCAGAGTGCTTGCGGTAGGCTGAGAGAACCCCATTGTCAGCGTTCGGGAAGGCGCGAAGAAGGCCCATGTGGAGTGGAAGCCCAGCTCGTAAGATGGTAGCGATGACTGGCTGAGAAGCGAGCACTTTACACTGAGCTTTTCCTAGCGGGGTTGTTACCTCTCTTTCGCGTGAAGAGAGAGTCTTGCTGATCTCAAAACCAATGTATTGCCCTATGAGCTCAATGTTTTCACGAAAACGGGCGCGATCATTTTGAGTTGTGACAGATCGGATATCGGCAAGAAGTGGGTGTAAGAGTGAGAACTGAGAACTAAGATCTTTTATCACGCCAGCCCCTTCCTTTTCCTTAAGCTGCTTTCTTTTGTTTCTTGGCCCAGGAGTCTTTTAAGCCAACGATTCGGTTAAAAATCAACTTCTCGGAAGAGCTGTCTTTTGAGTCAATGCAGAAGTAACCTGTCCGAAGGAATTGGAAGCGATCTTCTACGGAAGCCACTTGAAGACTCGGTTCGATCTTACAGCCTGTGAGGACTTGCAGTGACTTGGGATTGATGTTTGAGAGAAACGTTTCTCCTTCAGGCGTGTCCTCTGGGAATTCTTGTGTAAAGAGGTGCTCAAAGAGCCGCACTTCAGCATCAAGAGCGTGTTCAGCAGAGACCCAATGTAGTGTACCTTTGACTTTCCTTCCATCATCTGACCAGCCGCCCTTTGTCTGTGGATCGTATGTGCAGTGAATTTCAACAATGTCGCCATTCTCATCTTTAATGACATCCGTGCAGGTCACATAGTAGGCGTGCTTGAGACGAACCTCTTTCCCTGGCGAAAGCCTGAAGAATTTCTTAGGGGCATCTTCCATGAAGTCGCTCCGTTCGATGTAAAGCTCGCGGCTAAATGGAATTTTTCGCTTTCCTGCATTCTCATCTTCAGGATTGTTGTCAGCGTCGAGCTCTTCGGTTTGGCCTTCGGGGTAGTTCGTAACGACGAGCTTTACAGGATCGAGCACGGCCATCACGCGTGTGGCTGATTTATTAAGATCCTCTCTTTGGCAGAAGTCCAGTAAGGCGATGTCGACGGTGCTGTTAGCTTTAGCGATACCTACGCGGTTACACATTTCCCTTATGGCAGACGGGGTGAATCCTTTGCGACGAAAACCAGCAAGGGTTGGCATGCGCGGATCGTCCCAACCACTAACATGCCCTTCTTCAACGAGTTGAAGAAGTTTACGTTTACTCATTACGGTGTAGGTAAAGTTAAGGCGGGCAAATTCAATCTGCTGAGGATGGTGCTTAACACCGAGCTCGTCGAGAAACCAGTCGTAAAGAGGTCGGTGATCTTCAAACTCTAATGTACAGATAGAGTGAGTAATATGCTCAATAGAGTCTGATACGCAGTGTGCGTAGTCGTACATCGGGTAGATACACCACTTATCACCTGTGCGTTGGTGGTGCGCGCGCTTAATACGGTAGATGGCCGGGTCTCGCATGTTCATGTTCGGAGAGGCCATATCAATTTTTGCACGAAGAACATGTGCGCCGTCTTCAAACTTTCCAGCAGCCATATTCTCAAAAAGCTGAAGATTCTCTTCTACCGTACGGTTTCGATAAGGGCTGTCTTTACCAGGTTCAGTGAGTGTCCCTCTATATTCACGGATCTCATCCGCTGAGAGACTGCACACATACGCTTTTCCTTCTTTGATCAGTTGTATGGCGTAGTCATAGAGCTGCTGATAGTAGTCTGAAGCGTAAAATTCTCGTTCTGCCCAATCAAAGCCCAACCAATGTACGTCTTCTCGGATAGCATCAACGTACTCTTGTTCTTCTTTGGTCGGATTGGTGTCATCAAAGCGTAGGTTACAGGTGCCTTTGTAATCGATTGCTATGCCAAAGTTAAGACAGATCGACTTGGCATGACCAATATGAAGGTATCCATTTGGTTCTGGGGGAAAACGAGTAGCTACCCGATCTCCATTTTTGCCACTGGCAAGGTCGTCGTTAATAATCTTTCGGATAAAGTCTGTTGGAGTCTCTGTCATCTTTTTCTGCTGCTAAAGAGGTGTCTGTAGGAGGAAAAATCATAGTGAAATCAGGGAGAAATGTCCATAGCTCTGAGCTCGTATGCTGTGATTCCTGTTCTTTGACTTCGGCTTTCATTTTTGTCGAACGCGAGGTCAAGGAGCAGGTGGATATGAGACTGGAACAGAAGGTTGATTAAGACTCATTCTCAGTCCACTCTCCTAACTGGGTTAACGTATATAGGTAGGAGGAAGTAGTGGATCCTGTTCAAAGTACTCAAAGAGAAAATGTTGCGCCCCCGGCTAAGCTTCAATCGCATCCTGGCGATGTATCGTGGGTTACTGCTGACTCTGTAGTGGACCAAATGGTGAATGAAGGTGTTAGGGTGCGCATTAAAGTTGATAAGCCTCAGTTTCGAAAACGAGGGGGTGTGGTGTGCGAAGAATCGCAGTCTAAGCGTTGTATCTTGTCTCTTGCAGGAGGGGGATTAAGGCCTGGGCGTCGTATTGCTGAAGTACAAGCGAGAGTAGTTGACTCCCCTGATCTGATAGAGCAAATGGAGATCTTGAACGTTACTGTCTGGGGAGTGAACCGCTCGCTTCTCGGCAGAGAGCGGCTTTTTGATGGGAATGTTTCTACTCGTGATGATGCGCTAACTGTGCTCCAAGAGCTAGCAGCTCCTCAGATATTAGGTAAGGCTGCTGAGCGAGAGTCGTAATCTATTTTTCCTACTTGCTCAATAAGCCACTGACTGCTGGCTTGAGCAATAAGCGCCGCGCCTTTTTCATTTGGGTGCCCATCTGCCGGAATGTAGAGAGCTGGACCTTTGCTTTCTAGGGTATCTCCAACAGCACTTTCGAGATCGAGAAAGGCAACGTTGCGTTCTCTGAAGAATGCTTGAGCTTTATGAAGAAAATGTGTCGAGGGATTATTGGGTGTCTCTCGAAAACCCCAGCCAGTTGCGATAACCCAAAGTGGAATATTTCTCGAGGCGCACCAGTGCGTCATCTCTCTAAAGAGCGCTTCAGCAAGGAGAGTGTTGGGAGTGCCTGACGTCTTTGTTTGAGGAAGAACGTTTCCTTTGGAACTTTTTGTATGAGCAGTGGAGTGGTGACGAAACACGTATGCTCTTCGTATAAGTTGAAAGAGGTGTGAGTGTTCAAGCAAGAAGCTGTAGAAAGGAATCTGTTGAATATAGTGTTTTAAGCCTTTGCCCTTCGAAGGAGCGGCTCTCTCTAGGGCGCCCTGCTCGGAGAGAGAGTAGAGTTTAGACGAATAGCTCCTAGCAATATCGTCAACATTAAAGAAGACAAGTACACCTTTGGGGGAGATCTCATCTCCGAACTCTTCTAAGTAAGCAAGCTGCTGGGCTGTCCCCCAACCCCCTGTAGCAGCGTTCAGGAGTTGATATCGAAGAGGGATTTCTTTGTTGAGCGCCTCCTCGAGGAGCGCAACGTAACTGTCTTGACGGCGTAAGAGCCAGCCAAATGTAAAGGAGTCGCCTAGGACAAGTATTTGCCGAGCTTCTGGTTGTGGTTCTGGGGAGCGTTGATGGAGTGAGTTGAGAGAGTAAGAAACGGTGCGTTCGCCTAATTGATGGCGAGCTTCCCAGTTTGCCCTGTTAAGGCTGTAACCCCGCTTGCTTGTGGTGAGCCATGTGCCACTAAGATTTTGTGGCGAGACGATGGAGACAATGAATTCAGCCAGGAGAAGGCTAAGTGCAAGTGAGCAAGTAATAAGTATGAGGCGAATGTTCATGAGCTTCGGAAATGCTACCCCAGTTCATTGTGAGAGGCTACGAGAGTTTTAGCTTCCAGCAACTTTACGAACTTGTGCGAGATCGGTCTGGCCAAGAAAGAGTTTTCGTATCCCGTCTTGCATCAATGTGCGCATCCCATTTTTGAGCGCTTCATCCTTAATCTCACTTGCCCCCGCCTTGCGGTAAATCAAGCTTTTAATCGTTTCCGTATTTACGAGGAGCTCGTGTATACCCGTTCGACCGTAGTAGCCGGTGTTGCCACACTTTTCGCACCCCTTTGCTCTATAAATTTCTGTTTCATTCACCGTGACATTAAGCTCAGAAAAGAGCTCTTCACCGTAGTACCTTTCAAGAGTCGTGTATTCATCTTGGGGTATTTTGTATGGCTCTTTGCATTCTCCACAAAGTGTGCGTACGAGTCGTTGTGCGAGAACTCCTTGGAGAGCATCGGAGAAGCTCACAGGGTCAAGATCGAGATCGAGCAATCGAGTGACTGTTTCAGGCGCAGAGTTCGTGTGTAGTGTGGAAAAGACGAAGTGACCGGTCAGCGATGCTTCGACCCCAATATGGGCAGTCTCGTGGTCTCGCATCTCTCCGATCATAATCACATCAGGATCGGCGCGAAGAAATGAGCGGAGCGCTGAGGCAAAGTTGAGCCCAATTTCATTTTTCATTTGAACCTGATTGAGCCCTGGTTGGGTGATCTCTACGGGGTCTTCCGCTGTCCAGATTTTCTTATCAGGAGTATTTATCGAGCCAAGGATGGAGTGTAGTGTGGTTGTTTTCCCTGAACCCGTTGGCCCAACAACGAGGAAAACGCCGTGAGGCTGAGATACAATATGTTGAACCTTGGTAAGTGTTGCATCAGAAAAATTGAGCTTTTCAAGTGGAATAGGCTCACTTGAAGCGAGAATACGCATCACAACGCTTTCACCGTTTACGGTAGGAACGGTAGCAACACGGAGCTCGATAGGATTGCCTCGGAATTTAACAACACACTTTCCGTCTTGTGGTTTCCGGCGTTCTGAGATGTCTAGTCCACTCATGATTTTAATTCTGGAGACAACAGCTCGCACATGGGTGTGGGGAATGGAGAGCGAGGGGCGACAAGATCCGTCGACACGTATACGCACAGTGGCGTTGGCCTTTCCCTTTGCTGGCTCAATGTGAATATCAGAGGCTCGTTCCTTATATGAGTCGATAATAATTCGGTTTACGAGCTGTATAACAGTGGCCTCGTCTTCGGCCGCCTCCTCGTCTTCTTCGTCTGCAATGTGAACTTCGAGGCCAGCTTCTTCTTGAAGTTTGCCCACGAGATCGTGAATATCTGCTGTTGCGGCGTCTGATTGTCCGCCTTGGCCGAGGTAGCGGAGAATGTCCTCGGCAAACCCGACTCGAAAGACATATTTTTTTGCGGGTAGAGTTCGCTGAATCTCCATAATACGCCGAGCGTCCCCAGGGTTATCTATCAAAATAACCACTTCGTCCTCAGGGTGCCCATCGATTGGAACCCAGAGGCTTTCTCTCAAAAAGGAAAGGTTGATGCCTTTGAGGAGTTCTGGGGGGATTGTATGGTGTGCATCAAATCCCATGTAGGGAACTTGAAAGTACCTCGAAAATGATTCTCCAAGCTCTGCTTTTGAGATTCCTCCACTTGTAACAAGCAGCTCCTCGAGAGAAGTCCCCTCGTTTTTAGCGCGTGTGGAGAGTTCTTTGAGCTTTTCTCCGTGAATTTTTTTTGTCATCACAAGATAGTCGTATGGACTTCTTGTGCCGCGGAGTTCGTACCGAAATTTTTGAGCAAGGACCTTTGCGAGTCCTAGGGCGAGCTGCTCATCGAGATCATCGAATTCAGGTTTGTTCTGCCTGTTGAGCACCTGAAGCACGCCAAGGAACACATCTTTGAACTTCACTGGTACAGCGAGTACGGATTTGGTTCGAAATCCACTTTCTTTATCGAACGATTTATTAAAGCGTAGCCGTTCATTGATTGCTGTTAGCTCAGCATCATTATACACATCTTTGATGCGTACAGGTTGTTGTGACATGGCAACGTAGCCAGCGATGGACTCGGTGTTTAATGGCACACGTATCTCTTTTGGTTGGTTTCCGTTGTCACTTGTTAAGAACTTAGAAACAATTTCCTTGTCGTTTCTTCCTCGAGAATAGACGGTCACACGCTCGCTTTGGAGAAACTCAAGTAGGAGAGGCTCGATATCTGGCATAGCCTCGAAGAATGTTTCACTGTCATGGATCTTTTGAGTGATCTCATGGAGGATTGTTTGAGAGTCCGACATAGTTGTTGTTCGTTTTTGAGTGCTCGGGATTCATTCCCTACGCTTCACTATCATGATCGACCTAAAGGGTTCTTGGCTGAATTCATTTCTCTTGAATTCTAAGGAGTTTAGGTTTTTTTTGAGGAATCCGCCTATAATAGCCCAAACAGTGTTCGAGAACGGCGCTCATGTGTTGCCTTGATGGTGCATGTGTTATGCCTCGAAGGAGCTTGTCGGAAGTGTTATTGGAAGGCCGCTAAGAAATGTCCTCCTGAAAGAGTTAAGAATAATGAATCTCAAGCAACTTGCCCCCGAGTTATCTTTTTCCCCCGTCTTTGCGGAAAGTGTTTCGTGTTTTCTCTTTGATGAACAGTGGCACCTTCTTGATAGCCAAGTAGGGTGGGAGGCTTCCGAGCAAGGAGGCTCCGGCTCTTTTGGGGTTCGTAATTTTGTGGATTCGTTTGGTTGTGAGTTACAAGATCTGGTTTGTTCTCAAGAGGCTGGGGAGATGGTTTTGGGCTACATTGTGCTGCCTGGAGAGATGGAGGCGCTGCCGGTTTCGTACTCCTGGAGTCGCAAGACGGATGCTGCGTCTGGTGCTACTTTTCTACTCCTTGTTGTACGAGATTGCTCACATGAGCAGATCTCACACGCTTGGCAAGAGTGCTATAAGCGGCGTGATTCTTTGCGTCAGTTCTTACGTAGACTCTCCCACGATCTCAATAACATTATTCACCCACTTTCCAGTTCTTCGGTTCTTTTGCGTCGTAAATTAGGGGATCGAAACGATCTCCACGATCTCCTTCGTTGCACTCATATTCTCGATAGAGGATTAGAGCGAGTTGGGAGGTTCTCGGAAATGCTGCAAGCGTTTTCAAGTGAGCCAACATCCCATGGCGCTTCTATGAGTATGCGGGCACTAAGAGTGGGAGTGACCTACCAGCTTGAGCGCCTCTTTCTAAACCTTCCAGAAATCGAATGGGAGAGTGATGGTACTGCGAGGGAGTTGGCTGTACCTGAAGATATTGGGGTAACGTTAGTGTCTCAATTTGCAGAGTGTCTCCTTGAAAACGGAGGAGTGCGAGTGAGCGAGCGCTTGCTTTCCCGAGGGCATGAAGATTTGCCTGAAGGTATGCCTTTTCACCATTATTGTGAGATATCCATCGTTTCTCGTCCCCGTGAAGGGGGGAGTGAAAGGCTCGAACTTCCCTTTGGCTCTCAGTGCCCGTTAGCGCTGATTAGAAAGCAAGCCCGGCTTCCAGAACCGCTTCTTGCTCAG
This sequence comes from bacterium, assembly GCA_030428205.1. GTDB lineage: Bacteria > Bdellovibrionota_C > UBA2361 > UBA2361 > RFPC01 > JAUIBK01. Next base: position 36,244 of record JAUIBK010000032.1, read on the forward strand.
CTGGCTAAGGGGTACCAAGGCCGTATTGTTAGCGCTGGAGGACTTGAAAAGAGGTCTATTTTCCTCCCAGTTGTGGCGGCTTTGTAGGGGGAGAAAAATTTTTTTGAGCAGTCTTCATTTTTTTATGATTTTCCCCGTTTGGGCCGTTGACGTGGTCTTCTCTTGTTGCTAGTATTCGACCCCTTGCCGATTTGTCACCCTTTAGTGATTGCAAATACTTAGCAGAGAGAAAAAATTCTGCCGCTGAGCCTTGCTTTTCGTTTCGGGATGTATATTATCGGCGGACTGTCTTTTTGGAGATATCCAGATGAGGCAGGGACAATTTGGTTATGGGTAGAAGCTAGTCAAGATCTCGTTATAGTTGAGATTGCTTCTTTGGAAGCAGTCGAAGCTAAGTCATTAGCTTATGTTAATGACGATTTCTTTGAGAGATTGTAAGCCAAGTGTAATAGCTAGAATCTGAGGGCTTTGCCCTCGGTCTCGGGGATTTTAGGTTGGCTCCGCCAACACAAAATAACCTTGATACTGATTCTGCAGACTTTTGTTGGATCATACTTGAGAGTTCGGCCTCGGCCGACTTGATAGGCTAACAAATTTACGTAAGCTTTTTGTACTAGATGCAAAAAGTCTTTAAACGTAGCAGATTTTGAATGCGAAGCATTCATACAAGTTTCAAATATGAGAGTTTGATTCTGGCTCAGAGTGAACGCTGGCGGCGTGCCTAAGACATGCAAGTCGTACGAGAAAGCACCTTCGGGTGTGAGTACAGTGGCGCACGGGTGAGTAACACCTGGGTAACATGCCCTTCAGAGGGGGACAACTTCGGGAAACCGGAGCTAATACCGCGTACGCCGAAATTTTCTTCGGAAGATTTCGGGAAAGCCGTAAGGCGCTGAAGGAGTGGCCCGGGCCCTATTAGCTAGATGGTGAGGTAAAAGCTCACCATGGCGACGATAGGTAGCTGGTCTGAGAGGATGATCAGCCACACTGGTACTGGAACACGGACCAGACTCCTACGGGAGGCAGCAGTTAGGAATTTTGCGCAATGGGGGAAACCCT
>JAUIBK010000033.1 GCA_030428205.1 bacterium
GTTCTGCATTCTCGACTGCTACCTGAAGAGCTGGAACAACCCTTGTTTCATATGTTCTTGCTTGTTTATGCTTTTTTGTTGCGGCTTCATGGAGGTAGCGTAGCTCCCTAAGAAAAGAATCGCTTCTTACGTAAGAAAGGAATTCTTGTTTAGCTTTGAGCTCTTTTTTTCTTTTGAGAATTTCTCCTTGATTCCTCTCAAAAAAAGGTAATGGAAGTGAAATTCCAAATCCGACAAAAGAGTCTCCTTCCTCATTTTGCGAGTAGCTCACATGCGGGGTAATCGTTGGAGCACTATTTTGTCGAGCAAGACGAACCTGTTGGTCGGCGAGAGCCTTTTGGACTGCATATCGCGCAGGCAAGCTTTGAGGATTAGAGAAAACTTGAGCCTCAAAGGCTTCAAAAGAGGGTAATTGAGGCAGAGCTGGTTGTGAGAGCTTGGAGTTTTCAAGTGGAAACAGGGACAGTCTTGTAAGTTTTGCGGAGACTTTTGCGATTTGATGTTCTACATCAAAAAGCGCAGCTGTGGTGGTAGCGACATTCGCTTCTGCCATTTTTTGTTGGGCAAGTGTTATTCGTCCTGAGGATGAGTTTTGAGCGAGTGTCTTTTGAATTCGTAGTCCATGAGCTTTTTGGGTGGCTAGGTGAATAGATTCTTGCTGGAGAGTCCACAAACGATAGTAGATAAGAGCGATATGTTGGAGAAAGGATTGCACTTGTAGTTGTGCTTCTCTATTTGAAGTTTTGTTGAGTAGCTCGCTGACTTTTGTACGGATTCCTTGGCTCCTGAGCCGTATCGGCTGAGAAAGAGATACTTCGTATTCATTCTTTGGTCTTGTGCCATCATATATCTCGGGACGAGACAGGTGAGCATTCAGTGTTGGATTGTCCCACTGTCGTAGGGAGAGGATTTGTTTCAGTGTTCTTGCGAGCGTTGCATCTATTTGAGAAATTTTCGGACTATTTGTCAGCGCAAACTGTTGAACTTCTTCTAGCGTGACGACGACAGGAGGAGCTGCTACAGCGGTATGCAAGCTTAGAAATGATGCGAAGATAAAGGTGCAATATTTGAGTTGAAAAGAAGGCATAGTTCTCCTTTCGAGAGGTTCACAAATAAGTAATTTCAGTTACCGAAGTATTTTCAGACGCAGGAGCAATGGCTCTTTGATATCACGTGTAAGACAACAGTTAGGTTACAGTTGGATCCAAGCAGAATGAGAGCGGTGTTCCTTTCCGCACCTACATATCTCTTGGTCGTCTCCCGAAACTATCTCCGTTGAAGGTTGCGTGTTGAGCGAGGTCATCGCACGGCAGCATGTGACAGAGAGAAGTAAAGGGAGGTAGTGTGGTTCTGTTCTAAGAGAAGGGAGGACCGTGAGGAGTAAGGGAGAGAGAGGAGTATAATAGTTCTAAAATTGACTTGCTCCGTGGAGGAGGGAGAACCTGCCTTGCCTCTATGATATCTTCATGAGTGGGAAGGAGTTCAAGCCAGATTGCAGCTGAGAAGGAGATTTGAAGTAAAGAAGTCAGTTCTAGTAAGAGATCCGATGAGAGTTTGCTCACCTGAAAAGGAACTGGGCACTGGCAGCTATGCGAGTGTGACTTCTCGGATTTGTTGTGATCGTGAGCATCTTCGCTGTCGTCTTGATCATGGTTTATCTCAGCGGTAGTGGCAGGAGAGGAGTGGTTACAGCCATGGATGTGATCGATTTCAGTAAAGTGGGGAAGAAGAGAGGACGGAGCACAGTGGATGCCACAGAGTGCTAGTGTCACAAGGACGACCAGCGCGGTAGCTGAAGATGTAAGTGCTCGAAGATTCATAGTTCTCTGTGTCGTCAGAACAGTTCCCTAACTTTAGGGTAGTGGAAAGTGGTTAGTAAAGCAATGTTCAAACTATGAATTGAGGCATCTCCTCTCTTGTTTGAGATGAGAGGTGTCGAGAATTTTTCCAGGAGGAAATCTCCTGAGAAGATAAAGAAGCTTGTCGAAACGAAGTTTGCTAGTGTCATTTCAAATTAATTTTTGCCGGTTGGCAAAACTCAATTTAATTGACACTAGCTGGGCTGTATTGTCCCTCCGGGGGGGGGGGGTGCCTCCGGCAAAAAGTGTGGCTCTTCGCCTGACCGGCAAAAATTAAGTTGTCGCCACACTAGAGCCTTTCTGGAGAGTATTACTGTACTGTGTCAGGATTAATGCCACTTTGTATGGCGAGCGCAGAGGCCTTAAAGGAAAGATTGACGATCTTCCCTTCAATGCGAATAATTTTCGCTGCTGACTTTCCGATTCTGTTAGCGAGTTGAAGGGGAACATCGCGATTTGCAGATGCTAGGGAAATAGCACGATTAGTGAGCCGAATATATTTCCCCCGTTCTTTTTTGATTTTCTTTTTTAAGGCTTTAGCACGCTTTCTGATTTTTTTAGCGCTGCGATTGAGGGCTCCTGTTGAAATTGCAATAACTCGTTTGACGACGAGAATGGCGCGATCAACAACGCGCAGACCGTCAGCGACTCTATCGAGAATAAAGGTTAAGCCTACGAGACCAGTATCACCAATAAATCCAGTGAGATTGTCTAGTGCATTTCTGTGAAAGGTAGCATCGAGAGCTTCCCCTGTTTGTCGATGTGTGTGAGTTGCCTTGGTGTTAGAGGCGGTGGAAAACTCTGAGGTTCTATCCGCATGAGAAAGTGTAGGAATGATAGATGTTAGGATGAGTGCGGTGACGAGGATATTTCGGAAGAATAGCATGAAAGGAGTCCAGGAGAGAAGCTTCACTGATGATAGCACAGATAATACTTCGTTCTTTTACATAATTCAAGAATTTTGCACGATACGATATGAAGAAAAAAATGTGCTTAATCATCTATCGGCATAAGGCTGGTTTGTTATGCCTTGTGCTCTTATTCTTGAGAAGGCTAGCCCCTAAAATGGCTACATAATTGGTGCTAAAAAGTTAATCCAATATCCACCCTACAGGATCTGCTTCCCAAAGTGTGACTTCAGTTATGTCTCCAACACTTCCCCTACACTCAGATGGAGAGCAAGCCCAAGGTGTCGCGGCTCCTCGAACCTCTTTGCAGTCAGCACTTGTTATTTCGACTCGAACGATGCTGTCATGTATTGGTTTCTTTTCTTCGATAACTTCTAAAATCTCATAGCTCGTTATGCAGACCATTCCAGGCTGAAGATCTTCTGGGTATGTGATATCTGAGGAGTATTGCCTCTTCGGTTCATCAAGATATGTTCCCATGAGAAAAGAGTCATAGTCCGCAAGAGATGGCGTAGAAAAGAAGAGGACGAAAATGAATGGGATTTGTTCAAATCGAAGTTTCATAAGCGAGGTCTTGTATACATATCCGCAAAGTATAAGTGTACTTTCTGTACATATTTTAAAAATGATATGGGAGCAATGATGCCTTGTGTCTCATTCGTTGATTGGTAAGTGAGTGCATTGAAGGTAACTGGCTGCTATTCTTTGGTTTATATCGGAGTAGGCTCTTTGCGAGGGTAGGAAGCCCCTCACATTTCTCATCGATTTCATATCTAGAGGTGGCTCATTCCGTTATATTCTTTGTTCCCCAAGAGGCAGAAAGAAAAGAAGAGTATGCAACAATCGTGAGATCTGTGGCACGTGGGAAAGAGCCTATCTGTGTTTTTCTCTTGAAGGAATCTTTGATTGTTCCGTTGCTCTATAGGATGGACGTACTCTTTCTCTCTGGATAATTTGAGGATAGGCAGACCTTAGCTCCTCTATTACTACATTTTCAGTGGGGATGCTCCAAGTGCCAAAAGCTCCTGGGCGACCTGGAATAATGGACATAAGGTAGAAATTTGAGGGCCAACCGTCTCCGAGCCACTCTAGTCTGTATCGAAAGTCGAGAGCGCTGCCGGAGTGAAGTAAGTTCCCAATGCTTTCGTTGTCTTGCTGAGAGTTGCCAATATTAGGAACATCGTTGAGAGTGAGTGCGTTCGATGTAACTCTGAGCGCATTAAAACCGCCGTCTCGCGCTACTTCTGATACCAATACAGTAAAGGTTACATCGGAATCTCCATAATAGTTAGTGAACTTCAGCCGGTATTGCCCATCTTCAGAGAAATCTTCTGGCGTGAGCTCCTCGATCGAGTCAGCGAGAGGTATCCACTTGCTTGCAACATAGATGGGGTCGGCCAACGTCGAATGAGAGAGGGCAATACAGCTGAGAAACAAAGCTGAGATGAAGAGAAGGTTATATTTCATGCGTACAGTACTTCAGATGCTATGAGAACTGCCAGTGCGCCTCATATGGATTAGATCTCGCTAGGGCTGTAGAATATAAATGCACATATTGTGCCATAATTGCAAGGCGGGTTCTCCCTTACGGTCCCCAATCTGACGCAGCGATCGCGCTTTCTCATATAATCATGAATTGAATGTCAAACTGGATGGTCCCTGAAAGTTTTGTCTCCTCTCAGCTCTCTTGTTGCTTGATCTGAATGCATGTTGAAAGTGCAGATTGAGTGGCAATCGCCTAAAGAAATTGTTGGTCTCTGAAGGAGGAGGGGGAGAAAAGGTCTACAGGAGAAGGGCAGAGCCCTTCTCCTGATAGGTATAGCGAACTACTCCAAGCAAGTTTGTTGAGAAGCTGGAAGGCTCTGCAACTCAGTAGTTCCAGAAGAGCGAAGGTTGCGAGCTAGCCTCAGAAGACGACGTGCAACCTTGTTTTTGGCGTACTTCTTACGCAATTTTCGAGTCACTCGTTTTGTTACACCAAAGATTTCATCTAAAGATTGCTGGTAGATGGAAGTTGATGCAGTGTTGTCAGATTCCACGCACAAGATAGTACTTGAACAGTTTGAGAGTTGCACGCTGTCGAGGGACCAAATAGCTGACCAACTTTCACGATAAGCTTCATGAGCAGCATTGCTCAGCTTCTGAAAAGCACGATTGTTACCGCTCGCTCTTCGTATAGCACGAATGGCTTTCTGAGAGATCGCCTCAAGCTGTTGAGATGTTCCATCGAGAGAGAGCTGGTTCGGAGTGATATCTAAACTTTCGCAGTTGAGACAGCTTGAGCCGTTTCCACCGCATACTCCACAGGTATCAAGTATTGCATCACCATTTGGTGTTCCAGCACAGTCAGAACAACTAGAGTTGTCCCCACCGCAAATACCACAGTCGTCAATAACTGCCGTTCCTCCAAGGTCGCCATTGCAGTCGTACGTACACTCTTCTACGAGGACAGGGGCATAGCATATAACTTTGAGGTTATTTGAAAATGAGGTAGCGATAAGTTGCACGTTGAAACTACCAATTGAAACCCCTCCTTGTTCTGTCGCAATGGTAAGCTCCGTTTGGGGAGCTCCTTGTTCGCTAAGCTCGGGAACGTTTCCATCGACTCCTGGTGCAGAGGTGCGCCAGACGAGTGCGAGATCAGGGCAAAGGTCTTGGCTTGGTGTTCCAGTCCCATCTGAGCAAACTGTAGTAGTAGCGTCCAGAGAGACTGTAGCAACACCTTGACCACATGCAACGCGGTCTGGAGTTACGCTGATTTGGCATTCGATATCAACTGGACGATCTGTTCCATCATCATCCGCCGCGATGCCGTGAGAGGAAAAGGTGAATATTGTGGCCATAAGAATATAGCCAAGTCTAAAAAGACGTGAAGAAAATTTCATAGCAACCCCCGTAGCTAAAAAATGAAGTATATTAATGGTTTAATGCCATTAGGAGACGAGGTTGAAGAAGGTTAAATTCATTGTGAAGGAAAGCCCCCAGCTCTCGTCTGCCTCATATCAAGTATTGTTTAGCATCTGCTTCAAAGAAAAGTATGCCAAAAGACAATAGTAATAATATGTATGGCTGATTTCCACTACTGTCTCATTGACTTGAATTTTAAGCAACTCAGCTTGATATTAAATATGAAGCAAGTTTTTCTCATAAGGAAGTGGGGAGGATGGTAGCCTAACTCACGCTCTCTTGGAGTCTTCGGATGGCGGGTTGGGTGTCCGCCAATGAGAGCGGGGTTGACTGTGACTCAACTTCAGCTCAGCTGATAAGCTAATCTCAAGAGGTCGGTGCTCATTACGAAGCCGCGCAGTCGTCAATTCATAGAATAATTTCGCACCCATAAGTATCAGATGTTTGCCACTTGTTTGTTATAGAAGAAGGGTTTGAGGAAGCTTTTCAGGGTACTATGCGATTCCTAAAGAGTCGTTTTTAGTTTAGTCGTTGTGAGCATCTGACCGATTTGAAATATTGGCATCTTCTCGAGTAGTCGTAGGTTGAAAAATGATTTTGTATAAGCGTCTCGAGGGTGCATCCTCAAAGTTTTTGTCCTCTCTTGGATCTTCTACAGTTTAATTAAAACTACACTCAAAAGATGCGTGTTGAGTGATAGTTCCCTAAGGAACTTACGCATACTCTCCGAGAGAAAGGAGAGGAGCGAGAGCTAGGGAAAAACTCTGGACGTTGATAGCATTTCAGGATAAAGCATGAAGTCTATTACATTATCATTATGAGCGCTAAATGAACGTACTACAAACTACCTCCGAGTCCGCACAAGTCCAGGCAATTGCTCCACGATCGTTTGATGCCGAAAATCATTTTTACTCCAAAGTGCTCAACGCTCAAATACACCCACTTGCTGCGTTTTTCCTGAACCTTACCCCGGAGAGAATTATTTCGAGATATTGCCACCTTCACCCGCTTGCTGACCCTCATGCGCTCCAGGAGCTCATTGCTTACAAGCCTCGAGTTCTTCATTGGGGCGGCGTTGACCTGTTACATTGCACAACCGCAGGCGGAAAGCGCGAGATGGTCGTGGTGGAAACAAACTCAAGTCCATCCGGGCATAAGTCTATGCCCACACCAAGCGACTTCGATGAACAGGGGTCTTACCGCTTGCTTGTTGAGAGAACCTTTGGCCCATTAATATCAAAAATCAAGCCGTCCAAGGGCGTATGTGCTGTGCTCTATGACAAAAACCTGATGGAAGTCTCAGGGTACGCAGCAACGTTAGCAGATTATCTTGGCGAAGAGGTTTTTCTTGTGCCGAGCTTTGAGTCAACATTTTCAAAATATGCAAAATTTGAGAACAACTATCTGTTCATCCGGCAAGATCCCACTCAAGATGAGTGGATGCCTGTACGAGCAGGGCTGCGGTACGTTACCCAAAGGCCCTGGAATAGGATCCCTGTTAATTGTCGTACTCTTCTCTTTAACCCGATTCTTGCTTGCCTTGCGGGAGGAAGAAATAAGCTTATCGCTGCAAAGGCGTACGATCTCTTTAACGCTGAGATTGCTCCAGCGGGCTTAGAAGTACGTATACCTGAAACACTCCGTGATGTATCTCAAGCTGAAGTTCCGTATCTTGTGAAATCTCTTGGGGGTCATGCTGTAGTCAAAGTGCCTTATTCAAACGCTGGTCAAGGAGTCTTTACGATTACTTCAGATCGAGATCTTGAGCAGTTTATGGAGCAAGAGTTCCCGTATGATAACTTCATCGTACAGAGTCTTATTGGAAATTATCAGTGGAGCTCCGAGGGCACACGTGGGCGTTTCTATCAGGTAGGAACTATCCCTTCGAAGAAGAATAGAATCTTTGTCGCTGATTTACGTATGATGATCGGCTCATCACCTGAGGGGTATCGCCCCGTTGCTTTTTACGCACGAAAAGCGAAGGAGCCTCTTGTTGACTCCCTTGAGGGGACGAGCGCGACGAGCTCAGAGATGCTTGTAACAAACTTGTCAGTAAAATTAGGAGATGAAGCTTGGGGGACTGACCCTGGAAGGCTTCTGATTTTTGATCGCCGAGATTTTAACACCCTTGGGATGGGGCTTGATGCGCTCATCGATGGATATATTCAGAGTATTCTCGCTATTAACGCCATCGATCGTTTTGCTGTATCACTGCTCAATTCCAAAGGGCGATTTCGACTGAAGTTGTTTCGTTCCCTCAATAACGACGCTCGTCTTCTTGATGAAATCCTCGTTGATGGAAACTTATCTTAAGAGCTACACTATGCCTGTGAAAACAAAGCTTAAAAAATATTCAACGCAGAAGCTCACGCCCATCTCTATCAAGGAATTTGAAGTAGGACGGCATGATTTCTATCTTCCTCTTTTTCAAGCGTCAACATCTGCGTCTGTTCAAGTGCCTTTTATCGTCGTCCGCGGAAGACATGAGGGGCCTACACTTGGAATCTCAGCTGCTGTCCACGGCAATGAATTAAATGGAATTCTTATTGTTCAAGCTATTCTTGAAAGTCTGGACCCAGAAAAGTTGCATGGGAACCTACTGTGTGCACCAGTAGTGAATGTGCCAGGATTTAATCTCGGCAAACGCTACTTCATCGATGATGTTGACCTGAATAGCACCTTTCCTGGGAAAAAAGGGGGGAAGCCTTCGGAGCAGTATGCTTATACGTTTCGGAAGACTTTTTTACCCGATCTCGACTATCTTATTGATATTCATACGGCGAGCCAAGGACGTCTCAATACAATGTATGTCAGAGTTGACCTTGATTCTCCTCCGGCACGAGCACTTGCGATGAATTTTAATCCTGAAATTGTTCTCAACGCTAAAGGGAGTGATAGAACCTTTCGAGCTGCTGCTCGAGCTCTTGGTATTCCAGCTATTACTGTAGAAGCGGGGAACCCGAGTGTCATTCAAGGAAAAATGGTTTTTCAGGGAGAGCTCGGTATTCGAAATATCATGAATAGTTTGAACATGCTCGAGGATGGGGTGCTCGCCGTTCCTCGGCGCCCGGTGCTTTGTAAGTCTTCTGAATGGCTGCGTACTAAAAATGGTGGATTATTGCGCGTGAAGTTTGGCCTCGGTAACCGTGTTGATAAGAAACAGCTACTTGCTGAGCTTGTAAGCCCCTTTGGTGATGTGCTCGTTGAATATCATGCTCCATACGCAGGAATTGTGATCGGGATGGCAGCTAATCCCATAAGCATTCCGGGGACTCGTTATTGTCACTTAGGGAAGGTGATTGACTGATGTTTTTTTGGCTTATTACACACCTCGAAGATTCTGCTACAACCAAGCAAATCCTAGGCGCCTCAGCCGCCCAAGGTTGGAGATGCGATCATGTCGTCCCACGGAGACAAAACTACCTACTTACGGCAACTTCCATAGAGGAGCTTTTCCCCGGAGAGGTCAGAGAGAAACCAGATTTCTGCTACGTTCGAATGGGAAGCTCGGCGTTTATTGAAGGTTTTGCTCTCCTCTCAAAAATTGCATCACTTGGTGTCCCTTGTATTAATTCCCCTGAGCATCTGATTGTGCAACGTGATAAGGCTCAAGCTCTTCTCACGCTGAGCCAAGCCGGAATTCCTACACCTCGAACTCTTGTGATTGGTAGGAGTTATTCTAAAGATTCGATTTTCAGGAGTGTAAGTGGCCCTCCATGGGTTCTTAAGTCTCGTTTTGGAGCTAAGGGAGATGGCGTTATGTTGGTAGAGTCCGAGCGTTCGCTTACCTCAGCTCTTGATTGGCTTTTTGGAACGTATCCTCAGGTGCTCTTACAAGAATTTATCGCTGCGCAAGCGGGAACAGATATTCGAGTGCTTGTTGTTGCTGGAAAAGCCATTGCTGCAATGAGGCGTTCGGCTCCTGATAAAAATGAATTCCGATCGAATCTCTTTCTCGGAGGAAGAGGACAGAGAGTTGAGCTTACGGCTGAACTTACTACGCTTGCCGAAGACGCTGCGTCAGCTCTTGGTCTTACCATCGCAGGTGTTGATATCTTGGGAGAGGCGGGCAGCTATGTTGTCTGTGAGGTGAACTCTTCTCCTGGGCTCAAAGGACTCTCTGATGCGATGGGAGAGGACCTAGCTCTTGAGGTAGTCCCTCGGCTCTTTTCTGCCGTAACCCATTGAGATTCTTACCGTGGCTACCTTGCTTAGCACTCAGGTAAGTATTATCATCGCCTATTATGAAAGCTAACTATTCTTCCATATTCGTATTGCTTCTTGGGCTCTTTATCTCTCCTGGTTTAAGCCTGAGTGAAGAGATGCGTGTTGAAAAGCCACATAGAATTCACCAGCCTGAGGTAATTGGTTGGGTTGAGCGGGTTAAGGTTATGCCTCCGGGTGGGGATCTCCTTGAGCTTGAGGCAAAGCTTGCGCCATCATCGAGTCTGTCCTCGCTCCATGCCGAAGATATTGAGCATTTTACAAAAAATAAAAAAGACTTTGTGCGGTTCCGTGTTGAAGATCGGAAGGGGAAAATGGTCGCCATTGAACTTCCACTCTCAACCAGTAAAAAAACAAAGTCTTCTACTGGCGCAAAACTTACCCGTGATGTAGTGAAACTTCCTGTGTGTGTGGCAGGGAAGAAACTTGAAGTTGAGCTCCTCCTCTCAGATCGTAGTGAGCTTGAGCAAGAGTTACGGTTGGGGAGAAATGAGCTTGCTGGAAACTTCATCGTTGATCCTGCTAGGACACATATGAACTCAATGGAGTGTGTTGCCGGGAGGGCAAACTCGTGATCATGCTTCGTTTGCATGTGAGATTTTTTTTCTGCTTTTTCTCCTTCTTCTTTTTGTCTCCTCTTGCTCATGCAGATGCACAGGGGAGTAAGAAGCTACTTGTGCTTGGCTGGCTCGAAGAAGCTGCATTGCTTCCATATAATTTTCAGGTACACGCCAAGCTTGATACAGGAGCAGATACGTCCTCGATACACGCCGAGAATATTGAAATATACATGAAAGAGGGAAAAGAGCGTGTGCGGTTTGATGTCTCTAATCGCTCTGGAGAAAGACTCACCATCGATAAGAAGGTGAGGCGACATGTTGGCATTAAACGCAAGAAGGGTCGAGCTCAACGTAGGCCTGTGGTTCGGCTCGGTGTTTGTGTAGGAGGGATTTTTGAAGCCGTTGAGTTTAGTCTTGTAGATCGATCTAACTTCTCATCTGCAGCTCTCGTTGGAAGAAACTTTCTTTCAGGGAAAATTCTTGTCGATGCTGCAGACTCCTACACCAGTGAACCTGAGTGTGCCAAAGGGTAGGAAATTTTGAGAAGAAAACTTGGGATAATATTTGGTATTGTCTGTATTCTTGGTGGGATTGCGCTCGCCGTTTGCCGGAGCATGCTTTTTAATCTTACTTTTGCTCCGCATGCGCACACGTATCGGTGGGAAGTAGAGCTTGTTGTAGAGGCTCAAGGTGGCTCAAAGCCAGCTCGACTCTCTGTGTATAATCCAAGCGTGCGAAACGCCTTTAAAATTCTAGATCGCAGCTTTTCCTCCAACGGTTATTCAATCTCTTCTACCCGTCTGAATAACCGCAGTACCATTGATTTTTATCGTAAGGATGCTTCACGTGGAGACCAGGAATTTTCTGTTCGCTATCAGATGGAGCGCGATCTTGCCAAACGAATTCGAATTATTACAGCCAAATCTCCACGAGTTTTTACTTCCTCTGAGCGCAGCGAGTTGAAAGAGTTTCTTGCCAGAACACATCATTTAAAAGGGGATGACACGAGAAGTCTCGTTCAGCAAATTTTTGAATCGAGCGAGGTTCCGTCGTTCCTCACAACAAGGCAGGCAAAGCTCCAAGCATTAGCTGAGCTCGGAGTTGCTGGAAAGCTTTATTACGGTTTTCGCCTTTCTCAAGCACGAGAGGTTACTTCGTTTGCTCCTTTTTACATTGTCGTAAGTAGCCACGAGCATTTTGTATACTCGTTTAAAGAGAAGATCTTTCTTCCCCGTGAAGCAGTATTTCTCTGGGGGAGTTCCAAAGAGCCGCTTTATGAAGCCTCTGGTTTGTCGAAGCTTTCTTGGAAACTCAGTGCTATCCCGTTGCAGATTTCCCTGAAGCCTCAAGAGCATGATCGTAGAGGTTGGGTGAGTGCTTTTCTTCAGTGGTTCTCGTTACAACGGCTCAGTGTTGAGATTCAACACAGCTTTGCTGTGCTCTTGCTTTTGCCTCTTGCATCACTGATCATCGCTTTTCTGCGTAATGTCATCGGCTTTCAAACCTTCGGCACGTTTATGCCAGCCATTCTTTCGCTTGCTTTACGTGAGACGGGGCTTTTTGTGGGGCTCTTTCTTTTATCTCTTGTTTTATTGCTTGGGATTGGGCTTCGAATTCTTTTTAAGTACTTTCGGCTTTTGCTCGTTCCGCGGCTCACAGCTACCCTGACTTGCGTTGTTCTTCTCCTCTTTGTCTTAAGTCTGATCGGGATGAGTCTTGATATGCCAAGTATGACATCGCTTTCGCTTTTTCCTGTAGTGATTCTCTCCATGATAGTTGAGCGTTTTAGTGTTTCCCTTGAAGAGTATGGGCCTGTATATGGCCTGCGTATAATGTTCTTCTCTCTTGTTGCATCAGTCGTGTCCTACCTTGTCATCACTACACCGCATACGATTTATCTCTTTTCAGCTTTTCCCGAACTAAACCTCTGTGTGCTGGGTGTCGCTATCTTGCTTGGTCGATATTTTGGGTATCGATTGTTTGAACTTTTTCGCTTTCGTGAGTTGTCCCCTGTAGAGGGCGCTCGCTCATGATCCCTTTCTCCCTCACGACCAAACTTCGAGAGCAGGGAGTGCTTGGGATGAATGAGAGAAATCTCGCATATATCTCTGAGTGTAATGATCGCCACCATTACCCTTCGGCCGACAATAAAATAACCACAAAGGCCCTCGCGAGAGCGCACAACATCTCCGTTCCTGAGCTTTACAAAACATTTCACTACACAGGACAATTACGAACCCTACAATCAGAGCTTGAAACTTACGAAACATTTGTTCTCAAACCAGCACACGGCTCCGGTGGAGAGGGTGTCTTGGTAGTCGACGGAAGGAAAGGCGACTTCTACCTTCGAGGACGTGACAAAACATTACAGTACCAAGACATTCGCGACCATTGCGCTGAGATTTTGCACGGGCTCTATTCTCTCGGTGGTCGTCCTGATGCTATCATTGTTGAAGAACGAGTAGAATTTGATCCTCTCTTTGAACATCTCTCCGAAGGTGGCGTGCCTGATATAAGACTTATTGTCTACCGTGGTTTTCCAGTAATGGGGATGTTGCGTCTTCCTACGAAGCAGTCACAGGGGCGTGCGAATTTACACCAAGGTGCTATCGGAGTGGGGATCGATGTCGCAAGCGGAAAAACATACTTTGGTGTGCATGGGAGCCATATGATTAACTCTCATCCAGACACTGGTCATCCACTTTCAGGGCTTGAGCTTCCGTACTGGAAACGATTACTCGAGATAGCATCGAGTTGCTACGACTTTTCTCAATTGGGATACCTTGGTGTTGATATCGTGTACGACAAAAACAAGGGACCACTCTTGCTCGAGATTAACGCTCGACCGGGGCTTGCCATCCAGCTTGCTAATCGAGAGGGGCTACTCTGTCGTCTTCGACAAATTGATTCATTTCTTAAAAAATGCACTCCATCAAAACAGGAGCGGATTGAGTTTGTTGCGGCTCTTTGATGAGGGGAGAATTGTAACGCGAAGGCTTTGAAGGACACATAGATCAGGTGCCCTCGCGCCCTTCGCTGAACAACAAGATTCTCATCTCTGACTACTGCTGACTTGGTTGGCTACTTAACCTTCTGATTTAACTGGCTGTTATGAAATTATCTCTCTGGTATGGGGGTAATCTTCTTGTTAGGATGCGATCAGAGTGAACCTTGCTCTAATGTCGATTGAAAAAGAGAGTTACCCATGTCCAAGTACCTTTTTGCCTTCATATATCTCTTTCCATCTTTACTGCTAGCTCAGTACAACCCTATTGAGCGTATTTCTGTTGATAAAGATGGGTTTGAGTCTACAGCTGGTGGAATGAGTGGGTTTATTCAGTCTTCGGCCGATGGTCGTTTTGTAGTCTTTGTTTCATCAGATGATGATCTTGTGCTTGGAGATGATAACGGAGTCGAAGATGTGTTTCTCTACGATCGAACCAATGACACCTTAGAGCTGATCAGTACGAACAAGAACGGTAGTGATGCAAATGGGAGATCGTATGCACCTTCTCTTAGCTCAGATGGTCGTTACGTTGTTTTTACTTCTGAAGCGTCCGATCTTATTGTTGGAGACGACAATGGTGTAACAGATATCTACATTCGAGACACTCAGTCAGATACTACTGAGCGCGTGAGTGTCGACACAGACGAGCTTGAGAGCAATGGGGATTCTCATAGATCTGTTGTAAGTAGTGATGGGCAGTTCGTGGCGTTCTCGAGCGAGGCAACCAATCTTGTTGCTGGGGATACCAATGGGTTCGCTGACATCTTTGTTCGTGATCGTACTGCTGGTTCAACAGTAAGAGTCAGCCTGACTGATGATGAGGAAGAAGCCACGGGTGGAGACTCGCTTTGGCCTTCAATAAGTGCCGACGGTAGTCTTGTCGTGTTTCAGTCAGATGCTACAAACCTCTTCTTGAGCGATGGCAATAGCGCCACAGACATTTTCTTACGTGATACCGACGCCGATACGACAACCCTTTTAAGTAAGAATGATGATGATAGTGAAGGAGATGCCGATTCTCTTGCTCCTGTCATAAGTGCTGATGGGACTGTTGTGGTGTTTTCTTCCCAAGCGACAAACCTTGCAGGCTCTAATCCTGATGGGCTAAGCCACATTTTTGCTGCAGTGGTGGCTACAGAGGCTGTTGAGATTGTAAGTGTTGACTCTGATGAGACAGAAGGAGACGGCGGCTCGACGCTGCCTACGCTTACAGCTGATGGAAATCTTGTCTTCTTCCAGTCTGAGGCCACAAACTTAGACACTTCAAATGACGAGAATGGAGTAGGAGATATCTTTGTGAGAGACAGGGATAGCGGTACTACTGCTCGAATTTCGCTACGGCCAGAGGGAGGGGAAACGACTTCAGCCACAATGAATGTCTCAGTAAATAGTGATGGGCATTTCGTTACGTTTCAGTCGGATGAGGGTGAATACGTTGATAGTGATGATAATGGTGTCGCGGATGTGTTCGTGTTCAATACGCAGTGCCTCCTTACTGACGAAGGTTTTACAGAGCTTGATAGTGACAATGACGGTACTGATGATTGTAGCGACGAGTGCGGTGGAGACGCAGATAAAACTGAGCCAGGTGATTGTGGCTGTGGAAATGCTGACACTGATACTGACTCAGACGGTACGGCAGACTGCCTCGATGGCTGTCCCTCTGATGGGGATAAGGCAGCACCTGGTGTGTGTGGATGTGGCGCCTCTGATGATGACTCAAATAGCAACGGGGTAGCAGATTGTCTTGATCCTACTTCATCAACGGTACCTCAGGAGCCTCTTGTTACCTACCGGAAGAGGAGAGACCGGCTTGTGTTTCGTGTTCCAAATGCGAGCCCTGGTGCTCGCGGGTATCGCTGGATCGTAAAGCGAGATGGGGTTGTTGTGATGCGCAGGAAGACAACAGGAATCAGATTACGGCTTAGGAACCCTCAGGGCGGTAGATATAAAGCTCGCTACCGAATCCTTCTCTCCCCAACTGGAAAGACTCAACTGAGTACGAAGGCCGCGGTTCGGGTGAGATAGAATTCGACTTTATCTGCGCCGAAGTACTTCGCACTTTGCTTCATGGTGGTACGGAGCGTAGGTAAAGCCTATACGCACAATATTTCCTCCGATGTATACATCGTACGTATCCTTTGAGACCGGGACGATATTTTCAATATTTGGTTGAGTAGCACATTGGGTCCGAGGCTCATCTGTCGAAGCTGTGAGAACTGATGGTAGTTCTGCGTATCCTTTTTGTGCGGCGCTCGTTAAAGCGTGAGCAAGATATGGTTGAAGGTGTACACCTCCCTTTTTTCCAAGTACAACATCAAGCCCCGATGTGCCACGAGGGAGTTCGATTCGGTGAGGTTCTTCCAAGAGGTTGTGGAGATAATCAAGCATAGAGTCGTAGGCACGTTGATCCATCAGTATGCGGAGCTCTTTGTGCAGAAAGGGATCTTGGCGTCCCTCAGAAGAGTCCTTAAAACGAAGAAGTCCTTGAAGCCCCTGTTCGTGAGAAAAAGAAAACAAGACAATAGCCTCGCCTTCTACAAGTTGCGCCGAACCGGAGCCGACAATTCCAGACTGGCCCGGCTTTCCTGAATAATGAGCAGAGAAGATAATTTGTTCTCGATTTCCACGTGAGGAACGTCGCAGAAACGGGCCGGCAATACTGGGTTTTGGAACAGGGCGAGGAGATTCTCCTTCCGAGAGAATAAGTTCAGGGCCATCTTCAGCAAAAATGACATCTTCAGGGAAATGAGAAAAGGATTGGCCTGAAAGGTGTCGCTCAACTACGTTGCGAAATTCTTTTGCCACGTGGTCTAGTCTGGTCTGAAGATACCCTTTGAGAGAGATCGGTGAGGTAGCAAATGTTAGAAAATCAGCGAGAATACTTTCTTTCGTAGAGCTACGAGGGAATTGTTCTGGTTGTTGTTCGGGGCGAGTTCCTCTCCTCGCAGAGAACTGTTCCCAGCTCTGAGGGATACGTTCTCCGGGGCGTTGATGAGTGGCGTTTCTGTCAGTGCGACCACTGCTCGTCCAACGTCGATTCGAGTTATGATTTCCAGAATGTGGGGTATGCGGTGAGTGGTCCATAGTGTGGCAAGAAGTTCAATGCAGTGTATTGAATTGATAAACTGGGTTACCACAAAAAAATAAGAGATGAGAGAGTATACCAGTCTTTTGACTCTTACTGAAGAAAACTAAAAGATGCGTTGTGGTGCGCAAGTATTTGAATTTGCTACAAAAACGTATTATGTTAAATCTGCTGGGTGCAGTCCGAGCCTTTTTTCTACTTCAGGAGCTTCTTTCCAAGACAAGCCTTCCCTCTGTAAGTGGCTTGCTAGAAGGTTTGTTTTGAGGAGTTGTGCATATGCAGACAGAAATTGGTTATGCACGTCGTAAGGATCTGGTTTCGGACGTTCATCTATCGTATGTCCTTCTAGCCTCATGAGCCTTATGTGTTCATCATAATAGTGGTGCTCAATTAAGTCTGAAAGAAGTACGTGGTAGTGAGAGAGATCTCGACTCCGTTGAACTTCTGGTTTTTGAGGCTCGAGCACAACGCCACTATGGTAGAGAAACTGAGAAATGTCTGCCATGCTAAATCCTTTAAGATCTACCATCTCATAAACTCTTTTCAGAGAGCGCTCTTCGTCACAGAGCGCAGCGAGACGATCGGCTTGAGCTTGAGAAAAGGTAGCGGGCGAGGAGCGAAATGTCTCAATGAGATCTCGGCGTTCTCTCCCGAGAGTGTTGTCTGGAGAGAATTCTTCAAGTCTCATGCTGACAAGAGTTTGTAAGTCGTCGCGGAGTTCGATTGGCAAAGTGAATCCGCACAGCCTGCGGATGACTCCAGGTCGCTCAGGAGTTCCGACAAGTTGCCGATAGTCGACCGGCGTATAGCCACGTTTTGTCATTCCTCTTTCAACGATTGGAAGAAGTTCTTCAATAATATCTTTGATAGCAACAGTCCCTTCTCTTCCTGGCCACTTGATGTGGGCATGGAGGCCAAAGCCTTCGGCTTGCCTGCGGTTTTGCTTTACATAGGAGTAGGGGAACTCTTTGTTGAGTTCGTCTTTGGTTGCATTGAGGTCTATGCCGTATGTGTCCTCGAGATAGGCAGGGAGCTCTTCCACCATAGCCTCAAGAAATGCCGCAATAGCTGCGTCGTGCGCAGGCATGGGGCCTTTGGATGCGCCTCGAAATTCTACCCGAGCTTCATATGTACCATCTTCTGTTTGGTGAAAGGTGGTTCGATTTTCAGGCCAGTAGGTTTTGGTGGCTTCAAGAGCAGTTCGGATGTGCCGCTCTTCATCGGTTTCTCCTCCTGAAGAAGAGGATTTCGTGACGGCATCATTAAGAGGGAGAACCCATTGATGATTGCCTGAATGCTCAAGAATTTGAGATAGTTCGTTTTCAATCCAGTCAGTTCCAGCTCCGCTTCCGTCGGGACGAGCGATGTCCCAGTGGTTTGCATTAAGAGGGAGCCAGGCCCAACTTCTACTATCTTGAACGGCTTGAACGCCCACGAATGTTGGAGCGTTTGCGGCTAGAGCTTTGAGAAGGGGAGACACAAGATCTGCGGTACGAGCGAGCTCGACGAACTTATCGGCACTGTCAACTTCTACGTGAGCTTGCATGCTTGTACTTTGTGATTCAACACTGACATCAATGCCATCAATAGTGAGTACGTTTCCGCTGTTATGATCGTGAAATCGAATTTGCTGACTACAGGGGTCGTAGAAGAGATCGCTTTGAACAGTAGTAACATCCCAGTCTTGACCGTGATAAGAGATGCCAACAGGGCAGCGATAAGAGTCAGAGTACATCCCGTTTGGATCGTTTGCTTTTCGGAGGTACTTGAGTAGAGCGTCGTAGCGTGGGTGTGGTGTGATATGTTCACGCAAGTGTTGCTCAGGAGTTTTTGCCGGGCTTGTTCCGCTTGGGGTCGGACGAGTGCCGTACTTTGCACCAAGGACATTAAAAACTGCCCGCTGGAGTTGCTGGTCGTTGGTGAGTTCCGTTCGGTGTGTGTTCATTCCTCCACCACCGTAGATGCGGGATCCGCCTTCTGATTGATCTGCTCCGAGCTCTCCCGTGATATCAAGTGGGCGTCTTTTTCGAGTCTCTTCCTTGTTGAGCATTTTGGCTAAAAGCTCCTCCGCCACCCTACGTCGTTCAGGTTCGCCAGAACTGAGATCCGCAACAATCTCGTCACGGTAATGTGCAATCTCACTTCCTCTTAATTGAGTTCCTTTATAGGATCCAATAATTTCATCAAGGAGGAATATAGCGGCCTTTTCATAGAGATTGCTGATACCATTCGCAGTTGGATCTTTTGGGGTGTAATGAAAGCAATGTATGAGAGCTTCGCTTAGTAGTTTTCCACGTAATAGTGGGTCAGCTTCGATTTGTGAGAGAAGCTCTGCATCTCCTTCAGGTGAGAGCTTTGCCTTGAAAAGGATTTTAGATGTAGCGTTTATTTCAGGTGCGACGTAAGCAGGCGACCCATAGAGCGTTGGAGCATTTGGTCCTGTTGCAATAACGTAAGAGTGCCCTTGCTCGGTTTCTAAGCCAAGTCCATTAATAGGTCGTTTGGTAAAGAGTTTTCCACTCTGTTGCATCGTCATTATGCGGTTGATGCCCTGACTTTGTTCTTGAGTCAGGCGAGCAGCCTCTTCAGCAGTGAGATCATGTTCTGTCGTAAGATCCTCATCAGATATCTGAGGAATCGTAACGTTTGTGTTTATTTGAACAATTGGCTCACCAGATGGATGTTCTGGATCTTCGAGGAGTACTATATGACGTTGAATAAACTCACCACCTGGATGAGAAGGATCTGAGCTCAGTGACTGTTGGGCTAAAATATTACGTTGCCGCATCTGGGGGGCGGGTGCGGTAGCAACAGCAAAAGAATCCTCGGGAGCAGGGGAGGCTGTGGGTGGATTGGCTGAGGTATGCTCTTGAGTAACAGCAGAGGAAGATCCAGAGTCGGATGTTCTTGGCTTATCTTGACCCTCGGAGTCGGGGGATGTTGGTGAGGCCTCTACCATCTTATTGGTCTCATATCTGATATTGAGTTAGTGGTGATGTTAGTATGCAAGAAACGGTTCAAAATCTTTGATTCGTAATGCATAACACCGTTCCATATCGTGCCTGACATGTGCACCTCCGGAGAAAAGCAGCTATCTACTTGTAATTAAGGCAGATATTTTCCGACAAGGAGTTCGCTTTTCGTGGATGAGATTCACGAGTAGCCAAGACGAGAAAGAACGATGAGGTGTCACCAAAAAAACTAAGGGATTAGTAGTAGTTATAGCCTAAGCAGAGAAAATGACTCTTTTAAAAGGCAATATGACACAACTAGTACCTTATCCTTCCAAACTAAACTATCCAGAAAGTTTGTCAACGTTTAGATCTCCCTATTTTTCTCGCTCATTGTTCAGGTTTTGTCCCCGTGCTATGGTCTCCCCCATGCAATTTGGGCTACCTTTGCCCCTAATACCCATTTGTCTCCTACTAATTGAGAGAAACAATGTTAGCATTTCCATTTAAGAATGTTTGTATTGAGTCGTTTGCTCTACATCTCCCTACCTACGAAGTGACCTCTGCAGAGATTGAGGATCGCCTTGCACCTCTTTATGACCGCTTAAAGGTGCCTTACGGAACTCTTGAGAAGGTGAGTGGTGTACACACCCGTCGTTTTTGGGATCCAGATGTTAACCCAAGTGAGGTAGCTACTGAGGCCGCAAAGCGTGCTCTTGATAGTGTCGGTTTTGATCGAGAACACATTGGAGCGGTTTTTAATACATCAGTTACAAGAGATTTTTTTGAGCCTGCTACGTCTGCACTTGTGCACGGAAACTTGGAGTTGCCAGAGACGGTCATGGCAATTGATATTACCAATGCTTGTATCGGTTTCTCTAACGGTATGCAGCTCCTTGGAAACCTCATTGAAAGTGGTGTTGTCAAAGCTGGTATTGTTACTTCGGGCGAGAATATTGCTCGTATTATTGAGTCTAGTTTTAAGCTCGTTCTTGAAGATGAAACGTTAGAACGCGAAGACCTCCTCCGACTCCTTCCAACCTTTACGCTTGGGTGTGGTGCTGCGGCAATGGTGCTTTGTCATGAGAGTATTGCTACCTCTGGACATAAGCTCAATGGGTGTGTTTCCCGTACTGCCTCACAACACAATATGCTGTGTAAAGGCAACGGTGATTTTCACATCAACCAAAGGCTCGATCTGAATCCTATCATGCATACGGAATCTCAAGGCCTTATTGGTGAAGCGGCAAAGCTTGGTCGG
This sequence comes from bacterium, assembly GCA_030428205.1. Classification (GTDB taxonomy): domain Bacteria; phylum Bdellovibrionota_C; class UBA2361; order UBA2361; family RFPC01; genus JAUIBK01. The sequence goes on from JAUIBK010000033.1 coordinate 20,766, forward strand.
CGTATGTGGGACGACTTCTCTAAGGTATTTCACTGGGAACGTGACGATATTGACCACATCTTTTGTCATCAAGTAGGAAAGCAGGTCAACAAGGCTTTCTATAAAGAGATGACGCTTGATATGAAGAAAGAATTTACTACGTATCAACGTTTCGGGAACCTCGTCTCATCGTCTCTTCCAGCTGCATTTTTTACTGGTGTTGATGAGAAAAATATCCAAAGTGGAGAGAAGATCCTACTGACTGCCTTTGGAAGTGGGTTGAACTCGAACTTTGTTGGTATTACGTGGTAGTGATCACCAACCGATCAGTGCAGTAAGATACTATGACAACACAGGCTCATCCCCTTCTTCCATTTCGGTCTCATTTTATTACCATTGCTGGCTTTCGAATGCATTACATTGACGAAGGGCAGGGACCAGTCGTTATGCTTTTGCACGGTAATCCCACTTGGTGTTTCTACTACCGAAACTTGATTGAAAAGTTGAAGAAGAATTTTCGTGTGATTGCTCCTGACTTTCTTGGTCTTGGGCTTTCTGATCATCCTGCTGATGCGCATTTTCGTGCCAGTCATCGTATTACCCATCTTGAAGAGCTTGTTGAAAAACTTCAGCTAGAATCTTTTTCTCTTGTGATGCATGACTGGGGGGGATCGATAGGTACTGGGCTTGCTGTGCGGTATCCTGAGAAGGTTGACAAGCTCGTGTACCTCAACACAACTCTCACGGAGACAGAGGCTCTTCCTGCGCTTATCAAAACAGCTGCGACACCAATAGTTGGGAAGTTCCTTACCCAATACACGAAGCAGTTCTTACGGTTTACAACAAAACTTGGAGTAGTGAAAAAACTGCCAAAAGATGTTCGTAATGGATACTACTTTCCCTACAAGAACTCGAGCAGGCGTGTTGCTATTTGGGATTTTGTTGACGATATCCCTTTTGACAACTCGCACCCAAGCTATGCTGAGATGCTTGATCTGGCTGAAAAACTCCCTCGCTTAAAAAACCATCCCGTCAAGATTATCTGGGGACTACGTGATCCGTGCTTCCATCGTGAGATGTTAACAAAAGTAGCAAAGCATTTCCCTCAGGCTGAGATTGTAGAGATTCCTGATGCTTCACACCTTGTGCTCGAAGATGCACCTGAGGTAGCTGAGAGTAATATTAAAGAGTTTCTCCTCGGGGACCACAAGCCTGCCTCCGTGACACAACGTCTTGCACATGATGCGACGAGTGATGGGGCAGGGGAAGTTAACGCTCTTTATGAAGCGTTTCTTCAAGTTTCTCAATCTTCTCCAAATAAGCCAGCTGCGATTGAGCCGCTTTTTCTTGGTGATGCGGTACGCTATGGGCACAATTCTTATCGTGAAGTAACTGAGCGAATACATAAGTATGAGCGCGGTCTTGTTGAGCTTGGACTTCGAGCTGGTGACAGGGTGCTTATGCTAGTGCCGGCAGGTGTGGAGTTTCTCGCTCTGAGTTATGCCGTGATGGGAAGAGGAGCGCTCCCTATCTTCATTGACCCTGGTATAGGTCGTGAAAAGCTCTTTCAGTGCATACGTGACGTCAAACCAGATGTCCTTATTGGCTCACCCAAAGCGCAGCTACTTCGCTTTAAGCGAAATGAGCTCTTTCCAAATCTCCGCTTTCATATTACGGCAAGTGATTGGCTGTTCACGGGTGGTCCGAAACTAAGTTTTCTTAAGCGATTTTCTGCGCAACCTCTGCCACCTGCTACTGGGAATGGTAATGCTTTTGTGGCGTTTACTTCCGGTGCTACTGGGACTCCAAAAGGCGTTGTATTCACTAATGAAATGTTGAGAGAACAGTTGCGTATTTTTAGAGAAGTCTTCGAACTTGAGCCTGGCAAAAAAGATCTTCCACTTCTTCCGATCTTCTCGCTGTTTCACCTCGCTTTAGGTGTTTGCAGTGTTTTTCCAGCTATCGACTCTGCTCGTCCGTTGAGTCTTTCTCCTGAGCGTATTGTTAGAATTATTACGGATCTTCAAATTGACTACTCTTTTGGTTCGCCAACACTCTGGAAGAAAATCTCTGAGTATTGTGTGAGAAGCGGAGAAATGCTTCCTTCGATGAGTAAGATCCTTATGGCTGGTGCGCCAGTTCCCCTTGATGTGCTCGAGCGCGTGAAGGAAGTTATGGAAAGTGGAGTTGTCTACACGCCGTACGGAGCAACCGAGGCTCTTCCCGTTACCCTCGTTTCATCTGAATCAATTTTGACTCAACAAGATACTTCAGCAAAGGAAGGAGAGCAGGGGACGTTCGTTGGTCACTCTGTTGATGGTGTGTCAGTTCGAGTTGTTAAAGTATTTGATGCTGTTCCTGAATCTGTGTGGTCACTTGTTGACTGTGAGCCTCTTGAGATAGGTGAGGTGCTCGTGCAGGGCAAAAATGTGAGCCCCTTTTACTTTGAACGGCCTGAAGCAACTGCTTCTTCAAAGATCCAAGATGGTAAAAGTTTCTGGCACCGCATGGGGGACATGGGGTACCTGGATGAAAACGGAAACCTCTACTTTTGTGGCAGAAAGGCGCATGTTGTACAGGGAGATACACGGCTCTATTACAGCGTGCCAACAGAGCGTATTTTTAATGAACATGAGAAGGTGAAACGGAGTGCTCTTGTCGCTCTTGACGGGGAGCCTGAGCCAGGCATTGTTCTTGAGCCTTTCCCTCAGTATTGGCCTGATACTGACGAAAAACGACGGGCTTTCCTTAAAGAGATAGAAGAGATTGCGGCTCGTCACGAGTTAACCAAAAACCTCCGATGGTTTTTCTTTCATCCGTCATTTCCTGTTGATGCGAGGCATAATGCCAAGATTTACCGCGATCAGCTCTCTACTTGGGCTGTCCAACATGTCACCGTAGAGGATGCTGCTTAATGAATAGGTGTGTGGTAACCGGCGGTGGTGGTTTTGTTGGAAAAGCACTCGCCCGGGAACTTGTTCGTAGTGGCAATCGTGTGCTCTCTCTTTCGCGAGGGCACTACTCAGAGCTTGAAGAGTTCGGTGTCGCTCAGCAAAGTCTCGATATTACCTCTTCGGTAGAAGCCCTTACCGAATCCTTTCGGGGGATTGATGTCGTTTTTCACGTAGCAGCGAAAGTTGACATGTGGGGGAAATATGAAGACTTCTTCCGCACCAATGTTCTTGGTACAAGGAATATCATTCTTGCATGCCGTCAAGCTGGGGTTCGCCGACTTGTTTATACAAGCTCACCGAGTGTGGTGGCTGATGGAACGGATCTTCTTGGGATTGATGAGAGCTACCCTTACCCCAAACACTACGAAGCGAACTACCCTAAAACGAAATCGCTCGCAGAGCAGGAGGTTCTCGCTGCCAATGGTGATTCCCTTTTTACCTGTGCCTTGCGACCCCACCTTATTTGGGGACCAGGAGATACGAATCTCATTCCTACCGTACTTCAAAGAGCTCAAGCTGGTCGACTTGTGCAGATAGGTCAAGGAAGCAATCTTGTTGATTTCTCTTTCATTAAAGATTGTGTGCATGCTCACCTTTGTGCGGCCAAAGCGCTTGATGAAAACCCTGCTTCACGAGGACAGGCTTACTTTATTAGCCAAGGAGAGCCTACACCTCTTTGGGAGTGGATAGGTGAGATTCTTGAACGAAATGAGGTGCCTCCCATTTCACGAACCATTTCTACGCGGTTGGCGTTTGTTGTTGCCGGGGTAGCTGAGCTGTTCGCCAAGCTTTCTTTTGGTAGAAGTGAGCCGTTTCTGACAAAATTTCTCGTCTCTGAGATGGCTACAAGCCACTACTTTTCAATTGAGAAAGCTAAGCGGCTTCTAGGCTATACTCCACGCTATACGATGGCTGAAGCGATGGAGGAGACTTTTCCAGATCAGGGCTTTTATGAGGCCAAGAGAGCTTCCCGTTGACCATTTCTTCGAATAAACAGAGCTGGTCTGTCCAGCTCTGTTTATTCGAAGAAATGGTAAGTCAAATGGGATGTTTCTTTGAGTATAGTCGGATTGCCGAAAGAGTGAGATTATACCAGCCATGGATCGTCCTGACGTACATGCAAGGTTGAGGCTTGTCTCGTTTGCGGCTGTCACTACTCTCTTAGCGATTGCTCCTACCGCCTATGCTGCCTACATTTCAGGCTCAGTTACCCTCTTTGCTGACTTCTTGCGAAGCACTATGGAGTGCTTTGCAATCGTCCTTTCATGGTTCGTGCTCCGCCACATGGCATATGGAGATGTGTCGAAGTTTCATTACGGCTTTGGCAAGTTTGAACAGATCGCGAGCCTCGTTGTTGCTGGTGCGCTTCTTTGTACTTTCATCGTCTGTCTCTTTTCAGGAATTCAAAGATACTTTCATCCTGAGCCGCTAGATGATGTTCTCTTCGGTTTTATGTTCACTCTGCTCTCTGTCGCTGGGAATTTGTATCTCTTCTTAAAAAACTACTCCCACTGGAAACAGGCTCCGTCGCCACTTATGGAAGCTCAGTGGAGGCTTTTTCGTGGTAAAACAGTGGCAACAGTAGTTGTGACCCTCTCGCTTGTACCTGCAGTATTCTTTGAGTCAAGTGATTGGAGTCATCTTATGGATGTCTTTGGCTCCTTGTTTTTAGCCTTTTTCATGCTTCACTCGTCGTACATTATTATTACTAATTCGATGTCTGATCTCGTTGATCGTGCTATTGATGAGAATCATCAATTTCTTATTCTTCAGTCACTCATAACTCATGAAAAAGAATATCTTGGCTTAGAAAAAATCCGAACACGTCGCTCTGGAACTCTTTATTATGTCGATCTATTTCTCACCTTTGATCGGCATCGGAGCCTCGAGTCGGTACATGAGTCTTGTCAGAGGATAGAGAAGGATCTTGAAGAAGCTTTTCCAGGGGTTGATATCTCTATTATCCCTTCGCCGTACATATCTTCATAATCCCCTTTTTTCTTCCTTCTCCTCATTCCTCCTCCTTTTCTCAAACAGCAAGAATAAAGGGAAATGCTCTCGCTTCCCACAGAAGATTTCTGCTGAAGTCTCCGTGTTAGCTTCATGACCGTGAGAACGGAATAGGACGGTAAAATCGGGAGGAGGGAGCTGAAGAGCAGGTGCAGGATGAGGATCAAGAGAAAAAAGTGAAGCTATAAGATGATATATGACAACTTCTTCTTCATTTCTCCGAACAAAGAGTACACCAACTTTCTTTTGGAGAACGATATGTACCAACAACAAGGATTTACTTTACTTGAACTCCTTACTTCGCTAACAATTATTGGCATTCTCACGGCTATAGCTGTGCCGCAATATAGTCAATATCGCATGCGTGCGTTTGATGCTCGGGCAGAGGGTGATTTACGAAATGTAGCTTTAGCCGAAGAAGCGTATTTTATTGATGCAGAGCATTATCTGAGCTGCTCGCAGTATGAATGTACCAACCTTCCTGGGATATCTCGACTTTCGCAAGGAGTATCACTCGAGATCGTTTCTGAGGATCTGTCGTTTACCGGCATAGCTTCCCATCCGCAGGGTAGCAGGGGAGAGATTCGGTGGGATAGTGAGCTCGGAGGGTTGCAGTAAGTTTGTTCAGGGGCGGTTTCTGAGTGCTTTGAAAAGATCCTGTCTTTCAACCATATTCATCACTATGCTAGCCTAAGAATAACGTGGCGGAACTGATACTTCAAAAACATTCCTACTCCTCTCTTGATACTTTGTTAGTTGTTGGACGTTTAGATCAGCTTGCTCGACGAATACAAGAACGCTTTCCTCAATCCGGATTGCTTTCGGTTTGTCAGCAGTTATGTATGCTTGGGCGCCAGACAACTGAGAGGGCACAGAGTATAGGAACCCCTATCTTTTCCCTTCGCATCACAAGTTGGCTTCTGATCGGTGTTATTCTTCTTGGCCTACTCACAACACTTTTTTCGCTTACTACTCCAGACAAACACTATTCGTTCATTGAGTTTGTCCAGCTTCTTGAGGCTGGAATTAATGATGTCGTCCTTATTGGAGCAGCAATCTTCTTTCTCTTTACTCTTGAAGGACGACTCCGCAGAAAACAGATACTGAAATGGCTCCACGAGTTGCGTTCTATTGCTCATGTGATTGATATGCACCAACTCACAAAAGATCCCGAACGTGCTCTGGCGAGAGGTTCACGAACGGCATCCTCTCCAGAATCAAAACTCAGCCCTTTTGAGTTAAGCCGGTACCTTGATTACTGTAGTGAGATGCTTTCGCTGACAGGAAAGCTATCAGCGGTGTACGCGCAGGAGTTTGACGATCCACTTGTTCTAGGATCCGTCAATGAGATTGAAGAGCTTACAACGGGTCTTTCTCGAAAGATTTGGCAAAAGCTGATGATCGTGCACTCCTACCAGCAGCAAATGGGTAGGGTGGGTTCATAGAGGTTCTTGTTTGTGCCTCGAGCTCGAGCAATTTTGCATATGTAGCTTCAGCGGCTCGTTTTCTCCCTTCAGAGTTCCAGTGACTATCGAAAATATAAAATAGCCGTTGGCCGAGCTCTGTTTTCTCCTGAAAAAGTGGAGAGAAGCTGAGATAGGAGATGCCCTCTTGGGAAACAACTTCTCTGAGTGCATCTTCTGTATAAGACAGGGCAGGAAGTTGCTCTTGTTTATCTTTCTCCCAGTGCGCACCACTTCCTTCTCCTACAAACGGAGAGTAGATATGTCTCTTTGTGGGGATAAAGAGCACAAGGGGAGTAATGTTATTCTCTTTGCAGATCTGATGAAACTCACTGAGGGTTTGGAGAAAAAGTCTCCATTCGTTGCTTTTCAGCAGTTCTCTTGGTGGGCGGATTTCACTGTGATAGTCAAATGAGTCTCGAAATGAGTAATCTTTTAGGCGGATCATCACGGATCGTTGCATGTCGACGTCAATATACCGACCTCTCCATTTTGCTAGTGGAAAACGAATGTGTTCTTGAAATGTTTTTTGGAGGAGTTCGCTTACTTGGCTGCTCACGAGTGAAAATCTTTGGTGAAAGGGTAAACGCTCACTGCCGTAACGATAGTAGAGTTTTCCATTGCGCCACTCATCAAACGCTGCAGTATCTCGAATGTCATTTCCCTCAAAAAAGGCGTAGAGTACAAACTTTGGGTTTCTGTGAAGTCCGTATCGTTTGAGAGAGAGAAGATACTGCTGTGGCCCATAAGAAGAAGTTCCGAGATTACCAACGGGAGAGCCCGTAAGTTGAGAGAGGTGTTCTGCAAAGGTGTCGTCGTCTGAATTGCCGGCATTCATAAAGGAGTCGCCGACAATAATAACATCGACTTGTCCTTCTGAAGTTGATTGCCGAAAGCCATCTTTGTCAAAAGTCAGTTGATAGGGGGTGCGAGTATATGTGGGCTCAAGTCCCTTGGGATCTTTTACATTTGCTTTGAGAAACGACTGGGATGAATAGTTTGATTTTCCACGAAAAACCAGCTCAGGGTCGTATTGATAACGTTGCCTCAGAGCGTAGTAGGGAAGTTTTGTAAGAGATATCTTTTCCTGGAGGGTAGGAGATACTTCGAGGAGTGTGAAAAGTAGGACGGCAAGTAGGAGAAAGAGACCACAGCACGCGAAAAGATAGAGAAAGGCTTTGCGAATAGTTTTCATGCTAGGGGTATAATAGGGAGAAAATTGGAGAGTTGACCAGTAGGATTCATCTCACTACCCTGAAGGAGTTATGTCGGCACTGTCGCTTCTCATCCCTTGTTATAATGCTTCCTCCTACCTTCCTCGGTTATGGCAGAACATTGAGGACCTCACGAAACCATTTGATGAGGTTCTCATCTACGACGATGGTAGTACGGATGATACTCATCACGTTGCAAAGGAGCTAGGGATTCGTGTTATTCACTCTCAACAGAACCGTGGCCCTGGGTACGCAAGAAACAGATTAGCTGAAGAGGCGTCTTCTCCATGGATACATTTTCACGACGCTGATGATCTTATCCACCCAGATTTCGTTAAAAAAATGATGGTGCATCAACTTGATGTTTATGATGTGGTTCTTTGTCACGCTGAATGGATCGAGGAGGAGTACAAAAATAGGCAGATTCATTGGAAGTACGACGCTGATTCTCTTGAGCGTGATCCTCGGGGGGCACTCCTGTCGCACCCTTCGAGTGCACTCAATGTGATCTATCGTAAAGAATTCTTCTCAAGAGTTGGTGGTTTTCGAGAGGATATCTTTTGTTGGGAAGATGCCGATCTCAACGTTCGCCTAGCGTGCTCTGGGGCTCGTTTTCATGTGGTTGATGAGACGCTTGTCACGGCGCTGCGGCATGACAGGGGGTTGAGCGCGAATCAGGCTATGTGTCTTGAGTGTCGGATGAAATTATTGCGTGATTATGCCGAGACTTTTGAGTCGAAGTATCGAGAATTGATTGCTGGTGAGGTCGAGAAAGTAGCACGCGAATATGTGGCCATTGGCGATCGACAAAGGCTCTTATCAACACTCTCGTTTTCTCGTGAGCTAGGGTTTCCCCTGCCGCGCTCGAAGAATGTACTCTTTAACATACTCGCCTCTCTTCTCCCGCCAGCATGGAGCTTTGTACTTCAAGAGCGCATGAGGACGATCCCTTTTTCCTAGTGGTGTTTTATCTTCTCAATTGTTTTGCTAGTGCGGGGTCGAGGTAGCCTTCATTTCCTCCTAGCACGGCGATGGAAAGGTAGTTTTCAAGAAGTCGAACACTTTTCTGGTACCGTTTGTATTGAACGGTGTCAACATAGATACCGACTTGAATAAACAGTGCGCAAGAAAGCAGAGCGAGAAGAGTGAGCAATGTTGGCGAGAGTGCGAATTCACGCTTGAGATATAATCGGAACTGTCTATCGAGAGTTACTACTTGTGTACGGTAAACACTATCGTGCGGCTTGTTTGCTCTTTTGGGTGTCGGATTTTTCTTTGAATGAGTAAGGTTTTGTTTGAGAGTCGAGTCTTTTCCCTCTATTGGACTCCTTGGTGTCTTTGCTGCTGACTGCGTTTGATGGCCCGACTGAACCTCAGAGAGTTTGAGTGGTGCAGGGAGTGTTCTAGCTTTGAGCGCCGCAACAGGCTGGTTGTCTTTTGGTGTTGGTGTGTGTTGAGCTGCTTGCGTGTGTCGAATGATTTGAGCACGGGCTCCTGAGCGCGAGAGTCTATCCAAGAGAGGTCGTAAGAGATCTATGTTGGGTGCCCTGTGGATGGCAACCGGAGTGGTCTCGAGGAGGCTTTGGGCTTCTTCCATCTGAAGCTCAAGCTCTTCCATGAGGATTGATCGGATACGGCGCACTGTTAGAGTTTTTTGATCGCGAGTACCTTCGAGAAGGAGTTCGAATGAGAGTTGATTTGATTGTTTTGACATGGCTCCACTCAAAAAAAGTGACACAGAGTATCAGCTAGTACGACAACACGAGGAGCCCCTACCTAGGCAAAGACGTCATCAAAGTGGAGATACATTAGGTTTTGGAGTTAAAAAGTGGAGAGTTGAGAGGTTCCGGGGAGCTGAGAGCCAGTTCCTCGTTGGAACATCTGCCGTTCCTGGCGGATAGCCTCTATGCAATGGGTCGAATAAAAGCCGTCACGTTGGCAGATTGCGAGACTTGAGAGTGGCTCAACAGAAAGGAGTCGTTGCAAGAGAGCGTCGCAGCTCTTAGGAAGAATTCGTAGGCGTAACATCCGTTCTTTTGACATAGGTGGGGAGGTAGAAGGAGAGGTTGAGTTGAGTTCTGCAAGGAGTTCGCCGGTCGGAGAGTTCGAAGCGGAGAGAGAAGGCTTCTTTTTCGATGATTTTTCCCAGGGGCCCGAGTCGTTCCCTGGGGTGGATATACCTTTTTCTTTTCCCGCTGGGAGTTTATCTACGAGTTCTTTGAGATCGTCTACAAGACTTGAGCCTTTCTTTTTTCCAAACTTCTGTTTCTTTGAGATGTATTCTTTTTCAGGAACCAGCTTTAGAGAAATGGGATGGCAAAAAGAGCCAAGGAGTGGGCGGTAAGCGCTGACAAGATCTTTACGGGAGTCTAGTGACTTTTCTTCTCGGTAGGCCTTCTCAACGGTTTCAAGGGGAGAAGTTTGTTTTTTGGAGAGGAGATGGTTTCCTTGGTGGGCCTTTGACTTTGAAAGACCGTGTTTGTAGAGGAAGTTGGTGTTTACTGGGATTTGCCTTGTATATGCTTCTTGGCATGAAGAAGAGCGAAATCCGTCATGGGCGCAAAGGTAGGCTGGGCTTGTTGGGTCAAGTTCAGCAAGTCGATTGAGATACTTGAGGCACTGTTTCTCTTGTGGCCTGCCAGGAAAGTCGAGGTCTACTCTTAGCTGAGAGAGGCAGGTGGCATTGGTGAGTTCTTCGAGAGCAAAGATAAGTTCATATTTATGATCTTCTGACTTTTCGAGTGCCCACTTGCTTTCAGCATGAAGGAGATTAATGTCGAGTTGCTGGAGTTTAGCGTTTTGTGGGGCTGCAAAGAGGTGTTGTGCGTGAAAGGCGAGCGCTAAAACTAAAGATGCAAGAAAGTAGGGTGAAGGGAGAAAGCTTTCTCCCTTCAATGTCCTTACTCTATTGATACACATGAACGACATTAATCTCGTGATTGTAATTTAGCTAAAAGTCTTAGCATTTCTAAATAGAGCCATATCAAAGTAACAAGGAGTCCAAAAGCTCCATACCACTCCATGTGCTTTGGGGCAGAGCCGCTATTGGATGCGTTCTCGATGAAGTCAAAATCGAGGACAAGATTGAGTGCTGCGACTACAACTATAACGAGAGAGATTCCAATACCAAAAGGACCGGAGCTGTGCAGAAGTGGCATTTGAATTCCAAACAAGCTGAGAACGATGCTGATGAGATAAATAAACGCAATTGCTCCTGTTGCAGCAACAACACCAAGCTTGAAGTTTTCAGTAGCCTTGATGATGCCAGATTTGTAAGCCATGAGGAGACAAAAGAGCGTTCCGAATGTGAGAGATACGGCTTGAAATACAATAGTTGTATTCGCTGGAGCATTCCCCGCAAGAACTGCAGCAGGATCGGCGGAGAACTGTACGGCGTACATGAGAGAGATCGCGCCAAGCATGAATCCTTCTACAATGGCATATACGGGGGTGAGGACGGGGGCGAGTGAGTTTTTGAAAATGATCACAAGAGCGATGATAGCCCCAACTATGAGAGAGCCAAAGAGCATCATTGGCTTAGCCATGACCATTGGATTATTCCATGACCAGTAAGCAGCAGCTACGGTAAGGAGGATGCTGATGATAGTCTTGTTTACAGTGCCTTCCAGGGTCATGACTTCCCCAGAAGTAGCAACCTGAGCCCCACTAAAGACGCGGTCATTAAGAGCTGGATTAGATGAGCGGATCATAGATTACTCCTGTATGTCTATAGTTTGAGATCCTTAAGCATACCAGTCGTAAATCAAAATCCCGGACGGTTGTGGGGGACGAGAGCTATTCCTGATTTTGATTTACGCCTGGTATAGCGGTGTATTGTCCCTCCTCCTTCGCTAAAGCTACCTCGAACCCATAATACTGGAGGTCAGAAGCTTTGGCGAAAGAGGCCGGGTATACCAGTCACCAAATGAAAATCCGAGATTTTCATTTGTGCCCGGTATGTTATCTGAATAACCATTGTATGGGAGCTTTTTCAAGGGCACAAGATAAGGAGATGAAAAGGAGGGGTTCAATGAATGGAAAAATAAGAGTAATCTTAGAGGGTTGTTGCTTTATGCAGGGAGTGTATGGAAAGAAGTGTGATTATGAGTGATTCCGGTCTTTTTGGGCGATCTTCTGAGGGGCATAAACGTTTTAGTGATTTTACATCCTTTGAACTCAAGGAGCTTTATTCTGCTCTTCTCTTGCCACGTATGATCGAGGAAAAGATGCTTCTCCTGCTGCGTCGAGGTGTTATCTCTAAGTGGTTCTCCGGTATTGGGCAAGAGGCAATAGGTATTGGAGTTACCTGTGCGCTAAAGCCAGAGGAGTTTCTCTTACCACTCCATAGAAATCTTGGAGTTTTTACGACTCGAGGCATACCGCTGCGACGGCTCTTTGCTCAATTTCGTGGGACCGAATCCGGTTTTACAAAAGGCCGTGATCGTTCATTCCATTTTGGAACTTTAGAGTATAATATCTTTGGTATGATCTCTCATCTTGGACCTCAGATGGGAGTCGCCGATGGGATTGCTTTGGCCCATCGACTGCGCGAAGAGCCTTCGGTGTGTGCTGTGTTTTGTGGTGATGGCGGGGCAAGTGAGGGTGATTTTCATGAGGCGCTTAATGTTGCCGCTGTTTGGGATCTCCCAGTTCTCTTTATCCTTGAGAACAATGGTTATGGTCTCTCTACTCCCGTTTCTGAGCAGTATCGTTGTAAAAAGTTGAGTGATAAAGCCAAGGGGTATGGCATAGAGGGAGTTACTATTGACGGGAATGATGTTCTCTCTGTCTTTACTACTATTGATACATTTGCTCGAGAGATAAGAGAGACTCCTCGGCCGATTCTCATTGAGTGTGAAACCTTCCGAATGCGTGGTCATGAAGAAGCCTCAGGAACAAAGTATGTGCCTACTGAGCTCTTTGAAAAATGGCAAAAGAAAGATCCGATCGAGAGGCTTGAGCGCAAACTTCTCCGTGCTAAGGTGCTCACGAAATCTAGTATTGAAGATATTCGAACTCATTTCTCTCGTCTTATTGATGAAGAGCTAGAGGTGGCGTTTAGCGAAGAGTCGATTCACTCGACTCCAGAGCGAGAGGTCCAGGATGTTTTTGCCCCAACGTCTTTGTCTATCAAAGAGCCTGATTTTGGCGACACCAAAGAAATGCGCTTTGTTGATGCGATCTCTGACGGGTTGAGAATAGCAATGCGCCGAGATCCTGAACTTGTTCTTATGGGGCAAGACGTTGGCGCTTATGGTGGTGTGTTTAAGATCTCTGAAGGTTTTCTTGATGAGTTTGGCCCGGAGCGAGTTCGCAATACACCTCTTTGTGAATCTGCAATTGTTGGAACTGCGGTTGGCTTGAGCGCAAAAGGAATTTCTTCTGTTGTCGAGATGCAATTTGCAGATTTTGTAAGTTCTGGATTCACTCAGGTCGTAAACAACCTCGCAAAGCTTCACTACCGTTGGCAGCTTCCTTCGAGTGTCGTTGTGCGCATGCCGTGTGGTGGTGGGGTGGGGGCTGGCCCTTTTCACTCTCAAACAAATGAAGCTTGGTTTTATCACACGCCTGGATTAAAAATAGTTTACCCATCAACCCCTGAAGATGCCAAAGGTCTCCTTCTCACCGCCCTTTATGATCCTAATCCAGTAATGTTTTTTGAGCATAAGGCACTCTACCGTAGTGTCAAAAGTGAAGTCCCCGTTGGGGAGTACGGCATCCCTTTTGGGAAGGCTCGAATTGCTCAAGAAGGAGAAGATGCTGTTGTTGTGACTTATGGAATGGGAGTGCATTGGGCCCAGCAGTGGCAAGCCGCTCACCCAGAGGTTTCTCTTCTGATTCTCGATCTTCGAACACTTCAACCTCTCGATTATGATGCTATTCGTGCTGCGGTGGAGAAGACTCACCGAGTGCTCGTGCTTCATGAAGCGAATCTCGCTGGTGGTGTGGGAGGAGATATCGCATCTTGGATCGGTGAGCATTGTTTTGAGTCACTCGATGCTCCGGTTATGCGTTGCGCAAGCCTCGATACTCCTGTGCCCTTTTCTAAGGGGCTTGAGGAGAACTATATGGCAAGTGCTCGTCTTGACGAGACGCTTTCGCAACTTTTAGCGTATTAATATGTACTCTCTCCTTGCTCTTGTACCGAAGAATCTCTTAAGTCGCTTAGTCGGTAAACTTGTGCGGTCACAGGCTCCAAAGTGGATGCATCAACTGGTGATTCGATGGTTTATTCGTAGGTATGGCATTGATGTGTCGGAGATGAAATCTCCTCCTGAGTCTTTCAGAACTCTAGGAGATTTTTTTGTACGTGAGCTTCAAGACGGAGCACGACCAATCGGACAAGGCGTTGTGAGTCCTGTCGATGGGACTCTTCGTGATGTTCAGAATGTAGACAAGGAAAAGCTTCTTCAGGTAAAGGGTCTTTCATATGCGATATCTGATCTTCTTGGTGATCGTAAGCTAGCAGAGATGTTTGAAGGAGGAACGGCTCTTAACCTCTATCTTTCCCCAAAAGATTACCACCGAGTGCACACGCCACTAGATGGTCATCTTAAGCGAGCGAGCTATTTACCTGGAACCCTATGGCCTGTAAATGATTGGGCTTATGAGCATGTTCCTGGGCTATTCGCCAAAAACGAACGTCTTATCGTTTTATTTTCAACCGAGCAAGGAAACTATGCCCTCATTTTTGTCGGAGCACTTAATGTGGGGCGCATTACAACCAGTTTTGATACCTGGGAGACCAATCAGTCTCGTCAGGGGGAGGTTCGCGAATATTCTAATCTCAAGCTCTTCAAGGGGCAGGAGCTTGGTACGTTTCATCTCGGTTCAAGTGTTTTGCTACTCTTTGAGCCTTCGTTTGATATACGCTGCGAGCTTACTCCACAATCTAGCGTTACCGTGGGCATGCCTCTCTCAGCCATTGAGAAGTAGCCACTGTCCATAATCTAGTTCTGCTACTTCGCTATAGTGCTTTGGTGATGGACTTATGAGCAGACTGCGTGCTACTTGAATTGGATCGCTGTGCGACACGATAAGATAGGTGGTCTGACAAGAGCTTGTTTCCTTCTCTCTCAAAAAACCTTTAATGCGGGCGATGAAGGCGCTGAGCGATTCTGCTTGACGGTGTGATAGAGTGGGATGTTTCAGATCGTGTTCACGAAGTTCTTTCCACCGTGATTCTGGCTCTCCCTCCAGCTCTCCATACTGGCGCTCAGCAATTCGATCGTCGCTCTCAAGCGACGCGTTGCAAATTTTCTGCTGAAGAATTGATGCTGATTGTCTAGCTCTCAGTAAGGGGCTCGTGATAATGCGAGTCTGACTGGTGGAAGTGAGGAGATGGGCCTGTGGTGAGGCCAAAAACTGATCCATGGATTGGTGAAAGTTACTTCTCCCCAGTTTTGTAAGGCCAAACATGTCTCCATCATGCTTGGGAGAGCATATAAGCTTCTTGGTGGTGTTTGAGCCAGCCTCGCCGTGACGAAAGAGGATGTAACGATTGGAAAAGGGAAGGGAATCGACTAGACTCATATTCTCAGACTATATCCTAGGAATGTATGATGGGAAAGCGTGCCGTACTTTTCCTCAATGGAACAATTTTCTCTCAAAAAGCACTTCAAGCAGAGCTGCAAGGTGTTGAGCTGTGTGTTTGTGCTGATGGAGGTGCTGTGCATGCCCATGCATTACAGATTCCTCCGACAGCAGTTATTGGTGATTTTGATTCTCTCCCTAAGTGGCTTCAGAATGAATATAGCCAAAATGGAGAGGTGGAGCTTCAGCGGTACCCCGTTGATAAAGATCAAACGGATCTCGAACTCTGCCTTGATTATTTGATTCATAAGGGAGTTACTGAATTACTCGTTGTTGGGGCGCTTGGAGGGCGTTTTGATCAAACTCTCATGAATATCTTTACACTTTCTCGTGAGAAGTACTGTTTCGATTCGTGTGTCTTATATGATGGAAAAGCTCGAGCTGTTCTGCTCGTTGGCAAGAGTGAAGCAGTACTTTCTGCGAAGCATGGTGATACTTTTTCTCTTCTTGCGCTTAGCTCGCAGGTAGAGGGAGTTTGCGTAAGAGGTGCTCGATGGGAGCTTTTTGGTGAGCCTCTCTGCCTGGGGGAAGGTCGTGGAATAAGTAATCAGTTCCGCAATGAAAATGAAGATGTTTCGATATCACTCGAGTCAGGGAAACTGCTCGTTATACAGGAGTAGAAGATATCCACTCTCGAGCATCTTCTAGTTTGCCGAAGATTGCCACTGACCATGGAGATTTTTCAGAGTTTACCTTGTAAAGGTCGGCAAGAAGCGTCATGTATTCGAGGTTCGTTACGAGAGCTACTTTAATACGCGGATTGCTATGGGCCGCTGCTCTGTCCAGCGCTGCTACTTGAGCGATAGTAGATTCACCGAAATCAATTTTTTGTGCTCCGAGAAAGTTAGCGATTTGGTACGAGAGACTATCAAATCTGGAGTCACCATAGATATCCTCATTACTGCGAAGAGCTTCAGAAGCAGTGACGTTACCATGAAACGTCCAAACAACACCGCCAGGTTCCCATGTAATATCATATGGCATTGCAGATACCTATCCTAAGGTTCTTGTATATACCCCGTAACCTCAGGTTTGTCGTGCTCTCGGAGTATGGTGCAGCGTATCATGGTGTGAAAGCTGATCGCTTTCACGCGTCTTACTCTACGGGGTATATTTGTCTTCCCCAGGGAAATACGATGCTTGCGCATCATATTTCCCGTGCGGCGTCCCCGA
>JAUIBK010000034.1 GCA_030428205.1 bacterium
GTCTTTCCGCGGCGGCAAGCTCCCTTTCATAGAGGTCTTCTACCTTGTGCTTATCATGCAAGAAAACGTCTCCAACATCGACTTCTACGATATCGTGAATCAAGAGCATAGAGAGGACATGCAACAAATCGATTGGTTCATTTGCATAGTCTTTCAAGAGCAACGCAGACAATGCTACTTGCCAACTGTGTTCCGCAGAGTTTTCTCTCCGTGGAGCATCGATGAGCTTGTTCGTACGCTCAACGAGTTTGAGTTTATCAGTTTCAGCGATAAAGGCGACTTGTTTTTGGAGGTTGCTTTTGGTCATTGGTGTTATCTTTATAAAGCAAGAGCAAGATAAAGTGCAAGGGCAAGAGCGAAATGATAGAGGTTAAGGTGTTATGCTTTGGAGCGATGTTCATTTAGGAGCTCAAGAAAAATGTCGCCATACTTGGCGAGCTTTGATTCACCAACACCTGAGATTTGTGAGAACTCTTCGAGAGTACTCGGTAATTCTTGAGACATCTGAAGAAGGGTTTTGTCATGAAAAATGACATAGGGAGGTACACCCTGTTTTTTCGCAAGAAACATGCGTTTTGCTCGAAGTGCCTTCAGTAATTCACTACTTTCAAAATTGACTTTTTCTTTTGATGAAGCGCCATGAGAGGTTGCTGTCTGTTTGCTCTTTCGAGGATGTGGATCGTGACGAAAGTGAACTTGTTGCTCTCCTTGTAGAATTGGTTTGCATTCAGGAGCTAGCTGGAGTCCTCCATACCCAGCGAGATCTATGGTAATATATCCAAAAGCAATCAGTTGCCGAAAAATCGATGTCCACTCGGCGTGGCTCCGATCGCTACCAGAACCAAAGAGAGAAAGGTGATTATGGCCAAATTGTACGATCCTCTCTGTTTCTTTCCCCACGAGGACGTCAACAAGATACGTTACTCCAAAACGTTGACCCGTACGGTAAATGCAAGAGAGTGCTTTTTGCGCCTCAAGCGAGCCATCCCACGAGTCAACTGGTGTTAAGCACGTGTCACAGTTACCACACTTTCCTTGAGCATCCTCTCCAAAATAACGTAGGAGAACGTGACGCCTACAATCTGTAGTCTCACAAAAACCGAGGAGAGAACCGAGTTTCCGATGCTCAATAAACTTTTGCTCCTGATCTGTCCCAGAGGAAGCCAACATTTGACGCAGAGCTACCACATCACCAAGCCCATAGACCATCCACGCAGACGATGGCAATCCATCTCGACCGGCTCTTCCAGTTTCTTGATAATACGCTTCAAGGCTTTTTGGTAAGTCGAGATGTGCGACGAAGCGAACATTTGATTTATCGATTCCCATACCAAAAGCGATTGTAGCAACAACAATGACCCCTTCTTCTTGAAGAAACGTTCTTTGATGTTCTTCTCGCATGCGAGGATCTAGCCCGGCATGGTAGGGCAGTGCTCGAAGGCCTTGCTTCGACAACCACTCAGCCATCTTTTCAACCTTCTTTCGTGACATACAGTACACAATTCCTGCATCACCTTGGTGTTCCTCACGGATAAACGAGAGCAACTGCTGCCTCGCATTCGACTTAACCTGAACATGGTAACGGATATTAGGCCGATCAAATCCTGTGGAAAAAAGCTTTGCATCTTGAAGATTGAGCCGTTCAAAAATATCTTTTCGTGTTGGCTCATCTGCTGTAGCAGTAAGCGCCATGCGTGGAACACCTGAAAAATGCTCCTTAAGACAGTCAAGCTTGAGATAATCAGGACGAAAGTCGTGCCCCCACTGCGAAACGCAGTGTGCTTCATCGATAGCAAAGAGTGCTACGTTGACAGAGCACAAGAAGGCAAAGAATTCCTCGCTGGCTAACCGTTCCGGAGCGATATAGAGAAGGTCTAGCTCTTGGGCGCGAATTTTAGCCTGTACCCGTGCTTGCTCTTCAAAAGAAAGTGTTGAGTTAATGTATGCTGCGCGTACCCCATACTCTACGAGCGTATCAACCTGATCCTGCATCAGGGCGATAAGCGGAGATATAATCACACCAACACCTGGACGGATAATTGCGGGAATTTGATAACAAAGTGACTTTCCACCTCCCGTTGGCATTAAAACAACACTATCTCCTCCAGAAAGAGTGCGTTCAATAATTTCTCGTTGTTGATGACGAAAGGACTCATAGCCAAAGACCCGACGAAGAATTGCCAAGGATGATTGGTCGTCTGGTTGTTCTGCGGTATTCATTGGGGATTCTCCTGAAACTCTGTTTTCACAAAGGTAATCGAAGATCGCAACGAAAAGTTGTTAAAAAGTACGAGCTCCTGGGTACATCTCACTGTAATCCGGGTAAAATAGCAGATTCTCCGATGGGATAACCTTAATCAATACCGAGCAGAGATTTCTCTAGAATATCGGAATAGACTGAAAAGGACAGCTGGGGACTCAATTCTATTTCCGTAGGACTCTCTTCTACACGAGGTGCGCCTCTCAAATCTTCAGGTGCTCCCTCTACTCCAAGCAACTTTGCAGTACGATCGATACTTTCCCAGAGATATGCGCGCTGAGAAGAGTGAGGATAGGGAGTTTTGGGGATATCAAACGACACACGTACATTGATACTGGTATCTTCATTTCCAATTTCAAAGCTCATACTATAGTCCTCTGAAACCCCAAGAGCATCACACCACGGATCCTCTTCCTCTTCATCCTCCTCTAGAAGTTCGTCATCATAATCCTCGAAATCATCATCAAACTCAGTATCAAAAGAATTCGCATTGGGATGAAGCGTCAAGCAAACCTGCCCTGCTGGAGTCGATAAGCGTATTTCTATTTGCTCAGCCGTGTTTTCAAATCCTGTACTATGCAGATTACGTATAGTAGTTCGGACGACCTCTGCAGGCTGTGAACCAATGATAAAATTGAGGAGGTCACTCTCGGACAGATCTAAATTCTGAACAAGAGCTGTTTGAAGTGTTTGAACAAGATCCGCCTCACAGTTGATACCAAACCCTTCAAGGATATGCTCTAACTCGCTTTGCTGTTGCTTACTCTTATGAGCAAACTCCGGATCACTTTCAACAAGCTCACCCGGTGCATAACACAACCCAGTCGGCAGTGTCACACTTTTATCATTTCCTACCTCGACATGCGTGTCTTCGAGTGAAGTGAGGTAAGCAACATCCTCAAGAAACGACTCCTCTGTTGTTGCATGTGTAATAGGCAACATCATTCCACGATAAAAATAAAAAGCTACGGGAACAGCATCGGAAAGCCCCTGTGATGCAAGCTTAAACCCTAACGAAAGAGAATCTTCAGCACTCTCGGCAATGAAAAGTGGCGGCATAGCCGCTTGATAAAGATCCTCAGATTCAGCGGAAGGATACATACCCATTATCCGAACTTGCTGCCCCAATGCTCGCATAGTCGGAGGAAGGTGTTGCTTCCCAAGGATAAATCGAAGCAACTCCTTGTGGCGCGCAAGATGAGGATCGAGAAGAAAATCTCTCTTTTCAGCATTTCTTGCTTCAACGTATAAGGAAACCCTCCCATCCTTTGGGCTGCCTTCTTCGGATTGTACAGGGAAAAGATTATTCTCATCAGGATAACCAACTATATCGAAGAGCGTATCGATGATATCCCATCGTATGTCACATTGAGCTCCATAGTGCTCTAGAAAATAGTCACACCACTCAACCTTAAAGTGAACAGGAGCATCGGGAGTGTCTAAAGATTGCGAAAGAGTAAGTTTAAGATTCGTCCCACCATTGAGATCGTCATAGAGCACCACACTTGCAAATTTTTCGACTTTACCATTGCCCGTAACAAAAACAGCATGGCTCGCTATAGAGACCTCTCCATCGTTTTCAATATGGTCAAGATTGAGTCGGGCAACATCAGGCGAACTTCCTTGCTCAACCGATTGATAGAGGAAAGCTAGTGCAGATGGGGATGGACCAAAATCTAATCGCTGCAAAAAATCTATAAAATCATCTTCAGAGATTCCGTTCACATGAAGACAAACCGGTGAGGACTCCTCTCGGGAGAGATACGTACCTACTTGAGGAGCAGAGAGCGCGAGAGGTGCGGCCTGCTTCGCCTGGTTCTCAAGATTACTACTTGGTTGCTGTTCGTACATTGTTCCCCCAAATTTTAGCCACAGCCACTTGTCATAGAACGCTATTATATAAAGGAGGTAGCCCAAAGCAATAATATAGCACGAGAATATAGCACTCTAACGATATGTTATTACTTGATTTTTTAAATTATATATCTCTCTTCCCGACTCCACCACTCACTAGTGCCTTACTCTTTGTTCTCGTTTGCTTACCTCTTCAGCTTCTGTATCATTAAGCGTTAGCGAGTTTGACGGGGGAAATGACACTTTCTATTGGATAACTATGGAAACCTCTCTCGGACTCATCACAAGCTTTTCTGCATTCCTCGTCCTTTTTCTTTGGGTTGGAGCATTAGCCGCCCGACATAGCCAAGACACCGAAGAAGACTACCTCTTGGGAAGCCGGACATTTGGCAGATGGATGGTAGCTCTTAGTGCTGGCGCCACTGGAAATACAAGCTTCATTCTTATTGCTACGGTAGGTCTTGGGTACACACAGGGACTTGCCTGTCTCTCAATGTGGTTTGCTTTTTTCCTCGGTGAACTTGTCTTTTGGAGCTTCTTTGCCGAACGCATTGCACAAAAGACTGAATCAAGTGGTGCTGAATCTGTTGCTGAACTTGTTACTACTAGTCTTCAGAAAAAATCTGCTTACTCTGTGCGTTCACTTGTCAGCCTTTTAATCTTCATCTTTGTAGGTGCATATCTCGTTGCCCAATTTGCAGGCTCTGCAAAGATCCTCAACTCATTCTTTGGTCTCGATACAACAAGCGGCGTACTCATCGCCCTAGTAGCTATTCTCGCCTATTGCACCACCGGTGGACTCCGAGCTTCTATCTGGACAGACATTGTTCAAGCTATTGTCATGATTGGCATGACCCTTGGTGTCATGTTCTATGCTCTTTCAGAGGTAGGTGGAGTCAGCCAACTTTCGGCTGGAATCTCCCAGATCGATCCTATGCTTCTTGACTGGACAGGTGGAATGGATCTTCTCACTCTCTCTGGATTCATGCTTGGCTTTGCCTTTATGGGAGCAGGATTCGCGCTAAGCCAACCGCACGTCACTGTTCGGCTTATGGCAGGGCGCAGCCCGAAGGAAGTAAAAAGTGCCCGTTGGATCTACATCGGCTTTATCTACTCGACTGGCATAGCCATGGCAATCTTTGGCATCTGCTGTCGTTTACTCCTTCCAGAAATCGCGGATCCGGAACAGGCTCTTCCTACGTATGCCATGGAAACATTCTCACCTTGGGTTGTCGGACTTGTCCTTGCTGGGATGTTTTCAACAATTGCTTCAAGCGCCGACTCACAAATCCTCGCCTGTTCAAGCGCTATCTCGCGAGACTTCTGGCCAAGTTTTTGTGAAAAGATGACTCAAAAAATGGGAGTTCGCTATCAGCAACTCGCCACTATTCTCACAGGAAGTCTTGGTGCACTTGCAACCATCTATGTCTCGTCTTCCGTGTTTGCCCTTGTCATTTTCTCAATCTCTGTCCTTGCAGCTTCTGTAGGAGCTGCAATGCTTATTCTTATTTATGACCGGCCGACCTCACGAGGAGCACTTCTTTCTGCAATGGCAACAGGAGTTGCCGTCGCTCTTGCTTGGCGTTACTTCGGCTACCACGAAACACTTAGTGATGTTGTCCCTGGACTCTTATCTGCGCTAGTCACGCATGAGGTATATGTTCGGCTGTTTGGAGCACAACAACCTAGTGCTCCATCACGCGAACCACTACAAGTCATGCCTGTTGAGCAGCAAGCCGAAACAAAATCAGTAGCAAATTTTTAAGAAAGCGCGAAAAATTCCTTCAGTGGCAAATCTGCGCTCGTTGAAGATCGATATCAGCAACTGAGATACGATAGAGAGAATCCGATGACTCCACCATCCTCTCAGGCCTATTGCCTCCCTGAGGCTTGGTATCTGGGGTCACTCCTTACAGCTTCAATATTCCTGAGATCCTTATGAGAAGGATACTTTGAGCTTGCTGAGTGTAGAAAATTTCAAACAGAGTACAAGGAGAAGCTAGCTTCAACCTTCGCATAACAAACCAGAAACACTTCGATTTTAGAGAATAGAGAACCAGCTGGCGCACACCGAAGCATGCGCCAAGCTGGTCTCCACCTACCCCTTACTCTCCCCTGGCGTAGGCCGCGTAAAAGCAGAGCTTTATACACGTCACAACACCAGCAGCAAGTCCCACCACAACAGGAGGATAGAGCCATCCGTCCAAAAAGAGAGCGATAGGGTCTGCCGAATAGAAGACCCCATAGAGGACAACAACAATCGAGCCGAGGAGGGCAAAGGCTGTACTCAGCATCGACCAGTGAAACACCCAGCGCCATGCACCCGGCCAAGTCCAACGGCGGTCTTCCTTGTAGAACTCATTGGCAAAATAGATCACCATCACATATGAGCCCGTATGAATCAGGAAGAAGAAACAGCTGCACAACACGCTCACTAATCCTGCTTTGTAAGGATCCTCGAGCATGACGAGCAGGTTTGCAAAAATCCACGCCGTTCCGGTGATACTCGAAATCAGGAGCATTTCTTTTGCAAATGGCAAGAGTCGCTCTCTTTTGGTACCACCTCGTTGTGAGACTCTGCTTCGGCTTCTCCACTCTCTCGCTTGTCGTCTCCAGCGAAACCACTTAAAGAGAGCGACAAAGAAAAGCAGCGATACTATAGCAATCGAATAGCTCACAATAAGCCCCGTTGGCAGTGCATCAACTGCGCAAGGAAGGAGCCCCATCTTCCAATAGAGCCTACTACTTGTAGCAGCTATTGCGATTGGCACTAGGGTGAACCACCAAGAGTGAAGCCTTGTCACCTTGTGTCGCGTAAAACCATCGATCAGACCGATGGGATAGAGCACAACAAAGATGACCTCAAGGAAGAATAGCACCTCAAGATAAACAGTTAATCCAAAGAGCTGTGTACCCAGGAATGCAAATGCAAATACCAGTATGGGCAAAAAAAATGCAATACCATAACAAGTTACATAGCGAGCAGGCACTTTACGGGTTGAAGTACTCATGATGCCTCCAGATACATTTGTTCGGTGATTGGTTTCTCTAAGCGTTCGAACAAACACTTAAAGAAACCAATCACTCCCTGAAGGTATGAAGCATTCAAAAACCTGAGTAAAACACTAAGCTAACTTCTGCCTCGTCGTCTTCAGTGAAACAGGTCACCGAACACGACAAGGCGAGAAGAAAAACTTCTACAAATGAAAAATTTTGAAAGACCAACAAAATTGGTGGAGGAGAAGCTAGCTCGAACCTTCTTATTGATAACCACCACACTTCATGCTTTGCATGAAACAACCAGCTGGCGCACACCGGAGTGTGCGCCAAGCTGGTGCCTCTATACCCCCCGGAATAGAGTCATCTCATCCACGGCTGGCCGCGAACACAGTCTTGATGTGCCACGAAGGATAGAGCCTAGCTGTCATCAACAAGACAGCTAGCGACACGATCGATACGGAGTAGCTTGCGTGAAGCCCGATCGGTAGCGGCTGCATCCATCCGTAAGCGAGGCCCATGCTCCAACAGAACATGGTACTCACACTCGTTGACACGATGGGCGCGAGTACAAACCAGGCCAAATGGCCTTGTGTTGTCTCATGCCGACGGAATCCATAGACGAGTCCGACAGTATAGAGCCCCATCATCACGAGCTGTATCAGCGACACCGCAATGACGCTACCAGGACGAACTGAGGGAGCTGTGAAGATCGCAAACATTGCCATACCAAACGGCATGAAGAGTGCGATGTCATACCAGACGGAACGACGAAGAGGATCGTTTTTCGATGAAGTGCGCATTGTAGCCTCCACTTGTTTTTGTGGTTGGTTTCTTTAGGTGTCGAGAAACGCCCAAAGAAACCAACCACGACCGAAGGCGTCATGCATTGGAACCAAAAAAATCATTAGGCTAACTTCTGCCTCGTCGTCTCAGATAAAACGAATTCATCAGACACGACGAAGCGAGAAGCTGTTGCTTCTACAGAGATACATAGTTAAGAAAGAACATAGCTACTACTGTTATGCGGGAGCACAAGCATAGGAAGCACAACTTGTGCATTTTAATAGATTTCCAGCTTTATTTCAGGTCTAACCATGGATTTCCTCAAGAATTCACTCAATTCAGGCATAAATGAGCCTAACTACCTGATAGCACGACTAAACCTTCCAAGCCGCTTCACTCAGGGTTTCGACTTGATTGTTGTTATCTTCTTGAATTTGTACAAGAATCCCTGTCAATGACAGACATCTCTCTTTCAAATCTTCACTCGGATCTCTCAGCTCGGATACTAGAGCTCATAGCTGACCACACAGCTGTAGTTCAATTTCGCGAAGTTGTTGATACAGCTCTCTCAAGTGGAAAAACATACTACGGTATTAATACTGGGTTTGGTTCACTTGCGACAAAGCGCATTGCTCATAACGAGCTCGAGGAACTCCAACACAATCTCTTACGAAGCCATGCTGTTGGTGTTGGGGAGCCTCTTTCAAAAGAGCTCTCCAAGCTTATGCTGCAACTCAAAATCCACGCCCTTGGACTCGGACACTCCGGTATTTCAAAAGAAACTTTCTTGCAACTTATCGCACTCCTAGAAAACGATCTTATTCCAGTCATTCCAAAGCAAGGAAGTGTAGGAGCGTCTGGAGATCTCGCTCCACTTTCTCACTTAGCACTTCCACTTCTCGGCGAAGGACAGGTTTGGGACAAAGAAGGAAAAACTCCCCTTGATACTGCTACTGCTTTTAAGAAGAAAAAAATCAAGCCGATTGCCCTTCAAGCGAAAGAAGGGCTAGCGCTGAATAACGGCACACAGTTTATGCTCGCACTTGCAGCAGATGTCCTGCACCGTGCCCAATACCTTCTTACTTGTGCTGATATTATTGCAGCGATGAGTATTGAGGCTATCCGAGGAAGTCATTCGCCATTTGATAAACGGGTACAAGGGGTTCGCCCTCACACCGGACAAACACTTGTTGCAGAGAATCTTCGTGCTCTTTTTACGGGAAGCAAGCTTCACGCATCTCATACCGATTGCGGCCGAGTGCAAGACCCCTACTCTTTTCGGTGTTCCGCCGTTGTACACGGAGCCTCCAGAGATGCCCTAGCTCACTGTGGCTCAGTGGTAGAAACCGAGCTTAACTCCGTAACAGATAATCCGCTTGTTTTCGAAAATGGTGATATTGTCAGTGCTGGTAATTTTCACGGGCAACCACTCGCACTTGCTTGTGACTACGCAGCACTTGCTCTCTCAGAACTTGGAAACATCTCAGACAGGAGAACCTACTTTCTCTTAAGCGGACATGACAGGCTCCCTCTCTTTCTCTTACAGGACACGGGCACAGATAGTGGTTTTATGATTCCGCAATACACTACAGCAGCACTTGTCTCAGAGAACAAAGTGCTTGCCCACCCAGCAAGTGTAGATTCTATTCCAACCTCTCTTGGACAAGAAGATCACGTAAGCATGGGAAGTATCGGAGCAGTAAAACTTCAACAGATCTTTTCAAACGTCCAGCGCATTTTAAGTATTGAACTCCTCTGTGCTGCTCAAGCGCTGGACTTCCACAAAGAAGCTCCTGGAAAGGGAGTGGCCTGTGCGCACAAACATATTCGAACGCAGATTGCTCACCGCACAGAAGACAAAGAGTTTCAAATTGATTTTGATCTAGCACTGAAGCTACTCACCGATGACTCTCTCTTGGGAGTAGTAAAGAAGGAGATTTCAACACTTCAATGATCCAGGTATTACGAAATATAGGCACTCTTGCTCAGTGCAAAGATGAGGGCACACAAAACGATATTCATCCCATTAGCGAGGCTGCTCTTGTCTGGGAGAACGAAAAGATTATCTGGCTCGGCAACGAAAGTGAGCTTCCTGAAAACTACGCCCAAGCACAAGCATTCGACGCCCAAGGAAAAACTGTCATACCAGGCCTGATTGACTGCCATACCCACTTAGCTTTTGGCGGATGGCGAGCTGATGAATTTGAAATGCGCCTTCAAGGGAGAAGTTATCTTGAAATTGCCAAAGCTGGAGGAGGAATACTCTCTACGGTCACGGCCACACGAAAAGCTTCACACGGAGAACTCCTTTCACGGTGTAGGTCATTTCTTCCCAAAATGAATGCACTCGGAGTAACTACCGTAGAGTGCAAAAGTGGATATGGGTTAGATAAAGAATCAGAGCTTAAGCTCCTTGCTGTATACAACGAACTCAAAGAGAATGAGCCAACCCATATCGTTTCAACCTTTCTCGGTGCCCATATGGTACCAAGTGAGTTTAAAGAAAAGCGAGAAGAGTATCTCTCTCTCCTTACAGAAGAACTTATCCCCGAAGTTGCAAAGAAAAATTTAGCGTCGTTTTGCGATATCTTTGTTGAAGAGTCCGCCTTCTCGCTCGAAGAAGCACGCACAATTCTCGGAGTTGCCAAGCAACACGGTCTCACCCCGAAGCTCCACGTCGACCAACTCACCCCTGGAAAAGGCGCTGAGCTTGCAGCAGATATGGGTGCCGCCTCAGCTGATCACCTTGAACATATCTCCGAGGAAGGCATAAAACGGTTAGCTGAAAAAGGTGTTGTCGCAGTAGCTCTTCCACTTGCATCTCTCTACACCAACGAGCCCTACCTCAATGCTCGACCACTACTTGAAGCAGGTGTTGACGTTGCCGTAGCAACCGATTTTAACCCAGGCTCTGCTCCAAGCTACGACCTCCCGCTTGCGCTTTTGCTCTCATGCAACGGAAATCGACTCACTCCTCACGAAGCACTGAAAGGCGCAACTATCATCGCTGCAAAAGCGCTTCAGATTCAAGACACAACGGGCTCCCTCGAACCAGGCAAATCTGCCGACTTCGCCATTCTCAATACAGAGTCGATTAATCACTGGCTCTATCACTACCAACCGAACTGCTGCCTTGCGACCGTCTCACAAGGTAAACTTCTCTATGGCTCCCTATGATCTCAAACACCGAACGGAAATCAGCGATGCACATCAGG
Organism: bacterium; assembly: GCA_030428205.1. Lineage (GTDB taxonomy): Bacteria > Bdellovibrionota_C > UBA2361 > UBA2361 > RFPC01 > JAUIBK01. Next base: position 11,113 of record JAUIBK010000034.1, read on the forward strand.
CTCGATGACACTCTGCCTGAGCCTCCTACTTTTGAGCCGGCCATACGACGTGCTCCAAAGCGTGAGCTAACTTTGCACGAAGAAGAGATAGGACTTGCTCTTCAAAATGCTCTCCGCTACATCCCTGAAGAACACCACAAGACCTTAGCACCGGAATTTCTCGCCGAGCTAAAGGAGCACGGACGGATTTACGGATACCGCTACCGACCTAAGGGAAAACTTTCGGGAAAACCGATTCACGAATACCAAGGAAAGTGCCTTGCTGGAAAAGCTTTTCAAGTCATGATCGATAATAATCTCGATTTTGAGATTGCTCTCTATCCTTATGAGCTCGTCACGTATGGTGAAACGGGTCAGGTGTGTCAAAACTGGATGCAGTACCAACTCATCATGCGTTACCTTCAAGAAATAACCGATGAGCAAACATTAGTTATTCACTCGGGGCACCCTCTTGGACTCTTTCGTTCTCATCCCGGCGCGCCTCGAGTGATTACAGCCAATGCGCTGATGGTTGGAATGTTTGATGATCAAGAAAACTGGCACCGCGCCGCTGCTCTTGGAGTGGCAAACTACGGACAGATGACTGCTGGTGGTTGGATGTACATCGGCCCACAAGGCATTGTGCATGGCACCTACAATACACTTTCTATTGCTGGGCGACTCAAGCTCGGTCTCAGAGACGATCAAGATCTCTCCGGAAAACTCTTTGTCAGTTCAGGCCTTGGGGGGATGAGCGGAGCACAAGGAAAAGCCGTACGAATTGCCAACGGCGTTGGCATTATTGCAGAGGTAGACCCATCGAGGGTACAGACTCGAAAGGACCAGGGATGGGTTGATGTTGTGGCAACCACTCCTCAAGAAGCATTTAGCCTGGCAAGAAAGGCTCAACAGGAAGAGAAAGGACAAGCGATAGCTTTTCAAGGAAACGTTGTCGAGCTTCTGGAATACGCAGTACAGGAAAACGAAACAATCGATCTTCTCTCGGACCAAACGAGTTGCCATGCTGTCTACGATGGTGGGTACTGTCCTTCAGGTATTTCCTTCGAAGAACGCACAGCACTGCTTGCAACTGACAAATCACGATTTAGGCAACTCGTCGATACATCTCTTCACCGCCACTATCAAGCAGTCAAAGCGCTCACCGAACGTGGGACGTACTTTTTCGACTACGGGAACGCTTTTCTGAAAGCTTTGTACGACGCTGGAATAAATGAGATCTCAAAGAACGGTCGCGATGATAAAGACGGTTTTATCTGGCCAAGTTATGTCGAAGACATTCTTGGACCTGAACTTTTTGACTACGGATACGGCCCCTTTCGGTGGGTATGTTTGAGTGGCAAGGAAGAGGACCTCGATCGTACTGATGAAGTGGCAGCTGAGTGCATTGAGAACGTCCGAACTGAACTTCGTTATCAAGACATCGATAACCACCGCTGGATTGTCGATGCAAAAAAGAATGGACTTGTTGTTGGAACACAAGCTCGTATTCTCTATCAAGACGCAAAAGGAAGAACCGATATTGCGCTCCGTTTTAATCAGCTTGTGAGAGACGGAGAAGTTGGTCCTATCATGCTTGGCCGCGATCACCATGATACAGGTGGAACAGATTCACCATTTCGAGAAACTTCAAACATTAAAGACGGTTCAAATATCATGGCCGATATGTCCACAACACTGTATGCCGGAAACGCTGCACGTGGGATGAGCCTGGTAGCACTCCATAACGGAGGAGGCGTTGGCATCGGCAAATCCATTAACGGCGGCTTTGGCATGGTCTTAGATGGAAGCGAACGAGTTGATGAGATTTTGCGCACCGCAATGCCCTGGGATGTGATGGGTGGAGTGGCAAGACGCGCATGGGCGAGAAATCCTCATGCTGTAGAGACTTCAAAAGAATATATCTCTGAGCAGGATCATATTACTCTTCCGTATGCGGTATGTGCTCAGCTAATAGAAGAAACCTGCAGCGAATACTAAAGGTGACTTATAACGCGAAGTACGCGAAGATCTATTGTTCTTCGCGTACTTCGTGTACTTCGCGTTATAAAACTTTCATGAACAAGGCCTGAGAAAAAAATCTTCTGCAAGTGTCTATAAGAAAGGAGCATATCGAACTATGCCGCATCTTTCTTCAACGACCGCTCCAGAGCCTCACGAATATACTTTTGATAACTCATACCCCGACGCTTCGACGCCTTTTTTATTGCCTGGAGTAGATCTTCAGAAAGCCGTAAGTTAATACTTTTGTCCTTGGGGGCAAATTCAAAAGTAGTAGGGAGAAAATTCTCCTTATCAATATACTCACTAAGATCGGAATCGAGGAACCTTTCTGCTTCCTTATCTGTTTTCATCTTTGGCAAACGCTTGCTCATATTTCTTCGCCTCTTTTGCATGCATAAATCGAGCACTAATTGGCCGAATAAGCTTGTCTCTCAAAGTAAAGACGACAAACATAGGGCGACCATTCTCATGTTTCCCAATCGCAATAAAACGCTCCTCGCTTTCAGAATGTTTTGGATCAGGGGCAATCCAAGTCTCTTGTCGAAAGAATCGCTCTATTGAAATACAGCTTATGCCGTGCTTTTCACACTTAGACCTATTGGCCTTATTCCAATCAAATCCTAGCACTTCCATTGTACATTAATTATCTACATTTGTATATACATACTTATACATGACACGCCTAGCTAGCTGGTTATATTGAGGTTTATACTCGAAGTTAATTGCCAGTGAAGCTTAGAACAGGCGTCGCTCTCGCCTCATGTTCGCTGATTGCATGAGAAAGTTGCTCGGGATTTCACAGAAACACTACGAAGGAGCATGTTGGTACAAATACCAACTCCATCCAGACAGCGCCCCAAAAGGATAGATCTTATAGAGCAGGTACGATCCATACTGCTCTTTGTTGATCATTGCAGTGGGCTCATAACCCCAATCTTGTGAATGCTCAATCCACCACTGAGGAGTGTCGGCCAACTCTGCTTTTTCAACATACTTTACTCGCGAAAGATGAAGCTTACTTGCAAAATACTCAACAAGCATCTTGTCTCGAAATGGATGATCGCCACTTACAGTTATCTCACCAATGCTCGGTGTAGATAGTTCGATATCAACAAGTGCTTGAGAGTAGCTGCCTCGGTGGTACGAAAAGAAGCGCTCAAGTGCGACAAGGTTACCTATCAGAAAGACAAACAGAATCACAGAGGCAATGACTTTAGCACTCTTTGACCCACAAAAAAGATCGCTCAACCATCCAGCGAGAAGAAAGGTGAAGAAAAGAATCGCTATGAGAAAGTATCTCTCTGAGAGCGAACGAGGCTCTAAAAGAAGAACGAAGAGGAGTGGAATAAGCAGCAAGACACTAAAATACAGGACCCAATCTCCATTTTGGTGACGAAAGAGAACTCCGATACGGTACAAGAGAAATACAAAGAGCAAGGTCGCAAAGAGAAAGAGAAACGCACTGGGCTCAATCGCAGTAGCCGAGAGATTTGGGAACCCGAAAGTGAGATTGAGTGTGTTTATAGCAATTTGCACATAAGGAGCTATCATACCTGTTCCACCGGCAAGGTATTGTAAGTGAAAAAAGTAGATCGTCCCAATAGCCAAAAGAGGTACAAGGTAGAGCGCCACAGTATTTCTTATAAGCCTGAAAGGTGCGTTCTTGCGGAACGAGAAGAGAAACCACAATAAGCTTGCAGCTAAGTACTGAACAAAGAGTGGATGAGAAAAGAACCCGAGTAAGGCTGAAAGGTTAAAGAAGAAAAAAGCAAGAGGAGAAGCCGAAGGCGCAGCATCGTCTCTGAAGCTGCGACACACACGGAGGAGATACGTATGACAGAGCAACACAAAAAAGGTCATAAGACTATATCCTCTTGCCTCAGAGCCGTAGAGCACAAAAACAAAAGAACAGGCAAAGAGCAAGAGCGCTAAAAATCCTGTAAGAGTGTTTCTCGTTCTCCCTATTCGGTACACAAGTAAGAGTGATAGACAGCCAGCAAGAAATGAGGGGAGTCGGTAGATATATGCTTCATAGCCTTGGCCCACGGCATTCAGATACAACGTATAGAGCGAGAAATGCCCGTCGAGTATTGAGGTGTGGAAGAGATCCAATGGGGAACTCATTGTCTGTGCTACCTGAAGCGACCAGATTTCATCAAGCCAAAGATCGCCGGCCATTCCAAAAGCGCGCAACAAACATCCCACAATAAGAACGAGCTGGGCTATCCAAAAGAGGCGAGTGGTGTGAGAGGAGCGGGCTATCATCTGAGCGTAAGTATGACCCGTCATTCAAACGAGGAAAAGACGTTATCATACTCAGTGATAACCTTCTTCCAACAAAAACGTCTCGCCGTATCAGCGAGATTACGTTTCGCACACTCCGTAGGGAGGCAACGACAAAGCGCTCGAACTTTTTCAAAGAGTGCTTGCTCACATTCGTAGAAGTACCACGAATTTTGCTCGTGTCGCAGTACTTCAGGATAGCTCAGACGATTTGGTACGACAGGAGTAGTCTCGCATACAGCGGCTTCAAGCACACTCACGCCAAAGAACTCCTGATTCGATGTAACCGGTACAATATCACAAGCCCAGAGCCAAGCGGCGTACTCCTCAAAAGACTCACAGTAACCAGCATGCACAATATGTTGCGGATATCTCTTCAAAAACGCTTCAAAAGCATCAGGGTGCTGTTCAAAGTTTTCTCCGAGCAGCACTACTCCAAAACCAACTTCCTCTTGAGCAAGCTTCTCTAAAAGACGAAAAAAAGCAGCAGGGTTTTTATCGTACTCCCAGCGGTGATTCCAAAGAAGCAAAGCTCTAAATGACTCCGCCTCACCTCGAAGAGAGTGCCCACGCCCCCTTGCTTCGTCTAACTTTTCGACTGGGAGCCCAACAGGTAACACTCTTGATTTTCCTATCAACTGCTCCACCCGGTGTGCACCTTGGAGGTCAGGAAAGTGATTTAAGAAACGAGGAAGTTCACCGAGAAAAGAGTCCTGATGAAAACTTGAGTTGAACCACAATTCATCTACAGCAAGCGCCGAAGTATAGTTGATAAAGGCATAGTGGTGATCGCGATTCTTTTGAATGTCTCTATCATCTTTTGACCATGGATAGGTAAGTTGATTTTCGTGGAAATATAAGGCGACTGGAATGGTGGATGTTCGCTTTCTTGTAAGAGAGAGAAAAGTAGTGACGTCCAGCATGTCACTACAGACAATGAGATCGGGATCGTCTGGGAGTGCAAAATACTGCTCTGCACACTCGATAGCACCTCCGTGCATACGCCACTTCCAGTACCTTCCCGGGAGAGTCAAAAGCGAGACTTCGTGGGAACTCTGTTCTTGTAATGCTTTGGCCCACTGAGCATGAGAGCCTGTCATGTACGGCTCAACGAGGAGAACCTTCACAGCTCAGCTCCGTGCAAGATTTGAAGTTGCTCTTGGAGCGCTCCGATTTGCTCTCGCCAATATTTTGGAGTTCCAAATTCTGAGAAAACTTTGGGAAACGCTGGATCACTCCACCGCTGCGCTATCCAGGCAGAAAAGCGCAGAATGCGAAGTGCGCGAAGCGGCTCTACCAATACGAGGGATGAACGATCAAAGGTACGCAGAGACTCATAGGCCTGAAGGAGATATTCGCGCTCCTCAAGGGCATAAGAGTCACGCCCGGGTTGAATAAGCCACATATCTTGGACAGGCGGCGCAACAACCATGTCATCAAAATCCACAACAAAGCAGCGCTCATCCACCCACAAAACATTTCCAACATGAAAATCGCCATGTACACGTTGAGCTGGATACTCTGACAACAGAGGCTCTGCGATTGCGCAGATGGAACGTACGAGGTGAGAGAACTGATCGTGAAGCTCTTTTGGAAAATGCTCTGATCGCAGCAACAACTCTAAACTCTCTTCTCCGTATGATTGCGCCGTAAGAGAGAGTCTCTGTTCAGACTTTCGGGACGCACCTACGTTATGAAGACGTGCAAGCAAACGGCCTACAGACTCTAGCTGCTCACGGCGAAGCTCATCGAGATTTCTTCCACCTACTTTAGGAAAGACAGTATAGAAAATCCCTTTCCCCTCTAACTCTCGCAGAGAGGTACCATCGGAGAACCGGAGTGGGCAGACCACTGGAATATCGTTTTCAGCAAGTTCATAGAGAAAATCGTGCTCTTCTTGGATCTGCTCGCGCGACCATCTTCCAGGGCGGTAGAATTTTACAACCCGATAGGCATCATACCGACTACTGAGATCCTCAGGTTTTGGGATATCGACTTCAACCTCATACACCCGGTTTTCCATGCTGTTGAGTGCAAGCGCTCGACCAGTACACCGCACACCGATCTCTTCGACGGCGTCAAGAACCGTGTGCGGGGTGAGTTCATAGAAGTACTTTGTGCTTTCGTCCATTTCGACAGAATTCTACCTTCTCAAAGGAGAATGTAAAGCTACCGTTTCATGTGTATGGGCTCTTTGACTACTATCAAGAGAATGGAACTTCAGTCAGAGCTTAGTGGTTTCATGATTGAAATTTTATAACGCGAAGGCCGCGAAGTACGCGAAGATCTCCCCTTCGCGTACTTCGCGGCCTTCGCGTTATAAAATTTCACCCTTAATATCTACAAATTCTATGAGATTGCCTCTTACCCGTGGATCTCAGTTAAGGCAAAGTAGGACCATGGCCACCGGAACGAGCTGAGTTGAGTAAGCTTCCTTTTGCAGGATCGACGCTCGTGAGGCTTTTTGAAATTCCATTACCGAAGTTGTTTTTCAAGTATCCGTCGTAGGCTTTTCCAAGCTCTATGTTCTTTTGAGGGTTATTGGCATACCACCCTCCTTGCCACTGCGCTGATGAGTCTGACGACACGTAACGACTTGCATCAGACTCGGTTTTCGTCAATTTTACTCCTCCAGGAGACCGCTGTCTTGAGTTCAGTCCTTCTGTGTGCTTCGGGCGAATATAGACGGGACTAAAAGCTCGTCCACCCTGAGATGCCGTATTGAGAAACGTACGTTTTTCAAGTGGAACCGGTGCCTGTTTTGCATAATCAATAATGTTTGAAACTACAGGCTCAGATCTTTGAGTATGATCAGGGCTAACCACCGTAAGAGGAGAATCCAATGGCACCTCACCAGCAGTTACGGCAATAGTGGCTACAACTTCTTTTGTAGGAACTGTTGCGACCTCAACATCTTGACGAGAAACAGCTTGATAGTAAGCTAGGAAGGTAACAGCTACGCCAATAATCACGCCACTGAGACCTACAATAAATCTCCGAGAATTTGATCGTCTTACTGGAGAAGAGCCTTCAGCGTGAAGAACTGGGAAATGCCCAACACTGCGTACGACATATTCTGGCTGTTCACCAGCAGGAAGTTGAAACTGAATAGTATCATCGTTAAGCCCAGACGAGCGGGTATCTAGTTCGGAAAGAGGAGCACCCTCAATGGTATCGTCTGGTTTCGGAAGGATAACCGTATCCATTTCCATAGAAAAAACCCTTTGTCATGTGCCTCGCAAATACAATCAAGCCAGCACGTAAATCCTATCCCTCTGGATTAATCTAGAAGATCCAACTAGTTAGCAAAGAAACTCTTGGCTTCTCTTTGCCTCTCTGAATAAGTGCAAGAATAACGCCAACAATATCGGGCTTATACCTACACCAATGGTACTCATCCCCCTATCCTATGAATAAGCCCTAGTGCTTCATTAGTTTTACTCAATTCAGTACAGTGTAGGTATGCATCAATCTCACGAAAATCCCACAAATACCCAAACCCCTCGACAACAACCTTTTACTGCCTCTGATTTACCAATTGATGAGCACGGCAGAGTTTATCATCTCCAAATCACCCCAGAACAACTCTCTCCAGATGTGATCATTGTGGGCGATCCTGGAAGAGCTCAAGTTATTGGGAATGAGTTCTTCAATGACCTTGAAGTTGAACACGAGCACCGTGGGTTAGTTACCATCACTGGGACTTCGACATTAAGTGGACAACCAACAACTCTGATCACTCCTACAAAAACCACAGTGACAACATCCGGCATGGGCACTCCATCTTTAGAAATTGTCCTCCAAGAGCTTCAAGCTCTCAATGAAATTGATTTCAATACACGTTTGCGAAAAGAACACGCTCCCGCACTCCGTATTATTCGAGTCGGAACTTCGGGAGGACTTCAGGCTTCAACCGCTCTTGGAACCCCCATCATCTCTTCCTATGCCATAGGCATGGATAATTCAGGGCTCTTCTACGAAGCTCCGTTTTCCGATGAGCACTCTGAAAGGCTTGAGTCTGAGCTAGCAGATGTACTCACACGAGCAACGCCAGAGGGTTACCGTTTCCGGGGAAAAATCCATCCGTATGTCTCACAGGTACACCCCAAGGTGGTTCAAGCACTACAAGAAGCTGCAAGCAACCTCGGCATTGATGTAAAGGTAGGGCTCACGGTCTCTAATAGTGGCTTCTTTGCCCCACAAGGACGAGACGTTTCACGTCTGAAACCAACGATTCCTGATATCGATCACGTTTTTGCTGAGTGGGATCCACACGTTGACGGACAACGGGTAGAGAATATGGAGATGGAATCAAGCTTCCTCTCTCACTTTCTTGGTGGGCTGGGATATTGGAGTGGCGCTATCTGTCCTGCAATTGCTAACCGAAGAGACGACACCATTGATCATAACTACCAAGAGGCTGTAAGAAACTCCACCAATATCGCTCTCTTAGCCCTCTCTCAATTGAGGAAGCAGTACCCCTAGAATGCTTAGAGAGAGCGTCAAAGAAAAATTTTCTTAAGATTTTTTGCAGTGATATTCTGTAGTATACCCATATGGGTACCCGGGGGGGGTTGCGCAATATAAGCACCAGGAGAACTTTCGATCTCTTGAGCCTCCTCATCTGGCTTGCTTCCCGCTTCCCTCACCATGTTCATTACCTCAACTTCTCTTTTTGGGTAGATTTCTGCTCTGTCCGTCGTTTTGATTGCATCTCGTTGTACTCAAAACGACGGGCATGGCCTGTCATTTTGTAAGGTTACTCAGTGGGCTACCTGCCTTCTGAGCTCACATTCACCTATCCCTTCACGTTGGAGGGAGCATCTGGGAAAGTACCCAGGAGAAAAGCATGGGACGCTCGTCTCTTATCGTTGCGTTGCTTTGTGCCATCGTCAGTGCACAGAGTGTTTTCGCGCAGGACTCAACTGACACCAACTTGGAAACATCGCTCGAACTCGCAGCACTGTGGGACATCCGTGACGGTGAAGAGGCCGACGACTACGACGAGTGGAGACTCGACGTGTCGCTCGGTTTCGAAGCCATCTTCGATGTGCCGATCTCGTTCTCGAGTGATATCAGCCGCTCCGAGTACCTCAACATGTTCTCGGTCTACGGCGACGACACTTACGACGACTACACCGGTAGTGGCGTGGTCAACTACTTCACCGACGACATCAACGATGTGTGCCTTCACGGCCCCATCAACGGTGAAGACGATCTGACCCTGCCAGGGTTACGTCTTGACTTCGCTTGGTTGCGCGAAATGGGAGATCCCAAGCCTGCCAACGAGTCATCGTTCCGACTGGGCCCGGCTGCTGCTGTGGCCTTCTCGTTCCCGCGGTCAGCCAGCTCAAGCTTCCACACCTTCTACGGTTCGGAAGCGCTCTGGGACATGGGCAACCACGTCTCGTACCTTGAGCATTTCGGGTATTCCGACGTTGAGCTCGACGTCTATCAGCTTCGCTTGCACCTCGGTCTTCGTGCCGAGTGGGAATCGGAGGTGGACGAAGAGAACTCCTGGTGGACTGCTTCAGTTCAAGCCGGACCATCGCTTGCTTTTGTGCACGGCGACTTAACCTCAAACGGTTGGGTCGAAACTCAAGGATCTGGGGTGCTCAACCACGTGTCTCACACGTACAGCGCCAATGATTCTGGTTTCGATGCCATCCTCATGGCTGAGGTTACCGGACGACTTGAGTGGCGTAAGGATAACTTCCACATCGGTGCTTTCGGCGGCGTTCTCGTTCCTTTCGACGAGGCAAGCTGGAGCACGTGGGATGTTTCTTCCACGGCGTACGACTCCGGTGATCCCAACTTCATCGCTGGTCTCCAGTTCGGCTGGTCCTTCTAAGGCTCTTCCTCCTGGGGTCGGAGGATGAGATAACGGTGGTGGGTGTGTGTACTTCTCGTAGAGGTTCACAAAAGGGTTTGTTCCCTGCCAGGCCCTGCCCGCCACCTTATTTTTAAACTCCACCCAAAAGTATTCTCATCGAACAAATAGCCTCTCTTACTTTTACTCTTACGCCTCATCCTTATCCTTTTCCTCCTCCTGCACCTCCTTCCTCCTCTTCCCTCTGTGAGATCATAAAAATAGTAAACAACAGCCTTTGAGAAGGACTCGGAGACAGGTGCATGAGAAGGTGCAGGAGGAGGAAAAGGATAAAACTTCTCAGAGCACTTAAAATGTCACGAACAACACAAACTCCTTCATCCATGACAACACGTCCCTACACAGACTCAACATCACCCCATCAGTATCCAAGCCGAGAAAGTGAAGACCGAGAGCGAAGTATCCGAGTTTTGTTCCGATAAGTACGAAGAGTGGTGCAAGAAAAAGATTAAATAGAAAACCAAGATAGGGAAAGGTTCCAAAATGAATCCAAGAGACAAGTCCCGTCGTAAACGTGGCTGCACACGAGACACGTATATACTCAGAAACTTTCGCCCCTTTCAGATCTACTTGAGGCACTCGCAATGGATCTCTTTGTGTTACCAATAATATTCCACCGAGCGCAGCAAAGGTATACTGCACCCCAATATCAAGAATACAAGCCGGCCATAAACAAGAGAGACATACAAGGCAACTTGACCATCCGCCCCACGAGAGTGCTCGACCCCCCACTTGATGCGCCAAACAAAAAAATCCAAGGGCCATACACGCTCGTAATCCACTTGGTTCAAAACCACAAATCCCAACAAACAAAAGAGAAAACAGCAGGGCAGTCAGAACCTCAAAGAATGATGGGATAACATATCCGGTACCCGCATAGATCACCGCACGGATAACACGTAAGATCGATACAAGGAGAAAGAATATCATAGAAACATGAAATCCTGAGACCACGAGAACATGGGAAAGCCCAGCACTTCGAAAAGCTTCATCCGTACTCCTTCGTAGAGTGTCGCGCCTACCAACAAGCAGAGAAAGCAACAGTCCTGAGTCTTCGTCATTTCCAAGAAGGTGACGAACGTGAGAGATTATCTTCTGACGCACTTTGGAAAAGAGACTCCTACTATGAGCTACAGCTCGGCTTGCAAAACGGACACGAAATCTCCCAAGGACTCCTTTTCTGAGAAGACTGCCTTCATAAGATGATTCTAAAGCGTGCGCTTGAAGAGGTGAAAAATCACCACGAAGAAACACAATATCTCCCTTCTGCCACGAGCTACTATTGAACCATGGGAGGTCCTTTGCCCGCAGCAGTATTCGTGCATGGAGGAGCTTCTCGGTAGTATCCGTTGGGTCAACAACATGGAGCACTTCGCCAATAGATTCGACTCCACCAGGATGACGATGTCTCAATTGACTATCAAGTGAGACAAGCAGTGACAGATCTTGATGTTGCTCCATATCAAGCGCACCACGTCCTACAAGCAGAAAGCCTGAGAGCATCCCTACGAGTAGAGGCAACATTGTCTTTGCCAACGAAAGTAGAGAGAGTCTGGATAAAATGAGTGCAAGACACGTCACACAACCAAACAACATATAACTCTGGGAAGAGAGCACGAGCAGCTGTCCCACAAAGAACGCCAATCCAGAGATAGCAAAAGGAGCTCTCCTTTCTATACGCACAAGAAGACGGAGAAGGCGTTGAATAGGTGTTTGTCTATTGGCCACAGGGGATTTTCTGTCTTATATTTATATCAAATGAAATCACTATTCCCTCCGCCAGAAAGCGATCAGACCCGATCGGGGTCTTTCCACGACAAGTGCCGATGCTCTACGAGAGGTATATCTTTCCATCCCTCACTCTCCTATTCGTGTATCGTGCTTATTTGTTGCGTTCTTTTAGGCTGCTCAACAGAAAAAGAAACCAGACTCCTGGAATACAGAGCAGCACTCACGCAACTCGATATCTTGGAACGACAGTATCCAACCCTACGAAATCCTCAGCTCCTCTCCTATATTTCCTACCTCACTCAGCGACTCAATGCGCAAACCACAACGGGGAAAAGCTATCGAGTTACCCTTTTGAAAGATCACCAACGGTTTGCTTACCATCTTGGAAGTGGCCTCATCGTACTCTCAAGTGGCCTCATTCAACAGCTCGACAACGAAGCCCAGCTCGCTTTTCTGATTGCGCACGAGATGGCTCACTACCAGCTCAAGCACTCCAGTCAAGAGCACCGCTTTTCTCTTTCAAGTCACAAAAAGGGCCTTCAAGCAGAAATCGAGGCCGATACGCTCGCACTAGGAATAATGGCTCTGGCAGGATACGATCCAAGAGTTTCCGTCTACGCCCTCTCACGTGCCTACCTTGGAAGAGATGGGAAAAACTCCATAAGCCATCCCTCGTTTGAAGAACGTATAGCTCATATTGGAGAGCGCATACGGTCTTCTGGATGGAAGCCACCTGGTGTTGTACAAAAAAGAGAATTTGTGAGGTTTCAAAGAGCGCTCAATACGCCTCTATGATTTCTTTGATACCTGCGGAAGCTCACTAGAAAAAAGATGCCCAGCGACTTCTTCGAGGTGAAACCGTTTTGCTAATCTTTCCCTCTCTTCAACGCTCCTAAAACACTCTGGTCTTAACCAACAGAGGTGAAGATCGCGGTTCTCACTCTTGAGGCGATCAAGGTAGTGTACCAACCCTCCAAAGAATGACAGAGAAGCAAGATGTGGCACCGACGAGAAATCCAAAATCCAAGTACTTTTTTGATTCGTTGAATCATAAACATGTAGAAATTCGTCAAGTACAACCTCTACTTGAGGTTTACCCGAGAGTTCGGGTAGAAGAACAATAACATAGCCCTCAATCTCACTATAAGACAAACCACTTGGCATTGAAGTTACCGTAGAGGTTAGAGGCGCCTGATCACCCGATACTACTTGCTCTACTAGATTTTCTGACGCCAGGAGAGCAACGGCATAAAGCGCAAACCGAATATTATGGTACTTCTCAAGCATTCCAGAAACATCAGAGGGATCAAGCGATTCAATTACACCTAATGATGCACCCTCAACAGGTACAAGCTCGACCATTGAACTTGACTCTGGAAGAAGCGATAGAAGCTCATCGTCAAAAAGAGACGCTATTTCTTCGTGGAGCTCAGTCAGGGAGGGCCCTTGTGTTCCGTGTTTTGAGAGTATTTCCACAATGGATGAAGTCTTCGAAAAACTCGAGAAGAGGTTGAGCACCTGTTCCTTAACCATTGTGTACCCTTCCTTGCACCGTACAACCCTATTATAATCGTATCACAAATTACTGACGAACGGATTTAACACATCAAATTTATAGAAAACTCTTAGATCCTACGTATAAGAGAATGGCATACGTTTTATCAGCAAGATAACCAAGACCGAGAGAGACTCGGCTCATTGCCAGAATAGCTCACATTCGCCATATCCTCACCAGAGTGACTCATTCAATCCAATTCGGAAAGTAGAAAAGTTGTACGTATTTCTTCTATATTGCTATGGGGAATGTAATGCATTCATGTTCTAGAGATAAGTATTCTTACTGATACTCGTATGGCCCAATGTCCCAAACACCTTCGGGCCTCTCATGTCCTAGGTAATCAACACCGAAGAATGAAGATAAGTCTGCACCCGCGTCTCTCGCTGGACTCCCTGCAAACGGCACGTAAGGTTCAGCCCCATCAGGATTGAGGTTAATCTTTGGATCTTCGTGCATTGAATTACCTTCTTGTCCATACGCAGCCATGAGCTGCTGATATCCTTCAAAAGTATTTTCAAGAGTGCCATTGATGTCTCTATATAACACACAAGTATCATAGAGATTGCGATCCATACTAAACTCAGAAAGTAGTCCGGTTCCAAAGTCAATACATCGAGAATTATCAGTTCCAACAACAATATTATTTTTGAATTGGAGATTGCGAGAAACACCATACACACTCAACATTACTCCATACTTTGAGTGGAAAACATTATTGAAGACTCTTATATTCTCGTTATGGTAATAAATCCCGAGTGCAATAAACTCTGGCTCATAGACGAGATTATTATAGAAGAGAATATCTTTCCCTGTTCCATTCACCCGCCCTCGGAAAAAATTATTTCGAACGACAAACCCTTTTACAGCGTATCCAGGCTGATGAGCAAAAGCACGAAAATCAAGAACGGTTGAAGACTCGAGAACTTCATTTCCTTCGATCAACCCATATTCACCTTCCACACGAATAGCTGTAGCCTGTGCTTCAGGTTCGATATCTCCATTTTTGACCTTATGCCTTACTCCACTATGCTCAATGACATTATTTCGCAAAATGAAATAGTGTCGATTGCTCTTAATGGCTTCTGCATAAGTGTGGGCGACTTCACTGTCAATAAGAGAAAAGTGATGCCCATGTTCACTATAGTGATCGAGCAGTCCATAAAACGTTACTCTTACTCCAATATACGCATATTCAATTTTCAGATCCTGCAAAGTAACGTAAGGAGCCCTTACGAGAACCGTATTACTCTCATCAACAAAATACACCTGCGCAGGTGTGCCTTGCTTCAGACGTACGGTGACTATCTTATTCTCCCGATCAATATGATAGAGATTGATTCCGGCTGCATATTGTGGATCAATAAGATCTTCTACATCATCAACTTCAAGCATTCCCGACTCTGTGTATGAAATAGCTTGGAGAGTTTCAATGTCCTGTGAACTGCCTGCAAAACTCTTCTGATAAACGCCGCTGCCGTGATCACTCCACGGTGCACCGTATCGTTTGCCTGGACGCACGACGACCTCTTCACCTGGAAACGCACGAAAAGTAATCCGGTGAGTATCACTCGTACCCCCCTGGTCGATGAGTAGGCTTTCTGGATACACTCCCTCTCGAATCCAAAGATAATCTCCAGGAAGAGACACATCTGAGGCACGTTGAATCGTACAAAACGGTGTCGTAATAGAGCTCTCCCCTCTTACTCTTGCATCACTACAAGCCCCACCGATGCTATTCCTATCGACAAAAAGAGGTTTTGGGGCACAGAGGAGCGAGGAGTCTTCATCACAATCAATCTGAGCATTACAATTGTTATCGATCCCGTCATACACCTCAGGAGCGTTTGGGTTGATATAATAGTTACTATCATCACAGTCATTGCCAGCCACACAGTAGAGCCCAAAACCGTCATTGTCTGAGTCAATACAAGTCTCAGGATTACTTTGTGGCTCTAGGAGAGCCACAAATACTCCAACGCCACCGTATGGAGTAATTCCTTTGACTTTAAAATCGGTGTGACTATATTTCCCCATAGTACTCGTAAAGAACAAGTTTCGTCCGGTACTATCAATCCAAGGGAGAGGGCTCTCAGACCAGTTGTAGGCACAATTTTCATGAAGATCATAATCACAAGTTTCAGGGGCATCTTCATTCCACTTTCCAGCGGTAAGAAAGGTACTCAAATGGTGGTGTTCAAACTGTTCTGTCTCTTCATCGAAGAAAATCTGGAAGAGCGAAACCGGCTTTAACCACGGCTCTGTATTGTGCCCTTCTCTCTGATGTGATCCATAGTATGAATTTGGAACATCACCAAAGAAATAATTCGATTGAGAATTATTCCATGTAACATGATTTGGATGCCTCCAGAAGAGATCATGAGGGTGTTTCACATTATACGTTTTATCTTCAATAAACGTACATGTTGGAAGATACCAAACACCTGCTTTTCCACCATAGCCAACCGCATGATACAACTGAGCCGAATGCAATGAGCTATGACCGTGGCTAAACCATGCTGGGTAGCCAAAATACTCAGCAGGAAGATTTTCTCCAGGGTGATCTTGGCAAAAATGTACAGCAAGGTTATTGCCTGTTCCTACTGAGCCAGGAGCAAGGTATCGAAGTGTGTCTTCTTCGATATCGACTTCAAATCCTCCTTGAGACCAGTCTTCATCTTTAAATGAACACCAGAGGGTATTCCAGGCGGTAAAGCCGTAACATGTCGGCTCACTCACCTCTATCCCATTCTCGACGTCAAAGCTCACCACCTCTTCAATATCGTTCGTTTCTACATTAATACGGTAAATACTCTTTGCCGTTCGAGGAACTCCGTAGAGAATGTGCTCTTCCCCCTCGAGAGGACTCCAGTAGAGCTTCGTCCATCTATTCCTAGAAAAGTCATTCCCAAGTGCTGGAACTTGCTTGGCAGCCTGCTCGTATTCCTGTTTTGTCTCCCAATTCGTTAAGCATGGAGTCTGCGATTCACAACCTTGTCCTGCAATATGCCCCCAGACGTACAAGCGTCCCCTTTCAAGATCTCCATTAGGGTTTGTGAGCTCGTACATGAGGATACGAGTTTCATCTCTATTGAGCGGATTGTTTGCACCATAGAAGTTGTTATTCATGGCGTATGCTGGGTGGGTTAAGCGAACAACCTCTTTCACTGTCAATCGCTCCCGATCTCCGGAAGGTTGCTGTTGCCAAGTGAGAGAAACAGTAGCTTGATTACTCCTTACTCCCGTCCCATCATCTCGAAGAGCGTAATAACGAAGAGAGATAGTATCAGCAATAAGAATTCGAGGGATTACTATCACTCGGCAACTATCAACAACTTCAACGAACACTGTTTCGGGGTATTCATCGACTACACAAGAGACACCAACCTCTGGAGTTTCATTTGAGACACTGAGCTGAATAGCCACAGGAGCGGTTCCAGCTCCGAATACATTCATATCGAAAGCTACTAAGCTCTGATCGCCCGGAGCCGGATCTTCACTCCCTGCTTGCTCACAACGGTCATAAAGCTCAAGAAACTGCTGCTTCTTCTTCCGCTTTTTTCTCAACTTTCGCTTGGCTTTCTTATACGAACTGCTTCCTCGGGAGATACGATTGAGTTGAGAGCGTAAGTTCTTCAACTGTTTTCTCAATCTTTTCTTTTTTTTCTTCTTTGAAGTTTTTTTAAAGATTGTTCGCCCCTGGGCATCAATGCGTAGTTTGCCAAGTAGGCCCGTGGAAAGCTCGCAAGCAAATTGCCGAGCGTCGCTCAGATAGACATAATCACTCATATTTTCATCAGGAACGACTTTCTGTGCTGCCCATGCTGAGGATGTAACAACAAGACTGAAGAAAAACGAAATGTAAATAGAATAAAAACGCACAAATATATCTCTTCCCATCATTCCACAAAAATGCAATATTTGTGCCTTTTGCCTACCTAGCCTCCTATCAGGGGCTTATCATTGACTGCTTCTCCATTTTAGGAAGAGAGCTTCCCACCAGACTGCACTATTCGCACAGTTTGTATAGGAATATTTCGTAGTTACCCTTTTCTGCAGGGTGCTCGCTTTACATCACACAGCATCTCCCACAACTCATAAAACGAGTACGATAGCTACAGAAGTAGCTTATTCCGGTGTGCGTTTTTAAAAGTGGTTTGTGGGAGTTTTCTATGGCAGTTCTTTGTAAAGTCTTAGCGGGTGCAGCGCTCGTTGTTTTTATTCACTACATTTCAATGAGTAAAAACTACCTCCTTGCCGCACTCATCCCACTTTTTCCAACATTCACACTCATTGCCCTATATTCTGTGGGCGAAGAAAGAACAACAGCAGAGCTACAAAAAACCATTCTCTTTGGCATGTGTTCTATGCTCCCATATATTGTATACCTTATAGCAATGTATTTTCTTGTGACCCGCTACAACCTTATGGAGTCCCTCCTCTATTCAACTGGTTGTTGGGTAATTGTGGCGCTTACCCTTGTGGGTGTTTGGAGTTATTTTGAAAAGCGAGAACATGCTTTTCAACAAGAGCACCACCTAGCGCAACTCTCAGAGAAGCCCCTCCTTGAGGCATCTTACACCGTTGAGCAGCTCGCAAATGTTGGGATTGATAGCTATCCTTCTCTTATACACGAGGCAGCGGACTCGAGCCTCCCTTTAGGAGAACTCTCATAGACTGCCTCTCTTTTCAACATCTCTTGTTTTTGGGCGCCCTGAGATCTGATATTCTCCGGCTACCTATGGCCGAGTCTTGAAACTTTCCTCGATAAGCAAACTCATGGTAGACTCATATCTCGTCTGACATCCACTTAGAATACGTACCTCTCCATGACTCCATCTCACGAAGCTGACCAACTCCTTGAAAAACTCGACGAGATCGCCAAGGGCAACATTGAGAAAGTCGCTCAAAAATATAGCATTCCAGAAAACGTGCTACGTAAAGCTCGAAATAGCTCAAAGAACGATATCCTACGTGACAACTATCCTTACAAGAAAAAAATGCGCCGCTCGTTGTACGAAGAGCGTAAACGTACATTGCAAATTGAACTCGTTAAGCTCCAGCGGTGGCTAAAGAAAACTGGTCACAAGCTCATTCTTGTCTTTGAAGGCAGAGATGCGGCTGGCAAGGGCGGTACTATTAAGCGTTTTACTGAACATCTCAATCCCAGAGGTGCTCGAGTTGTAGCACTTGAGAAACCCAACGATGTCGAGATGGGGCAATGGTACTTTCAACGTTACATCCGACACTTACCCACAGACGGTGAAATCGTTTTCTTCGACCGTTCTTGGTACAACCGCGCAGGCGTTGAAAAGGTGATGGGGTTTTGCTCCCCTGAAGAATATATCCGCTTTGTGAAACAAGCTCCTATCTTTGAAAAAATGATTCGAGACAGCGACGTTACTCTTGTAAAGTTCTGGTTCTCTGTCAGTCGTGAAGAACAGCTTCGTCGATTTATTGCACGAACACACGATCCTCTCAAGCAATGGAAACTCAGCCCTATGGATGTAGCTTCGCTCTCCCGCTGGACCGAATACACCATCGCTAAAGAAGAAATGTTCTGGTACACCGACACTCCTGAATCTCCCTGGGTGGTCGTCCGTTCAGACGACAAGAAGCGAGCACGTCTCAATGCTATGAGATACGTTCTTGATTTCTTTGATTATGACAACAAAGATAAACGAGCTATTATCCCTATCGACTACGATATCATCGGTCCGGCTGAAAAAATCTATGAACCAGATGAATATATTCACCGTGACAGGCTGAGCAAAATACACCCGGACAAAGCGCCCTAGGCCTCACTTCGACTTTGCGTCGATAGCATCAACCACTTTCTTGGCCAACGCTTTTGTCATCCTTCCGATTCGAGCAATCTCTTCAACCGGAATATCAATCATCCCAGCCACGCTTCCGTACTCTCTCAATAAGCGTCGCTTGCTTTCAGAGCTTAACCCCGAAATCTCATCAAGCAAGGAACGATGAGACGCTTGTGATCGCTTCTTTCGGTGAAAGGTAATGACAAATCGGTGAACCTCATCACGAAGTGTCTGCAAAAAGTGTGTCACCTGAGCATCAGAAGCAAGAAAATGTGCCTGGCTCTCGCCTTCAAGAAAAATACGCTCAGGGGATTTCTCAACATTGCTAGAGTGATGCTCGGGATTTTGTGTTTTCATTTTGGCAAGACTTACAATATCAAGATCAATACCTAATTCATCTCTGGCCTCAAGCGCTTTTGAGAGCTGCCCTTTTCCTCCATCGATCACGAGCAAGTCTGGGAGATCTTCTCTTTGCATTCCGCTACGAAGGCGCCGATGTACAACTTCAAAAATCGCTCCGAAGTCATCGGGCTTACCTTGTTGTGAAATGTTATAACGGCGATAATCACTCTTTCGGGGCCGCCCATCAAAGAAACACACAAGCGCTCCTACGATACTCCCCCCTTGAAAGTTCGAAATATCTACACATTCGATTCGACGGGGTACCTGAGTAAGTCGGCACAACGTAGCAAGCTCTTGGGCTACGGCTTGATAACGAGCTTCGGCGTGAAAAGTACTGATAAAATGTTCTTTGGCATTAAGTTCTGCAAGACCAAGCAAACGAAACTTCAAGCCCCGCTTTGGAATAACGAGCTGTAGCGCTCTCCCTCTCCGTTCTTTGAGCGCCTCGCGCAATGTTTGCATCCCTTCAAATTCTAGGGGGACAAGAATCTCTTCAGGAATCTCACGCGAGCCGTCGTAGTACTGCCAGAGCACCGACTCTAAAAGAGTATCATCTTGTATCACTGCTTCAGAAAATGAAAAGTTTTTACTTCCTACGATTCGTCCATTTCGAACTTGAAGCACTGTCAGTGCTACGAGCGTCTCTTCACGGTAAAGTGCAAACACATCTCTATTTTCTCCTACACTTGCGACATACTGATGACGGGTAGAAAAGTTCTGTAAGATGTCGATTCTATCCCGGTAGACTCCAGCGTCTTCAAAACGGAGATCTTCTGAGGCCCGCTCCATTTCTCTTTCAAGCTCTGAGACAAGCGGCCTGGTATTTCCCTCAAGTACAGAGATCGCCTGATTGACCCACTCCATATACTTCTCACGCTCAATCTCAAGACAGCATGGACCGGCACACCGCTTAATCTGATACTCCAAGCAAGGGCGCTGCCTGTTGTGAAAAACCGTATCGCTACAAGTGCGAAGTGGTACTACTTTTTTAATCACATCGAGAAGAGTACGTAGCTCATACGAAAACGTATAAGGGCCAAAGTATCTTGCTCCATCATCATCAACCCTTCGCACGAGTTCAATGCGCGGCCAGGCAGCATTTTCATCAATACGCACATGAAGATAGGCCTTATCGTCTTTGAGACGGATATTATAGCGGGGCTTAAACTTCTTAATGAGATCACTTTCAAGCGCAAAAGCTTGCTGTTCGTTTTCGGTAACAATCTTCTCTAATGACGCTATGCGGGCAAGAATATACTGAATAGAATAGCGCCCATCACCACCAGAGAAGTAACTCCGCACTCGATCGCGAAGAGACTTTGCTTTGCCCACATAGATGACCTCGCCGAGTGCGTCCTTCATAATGTAGACACCCGGAAGCTTCGGGAGGTGTTTGACCGAGGCTTCGACGGCTTTGAGATGGGGGTTATCGTCCTTCACTAAGTGGTTCTCTCTGTTTTTTCACCTTGGAGCAGGACAAAGACAAGGACAAAGCCTAAGAGCTCTGGGTTCCTAGTCTTTGTCCTTGTCTTTGTCTTGCTCTGGGAAACAACCTTTTCTCACTTTACACACACCTTAACGATTGCAAAAATGAGTACATACTTTGCTCTTCTCAATAGAAACTATCCTATGACCACAGAACCAACGTACTGGAAAAAGTGCAGCACCTGCAAAAAAGAGATCGGCTTTTCTACAAAATACTACCTCTGTTCTGTAAGTACGTGCAAACATAAACGAAAGGGCTTTACCTTCTGCTCTCCTTCTTGTTGGTCTGAGCACCTTGCGTTTGCTAACCACCGTGAAGCTTGGGCTGAAGATTTTATGTCCCCCTCAAAAAGTGAACTTATGGCTCAATCTTCTGATTCAAACGACGTCCCCTCTCAACCTCGTAGAAAAATCATCTCTGACGGTACCCCCAAAAAGAGCGCAAAAACCGACACTCTTGTTGTCGTCTCGAAGGTAAAAAAGTTTATCAAAGATCAATCTGACATGAATACAAGTCAGTGCTGTATTGAACGCTTAACCGAAAAAGTCGTCTATGAGGCTCTCAAAGGCATTGATCAAGCAAGAGCCTCTGGTCGTAAAACTGTCATGGGACGTGATATTCTCTAAAGGTAATCCGATGAAATACCTCCTCACCCTACTCTTCTTTTTCTGCCCCTCGCTCGCACTTGCAGGAGAGGGCGCAACGCTTCTTTTCCAGGATGGCTCCCTCGTTTACATCAGAGATGGATACAAAAATATCATCTCAGCTATGAAAAAACTCGAAAAGAGCACTAGCACTCAAAAGGTTCTCGAGCTCAACCTCGATGGAAATAGCTTTATGATTAACCTCTCACAGGTCTCCATCGTCTGCCGCGATCGGTGTAGCAATGTTCAATTTGGCTCTACAAGCAGCAAGAAATAAATTTCGTAGGATCTCGCCCTCCTAAGTCACCTTCCCCCTAAACCTCTCATAACTCTCTATAGAGAGAGAAATACCACCAGAATAGGTAGTATCTAATTGACTTTATTCGTTTTTTGAGAGGGTTAGACCTATGGTTGATCGAGGGGAATCCCAAGATACCAGTCCTGAGGTTGCTCAAACCGAGCTTGAACAAGAGCAATCAACTCCTGAATCACTTGATGTAGGTGTACACGATGATGCTCATCACATCGCCGAAGAGCAGAGCCAACAAGAGCCAAACCCAATCGAAGAATTAAAACTGGAACGCCCAGCCGAGCTTGAGCTTACTCCCGAGGACGATCTCGGTGAGTTTTCATTTTCGACTGGCATCGAGGAAGGCCTTGGAACATCCTTGCGCGAGCACGAAAAGGGAGGCTTTGGCGCAACGGAACGGATTCGAAATGTCATTACCAGTAGTCCAGCACTAGGGCAAACACAAACACGCACTGAGCGTGTTCTCGATCTCAAGGGTCAACTTGTTGCAGCTGAACTTATGATGAGCCACATCGTAGATGGTCGAGATAAGCATACAAACGAGAACGCTCTTGCATCAATTGAGACAATGATTCCTGCGCCAAAAAAAGGAACAATAGCTCTCCCTGACGGAACACAAAAAGAAGTTGTGGCTTCTCCACTTCCTAGCATCACAGATACTTTAGCTGAGACTGTACAGGCTCAAGTCGCACTACATGAGGTTTCAAAACTCGCTCTTCACGCTGTCGAGCGAGAAGGTGGAATTGAGATTGCAGGAAAAGCTCGCTCACTCGCGCGTCATACAACAGAGGATCCAGCCATACAGAACATGCTTTCTCGAACCGGTCAACTTGCTGCAGGATTTTTTGCACAAGCTGAGGCAGGAAACACCCCTGGCATAACAAATCTTCGCTATACCGGAAACGCTGAAGTTCACGGCACGCTTACCAACGAACAAGCTCAAAGTGCGGCAGGTTCCAATCACCTTTCACACCACCGTACACGTGGCTCATATAGAGACGCCGGGGGACCAAGCATCGAGGCATATAGCGCAGACCGTCAGCAGATTGAAGCTCAGAGAGAACAGTTACAACGATTTGGAATAGCAGCATAGAAGGAAGAAGGAGAAGGGAAGATGGAAGTCAAAGATCGATTCGATGAAATCTTTTCAATTGAAGTAGAAGGTTGGTGTTACGGTATTCAGAACTATCCTGGAGAAGTTTTTCCTGGTCTTATTCACGCCGTTATCCGAGAACTTAAGCCAAGCTATAAAGCTGCTGTACAACATTTTCTCGTCTTTGATGTGCTCGCCGTATCAAAGAATCTTTCACGAGCCTCAAAGTACCTTGTTCACGAAAAGGAAATTGCTTTTTGTGTCCTGGCTCAGCTACCAAACCCGTCTGAACTCGACGAAGATGAGCAGTTTGTGCTCGCACAGATTATCGATCAGGTAGAGCAAGCGTACGGTGGAGCACTAGAAAGGCTTCAACGCAAATGGGCATACGAACGCCGCCTCGAACAAGAGGAAGCTGCTTAGCTTTTTCCTAATCTTTGCTTCAAACCGCCTTCGGCGCTTTTACGCAACTCTCTGCTTGCCGCTTTTTCTTTGCAGACAACGACAACAGAGTGTCTCACTCCCTATTCAGAGTTCACTTCATAAGATGCGGCGTAGTATTGTGCCAGCAGGTACCTTAGAGTCTTTCTTCCTACTACACCATCAGTCATAAGACCCATCTGGGCTTGAAATTCAATCACTTCGCCGCGTGTTTCACGCCCCAGCTCTCCATCGACCGACAGCGAAAAACCGAGCTCATCGAGCACATTCTGTAGCTCTGTTACAGCTTCTACATCATCTCGTACTACAGAAGAACCGTAAGCAATTTTCTGGCACAACTTCTTCGTCCCTTCGTGTCGACGTTGTCGTTCTTGATTGCTAAAGACTGGCCCATCAGCACCAGCAAGAAGCGCTGAGACAGTGCGAAAACTAAATTCGCCATCATACGTTACGCGCCCTACTCCACTGAGCTGAAACTCCTTGATAGCTTTCCTAGTGCCTTCAAGGAAGATTCCATCAACCTGCGAAGAAGAGAGATCGCCAGACTTAACTAAAAGGGAATGAACTATAGCTACCCGTTCACTCACCTCACCAAACTTCACTACAATATCACCACCAGAGAG
>JAUIBK010000035.1 GCA_030428205.1 bacterium
AGGTTCACGATGTGCTCAACATCAACGGCCAGATTCGTGAGTGTCGGGACTCTGACGAGCACCCCGAGAGCACTCCGATTGTGGTCGGCATGGATGTCACCGGAAGTCGCGGTGATGATGCACGACTCGTGTACGAAGCGGTGCCCTCGATGATGGGTATCTTGCGAGTAACCGAAGTCGTTCCCGATCCCGAAGTTCTGTTTGCGGCGATCGGAGACGCCAACGGCGACCGCTATCCTCTACAGGTCGGCCAGTTCGAAAGCGATCGTCGCATGGATGACCAGCTCTCGAACATGGTGCTCGAAGGAGGCGGTGGACCGTTTGGTGAAGAGAGCTACGAACTGTTGGCGTATTACCTCGCCTACAGAACGGAGCTCGACTGCACTGAGCGGGGCAAGAAGGGTTTCCTCTTCTTTACTGCTGACGAAGCTCCCTACCCCAGGGTCGATCGTCACCTGGTCAAGAAGTACATCGGAGACACTCCGCAGGAAGACCTCGACACCACACAGGTGTTCAAGGACCTTCAGAAAAAGTTCACTCCGTTCCTGATCTTCCCGCGCGTTTACCGCCACGGCGGTCGCGACGAGATGCTCAGGAAGTGGCGAGGGCTGATTCCCGATGCAAACATCCTCCTTCTCGAAGATGCTGGAGCGTCGGTCGAACTGATGATCGGCGTGCTGGCTCTGAGCGAAGGTTCGATGAACTTCGAAGAGTTCGAAGCTGACATGAAGAAGCGCGAGGTTTCGACCAAGCGCCGTGAAGATGTGCTCGAAGCTCTGAGAAACTTCGCCCAGCGAGGATTGTTTCAGAGCGTTGCAGCGGATGCCTTCGAGTGACACTCGAACCCCAATGTGCTCTCACTGAAAAGTGAAAAGCTTTTTTGCTGGGAGCACTCAAGCACTCCCTCCCGGGGCGATAAAAAGTCGCCCCGGGTTATTCCTGTACACCTAACAAGAGGATCTTAACATGACCAGGAGTCACATAGTCGTCGGTCTTGGATACGGTGATGAAGGTAAAGGCTCCTGGGTTGACCACCTGGTGAGACAAACCGGCGCTCAGTACGTCGTTCGGTTTAATGGAGGAGCACAGGCTATGCATCACGTCGTCACACCTGACGATCGTATGTACCGTTTTGCTCAGTTTGGTTCTGGCACACTCGCTGGTAGCACTTTCACGTGCCTCTCGCGGTTTATGCTTATTGAGCCAGAAGCACTGCTTGCAGAAGCAGAGCAACTGGAATCACTCGGTGTGCAAAACCCGCTGGGACGCATGATCGTCTCAGAGAATGCGCCAATCATCACTCCGTTTAACCGTCTTCTGAACAAGATCCAGGAGATTTCCAGAGGCGGCTCACGGCACGGAAGCTGTGGGTTCGGCATCGGTCTTACACAAGCGGACGTTGAGAACCTGGGCGACCAGGCGCTCTACGTGCGAGACCTCATTAAGCCAGAGCTTCGAAAGAAGCTTGCTTGGCTCAGCATTCGTAAAGTAGAGCTCGCAAGAGAGCTACTGAACGAAGAGACTGTAGAGTTGTTTTCGCAAATAACTGAGGTAGACCTAGACTACTACGTCGAATTGTACCGGAGCTTTTACGCTTCGGTTCGAGTCGTCACAGAGTCCGAGTTCCTTAACATCTTGCGAGAGAACGACACCGTCTTTGAGGGCGCTCAAGGGGTATTGCTCGATCAACAGTACGGGTTCTTTCCGCACTGCACTCGATCGAACACCACTTTCGAGAACGCTCTCAAGCTACTCGATGAGGCAGGTTTTGATGGTTCCATCACCAAGGTGGGACTGCTTCGAGGTTACGGGACCCGCCACGGTGCTGGTCCTTTCGTGACAGAGGATTCCACTCTTGAGCTAGCTACTTGCCACAATCAAACCAATGCGTGGCAGGGAGAGTTTCGGCTCGGGTGGTTTGACAGTGTAGCAGCTCGGTATGCGCTCGATGTGGTTGGTGGGGTTAATATCCTCGCTATTACCAACCTCGATCGTATGCGGCACCTGGAGCAGATTAAGATCTGCACTGGCTACCAAGGAATGGATGATCGATACCTACACGGTGGTCGACTCCTCATCCTTGAGCCGAAACTGCAACTCCTTGCTGAGCGCACAGCGGCACTTCAGCTAGCTGCCCCTCAGTACATGAAACTGCAAGGTCTCAACGGTTCTCTGTATGAAAAAGGTTTGAACAGATACCTCGATCTGCTCTCATCAGCGCTCGAACATCCCGTTCACGCCTACTCTGACACCCCTAAGCCTCACAAAACCTACCGCCTGAAAGGTTAACTTGCCTTCCTCTGTGCCCATGTTGGATCCAACATGGGCACAGCCTCATCCTTTAACAGTTATTCTTCTTTCGATACCGTTTAAGCCGCTTACGTGATTTCTTACGAACCTCTTTTTTACATTCAGACTGGCAACCTTCGTTGATCTCTAAGCAGCTTCCACCGAGAGGAACAACAACGGTATTTCCACAGTAGTTCGCCATAAACTGAAGACTCGCAACAAAGTTTGGATCAATGAGAGAGATCATTCCTTCGAGGCTTGCTATCATATAATCGATATCAAACATGGCAAAGAAGTCTTTCATGGCATCAAGATCAGGGAGATCGAGCTGAATATTAAGACACTGATCAATTTCCATAAAATCTTGGATATCAATATCGATCGCGAAATCATCGAGACAGTCGAAATTAAGTTCCGGAAGATTTAATTCACACTGAAAAAGTTCTGCATCAAAATCAAAATCGAGACACTCTGAGAGGTCGGGAAGATTGTAATCAATCTCGACGTTCGGAAGGCATTGTGCTGGATCAAAATCAATTGCAAGCTCAAAGTCTTTGAGACGAAGCATGAGATCCATCAATGCATCGAGCCTTGCTCGATAGTTTAAGAGATTATTGAGAGCGGTAAAGTCTAATTCTATGCAAAACCGCCGAAATGCTTCTTGAAAGTCTTGAGGCTCTGAAAATTCACCATCTCTTGCAGAGATACTCGAATGAGTTGGGGATGACATCGCAAGTCCACTAAGCATCTCCTCAAGAGTTTGAAACGCAGGCTCATTATTTTGAGCAACAGCTTGAGAGTGAAGGAGAAAAAAAGAAATGCACGCAGCAAGAAAAAACCTAAACATAAAGAACTCCCGGTAAAAACTTTATAAGCTCTATAGGATTTATTCGACCATGAGCCCCCCACGTTTCATATTTGATATAGAAAATTTAGCTAGATGCTCTTTTTGGGCATTTAGCAAATGAGATACAGAACATTCAAAAAAACAGACAGTAGGCTCAAAAAGTCTTTTTTTTGTGCAAAATCCAAGATAGTGCGAGTGTGATAAAAGACAGATAAACGCTAGTTAGATGGCTGATATTACTAGCTATTTAGCCTTTTTCTCATTCTACTCGCAACTTGAGAGCTCTCGCGAATATAAGCAAAAATCTCATTTTCAAATCTTAGACAACCCAACAGAGAGAGTAAGCATAACAATTATAGATGCACAAATTGTGCAGAGCAAAGAGGGATCCCCCTTTTTTACTGCTTGTTCATTTACATTCTACAAGCTGATAGGGAATCATGAAAAGGTTTTATCGGGCTCATATATTAGTTCAGCTGTTCTACGCACTTTTTCTAAGCGTGCTTAGCATCACGATTGGTGAACACCAATCGTACGCTGACGATCTCCAAACTCACTCAAACGAGCAAGAAAAGAACGTAAGTCACGATCTTTTCTCAAAAGAAGTCAATTTCGATCAAGCTCGTATGCAGCTCTCACCTTTCACGGCCAAAACCACCATATCATTACCCCAAGAATTCGAGCAGGACATACAAGACAAGAGCTTTCGACAACAAGTTGCAAACTCCCTTCAAAATGGACTGCTTTCAAAAGAGACAATATATTCCATTATTCAACGTAAGTTTAGAATTTCAGCGAGTTCAAATCCAGGAAAAGCCTTACGTGTAAATCTCCTCTCCTCAAAGAAATCCGTTCCATTTTTCGAAAGACGTCCTCGCAAACTCTACCAACATCTACGCGGAGAAGAAGGCGTGGCGCTTTCTTATCCAGACGAAGACTTACAAGGTAAGTTGTTCGCAAGATATCGATCGGAAAATCCTGCACAAGAACTAAAAAGTGTTCCAAAAGCAAATCAACTCTCTAGCCCTGGCGAACATTCTCGTAGAGCAATGGAATTCTTCACCCCCGGTCCAATCGAAACCTGTCGAAAGTCCTACACAAAAAAGCTCAAGCAAAAACTCTCAGAAAATAAAGAATTTGTACAAGGAAAAACTTACGTCGATCTACTTATTTTGCCAGAAGGTGTCCCCACCTCAATTGCACGTAACCGCATTTCACTTGAACCATACTTTGGCCAATCAACACGCGTACTCTCATATTCACGGGAAGCGGGTCAAATCTTCTTTCGTGAACTTGAAAAGGGGGGAGCTCCCTGCCTCCCTATCCGGTTTCGTATGGTCGGTAAGGATCGCTACCTTCATCTCGGGAAAGACGCTCTAAAGAATTTCGGACAGACATTAAAAGGAACTATCCATCCAGCTATTGAACGGAGGTTGCATGAAATCCTTTAAACTCACGTTTGTGTTACTGTATCTCACTATTGTACCCACCTCAGTCCTTGCTGACGATCCTCCAACACTAGAACAAATTCGAGCTTCAGTTGAGGATTTTGAGAATAACTTTCTACTTGAGCAACCTAATCCCAATGATCCTACGGCACCCCTTCCAGGATACCTTGATGAAGCAGAAGCTCTCTTCATAGACAGACTTGAAGAGGTTGATCCCAATTTTGTCGGACCGCCTGAAAACCCACCACAACCTGGTCTTGAAGAGTGGGCAGAAGACACCTCACTCGGTCCCTTTCACAAAGGAGGTGGATTTGCTGATTTCTTCACTGAACAATCAAGTGATTGGATGCGAGATACTCAAACATTTTCTTGCAACGCTTCAGATATCGCTGGACTCACTACTCACTTACACACCTACGATGGCCTCAACTCTATTCCTAAAGTCAGATGGAGAAGAGGTATTCATCCGGCGGGATCTCTGTGCGATCTCTCCATCTATTCTGATTACAAGCCTCTTGGCCTCGGGTTTGCTTCAGGAGAGTGCCTCTCAATTATCCCCATCTATATTGGAGTTGATATAGTTTTTTTCTGTGTTTGGGCCGATCTTATTGATTACTACTATCCAACAGCCATTATCAACTTTTCAAATCAGCTCTTCTATAGCCGCTATCTTCCATTTGGATTAGCAACAGCGTCTCTCGCAGTACTCAAAAGCTCCCTCTTTGCCAATGCCGTAACAAAGACTTGGAATGTTATGAATCTCGCCTTGGATGGTCTTGCTGGGAGTGCACCAGATATTGGAACACCAGAAGCATGGACACCACCACCTGTAGATCCGAGTGATCCCTCTTCAATTGCCATAGAAGAGGCTTGGATAAAGTCACATGATTCAGGGAGAATGCTTATCTTTGGGGAAGAAGATATTCAAGGTGATCACAAACCGTGGCAACCACATGATAATCTCGCTGAGCCTTTCTTTGCTACTGACATGACACCAAACGAGATCCACTACTGGCTCGATCAAAGCGCGACAGTGGGCAATGGAGGAGAGTTCGGTTTATTTATGGGCAATCCTGGCGTTCCTTGTATAAAACAGAACCAATCAACAGGCAAAACCCCAGCATACCCCCAACTCATAGACAGGACCTGGACGCCTTCTATGGCTATCAATGGATCCCTGACGGGCGATCTCGACGATATGCCTTGCTTAAAAAATGTTGGGGAAGTCTCCCCGTATACCAGACATCGTAGGCCTCACACCTCTGACGCCTTCTTTCAAACTATCGTCAAAGGTCTAAAGCAATACTTCGCACAATTTCCAGCAAGTACATACTCATTCTTACTCGATAAAGACAGAATCAGCTTCTTTCCTGAGGCCATTTATGGAGACAACCTTCAGATGAACGACGAATTTGCCGAGGCTGTTGGAGGAAACTCCGGCAATGCTTGCCCACTCTTTAATCGAAATGTCGCTGGTGGAGAGATGAAGAATACAGATTTTCTCGAAGCAAATCAGAGAGTGCCAGGAAGCAAAGAAGAAATCTCAGCCGGTGTCTACACGTCCTTTAGTGGTTGCTGGTCTATTCTTCCACAAGACGCCTATATGATTACTTGGCGCTACCTTCCTAGCATGTACGAATCAACTCTTCTAGCCGCTGAGAGGAGGTATCGATGAGCATTCGCTCCGCCAGCTGCTCTCTTTTCACTATATTTATACAGCGCTTCGTCCTGTGCTTTGCCGTATTCGCTTTTCCCTCAAAAGCCTATTGCACACCAAATACACCTGGACTTTTCTTTCCAAAAAATTATGTAACCCACCAAAACAAATCAAAAACGAAAAAGAAAGCTACATCACCAAACACTCAGAAGAAGAGTCCACAAGTTCTACAAAAGACAGAGCATGAATCTGAACAAATCCAGGAACAGATTTCCATAGAGCCTCAAGAACGGGGAACGCCAATAGTCGCCCTCGGTGGAATCTTTAGCTTAGATGATACAGACAAACTCACCGTACACCTTGCTCAACTCAAAGAGGTGGCTCTCGCTCACGATCTCCTCTTTAACGAACTTATCCTCGCTGGAGATGTTATCAACTTTTTTCAAGCTAAGGGAGCGCCACGGTATGTGGCAGATATGGCATTTCTTGTTCCAGCACTTGGGGGAAAGATTCGCTATGCCAATTCGGAGATTACAGATTACCCGATTTCCCAATCCCCGACCTGGATCGTCTCAACTGAAGAGGGAGAGATTCTTCTTGAGGGCATGAGCAATGTTACGAAGTTTATCAATTCGCACGGTGAGTTTGTTGTTCCCACTGCGGCAGATTTGAATTTACAAGGCATAAACGATGTTACTGTAACGAACACTGGAGAGAAAAAATGATCAAGCTTCAAATGTACTCAATGGCACTCCTACTCTGTTGCGGTTCTCCTCTACGAGCGGAGCAACAAGACTACGCCTCAAGGCTTCGAAACCAGCAAACAGGCGCAGTGGTAGAAATGAAGCGAGACACCAAGCAGAAGTTTAATAACCTTGTGGCACAAGCTCTTCAAGCACACCTCAAGTGGAAAGCGTGTAAAGCACAAAGAAGATTGCACAATCTCTCAGACAAGGTTTGTGACCAAAAAAAGCGAGAAACTGAGCTTACATGGTAGGGCCAACTCCGTAACCTACTAGAATTACAGACATCCTAAGTGGTCCGCTCGACATTCCTTCTTCAATGTAGATACTATCCTACCTTCAGCAAGAAGAAGTGCAATTCATTATGGTGTCACCAACAGCAGGTTCAAATGATTTTGAGTGGAATAGAGTAGCTGAGCTACTTCTTATCTCTCGTGAGCTCGATCGTCTCGAAGAAGAAGAGCTTGTTCCCAATAAAGAGGTGCTCTATCAGTTCTCAGCACGGGGGCATGATCTCGCTCAAATTTTACTCGGCTCTCTTCTTACCCATAAACATGACGCAGCTAGTGGCTATTACCGTTCTCGACCACTTCTACTTACGCTTGGCCTATCGGTAGAAGACGCCCTCGCTGGTCCGATGGGAAAGTCTGGTGGGTTTAGTGATGGAAGAGATATCGGAGTAGTGTGTAACCTTCCAAACCGAGACGGTGCTAAAGTTCTTCCTATGGCTGGAGGTGTAGGCACGCAGTACACCCCTATTGCTGGCTGGGCTCAAGCTATTACGTATCATCGAGATCAACTTGGAGACTCCTCGTGGAATGGTGCTCTGGCTGTGGCACTTGGAGGAGACGGTTCAGTCGCTACAAACGGATTTTGGTCCGCGCTTACGATGGCAACCACTTTACAGCTTCCTATGCTCTTCTATATTGAAGACAACGCCTACGGGCTCTCTACGCCGTCTTCTTTTCAGACTCCTGGTGGAAATATCGCTCAGAACCTAGCGAGCTTTAAGAACCTGGAGATTGTCGAAGGCGATGGAACGGATCCAGTTGATGCAATAACGAAACTCACTTCTGCTATTTCATCAGTTCGAACGAATAACGGCCCTGTTTTAATCCGCTTGCGCGTTCCTCGACTCTCTGGTCACTCCGGTCAAGACACTCAAGCGTATAAAGATGAACTGTTCATACGAGATGAACAGATGCGAGATCCTCTTCCGAAACTTCGCTCGTACCTCGTTCCTGATATCCTCTCTGAGAGAGAGTGGGAACGAATCGATTCACGTGCCAAAAACGAAGTGTCGTCTGCTCTTGAAGCAGCGCGGAATCGAGCAGAGCCTAAGACCGAAACGCTCTATCACCACTGTTACGTTGAAGACAATGAAGAGACCCCACAACTTTCTCTCTTTGGTGGTGTTGCCGCAGAAGGAATTTCGCTTCCCAAAGGAACAGAGACTCCCAGCCCAGAACCTGCTCGAGTAAATCTTCTGACAGCTATTCGGCGCACTCTTGAACACGAACTGAGTGTCAACGACAGGCTAGTTGTTTTTGGAGAAGATGTTGGCCCTAAAGGCGGAGTACACGCCGCAACGCTCGGGCTACAAGATGCCTACGGTGATAAGAGGGTATTTGATACAAGCCTCTCTGAAGAGGGCATCATTGGGCGTGCCGTAGGCATGGCTTACGCTGGGCTCACACCTGTTGCTGAAATCCAATTTCGAAAATACGCCGATCCCGCCCAAGAGCAGTTGACCGATTGCGGTACGATTCGGTGGCGCACAAATAATCAGTTTGCTGCTCCCATTGTTGTTCGTATGCCTGGAGGCCATTCTAAGTGTGGTGATCCGTGGCACTCTATGAGTGACGAAGTCATGTTTGCTCATATGGTTGGCTGGCAAGTTGCCTATCCTTCAAATGCCGAAGACGGAGTTGGCCTCTTGCGCAGCGCGCTAAGAAGCAACAACCCAACGATGTTCTTTGAACACCGAAATCTCCTTGATGCACCGTCTGCACGGTGCCCTTATCCCGGCGATGAATTCGTTGTGCCTTTTGGAAAAGCCAAGCTCCTTCAAGCTGGAACTGATGTCACGGTGATTACTTGGGGGGCGATGGTTGAGCGGGTACTGCAGGCCACCAAACAAATAGCAACTTCTGTTGAAGTACTCGATCTCCGTACGATTTCACCTTGGGATAGGGAAGCAGTATTAAGCTCTGTGGAAAAAACAGGGCGTGCCCTCATTGTGCATGAAGACACTCTTACCGCTGGATTTGGCGCAGAGATTTCTGCCGTCATCTCTGCAGAAGCATTTTTAAGTCTCAAAGCCCCTGTTGAACGTCTTGCCACTCGTGACATTCCAATGCCGTATAACGTGGGGCTTCTTCAAGCTGCTTTACCAAGCGTGGAGCTTATAGCTGATAAAATTCTTGAATTGGCGGAGTTTACCTAACGATGACAGAACTGATTGACATTGTTGTTC
Source organism: bacterium (assembly GCA_030428205.1). Lineage (GTDB taxonomy): Bacteria > Bdellovibrionota_C > UBA2361 > UBA2361 > RFPC01 > JAUIBK01. The sequence continues at coordinate 9,461 of JAUIBK010000035.1, forward strand.
CTATCGACCAAGAGGGTACAGAGTCTGTTATTGCGACTTGGCTCAAAAACCCCGGGGAATTTATCGCTGAACATGAGCCGCTTGTTGAGATCAGCACAGACAAGGCCGTCGTTGAGGTTCCCGCACCAGCTTCTGGAGTTTTACACTCTATCTTGAAACAAAAAAACGAACCTGTTGAGCCAGGCATGCTCCTTGGAAAACTTGAGCCCGCTGATGGAGCAAAAAACATTGAAAGCGCCTCCAGTCAGACAGCTACAATAAATGTTTCTGAAACAACAAACATTCTCAAACAGTATAGCGGGCTGCGCATTAGCCCAGCAGTCAAACGCTTAGCTGCCATTCATAAAGTCGATCTCTCAAAAGTTTCCGGCACTGGCCACGCAGGAAGAATTACGAAAAGAGATCTCGATGCATTTCTCGGCAAGGCCCCAACAACAGGCCAACCAGCACTCCGCGCACCAAAGTTTGATACCTCAAACATCCCAAGCCGCAAAGTGCCTCACGATCATATGCGCAAAAAAATTGCAGAGCGTATGGCGTATTCTGTGCAAGTGGCGCCACACGTAACAGCTCTTTTTCAGTGCGATCTCTCTGCTGTCATAGAACACCGAAAGGCCAACAAAGCTGCATTCTCAGACAAAGGCGCGAACCTTACCTTTACGGCCTATTTTGTTGAAGCTTGCACGCATGCACTACAAACTGTACCGGAGATAAACAGCCGCTTTCACGAAACGGAACTTGAGATCTTTACCGATTACAATATTGGAGTTGGTACAGCACTTGGAGATAAGGGACTTGTGGTGCCCGTTATTCAGCAAGCTCAAACAAAATCTCTCTTAGAGATTGCAAGCGATCTCACGGCACTCACCGAAAAAGCAAGGTCTGGCTCAATCGAAGCAGCTGACATGGCAAACGGAACCTTTACTATCTCAAATCACGGCGTGAGTGGAAGTTTGATGGCCTCTCCTATCATCATCAATCAACCACAATCAGCTATTTTGGGAATCGGCAAACTAGAGAAACGCCCTGTAGTGCTTGAGAACGATGAAATCATCGTTAAGCCGATGATTTACGTGACACTCACCATCGACCACCGTGTGCTCGATGCTCACCAGACAAATACCTTCCTGCAGGCGTTTGTTGAGTACTTAGAAGGGTACAAAGAGTAGCAATTCGTCTCTCATTCTGCTCCTATCAAACCGCTAAGGCGCAACGATCCTTAGGCAAAGTTTCTTTGCGCCTTAGCGCCTTTGCGGAAAAATTAATCTTGTAACACACCACGCCCTCGAGCGACTTCTCCTTTAGAGACATTCCGACTACAATCTAACTTATGAGAAATTATATGAATTCCATTCACCTTTCACTTCTTCTCCTTCTTTCTGCTCTGTTTTTCTTTCTTACGGGACCAGCTATGGCCGAATACACCAAACCCACAGACGATGAACTCCGTAAACGCTTAAGCCCAGAACAATTCAAAGTCACTCAAGAGTGCGGCACGGAGCGAGCATTTCACAACAAATACTGGGACAATCACGACGCCGGCATCTATGTTGATATTGTTTCCGGAGAACCCCTCTTTAGCTCGCTCGATAAGTACGACTCTGGCTCAGGGTGGCCCAGCTTTACGAAACCTATTGGTGAAGCAAAATTAACAGAGAAACAAGACACCTCGCACGGTATGCGCCGAGTAGAAGTTCGTTCACCAAAAGCAGATTCCCACCTCGGCCACGTCTTTCCTGATGGCCCAGGGGAGAACGGGCTCCGTTACTGTATCAACTCTGCTTCAATGGATTTTATTCCTGTAGAACAACTTGAAGAGAAGGGGTACGGGGAGTACCTTTCACTTTTTCAGGATAGATAAGATTTCTAACAGTCACTAAGATACGGGACCTCTTCATAAAGATCTCACCGCAAAGACGCTAAGGCGCAAAGATCCTTATACAAAGATCTTCGCGCCTTAGCGTCTTTGCGGTAAAAAATCTTTCATGTAACACCTCCCTACCTCAATCGACTTTCCCTTTAACCACGAACCACATAGGATACTACCTACAAGGAACCTTATGCGTATTTACTCTTCTTTTTTACTCTTTCTCCTCTTCTTCCTAACAGGTCCCGCTATGGCTGATAACAAAACACACCTTCAAGTAACTCGGATCCAAGAGACTGCCTACCTTGCTGGCGGATGTTTCTGGGGTATGGAAGAGCTGCTCCGCACACTTCCTGGAGTGATTGAGACTGAAGTTGGCTATACTGGTGGCTCTGTTGGGAGCCCATCATATCCGATTGTTTCTTCTGGTAGCTCTGGTCACGCTGAATCAGTAAAAATTGTATTCGATCCAAGCAAAACATCTTACGAAGAACTCCTCCACTTCTACTTTCGTATCCACGATCCAACGACACTCAATCAACAAGGAAATGACAGAGGAACTCAGTATAGATCGGCCATTTTCTACCTCTCTGACGACCAGAAAAAGACAGCTCAGAAGGTTATCGCAGATGTAAACGCATCAAAGAAATGGGACGCACCGATCGTAACGGAGGTAACAAGAGCTGGGGAGTTTTACGCAGCAGAAGACTATCACCAGGATTATCTCCAGAAAAACCCGAATGGATATACTTGTCATTTCATACGTGAGTAATTCATAGGCTCTCTAAGCCTACTGTCGGAAACGAGCGCCAAGCTCTCTGCGCAAAGTATCAAGAGGAAGCTTATCAGCATCATCAGCCCCTATGGTTCTCTTAAACTCTGAGGAAAAAAGATCCATTCTTTCTGCGATCTCCTCTTTTTGTCCCTCGTACTCAGCTAAGTCTTTCTCATACCTTGCTCGGTTTTTCTGATCTCGCTTGGTTAACCCTCCATTTTCCCACTCTTTGGAGCGGAGCTCTTGCAGCTGCTCTTCTCTCTGCGCTATGCCCTTAAGAGCTTTTTTATACGAAGAGAAGTCTTTACTATTAGCAAGAAAGTAAGCAGCTTGCGCAAGATACGGCCTCACCTGGCTTGATCGCTCTGCTTGGGTCATCTCTCTCTGTTTCTCTAGCTCAAGAATCTCAACGGCAGAGGAGTAGAGCTGCAAAACCGCGAGCGACTCTACTACCCCTTCTCCAATCGCCTCGTCAGCAAAGAGGACTCCCTCAGTATACTTATCCACTCTGCCAATTAACTTTTCATACGCTCGTTCATACAATCCTAACCATCCTTGAAGAACCTCAGGAGAGAACGGGCTGTCCTTAGGAATGAGTTTAGCGAGATCTCGCTCTCCAAACTCCCCTCGCCCACGGATGAACCCTGCAAGCTCTCGAATTTCATCATCGTAAAGTCCGCTATAGATAGCTAACTCGACAAAGACTTCCGTTTTGGCAAGGAGGCGATCATAAGACGCCTGGGCTTCGATATCATCTTTCTTCGGGTGGAAGTATGACTCATTATACCGATTCCTCAAATCTACAGACGAAAGCTGCTTCGAGGCTAGCCCTTGAATAAGAGCTTTCGTCTCTTTCGCGCTCCATTTACTCGGCTCATGAAAGCTTGGCTTTCCTTTACTGACCTTTCGAAAGCCAACATCCGGAAGCAGCACTGAAACAACAGAGCTGTTCACACGCGACGACACTCCATCTGGCTCGGGAACAGTCAGCTCTGAGAATAAATTCGCAGTCTGACCAGCGTCCACTTCGAGCTGTTCGACACCAGGAACGGTGAGATTTTCTAGGACATGCGATTGGAGATCTTGGCTAGACGACCCAAGTGCCGTTGGCGCTACAAGCGCTAGATGACTGAACTTCATAAACCCCTACCAAAAGAATGGTACCACAGGGTCATACTATACCAACAAATTTCTACCTACCAAAGTGTCGATCTCTTACTCTACCTTTCCACCTAGGTGCATAATGACATTTCGGCGCAATACGCTCTTACGCCGTTCTCTACGCTTCATGAGTAGATATCTCTTCTTCAATGCTTTTGGACAAGAAGGCTTTGGTCGTACGAGCGGGGTAGAAGAAACAATTTTAGCAAATTCCACTACATCTCCTAATAGTGGGCAAATCCGTACTTTACTCATAAGCAATCCATAGCAAGAAAAAAATATGGCGTTAAGAGGAGGGAACGGGGACTACCTCTTAACGCCAATCGGTAAGGAGGTTTTACTCGTGTTGTGTCATACCGAGATAGGGCAACAACTGTACCAATAAGCGTCAGATACGGACAAAATGCGTCGCTTTGACAAGAAATGTCACTTCATAGAACGTAAAATAAGGAAGTTAGAGGAATAGAGCTGATGCATCCATAAAGTTGGGCACAAATTGTTTCCCTGGGCATCTATAGGCCAAAATAGGTAACAAACTTCAAAAGTGTGAAAAAAGTTAATGAAACGAAGTGGCAGAAAACACTACTTAGTGAGTCTTGGTGCTTGCGCCTCTTCGTACGTCGAGTGCGGATGATAACCGGGTTGTTCGGTAGCTACCTCAACAGTGCGAGTTTCCGTTTCAGGACGCGCAGAGTCTACTGAGCGTGAAAGAAGTTGATTGAATTTTCTTTGGTCCTGCTCACGATACTCAAGAACGGGTTGAGCTGCATTTTTGAGTACTCCAAGTCGTGTGAGAAGGGTTCGAGAGAGAGATTTTTGTTGTGCAATGTTTTCGGTCAGGAGATGCCTGGGTGCTACATCACATCCACTGAGAAACTTACTACCGAGCTTATACTCACGACCATCAACAACAAAATTTGACGCCTTCATCCCTTTTGCTCCCAACACGTAGAAGATAACTGCCTAACTTCTTACTATAAAAAATGGTGTTTGACGAGAGGAGAATACCCCTATACCCCTCAAATCAGGTAGTTACGTCACCTACCAACGACAAAATGTACGAAAATACGTCGGCTCAGACTCGAAAATCCCACCTGGGTTATCATCTTGGACACGTACATATCCACCAGAGCTATGCTTAGAACGTTGCCCATGAACACTCATCGGGCGACTCTCAGCAGAACGGAGGCCATCAAGCTGGCGTAGCATGTCGCTATTGGAGAGGTGTTTTTTAAGCGCTATGGTGCGTGTCGCATAGCGCTGTTTTGGAGTATTTTTCCCATCATTAAACATAGTTAGCTTCCTCTTTCTCTGTTTTACACAAGTAAAGAGCACCGAGGAAAACCTAACGGAAAATCGTGTATTGGGAACCTAAAAGAACATGTGAAAAGTGCTTTCTCTAAGAGTTATTCGTATGTCGTCTCATCGTGTTGCATAAAGACCGATATTTTTCTTTGTGAATGTCCTAACCCACTCAATACTCTATAAAACATATCACCCTCTACTCATAACACTACCTCACTTACGAGAGGCTAAACATCTAACACGCAGGTTCTCCGTGCAACGATTGAGGGTCCCCTCAGCAGTACCCTTCTGCTCACCAAGAGGAATATTTGGTGAGATGGTTAACTTTTTAGTCCTCTACATTCCATGTTAATTTCTCAGTCATGGAAAAAATCTATCAGCCATTATGGTACCTAGCAGCAGCTATCACTACTCTTGCGTTTGGCTTTACTATCCGGAGCAATGCCGATCTCTGGTGGCATATAGCAGCTGGCAGAGAAATCCTACAACAACACCCCCTTCAATCGGTAGACACCTGGTCGTATACATCACAGGCAAGCACTTGGCTCAATCACGAGTGGCTTGCCGATCTCGTCTATGCACTTTGGATTGAAGCATTCTCTCTTGAGTCCTTAGTGTATTGGAAGTGGGGAATCCTCACTATCACATTCCTCCTGTTCTATTCTGTACTCAAACAGATTTCTTCGTCCCACCTACTGAGCTTCATTGGCCTTGCGGTTACACTCCTTTTGAGCGCCCCTTACCTCGATATGCGTCCACAAATGTATTCATTTTTGTTTGTGAGCATTCTCCTCTATCTCCATTATACCGATCGCCTGTGGAGTCTCCTTACTCCACTACTCTTTCTCTTATGGGCTAACATTCATGCTGGTGCAATTCTTGGCATATTCATCATAGCAACTTTTGCTTTCTCACGAAGGAGTACTGCCTCGAGCGTTTCTAGACGCTTGAGTATTCTAGCGCTCTCCTGCGTTGCCCTCCTAGGAAATCCCTCTGGGACTTCCTTCATTACCTACCCACTTCAATACGCATTTCAGAGTAACGGAGATTTCTCGCTCTTAAGCGAATGGCAATCTCCTCTTGTTTCATACTCATTTGGTGGACTTACTCTCCTACTTGCTCTTTTTCTTCTGGGGCTCATCTCCTGCATTTTTTCGTTTACCAAAGCAAAACACCGCTCTGAAGCGTTCCTTTTCCTTCTTCTCTTTGCCATGGCAATCAAAAGTGAACGCTTTATTCCATTTGCGGCTCTTTTGTTACCTATCATTCTTCTTCACACACTCCCACAAACACAAAAGCGTCTTCCGAGACTTCTTGAAGGAGTCTTTCTCGTTCTGTTCTTGTCGTGCGCTTCTATCTATACTTTTTCATTTCCACTGAACTCGACAGCTTTTGCATTCATGGTCCGTCAAGACAAATCGCCAGTTGTAATGTGCCAATTTCTTCAAGCACAGAATCTCTCAGGAAATGTGTTTGCAAAGTACAGACTCGCAGCCCACATTCCCTACTGTACGCAAGGTCGCATGAAAGTCTTTATCGATGGACGCGCCGACACGGTGTACTCACCTGAGATCTTTGCAACATACCGCTCCATCTATAAAATGAATCTCGGCTGGGAAAACCAGCTCCTTGAAGCTGGCACAGACTTTGTCCTCTGGACAAAGAAGGGGAAATTCCCAAGCGCCCTGAAAAAATCTCCCAACTGGGAAATCCTCTTTGAGGACCACGTGAGCTATCTGTTTGAGAGAACAGATAGAACAACCCCACATACTCTCTCGCCCTTCACTCCCAAAGGCCCCTATGCGGCACTCCACCAAGCGATTGAGCTCAGCAAACAGCACCGCTACAAAGAAGGGGAACAAGCACTCAAGTTTGAAACCAATGCTCCCGAAGTCTGCAGAACCGAGGCAAAGCTCATTGCCTACCAAAATCGCTTCGAAGAGAGCTATCTCAAACTTCAAGAGTGCAAGGAGCTTTTCCCTCACCCCACTCGCATCACGCTCTTGAACGACACAGAGAAGAGACTACGTCAATTTGCCCCATGGGGAGCACACGTTATACTTCCACAGATAACACTCTATTAGCGAAAACTTATGATGATTGAAACAAAACGCCTGACCACAGCTTTGCGTTCATTACCTCAAGCAGACCGAGCTAGCATTCGAGAGAGCAATAAAGTTGCAGGCGATGCATCCGGACGGAGATATTCTCGTCTTCTTCTCGATAACGCTCCATACTCGTCCCTTATTGTTATGGACTACAAAGGAGCGTTTACCAATACACTCGTCGCAGGAGCCCAATCTGAGCAGTACCCTTTTGTTCCTCTGGCTCAATACTTTGAACAGCAAGGAGTACCAATTTCTAAACTGATACTTCACGTGCCAGATGAAGAATTCCTTTTCGTAGAAGATGTCGGGGACATGGCACTCTGGCAATTTGCGTACGGCAAGCTCAACAAGGAAGGAAAACAACTTGCTTCAAACTTGGGAGAAAGTGCGACAGAAGTTCTTTTTACGAGAGCTGTCGAAACACTCCAATCGTTTCAAAGGTGCAAGGAAGAGAAAGGATGCCTTGCCTTTACTCGGGCTCTCGGATACGAGCAATACAAAACAGAAGCTCTTCGTTTTGTCTATCTGTACTTAGAACCCAATGGAGCACCTTCTGAGCTCCTCGATACCACAGCTACGTTCCTTGAAAAGCTTTGCCAACGGGTAGCGTCTCACCCCCACACGACTTCTCACCGAGATTTCATGGCCTGGAATATTCACGTTCTTCCTTCAGGAGAGATTCGACTCATTGACTTCCAAGACGCACTTCAAGCAAGCCATATGTATGATCTTGTATCACTCCTACACGACCGCGATATTGACCACGAGTTAGGAGATGCTCTGATTTGTAAGCTCTTCGATTCCTTTGCAAAGAATTTGACAGCACCTCGAGTAACACTCCAAGAACACTACACCGAAGTGCTCCTCCAACGTCACTTTCGCCTTGCAGGGCAATTTCTTTCTCTTACCGAAAAGACAGGAAATCCGCAGTATGCAGCTTGGGTCCCTGGCTCCCTTAAGCGACTTGGAAGATTTCTTGCGAAGTATGAGCCTGCCAAGGAGATAGCGCCACTACTCAGCGCTGCTGTTCCTGAGATCCACGAAGGGATGGAGCGTCCTTTCTCTTTTATTCCTGAATCCTGATTTCCTTTGATGACTCTGCAGAGCCAGTCACGGAGAGCTCAAGCAATTCCTTGAGCTACGACTACTCCACCACCTTAACAATCGGCTCCCGTACCACACCTCCGTGAGCATCAAAAACAATCTCTCCTGATGCTCCAGTAAATCGAAGCTGCCTCAACACCCGCGCTACCTTCTGCGGGTCTGTTGTATTTGAATCCTGCATTGCCTTAGCGTAGAGATGGACAACATCGTAAGCAGTGTCTGCAGCAACTCCTGCCACCTCACCATACCGCTCCAAGTATCGCTTTTGAAAACCAGAGCTTGCCTCAGGATAGGTGATATACATTGTTCCTTTAAGAGTCCCATCAGAAGCCTTTGCTCGAGTATCATCAACGAGCACAGTCATTTTTGGGCCTGTATAATTGAGCCTTGTAAGATCCTTTGATGCGATAGCAAGACCGTTCATATTTGAAAGAAAGATAAAATCAGGCTTAGTTCGCACAAGCTTTAAGGTTTCTGTGCGAAAGCTTGGTGCATCTGGTAACGGCTCAAGTTTCATCAAGACGGTTCCACCAAGACGGCTGAACTCTTCTTCAAACACATCTCCTTGTAGCTGCTCCCATGGCTGTTGACTGCTGAGGATAGCGACCTTTTTCCACCCCCTCTCGATAGCTACGCGTGCTAGCTTACGTGTCCCCGCTTCATCATGAGGCCATACATTAAAGAGAGAAGGAGCAGCTTCATTATAATCAGCAACACCAAGTGATGGTGAAGTAGCAACAACATCGCTTCGTTTTGCAAGGATGGGCGCTAACGCTTGCCCCGCTGGGGTCCAAGTTGGCCCAACGAGATACTTCACTTCCTTATCAAGCATCATCTGATGATACGCTTGAATAGCGTGCCCACCACTGGTCGCTTCATGGGTATCTTGAGCAACAATCTCTATCTGTTTTCCAAGCACTCCTCCTTGTGCGTTAATCTCTTCGGCGGCTAGTTTTGCACCACGAAGTGAATTCGTTCCAAACTCCGCACAACCTCCCGAAAGACAGAGCAGAGCTCCGATCTTCACCCGAGGAGCCGCATGAGCGTAGGATGAAAGAGCACAGAGAGCACCAATAACGAGAAGAGATCTGGCCGACTGCTTTGTTGATTGTTTTATGAGAGTCATTCTTCCTCCTGCAAACCCGTAGAAGTGAGAATGCAGAAGATAAGAATGCTAGACAAAACAGGACCGTCACAACTTGCAAAAATCTATTCTAAAATGCTATAATTATAGATATATTTATGTCGATTTAGATTCGTCAACAGCATGATACTTCACCACCTCCAAAAACTCGGGTTTTCAAAAAACGAAACCAAAATCTACCTCTGCCTTGCTGAGGTCGGAAAAGCCACTGCGAGCTTTCTTGGAAAGAAAGCAAACATTCCACGAACAACCGCTTACTCCGTTTTAGATAACCTCGTTGAGAGAGGAGTGGTTTCTGAAGAGCACGAAAAAAACACCACATTTTTTCTCATAAACGATCCGTCCTCGCTCTACCGTATTATTGAAGAAGAACGCAAAAGAACAGAAGAGAAAGAAGGGGCTGTAAAAGACTTGATCGATCTGATCTCTCCCTACTTTCAAAGCAAAAATTTCAGCGTTCCAAAATTTCAGTTTTTCGAAGGAAAGAAAAACGTCAATAATATGCTCTACTCCATGAGCAAAGACTGGCAAAAAGCAATCATAAAGAGCGATCGCACCTGGTGGGGGTACCAAGATAATTCATTTGTTGCCGCGTACCGAGAGTGGCTTGAGTGGTACTGGCAGGAGATAAAGCAAGATCGTGAACGCATCTGGCTACTTTCAAATGTCAATCAAACAGAGAAATCACTTCGAGGAAAAGTGGCTGATAGAATCATTCGCGCCGTTCCAGACAATATCACGCTTTCAAGTACGATTTGGATACTCGGGGGTGAATACATCGTCCTCATTATGACTCAGCAACAACCACACTATGCGTTTCAGATCCACGACAAAGTCTTCGGTTCCAACCTGCAGTCACTCTTCGAGCTCCTTTGGAGTCTTACGACTTAGCTTCGCGTAGATCTACATTAGTACAACTCCTCAATTTCCGTAATCGGCAAGTGGTTGACAAATTGCCACCGTAGGATCGGAACAATATCAACTCGGAGAATATCATCGACAAACTTATCTCGAATCCCTGATATGAGCGAAGAAAGATGGTTTATTGAGCGTGTTAAACAGCGGGCATCAAGATCAGCAAAGCCAAGGTGCCGCGCGACAACATTCACTTTACCAGTTCGAAAAAGCTCTTTTGTAATCTGGTTCGTTATCGTACTTGCAGGCTCTGCAAGACGAAAGAGGAGTCGTGAAACAAAGTATCCTAACCGAGAGTAATCGTAGATAGCACGATAACCAACAATCACTTTTTTTGCCTCAAGTTGAGCAATTCGATTTTGAACTGTACTCGGAGATAACTCCACATAAGTTCCGATTCTTCGAGCACTTACCCTCGCATCAATAGCAAGCATATGCATAATTTTTAGATCTTTTTCATCCACTCGAACAATAGGCGGAGGAGTTGCTGGAGCAGGCTTAATAACTTGATACGACTTATTAAGAATACACGTTGATCCGTAATGACACCGAAGTCGGGTTGTCACCTGCATTTCTACAACTTTATCCTTCATCGGGCGTGTTAAAGTATTAATAATCCGATCAAGGTGATTTGCATCTTTAGCAAAGACAGCAACAATCGCATTCCACCGCTCGAAGGTATCAGCAAGAACCATCACTCCTTTGCATCTTTCAGTCTTCTTAAACCACCTTCGTTCACTTTCGGAAGAGGCCCCAGAAAAACGGAGATAAACGATATAGAGGGTATATCCGAGCGCTGTTGGATCAAAAATCGCTGTCATCTCCGAAACAAACCCTTCATCTTTTCCGCGATGCACATGATATTTCACAAGTTGCTCAGAAAGCTTTGTACGTTTTGCTATCTGGGTATAGGAGTCTCGAGCTCGAAGCTCAAGGGCAGCAAAAATCCGACACGCCGTAGGGGAAAGGTTTGTTTCGTTTTGTAATCTTTTCGAATTCATTGAATTTTACTAAAAAACTATAAACTCGCTAATAATATCAACTATTACTTGATTAATCACGGATTTTTTATGATGTTCTTTGTGCAGGAACTAAACGGCTTACGCCCGAGACTTCTTCCCTATGATGAAAATGGCCTCCCCACTTATTCTCACCACAGGAGCAGCTATAGGAAGGAGCTGTGCTGAACAAGATTTTTCTTCTTTTCGCTCCGAGGATCTCGCAAACCAGACACTTCCCGCGGAGATCTCACAGAAAGAACTTAGGGAATTCTTACTTCCCAACGGATCCCAGGCTCATACTCGTGGTTCAATCTCTCAATTCAAAGTAGAAATTCAGTTGTTAGCGAACTTGAGCGAAAGCTTCCTTGCTACACGAAAAGAAAAGTAAAGCGTCTATAAAAAGGATAACCAAAATGCTCACTCATCGTTTTATTGTTCTCACGACATTCCTCTTTTCGTACATATTCCCTTCGTTAACTTTGGCCCAATTTTATCATGCAGGCGATTGTGGAGAAATCGTAAACACAATCCATATTACCGATCCTACTGAGATTGAATTTTTCACTATCCCCCGGTTTCCGAGCAGTCTAGGATTATTAAAGGCGTATCGAACTTCATGGTCAGGTGCCTGTACATATACCGGGGGGATTGAGAACATCATCCCACATTCGTCACAGGATGTGACTGCATATGCAGATTGCAGCTACGATGTACTTTGGGGAGACGTACTCAACCTTGCGAGTCAAGGCTCTTCCATCGGGAATTCCAATACCGGAGCCTCTTTTTCGCTCGGCCCTTATGATGGGACGGTAGACTATGGGGGAACGTCAGGCGCGACGACAACATTAGCCGTCCCAATGAATGAGTACAATTCTCCAGTACTGTTTTCCGGGAGCTCAGCATATTATGTTGATTACGGCGGTTCTAGTCCCTTACAAGTTGCGTCCTATCCACCATCATTTAACGCAAATAGTTATCTAAGCTGGCTTGGAGGAGGCGGAAACACAACCACGACAACTGATATAAATGTTTATGCATCATTCTCGTACATCTACGCAGATGGCAATACCTCCGCAGCCGATTGTGATGGAGATGGAACTTCAAATAGCTGTGAGATTATATTCTACGAGGAGCCAGACACAAACAACGATGGTATACCCGACACATGCCCACCTCCTTCTCCTGACTGTGATAACAATGGAATCCCTGATCTAGATGAAATTACGGCAGGCGCTCCTGATTGTAATGCTAATGGAATCCCGGATTCCTGTGAGGCACCAGATGTCTGTGGTCCTCTATTCGACTGCGATGACGATGGTATTTCCGATGCAGACGCGATAGCTGCTGGTGATTTAGATTGTAATGCCAATGCTATCCCAGACTCCTGTGAGATAACCGCGGTTCCCGGGTTAGATACTGATCCGGAATTCGGAAATGATTCAATTCTCGACGAATGTCAAGGAAGAGTTGCATGGGAAAACCTCAACAGAGGAATTCAAAATGCCGAGATCCAACCCTATTGGATTTCTGGATCCGAAGCTTCACCAACTTTCAACCTTATCCAAGTAAGTCATACCACTCAAAGTGGACCAGATGGAAAGTACATTGTTCCACAAGAATTTTTTAGCTATCCCGCACAAAGTGGTGAGTTAGGCCGAGGAATAAAAGCTTCTATCGCGTATATTGACGATACGGGCATACAAACCGTAAGAGTTATTGCGAATTATCCTGGATGGGATCCTCTCAAGCCATTACGCTCAGGAATATTCGATCGCAAGATTTATTTTCCTACTCCCGTAGTCTTTCAAGCTGGAGTGCTTGGCGAGGTTAACTCTGGAGCAGTAGATACTCTACGGCCTTTCCTCACTCTCGATGCTGGAACCAACGGGATACAAGCATCTATTAAGCGTGGTCGGCTAGGATCAAATGGGATCACCTATTCAAGACAACCTATCCCAGCATTTCTTTTCTTCGCTATACCATCTGGAGGACCTGGATCCGTCCCCTTCTCTAACGATGGAGTCGATTGGGGGTACAACAATAACCCCCTAGCATCTGCCCAAGCCGTTACTACGAATGCTAATAGATTCGAAGCTTTTATCGCCCAAAAGGTCAAACCTCATCTCGATGCACTTACTGAAGGAAACGACTCTTTCGACCTCCCACTGAACATTGCTGCACATAGCTATGGCGGAGTAATCACCAGAAAGTGGATGACTCAGGATAATTATTATCCAAAGGTGAATAAGTATATAAGCTTTGACGCCGTTCACGGTGGAACCACGCTAGCGAGTCTCTACCTTGGAAGTTGGTTTAAAGAATCCGTGATGAACGGGGTCGCACTCTGGTCGAATGAAGCTCCAACTTCTCGGGGGTGGAACTATAGTCACATCGTGGGAACGAAGCCCTCTTCTCTCTTTATTAGCAACGCAGAGAAATCCTTTGGCTCAATAAGCATCATATCTCCCTATACATCTGCCTTTGGAATTGGTCGAACGATCTCTTCTTTTGGGCTTCCTCTCCCGAATGGTCATTGTGGTCGTTTCATCGGTGGATGGGAGCTTCCTGTATTCGTAGATACTCATTCGGTACAAAATAAACTGCCTGTCGTTGTCTCTGCTTCCCGATTCCTGTCTTATGGTGGTAAGCCCTGTATCGGCAACGACGTTGATCCTGGTGGTTGCTTTGAACAAGGAGAGTTCTCAGCCTCCACTGATGACTCTCGATATGCAAGTGTTGGATGTAATGTCATGACGTCTACTTCTGACCCAAACGGGACTCTTGCTTTGGAACTCAACCTAACCTCGAGTGGAGATACAGAGGAATTTTTCCCTTTTGATACTGGAACCGTACTCCACGTCGATGCCTTTGTTTCCGATCTCGTTGCAACGGTTGATGTTTACGACGGCAGCCTCCCTCTGCCAAAAACAAATGAAAGCATCACCCCTATTGGTTCAAGTGGGTATCTGACGTCCTTTGATGTGTCGACAACTACCGGAGTAAAAAGTCTTCGTCTCAGCTCAGTGACCCCAGCATCGACATCTGTGCAACTCACTTTTCCCAATCAAAGATTTCTTTTAGGAGACAGTGATAGTTCCTTTTATCAAATTGGTGATACGGTCAACTTACTCTCAAGAATGAGAACTGCTGGACTAACGATCAATCCAACGACAGCTGGAGTAAGAGCAAAGATTACTCATCCTGATGAAAGCATAACAACCCTTGAGCTGTTCAGCGATGGTATGCATGGTGATGGATCCGCGGACAACGGAACCTTCGGCAATTTCTTTAGTGCAACATCACAACCTGGTTTTTATACCGTGCATTTTGATGCAGACTATGATTGGTCAGGCCTTTTGATTCGACGTAGTGCGGAGTACTCGTTTGAAGTCAAGTCTCATGCTGCGACTTTCCTTGCGAATACTTCTCAATATGGTCATGATCCCGACGGCAATGGAAAATTAAATAATTGGGCGATAGAACTCCCAGTTAATGTAACGGCTCCAGGAGACTATCGAATATCAGGAGAACTCGTCGGTCCGAATGGTAGTGTCACTTATCTTTCTCGTAATTTTACTAGTCAATCTATCGGTATGATCAACGAACCTCTCCTTATTCCCTTTGAAACCCTCTATGGGCTAGATCCCAGTGCGACATTCACACTGTCAACGATTCTGCTCTCAGAGCAAAAGCAAGGGCAAGTCTTAGACGAGCATACGGATATACCTTTACTACTGCCCCTGCAAACAGATCTCGAAGACTTTCCTCAGCCTATAATAGATCACCTTCTCCCTGATTTTGGCCCTTCTATTGGAGACTATACTGCAGTCCTCAAAGGCCAACATCTTGCCTCTACTACAGCTGTTGCTATTGGTGGTAAGGAAGCGTTGTTCGAAGTCCTTTCAGACAACTCTCTTCTCGTCACCATTCCTACCAGATCCAAACGGGGAAGAAACCAAGCATACTCACTCCTCCATCACTCCCAACAAACTCGGGTCAATCTTCCAAGGGACATCAAACTTACGACCGCAGGAGGTATAAGCATTTTGGAGGACGGATTTACGTATATTACCAAATAGTTTTGTATAAAAACTTATGGCTATCTAAAAATTTAAGTTAGGATTGAGAGGATTTCTTCATAACGGACTTTGATCGTAAATATTATGAAGACGAAGAGGCAAACCGTTGAAAAATGGTATCAAAACTAAGCTGCAAGTCTTCTTGCTCCACATAAATCAACAACTCCCAGGAAGTTGAAGTAATTTCAATAATGTTGATGCCTTGAAAGTAGAGCTGCTCAAATACGGCGTGTAAGAATCCAGGGGTATCAAATTCTTGCTTTGGAAAATAAATTGAAACGCAACCTACATTTTGATGATGAACAAGGGGACTACCGAGAAGTTCAAAATCAATCGCTGTTCCGGTTCGGTCAAAAATAAGAGTGACTTCTCTTCTCCCTTCAGTAAGAGTAACAAACACATCTTTACTTTGTAGACGACGATAGAGCTTTTCAAGTGCCTTGCGAACATCCAATGACTGTTTATATGAGACTACCTCAAGATTTCCACGCACCCCGAGATCGGTGACCACAAAGCGCTCTTCTCTCAAGGTGTGCTTGTGCTCAAAATCTATTTTTGCGCGTGAAAGCGCCATTTGAATGGACGCGAGGGTGATCTCTTTTTTTAATCGCGCCTGTAGAACCGGTTGTAGAAAACGTGCCAACGCCGCTCCATTAAAAAGCCCCTCTCTCACACCTTTTTCTAGGAAAGGCTCGGCTATGATCAACTCACAGAGCGTATCAGAAATCTTCTTCATGTTATATTTATAACGATTTTAGTTTAAAAAAGCAATTTTTATATAAAAAATTGACCTCTAGAGCTATTTCAACAATAAGTTGTTTTTTTTAGCCATGTTTCAAAAGTCTGGCCTGAAAGGGCCAGGCTTTCATTTCACCACGGATAGTCAGAGATGTTTGAAGACCTATCAGGAGCACCAGTACCAGTCTCCCCACCCCACGACCGAATCCCTAGTTCCAAAACCAACACCACTTCGGATGATATTTCACTCCAAAGGCACGGAGCTCTCCTCGAGGCACTCCCTCATTCTCTCGGTAAGTCAGTCTTAGAGGCACATGGTTTTGCATGTGATGAGAGAAGGATCGTCTTGTGTAATAGTTACGTTACGGGAGCCTTTCAAGAAGGTGCTCTTCCAACGAACCTTCTTCCTGAGCCATCAGGAGATGCATACCTGGTGTTTACTGCAGCTCCAACTCTTTTGCCTCATGAAACCCTCATCTCCCTCACGTTTCAACCAGGCGTGCTCGACTACTACCGCTCTATTGGACTGCTCTCTCCAGAAGCTTCCATTATTGAGGTGAATCCAGATCCACGGTGTACCATACAAGCTGGATTCCCGCATACAGATCCGATGAGCCTACTAAGCGACGGAGACTCTCGCCTAGCGACAAGCTATTTTATCTCTACCTTCCCGTCAGAAATGGCTCGGCAGCGCTCGAGTTTACTTGGAAGCGCACCAGTACAAAACTACGATCCAGGATATCTCAACAATAAAGCTCAGTTTCGACTCGATGCTCTGCACTATGGCTACCGCATGCTTCCTGGCTTTGTCTGTCAAACACCTGAGGACCTTGAGCAAGTCGCTGAGTTTCACGGAACCAAACTTTGGGCAAAACTCTCAACTGGCTCAGGAGGCGATCTTGTGCAACCCATCTATCCTGAAGCTGGCTCTCTTGACTCTGCCCTCATGCAATTACGAAGTGCTGTACATTCCGCATTTTCCCATGCTCAATTTCCAGATGGCTCAACGTCTGAAGCCTTTTGGCCGACCTCTTCCCTTCTTCCCGCTACTGAACGAGTAGTTATCGAGCAAGATGCTGCCGTGCACGGGCCGATTCTCGTTAACGGAAGTATGAATGTGTGTCTTCATCGAGATGGTACCTTTGAACTTGTCGATTACTTCCGTCAGAATACAGGGCCAGATGGGAGTTATCGAGGAAGTGAACGGTTTCATCCAGAAGATCTTTCTCCTGCGGTGCACGAAGCAATTGACCAACAAGCTCAGCGCGTTTTTGCCTATGCACACGAACACGGGTATCGCGGTTTTATTGGTTTTGATTTTTTTGTACTTGGCTCACTCGAGGATCCTACTGTTTACTGTATTGAGCTTAATGCTCGTCCCACAATGAGCACCGTACCAGCTCTCACGGCCCAAAAAATATCTGCCCTCTCTGGTGGAGAGCACCGATACGATGATTATATAAATGTCAACATCGAGGCCCCATTTCCACTTGAATCATTTTCTGATGTCCAACGAGCCTTAAGCCTCAATGGATGTGATCTGACGGATCCTCTCAACCCTTCGGGTGTTACGATGGTTCCTCTTGCTCTGCGTAGCTTGCATCAAAGAAATGAAGATGAAACAACTACGTGTCTTATCTCTTCATCAAAAGCAAAAATTCTTGTTCTTGCAGAGACAATCGAATCAGCTTGGGATATGATTCATCAATTAGAAACCGCTCAAAAAATCACTCTTGGAGGTTAAGGGATGCCATCACAACCACGTGTCCTTGTTCCACTTGGAACAGATAATAAAGACGGCAATTTCGGTCACGGGGAGTGTCACTTTGCAAGAAAAAACTACCTCGAAAAGCTCTTTGCACTTCAACTCCTACCAATCATGATCTCTCCCTTCACACCCATCGAAGAGGGAGTCTCTCTCTTACAAGAGTGCAATGGTCTCTATCTGATGGGTGGGGATGACATTGATGCCCAATTATATGGCGAAGAAAATCATGAAAAAAACGCTCTCGTTATCCCAGAGAGAGACAAGCTTGAACTCGCGCTGACAAAGCATGCACTCGAACATCAGATTCCACTTTTTGGTATCTGCCGTGGATGCCAAATGATGGCTGTTGCCACTGGAGGAACGCTTCTTCAGCACATTCCAGATCTCCCTGATTCTCTTGCGCACTCTGCAGGCACATACGTCCGCTACCACGAGTGGGTATCAAGCACGGACCATACAGTATCAATTTTACCTGAGACAAAATCAGCACGACTACTAGCATCACCACCTGAATCAATCACGCTCAACTCTGCGCACCACCAATCTATCGATACACTCAAAGCACCCCTTCAGGTAGCAGCAACAACAAGTGACGGAATTATTGAGCTTATCGAGCATAGAGATCCTGAGGTTTTTGCTTTTGGAATTCAGTCGCACCCCGAGGTACCAGAAACAACCCCTCTGGAGCCTCTCTTTCAAGCGTTTGCAAAAGCCTGCAAGAACTCTTCATCAATCTATGAGAGTCACGCCTCATGTGGTTAAATTCCCTGCATGCTTGCACCATCAAAGCCTATGGCTTGACCACTTAGAAAGCCTGCATGCTCAGAGCAAAGAAAAGTAATGAGCTTTCCTAATTCTTCAGGCTGTCCAAGCCTACCAACCGGTATTCCGGTTGAGAGCTCCGTATTCGATCTCCCTAGCTCCCTTAAACGTTCCGTGTCCGTATACGTCGGTAGGATTGCGTTGAGGGTAATTCCATTTGGGCCCAGCTCTTTACTGAGCGTATTCATGAGCCCATGGATTCCAGCACGAAGTGCATTTGAGATGGTAAGATTCTTTATTGGTTCTTTTCCGGCAATTGAGGTGATCATGGCGACTCGTCCCCATTTGCCCTCACTCATATAAGGAATAGCCGCTCGGACTCCTTGAACAACGCTGAGAAAGAGGGAGTGAAATGACTGCTCCCACTGATCATCGGAAATCTCTGAAAACATTCCAGCAGGAGGCCCGCCTGCGTTTGTCACCAAAATATCAAGACCTCCAAGTCGCTCCGCAGCTTGTTCAACGAGGCGAGTCGCCGCTTGAGGCTGCGAGAGATCAGAAACAATAAAACCAGAAGCACCTATCTCTTTGGCAACTCGAGCAAGTTTATCTTCCGAGCGAGAAGAGAGAAGAACGTTAGCACCTTCAGCGGCAAGTTCTGCAGCAACAGCCTTTCCAAGCCCCTCTGAGGAAGCAAAAACGAGTGCTCGTTTGTTCAATAGTCCAAGATCCATGAATACTCCTTTATTGTTTGATGACTAGGAATGCTATGAGCAAAAGTGATAACAATCAAGAATACGGTAGAGGCTTCGGAAATGAATGGATTTTATCGCAAAGAGGCTAAGGCGCAAAGAAACTAAGTCAAAAGATCTTTGCGCTCTAACAACTTCATCCGAGCTAGAGCAATCCTCAAAAACAACGCCACTTTCGTGGCATTATGTTTGGTGAACACTCTAGTACAGCGTAAACTAAATTTCTACGCGTATATTACAGAAAGATAATACGCTGTACTATTCTGCCGGAGGCAGAACCCCCGCCCGTCTTCGCGAAAGCTACGACGTGGTCCTACGAGTTCAGGTCACGACGAAGCTCGAAGAGCGTAGTCGGAGAGGGAAGATACAGTTTTCTAGTGCACTGTTATGCCACCAAAATTCATATGCTCAGAAACATAGTTTACAGTGCACTAGATAACCCTCTTACTCTCTATCATCTGCCGCACGTACTCAGCTTCATCGTGACTCGCCAAGCGCGGGCTCTCATGCCCAGAAGCAATTCGAATGGCACGAGAGAGCTCACGGAGCATATCATTTTTCTTCGGAGGTTTGACAAGAAATCCACTTGCACCCGCTTTTAAACAGTCGATAAGTGTATCAAGAGTACCATATGCAGTAAGTACAATAATGGGTAAGTGTTGTAAGTTGCCATTTTTACGGATAACTTCGATTAATTCTTTGCCTGAAATTTGAGGCATTTTAATATCAGTTACTACGCAAGAAAACTGCTCTTCCCCACTTTCGAGAAGCTTGAGTGCCTCATGAGCAGAACGCACTCCAACAACGTGAGAGAAACCGAGGCTTTCAATAAAGATGCAGATAATATCGCGGGGAGAGTCTAAATCTTCAACGACGAGAATGGAAAAGCCATCCTCGGACAGAGGATTGTGGCTCGCATAAGCCTTTAGTTCTCTACTTACATCTTCCAAGCTCTGCAAAAGTTTGACACCCAAGAGCTTGAGTTCTTGTTCTTGTTCATAATCGACTTCAATAAGATCCACCACAAAACACGCTGCACTGGGATTTTTCTTCCACACAAGCTCTGTTACTTTTTGCAGGTCACCCTTGGAGAGGGTGTCATCGAAACAAACAACATCAAAAGACCTCATCTCAAGCCATTGCAGAGCTTGCTTAAAGGCAACACAGGTTTTGACACGATAGGCATGAGACTTGGCGAGCTCAGCAAGCTGAAAGCTTTGAGAAGCATGAGAGGTAACTATGAGGGCTTCGTGCATAGCAATAGATCTCTAGAGTACTTATCGACAATTATACCCTATATACTCAATGAACGCAGGTTTGTCGCAGACAAAACTGATTGAGTATACAATGCGAAGCATTATCGAGGCCTCCTCGGGGAGGCCGCACGGCCCATATATGGGCCTGGGGAGGACAAATATACCCCGTGAAAACAATCGCCAAAATCGATCAGATTTTGACCAAGAAGTACGACAAACCTACGTTCACGGGGTATATACTCAGTGACCACAGGTTTGTCGAAGAAAAACTCACTGAGTATATCAGCTGCGGAGCAGCTGCGAGGCGTCCTCGGGGACGCCGCACGGGAAATATGATGCGTGAGCATCGTATTTCCCTGGGGAAGACAAATATACCCCGTGGGGAAATACGCGTGAAAGCGACAAGCTTTCACACCACGATACGCTGCACCATACTCCGAGAGCACGACAAACCTGAGGTTACGGGGTATATCTTCACATCAGGGCAGCAGACTCTTATCTAGGTATTTCGCCCACCATTGAACCTCTCGTCTACTCCTGTCCCACCACAAATCACTTCGATCAGTATACACCTCTGTTGGAATTTGGGCACAGTTCTCTACTACGGAATCTGAATATCCAGGAAGAAAACTTGGCTCGAGCCACTGAAGAAGGCCTTTGCGGTTAAACGCCCACCGATCATCATAGAGATACACCTTACCATCAACATAAGTCATTTCTGTCATTCCATCGTCAAGAGTGACACGATACCAGTTATAGGGATTCGTATCGAGTTGCCACTTCTTTTCAAGCTCACAGCGGTTAACGATACTTGCGACTTGCTCAACATCTCTTTGGGTTAATTGATCAGTCAAAATAAGATCAGCTGCACACACAGCATTCAGTGGTAGCTTTTCTTGCATGAGGTAGTGATACGGAGGGCCAGAAGAATCAAAATCAACTACACGAAGGTGAGGCACTCCATATTCCTCCAATACACCTTGCCGTTCAATGGTTTGATACATCGCTTTAAATGAATTGTGAGCGTTTTGCCCATTAACCCGTGGAATCTTAATGACAACATCTGGATTATCTGCAGAATGAACAACCATACGCTTCGTTCCTTGGAGAACGCTCTGTGGGAGGAACGAAAACTCTCTTCCGGCTACCTTGAGTATTCCTTGCTCAACATCAAGCTCAATCTCGTTGAGAGCCTTTCTCGCGTCAAAGAGAGAAAATTCTCGTTTGCTCTTCTGTACTCTTACAGAAGAAGGCTTACGGGCAACAAGAGTTAAATGCGTCGGGTAAAATGGAACGTGCTCGAGTTGCCCACTTTCAGCCTGGCGATAGAGCGCGACTTTCCCTTTTAATCTATTTTCAAGAATCCAAGAGTTGTACTCATCATGCACTTCGATATGCGTAAACCCAGCGTCTCGGAGATACTCGATAGCTGTCTCTTTTGTCCAAGGACCATACGTCTCATTTATCTCATTGCGATAATTGCGTCGATAATCCTTTCTCATATAAAACTCATAGGCTATTCGAGGGGAGACACGCACAAAAGTACGATCATCGATTTCAAGCTCTTTATATTCAAACGACTCACCACCTTCAAAATCCCTATGAAACGCTCGAAAGAGTTCAAGCGTACTCATTGCTTCGAAGTCATCACCTACAGCAGAGCCTGTACCAACCCCATCATCCAAGGAAATCTCGAGGAGGACCTCTTCTTGGTCAGTCGGCTGAACCATGTCACGAAGAACAAGTACACCTCCAGGAACAAGCTCTTGGTAAACAGCGTGAAGGGCTTTTTGAACTCCCTCTGTCCCTTGAAAAGAAGCAATCTCATGAAAACACGTTGAGCTATACGCAGCATCAATTGCATTGGCAGGAAACAACTGCTCACAGGCATTTCCATACACTGGCTGCATGAGGACACGCTCTCTTTCTGACACTTCGAGCAGTTCGTGTGAAAGATCAACTCCATACACAGTCGAACGACTAAAGTGGCGAGCGACAATCTCAGCTACACGTCCCGTCCCGGATCCGATATCTTTGATTACTCCACCTTCTGGAACTTCTAAATGGGAGATGATCTCCTGAGCCTTATTCCAATCAGCAGCGTTGAGTGCCCCCTGATAGATGGACTGATCTCGACCAATATTTGCCAGCTGGAAGGCAGAAGAAGAGGGGGGAGCTTGAAAGCCTTGGTGATCAGCACTCATACATAGATGATTCTAAAGAATTTCGTGTATCTAAGAAACTTTTTCGAATAATCCTCGAATGAAGAGTATGAATACTCGGATTTCATACTTACCTACAGTCTCAAACTACGGAGCTTATCAGGAGCCTCAAGATAGCGCACAGGAGCGTTTTGAGCGTGCTCTTTCACATGTTTTGCGCTTCGAGGGAGGCTTATCGAACCATCCCCTGGATCGAGGCAATCGTGGTGGTCATTGGACAGCCTACGGTGTCACTCAGGCGGCTTATAACACCTATCGTACTCGACATGGACTACCGCAACGTAGTACTCGCAACATGACAAAACATGAGGTACATACCCTCTACTATGAAGACTATTGGTTAGCTTCAAGTGCCGATAAGCTTCCTGCTCAAGTAAGACTTGTCCACTTCGATGCTGCCGTGAACCACGGGGTACACCGTGCAAACCGGCTCTTACAACGCGCCCTAGGAGTCAGAGAGGACGGAATCCTAGGACCGCAAACCTTACAAGCCATCAAGAGCAGATCAGATCAGAGTATCGCGCGAAACTATCTCTCAATCCGAAAAAATTTCTACAATCAAATTGTCGACCGCACCCCTGCTCAAAAAGTATTTCTCAAAGGATGGCTTGCACGCATAGAAAAGCTGCAACTCACTCTAGACGCCTCTCCTTAGCTTGACAAGAACAACAAGATTGAAGATTGTTTTTCTGTATGGAAACAACCCAACGTTCTCCGAGTTCTATTTATCTCGAGGCCATTCGCCCGAAGACCCTCCTTGTCGGTCTCATGCCGGTATTACTTGCTTCTTTTTTTGCTTGGCAATCAGGCGCATGGAACACCTTTCATTTTCTCTGTCTCGTTCTAGCAACCCTCGCCCTACAATCGCTAAGTAATCTTTCAAACGACTACTACGACTACCTCCAAGGAGCTGATACCAAAGACCGAAAGGGATTTGAGAGAATGACGGCCAATAAGCTGCTCTCTCCGAAGCAAGCGAAAAGCGGAATTCTTGTACTGATCGTCTTCTCGTTACTCCCTGGGGCCTATCTTGTCTATCACGGGGGGCTACTGATCTTAGCCGTGGGGCTTCTCTCTATCGCTACGGCCTACGCCTACACCGCAAAACCTTTTGCACTCGCATACCGCGGCTTTGGCGAACTTCTCGTTATCGTCTTTTTTGGCCTCATTGCTATAAATGTTACATACTTCCTGTATACGAGCACCTGGAAAGAAGACCTCATATACCTCAGCTTAGCCTTTGGATTCCTTCAAACAGCTGTGCTAGTAGTAAATAATATCAGAGACTTTGAAACTGATAGAGCCTGCAACAAAAAGACGCTCGTTGTTCGTTTTGGCGTCTTTTTTGGTAAACTGGAGTACTCCCTTCTCCTCCTCCTCGCAGCCTTTGTTCCTAGCACCCTCTTTTGGAATATCTCACCCTCAATGTTCGCGCTCCTTCCCTGCATTCTTCTCCTCATCAGTTACCGTTCGCTACAAACAGTCTGGAGTTATCGAGATGAAACTGAGCTCAATGGTGTACTTACAGCTACTGCGCAATCAATTGTGTTCTATACAGTGCTCCTGTCAGCAACATCTCTTCTAAGCTCATAAGAGTTTCTTCCTACTTCCTCCGACTTCTCTCATCACGACAAAAGCGACGCAAAATACCTTGAACATCAAGAGGCCTTTCTCTGTGCACCATATGCCCGGCATCAAACGTGAGATGCTCAATGGCCGAGGAAGCCAAAGAGGGCATCTCACGTGCAAGCTCTGTAAATTTAAAATCTCTTTCTCCTGTAACAACAAGAGTCGGACAAGAGACCTCTTTAAATAGATGGCCAAGATATGGCATACGACCAGGAGAAAGCCTCCGAAAACTCTGCACAACCCAGGAGGGCTCTAACCCCGCACGCTCTTTTATAAGCTCCGCACGCAAAGAGTTCTTTGTCTCAAGAGCAAAGAGATCAAGGCTGTACCAGAACTCCAAGAACGACTGAATACCGTCTCTTTCAATTCTTTGAGCAATGAGCTCATCTTGCTCGGTTCGAGCACGTCTTCGTTCTTCGTCTTGAAAACCGAGCTGAAGACTTTCAAGATAGAGTCCATCAATTTCTCTCTTGAGCTGGCTGGCTAACAGCAGCGCCATTCGAGCACCAAACGAATAGCCTCCAAGAAAGAGTTGTTGAGGATTAAGATCCGAGATGAGTGCAGAGAGCTCTGAGGCAAGGAGCTCAAAGGAGAGCTCAGAGAACCACTCGGCTCGACATGAGTTTCCAAAACCAGGCATGTCGGGAAGAACGACAAAAAAGTCTTTTGATAAGCTTTCGGCAAGAGGATACCAGTCAGTGCCACTTCCTAGGGTCCCGTGAAGCAAGACAAGACAAGGAGCCTGAGCATCACCGAGAGTGCGGTAAAAGAGGCTACTCTCATGACTGCATAATCGTAGGGTAGCATAATCAACCTTACCGCTTACAGTTTGAGGCAAACGATCCACGCCAATCCATTTATCAGGGAGCTTGTATTTTGCAAAGTTTGTAAGAAACCTCTCTGTTACCGCCTCAAGCTGAATAGTTTGTATAGCTGATTGTAAGTAAGCAACTGGTCTTTCCCCCCACTTCTCACTCTCATACGAGAGCACCGCCGCTTTCTCTATCCCTTCTTGTGCTCCTAGAAAATCTTCAATCTCATCAGGAAAGATTTTGAGTCCTCCAGATTTCATTACTCTATCTGCTCTACCGTGCAGATAGAGGTTTCCTTCGTTATCAAGAGAACCGAGATCG
>JAUIBK010000036.1 GCA_030428205.1 bacterium
GTTGTTGATGATTACTCAACTGACGGCACTCGAGATATCTTAAAAGAAAAGATTACCCCACTTGTAGATAAAGTGATCTACCACGAGGTGAACCAAGGAAAAGGAGCTGCGTTACGGACGGGATTTCAGCATGTCACAGGAGATGTTGTTGTGGTCCAAGATGCTGATCTTGAGTATGATCCCCAGGAGTACCCGCTACTGATGGGGCCCGTTGAAGCAGATAAGGCGGATGTTGTCTTTGGTTCGCGCTTTATGGGTGGAGGCCCGCACCGCGTTGTCTACTTTTGGCATATGATGGGAAATAAATTTCTCACTTTGCTCTCCAATATGTTCACCAATATCAACCTCACGGACATGGAAACGTGTTACAAGCTCTTCCGTCGTGAAATTATTCAAGGAATCACGATTGAAGAGAATCGCTTTGGGTTTGAACCTGAAATCACAGCCAAAGTTGCCCGAGGGCGTCACCGTATTTTCGAAGTTGGGATCTCCTACTACGGCCGCACTTATGAGGAGGGAAAGAAGATAGGGTGGCGTGATGGAGTAAGAGCTATATACGCAATCGTAAAGTATAATACATGGAAACGGTCGTGACTACGCCACACAGCGTTGAGGATTCGCCGATTCTGTGTGTGGATCTCGATGGAACCTTACTCAAGAGTGATACGCTCTATGAGTCGTTGTTACGACTTGTAAAGAAGTCCCCTCTAGCACTTTTTCTTCTTCCGGTGTGGCTTCTCACTAGAGGAAAACAAGGCCTCAAAGACGAAATTGCCAAGAGAGTGGATCTTCCTGCCGAAACTCTCCCTTTTCATGAAGAGGTGGTCGCTTTTCTTCAAGCCGAAGTGAGCGAGGGAAGAAGGCTTGCTCTTGTTACGGCTTCGCATGAGAAGTATGCGCATGCGGTTGCTGATCACTTCGGTTTTTTCCACGAGGTACATGCAACAACCGCGGAGAGAAATCTTAAAGGAAAACGTAAGCAGTCGTTTCTCGTTGAGCAGTATGGTGAGATGGGCTACGACTACATGGGAGACTCGAAAGCGGATATTCCAGTATGGAGGAGTTGTCGAGCAGCATTACTCGTTGAAGGAGGAAGTGTCTCGGCAGCTCACGTTGAAAAGGACTTTCATCTCGAAAAAAGTTTCTCAAAGAAGCGTAATCCTTTTCTCCTCTTTCGTGCTCTACGTATTCATCAATGGGTGAAGAACCTCCTTCTCTTTATCCCACTCATTATGGCTCATAAAGTTGCAGATTATCATCTCCTGCTCCAAGCAGTTGTAGGATTCTTTGCCTATAGTTTTTGTGCTTCAAGTGTCTATGTCACAAACGATCTGTTCGATTTGAGTTCTGATCGTAGCCATCCGACAAAACGAAACCGTCCGTTTGCAAGCGGAGAGCTTTCTATCCTGACAGGAGGCTTTCTTGCTGTGGGGCTGCTCGCGGTAGCTTTTGCGCTTGCTTTTGCGCTTCCTCAAGCGTTTGTTGCCATTCTTTTTACGTATTTTCTTATTACTTTCTCTTACTCAGTCTTACTTAAGCGTATCGAAGTGCTCGATATTATCGTGCTTGCTAGTCTTTACACCGTGCGAATCATGGCAGGTGGCATGGCTGTTGATGTGACTGTTTCGAAATGGTTGCTCGCTTTTTCAATGTTCTTCTTCTTAAGTCTCGCTTGTATTAAGCGCTTTTCTGAGTTGTACCGCTTGAAGCAGGAAGGAAAGGTAAATGAAGTCCAGGGGAGAGGATACCAACTTTCAGATATCGATCAGATTGCTTCTTTTGGCCCAGCCAGTGGGTATCTCTCCGTGCTCGTCCTTGCGCTCTATGTTCACAGCCCGGAGGTAAAAGAGCTCTATCATAGCCCTTCGATACTGTGGTTTCTCTGTCCTATCATGTTGTATTGGATAAGCCGAATCTGGCTCCTTGCGAGTCGTGGAAAAGTAAACGAAGATCCAATCGTCTTTGCTATTCACGACAAGCTCAGTTACGTAGTTGGTGCAGCTTCTCTTGTTGTTTTGTGGTTAGCCCTTTAGGAATGTTTGTATGGCTGTTGGAGAGTCTTGGGGACGATATCCACGTGTAAAACAGAGTGTTTACTCCCTTGCTTGGCGAAATGAAGTTAGTCTTCCCGAAGATCAACTCCTTCTTCCTTATGGAATGGGGCGAAGCTATGGAGATAGTTGCTTGAATGACGGTGAGCGAATCCTGCTTACCTCTGGATTGAATAAATTTATTGAGTTTGACGGTGAGACAGGTGTGGTGCACTGCGAGGCTGGTGTCACCCTAGAGATGCTCCTTGATTTTGGGCTTCCCAGGGGGTGGTTTCTCCCTGTTACCCCTGGCACGAAGTATGTCTCCGTTGGAGGTGCGATTGCCAATGATGTTCACGGTAAAAATCACCACTGTGCTGGAACATTTGGCTGTCATGTTCGTTCCTTTGAGCTGCTCCGATCAAATGGAGAACGCCTCATTTGCTCTCCAGAAGAAAATACAGAGATGTTTTCCGCGACTATTGGCGGGATGGGTCTGACTGGACTCATTCTTTGGGTTGAGCTCCAACTTAAGCCGGTGGAAGGCCCAATGATTGATCTTCAATCGATACAATTTGGCTCACTTGACGAGTTTTTTCAGCTCTCCTCAGAGTCCGATCAAGATTTCGAATACACCGTTTCTTGGATTGATTGTATTGCCAGTGGAGCAAGTCTCGGTCGAGGGATTTTCATGCGAGGCAATCACTCCAAAGTAAAAGGCCCTCTCAAGCAAAACTCTTTGCTCAAACGTATAGCAACTGTACCTTTTGATGCTCCAGGATTTCTCCTGAATCGTCATACGATGGGGGCATTTAATACTGTCTACTATCACAAGCAGCGCCAGAAGAAAGTTTCTTCAACAGTTCACTATGATCCGTTTTTCTATCCCCTTGATGCCGTCCACCACTGGAACCGTATTTATGGCCGAAAAGGCTTCCTACAGTTTCAGTGTGTTGTCCCAAAAGACAGTGACAATGAAGCGATGAAAGCGGTCTTTGACCAAGTTGTTCGATCGGGAAGCGCCTCGTTTCTTGCTGTAATGAAAGAGTTTGGCAACGTGGCCTCGCCAGGTATGATGTCTTTCCCACGAGAGGGGATTACTCTCTGCCTTGATTTTCCACTCCAGGGCGATGAAACTTTACGGCTTATGAAGCGCCTCGATGATATGGTCTTTGATTTTGATGGAGCGATGTACCCGGCCAAGGATGCCACGATGGCGCCTGAGCACTTTCGGAGCTACTATCCCCAGTGGGAGGAGTTTTCTCAGTATGTTGATCCTCGCTTTTCTTCGAGTTTCTGGCGTCGAGTTATGAAGGAGACGGACTAGATGAAAAAAGTTGTTCTTTTTGGAGCCACATCCGCAATTGCTCATGAAGCCGCGCGTTGTTTTGCTCGCCGTGGTGCAGAGCTTCTTCTTGTGGCACGAAACGGCGAAAAACTATCTGTGTTGCAGAAAGATCTCGAAACACTTGGGGCTGCCAAAGTACAAACACATGTTTGTGATCTGGTAGATATCAAAGACCACGAGTCACTCCTGAAGACTTGTGGCGAACTGCTTCCAGAGTATGACGCCATACTCCTTGCGTATGGTACGCTCGGTGATCAAGGAGAGTCTGAGAAAGATTTTTCAGTAGCTGAACAAGAGTTTCGTACGAATTTTCTCAGCGCAGCCTCGCTCGTTTCGCGTGTTGCTAACATGTTTGAGGCACGAGGGAGTGGCCAGATTGCCGTGATTACTTCCGTTGCGGGTGATCGGGGAAGGAAATCAAACTATATCTACGGGACAGCAAAAGGGGCCCTGAGCATTTTCCTACAGGGTCTCAGAAATCGGCTCTCTTCGACTGGTGTGCATGTCCTGACGATTAAGCCTGGCTTTGTTGATACTCCGATGACTGCACACATAGAAAAGGGGCCTCTTTTTGCCTCAGCGCAAGCAGTGGGAGAGGGTATCTATCGCGCCATGGAGCGGAAGAAAGATGTGGTGTATCTTCCTTGGTTTTGGCGTTTTATTATGCTCATTATCAAAGCAATACCTGAGCCCCTCTTTAAGCGAATGAGTATTTAAGCAACGAGAATCCTGAGTGCGTCTATTTCTTTCTCTTCTTTTGTCCTTATTTTTTGCCTCGTGTGCTGTTGCTCCTCAAGCACCTTCACCGTCCTCGCAGTTTCTTTCAGAAAATGAGTATGACGTTGTCTCTCTTGTGTCGCGTGCTTCAAAATACTTTGCCAAGGGGCGGTATCTTGATGCGGAGCTTTATTATCGACTTGCCAATTATCTACGGCCTTCAGACTCGAGCATACAAGCGCAACTTGCCTCTACCTTAGGTAAGCAGGGGCTCTATGAAGAGAGCGAACTGCTTTTTGATCGACTCCTTGCTCGTTCGCCTAGGAACGTGACTCTGCGAAATAGCTACGCTTCATTGCTTATTGATCGTGGAGATTATGAACGTGCGTTTTCAATTTTCGAGGAAAATATCTCACTGCTTGAGGCTGGGCTCTTTCGCGAGGAAAAGAAACTTCTTCCTCAACAAATTCAAAAGCGAAACGCCCTTATTCAATCGCTCTACCGCAATCATGCGACACTTGCATTTCGCCTTGGTGATGAGCAGGATGCACTCTGTTCTTCGCTGGTCTCGCATGGTCTTCTCCCTGGCCCACTTGAGATGAAGCGTCACGGAAAGCTTCTGCTTGGCTTAGAGCTTCCCGAGGTTGTTGTTTCAGCTGTTGGGGAAGTGGGGCCAGCCACACCTGGAGACACTCTACGTATTCTTGCGCTTGCTCAGTATTCACTCGGAGATTGTCCGAACGCGCTCGATACTGTGGAGCGGATAATTGAGCAGAAAATTAAATATCCCCAGGCGCTTTCTGACGCGTTGTGGGTGAGAGCGCTTTGTACCTTCGAGCAAGAGAAAGAGTTGTTTGTCGATGATGAGGAGAAGCGAGAGCTCTTTTTTGAAGAGCTTGCGTTTACTGATTTTGCTGAAGACTTATCACGTCTCTATAAGCCGGATAAATTTCTTGTTGATGTTGAGAGGGTTGAGCTGGAGAGGCCTGGAGAACCAGAATAGGTATTGGTTTGAACAACCATTTTCTTGAACTTTTTTCTCCGTGGCGTTTTTCTTGTTATTCTCCGAGGATCTTCGCCACGGAGAAAAAAGTTCAGGAAAATGGCAACGAAAAGCACGTTTTTCTCGATAATGCCCTGTGTTGAGAAAATAAAAGTGTTGGAGTCTAAAAGAACTCAGACTCGAGTTGGGATAGATCCACTTCTTCCCCAAACACATTATCATCATCTTCTTCGCGCTCATCAAGATTCGCAAAGAGAGTAAAGCTCGGAATAAACGCAACACGGACAACACCGGTTGGACCATTACGCTGTTTGGCTACGATAAGCTCAGCCACGCCGGAGTCGGGAGTGTCTTCGTTGTACACTTCGTCGCGGTAGATAAACATGATCACATCAGCATCTTGCTCAATAGCACCTGACTCACGCAGGTCGGACATGATCGGTCGTTTATCGTTTCTACTTTCAAGTGAGCGGTTGAGCTGAGAGAGAGCAATGACGGGAACTTGGAGTTCTTTCGCAAGAGCTTTCAGAGAGCGCGAAATGTCAGAAATCTCCTGTTCTCTGCTTTTGCTGTACATCGGGCTACGCATAAGTTGGAGGTAGTCGACGATGATAAGCGAGAGTGGATTTTCACGGTGCAGTCTCCGGCACTTGGCTCGCATCTCGGTGATGGTCATTGCTGGAGTGTCATCAATAAAGATTGGGGCTTCGGCAAGTTTGCTCGCCGCATCTACGAGCTTAGGAAAATCATTTTCGGCCAGATGCCCAGTTCTCACTCGCGAGCTATCAACTTTGGCAGAAGAACAGAGGAGGCGCATAACGAGCTGTTCTTTGGACATCTCAAGAGAGAAGAGCGCAACCGGTCGGTGAGTTTCCATCCCAATATGTTGGGCCATCGAAAGGGCGAGTGCTGTTTTTCCCATCGAAGGACGCGCGGCAATAATAATCAGATCTGAGGGTTGAAATCCTGCTGTCATTGAATCAAGCTTGGTGAAGCCGGTTGGTGCTCCTGTGACTGGCTCCTTTTGGTTGTAGAGCTTTTCAACAAGCGTAATCGAATCTTGAACAACATCTCCCACACGGTAGAATGAGGGATTAATACGGTAGTCTGAGACAGAAAGAATTCTTTGCTCGGTGTCATCGAGGAAAGATTCTACCTCAGAGTCGAGCTTAAACGCTTCCTGGATAACCTCTGATGCTTCATGGATAACTTTGCGCCGTAGTGACATCTCTTTTACTACTTTTGCATAGTATCCAATATTGGCAGAGCTTGGTACGTTTGCCGCTAGCTTACCGATACCTTCAAGCCCGCCAGCTTGCTCAAGCTTTCCAGCAGTACGGAGCTCTTGGCTCAGGGTAATGACGTCAATTGGTTCACTTCGATCGTTAAGTGTGATCATTGCCTCGTAAATTGCACGGTGATCGTTTCGGTAGAAATCTGAGACACCAACTCGTTGGAGCGCTGTGTCGATAGCGTTGTTGTCAATCAGTATACCACCGAGTACAGACTCTTCAGCTTGGATAGCGTGTGGAGGAACCTTGCCTTGAAAAGCAGGAGATTCGGGTGTTGAAGATGGTTTACTTCCGGAGTACGACATAGTGCAATTCTTCGTTAACCTCTCCAGATAGTCTCAGAGTCGGAGAGATCGATCCACTTAGCAGCAGATTTTAGCACGTCTTTGTTATTAAACTGACCAAAATCTGCAGTAACAGTGTCAATTCCAAGCTCTCCAACGAGAGAGAGTGGATAGGAGAGCTCACGGCTGGGGCAAACGACGGTTACGATGCGTTCTCCGTCTTCATCTTTAATGAGATCGGGCTGTTCAATGAGTTTTTGCTCGTTTTCCTTGGGTGTTGCTTCTGACGTGGCTTTGCCGCGAGGACGGATGCCAAGTGGAATAGTAGGTGAGGAATGCTCCTTTTCTGCTTGAGGCTCTGTACTGCCGCCGTACTCGCTCAGATCGCTAAAGTGTGAGTGTCCTTGAGCAAACGAGACAATATCTGCAGCCATTTCAACATCAACCGTCACCTGGCGGGTGATTCCTTTTGGAGGAAGGCGTTTTACAATAACCCGGATGCCTGCACGGCGAATAGCGTCAAGAAACGCATGCTGACGAGAATCATCTTCGTATGGAATGAGGGTGTAGTAACGGGCAACGGCGGGGATGGTGCCTGATGTAACTCCTCTTACGAGTTTAGGCATATCCACTTTTCGGTTGATGCGACGGGTTGCGCGGTCGAGTCCAGTACCATCGATAAAGAGACCTAAGATTCTCTTCTTTTTTCGCTTTACGATGCCTTTCCCAATACTTTCAAAGGACATGTTTCACCTCATCGCGTTTAACGCAGCCGTCTACCGTAAAAAAAGTTTTCGAAAGGGTAGTATGGCGGGAATTGGGAGGGGTGTCAAAGGGGACGGTTGGTGGAGTAGCACTTATATATTTGAGCAAGACTAGGTAGGACTAAGCCTAACAACTCTGAGCTCCTAGGCTTAGTCCTCGTCTTGCTCAGTGCCTAGATCTTCATTGAGCGATTTAGACGTATACTTAGAAATAGCAGGGCTGGCTACTTCACCAGCACAATATCTCCAACCCCAAGGCTATAATACATTTTAGCTAAGGATTGTTCCTCAAGACGCACTCCTGAGATCTCATCGCTGAGAAATGGAGCGCTGTGAAGTGGGGTATCGGCATCGAGAAAGAGTGCAAAGTCACCTAGTGCACCCCTGAGATAACGTCCAGAGTCACCTTCGGACGGGACAGGGAGGTTTCGATTCGTAAAGTAGCTTTCAGGTGCGTACCAAAGAGGATTTCGTTGCTTGTGGGCCAGCTCGAACCTTCCAGGATCTAAGCTTTCAAGGCCTTTTGCTGTACAAGATGTAACCTCATCTGCTCCATCCATAAGGGATACCTTGTGATTCTCGCGATCGATAGAGAGCCAGGTCCCTTTGGGGGATTGAGAGGGGAGAAAGCCAAGCATACGGGAAGGCATGACAGTGGTTACTTCAGGCAGCGGTCTTGCAATAGTAATACTTCCGCTTGTTTGCCACTGAGTGTTGTCACTCGAGGAAATTGGAGTGTTCTTTGAAGAACTACATGCAGCAATACTGAGCACTGCAAGGGGAGTTAGAATGGAACGAATAGAAAAAGATATCATAACCCTATTAGCCTCTTACGTTGACGACACACTGAGTATATACACGCGCAGTCTATACGCTCCCTTATATGATTAAAAGGCAGCGGTGAAGAGTTCGGAAAAAAACCACCAAATCTCTTTAGAGCGAGTTAATTATATCTCTAGGAGAGCAAGGTCGACAAGGGGCTGATAAGAAGTTGAAATATAAGTATCCCTTGTTATTTCAGGCAATTATAGGTGTGCATCTAAGTTTCTCGAGGTGGTGCCTCATAATTTTCACTGTGTGCTTGCCGAGAAGGACGTTTTCATTCTCAGAGAAGATGTATACGATGGAGTGGCTCTACGGTGTTCGAAGTATGGACTCTATGAATTCTCACTTTAAATTTTTCCTCTTTTCCCTCGTGTTCTTTCTCTCTACGGGGTGTGTGTATCGTCCCATTTTCTCGGTAGACGATCTCTTTTCGTTTTCCTTTAACGAGACAACGCAAGTGGTGGAGTCTCAAGATCAGCCGCGTGCCATGTGGGCTGCAAACTGGGTCGGCGCTCAGCGTCCTATGCCACTGCCTGCACCACAGCTGGTAGTAAACCCCGCTGTTGAACGTGAGCTAAAGTGGTTTCACGCAAAGCACCGCACATTTCTACCTCTTTCTCTAGAAAGGCGAGAGCCATACTACGACACGGTAGCTCAGATCTTTCAAGACGAAGGTCTGCCCCTTGAGCTCATGCATATCGCGCTCATCGAGAGTGGTTTTCGTACGAAAGTAAAAAGTAATGCCGGTGCCCGTGGAATTTGGCAGTTTACAAAAGGCACGGCTCGAGCTTATGGGCTTCATGTTGGGATGTGGAGTGATGAGAGAACTGATCCTATCCTCTCAACGATAGCAGCGGCCAGACATCTACGTGACCTGTATGCGAGGTACGAAGACTGGTATCTAGCGCTTGCTGCCTATAATGCAGGAACTGGTGCCGTTAATCGTGCAATCAAACGTACTGGCTCGAAAGATTTTTGGGTGCTCTCTGATAAACGCAAACTTCCGTATCAAACCCGTCGGTATGTGCCGCGATTTATTGCTACCACGCTCATCCTTCAAGACCCCAAAAAATATGGCTTTGATGATCGCACAGTCCAGCTTGCACGGGCGACACAACCGAACCGACTTGAATCACTGGGGTAGTCTTGTATGCAATTGCGAGTTGGACAAGGTATAGATACCCACACCTTTGTTGCTGAACGT
The DNA here is from genome assembly GCA_030428205.1 of bacterium. Taxonomy (GTDB): domain Bacteria; phylum Bdellovibrionota_C; class UBA2361; order UBA2361; family RFPC01; genus JAUIBK01. The sequence continues at coordinate 9,468 of JAUIBK010000036.1, forward strand.
CCGCTCATCTTAGGAGGGGTTGAGATTGAATCTGAAAAAGGTCTTTCTGGGCACTCTGATGCCGATGCGCTTCTCCATGCTATCACTGATGCTGTACTCGGCGCTACAGGAAGAGGAGATATCGGCACCTATTTTCCAGATACTGATGTGAAATGGAAAGACGCTGATAGTAAAGAGCTCTTTCGCACTGTTTGGAAAGAAATTGTCTCAGATGGGTGGGAGCTTGTGAACATTGATGCGACGGTGGTAACCGAAGCACCGAAACTTAAATCTTCTATCCCCCGTATGAAAGAAAGCATTTCAAAGCTCTTTGGCGTATCCCCTGATCGAATAGGCCTCAAGGCAACGACCGCAGAGAAAATGGGAGCACTTGGCAGGGGGGAGGGGCTTCTGGCATTAGCTGTCGTGTTGCTTTCTCATTCCTAGGAGGTCAGTGTGCGCCTCTAATGCTCTTGTGACGAGGTGTTGTGCATCAACATTTGTAACAGAATCACTATTGGTTGCTTGATACTTGAGTGCCCCAATAGTTGCTAAGAAGGTAGGATGCGTTGACGGGAGATCGACTACTCCATATTGCTCATAGAGCTCAACGATTGTTGGCAAGAGATATGCTTTATCTCTTGGGTGCATTTCTCCCATAAGAACCTCACCTGTAAACGCGAGGCTTTTATCTCTGTAGTTCTCTGGGATCGTCATTGTCCGAAGAAGAGCTCTTTGTTCCGCAATTGAAGATGATTCATGGAACCGCCTCTTGAGATTACGTAGGATCCTTTCTTGATGTCGTTCTACCTCTTCATGAGGAAGCTCTTCTGTTTTCTCTAATCCTCGAAGGAGTTGACCAAGTGATCGATATGTTGAGGTCTTGTGGCGGAATTCCTCAGCGGTATCCAATTGAGCAAAGAGAGAGTTGATATACGGAGAAACCCAGTTTTGATCATTTTGAGCTAGTATCGGTGTTAAGAAACGTAGTGTTTGCTGATCTTCAGACTTTCGTGCCAATTCTCCGAAAACCTCCAGGTATGTTTGTAAATCGACATGGAGGGGGTCAAGAAATGTACTTTTGAAACCTTCTAAGCATTCGTGCAAACATCCCGCTGGTCCCTGTTCACAGGCAGCGAGAAGAGCTAAATACATTGGTATTAAGCTATTTCTCTCTGAGAGTTGAGAAAGCGCCTCTTTATAGGTTGACCACGTTATTTGTAGCCTATGGGTTTCTTTCCGGTCGGCACTTTCCCAGGCGTTTATCAAGAGACCTGAAGCTGTTGAGAGGGGGTCGGAGAATGAGTGCTGGTTGCTCATTTGAGTGTGGAATCGACGTAGCACGAAAAGGTGATCTTCAATCTCCATATCTGTTTGCTTCATGGAGTATTTCTGTCTTCGAAGTATGAGTTGCTTATCAGCCAACATGAGAGGGAAAATGTATTCTTTTGGGAGATCGTGATCCTCTTCAAGGAGCCTAAGAGCTTCTTGTTGTATGCTAAGATCGATAGAGAACATCTGTCTCAGTAAGCCGTTTCGGCACAAAGGCCTTACGCTGAGAGGAAGCTTTTCGAGTAGTGCGACATACTGATGTTGTCGGGCCACAGCAGTCTCATCAATGATAAGCCAAGGACAGCGGTAAGAGAGAGGCTCTTGAAGAAGAGCTGTGTTGATGCCACGTGCAATGTCTGTGGCATAGGGGTGGAGAAGAGCGCTCTCGATCTCAAGGAGGTGTTCAGTAAACATTCCTCGAACTTGAGGAGAGTCATCGCTCAGGAGCCAGAGGTGGTTGAAAGGAGACTGAGGAGAGATTGCTTGAGGCGGTGCGATTGCCTCATTTAAGTACTCAGGGGTCGTATTGTTAAGATCAAGAATCGTTTGCATGAGGTCGTACTACTCGACCCCTACGTCTAGCCCTAGCCTTATAGTCTGCACGAATTGAGGAGCTAATCAACTGCTATGGTGTGGCTTGCCCTCCATAATATCGGCGAACTCGGAGATTAGAGGGGATCGCAGAGGGCGCGAGATGTGAAGGTGGGGCCTTGTGCGAACCGCACGGCGAAGAAAGTTCACAAAAATGGCTTAATACTTTCAGCTCCTTTCTATATAGAGACTCAAAGAGAGAGGCTTTCTTCCTCTTGCTTGCTATATTAAAGTTCGCAGAGTTCCTTTTACTCATGCCTTTGGAGTACGAGCTGTGAAACTAGAGATCAAAAACCTGCGGAAACGTGTCAAAATTGGATGTACAACTGAAGAGAGAGCATTTCCCCAGGCAGTTTCCTTTGATATTGCACTTATTCTCGATGCTCGCCGATCTGTCGAGACAGATGATATCTCGGATACTCTCGACTATATGAAGGTTGTCGAAAAGATTGACATCCTCTGTGAGTCAGGTGAATGGAAACTCTTTGAGAAGCTCTGTTACGATGTTGGTACGGAAATCCTTGCGATTTCGGAGAAAGCTACCGAAGTTACTGTTCGATTTACGAAATTTATTGTCAGTGAGAGTAATGGGGTAACCTTCGAACTTACGGTGTTTCCTGATGGAACGTACCAATGAGCAAGCCGTTTTTACTTCGTAAGATGTCACACGAGGGCTCGTCCAATCTCTCTTATACCCTTGGCCCCTATCCAATAAGCGAATCAGTCGGCAAGCATATTTCCCTTGCCTGTACGGGCCGAAAAGAGTGTATTGAGTGTGGTCGAGAGATTAAGAAAACCTTTCAACAGGGCTACTGTTTTCCTTGCGTACAACGGCTAGCCAAATGTGATATCTGCATCGTAAGACCTGAGAAGTGTCATTATCATGAGGGCACCTGTCGTGAACCTGAGTGGGGAGAGTCGCACTGCTTAATCGATCATGTGGTGTATCTCGCCAACACAACAGGTCTTAAGGTGGGAATAACCAAGGCACATAAAACTCATGAGCGGTGGGGAGATCAAGGTGCTCTTGCTGCTGTACTCCTTGCGAGAGTCCCTGACAGGCTTGTTTCCGGAAATCTCGAAGTGGCCCTCAAGGAGCATGTTGATGATAAATCGAATTGGAGAGCACTTATTAAGGGAGAGGTCAAAGAGATTGATCTTCTTGCTGAACGAAGACGGCTTCTTCAATATATTCCGGCCGAATTTGAACCTTTCATTCTCCCTGAGAAAGAAGTCGAGGTTACTCAATTCCACTACCCCGTTCAAAAGTATCCTTCCAAAGCTTCAACCATTAACCTCGATAAAACTCCTGAGGTCACTGGGATCTTAGAAGGCATTCGTGGGCAATACCTTTTTATTGGAGAAAAAGCGCTGAATATTCGTAAGTATGCTGGGTATGAGGTGGTGTACGAACTCTAGCTCTTATTGATTTGTAGATATTTCAATGAGTTATCTCATGTCTATCCTTGTATGTTCCCTTGGATAAAACCTAAAGAAGGGTAGAAGAAATGACGATAAGATTGTGCTGGAATACAATTGCGGAGGCTCTATGCGGTTACTTCTCTCTCTTCTTTTCGGGATCACGTTTTTGACTACACCTTTACTTGTATGTGCCCAAACACGTGGACCATCACCACAGGTTAAAGCTACAGGAGTAAATCAAGATGAACATCAAACTATGTATCAGGTAACTTGCTCACTTACCTACGATAATTTGACGAGTGCCATTCCTCCACGTGGTACAGCTATTAGTCGAGTTTGTTCATTTCTCATCCGATTTTCACTCGATGAGAACAACCATAAGTGGATGGCATGGAGCTGTGAGATTCGAGCCGGAGAATCTGAGTGTAGCGATATGATCTACCCGAGTGAAAATCAGATACATGATAGTTGGGTACCAACTCTTGTAAAAGTCGACTCAATGCGTTCTGACGTGGAAGAGCAGCTTGGGTGCACGAATAGTCCGACCTCCCCCAATGGTGAAGTGCTGGACCTTGTTGGTAACCCCCCCACGAACCGACACGCTATCGATGTAAATCATGAATTTTTCTGCGCTCATTTTCCCGGTGGTCTCCCATAGAGACATCTTTTTTGAGACTCTGTTCGAGCCACTTCGGTCGTGGCTGTGAGGAGTTTCGCGAGCTATTCAGATATAATATGGCGCCCCTAGAATCGAGCGTCTGTAACATTTTATGCTTTCTCGCGAGTATGTTTTTTGGGGAGAAGAATGGCTTGCTTGAGACTGAAATATCTTACAAATCTCTTTCGAAGGAGATTCATATAAAAAAGCAAGCGGTTGAGAAAGATCCTGAATCGTATCCAGAAGAGAAGATAGTAGACCCCCTGCAAATGAAAAGGCCTGACTTCAAAAAGCATAGGTACTTTTTGTGGAAAGGCCCTGAATGGACCTTATCGCTATCTGGCGGGAAGTATGTGTTGTCCCTAGATACTCCCCGCCGACGGTCCTCATTGAACTGGAAATTTCAAGTGCGGGGAATATAGTAGTTTCTGACTCATCCTCCAGTATCTGTTTCGTGGATATAAATAGCGCCAGAATCTAACAGATTCTGAGAGAGTGCCGATATTTTATTTGGCAGAAATTCTCTGTTCATATTAGGGGTTTAGCGCTTTTTGAGGCGTGGCGGGAGCCCCTACCCGAAAAATAGCTTAAAAAATTAGCAAGTTATGTCGATTTCGATACTGCTGGAGTGTGTCTTCAGCTCGGCCAACCAAGAAGGTTTTCCGATGATGTATTGGAGTTGTACGTACGGTGGTACAAGGAAGTAAGCCTAGGGGAGAGTGGAAGCGATGACACTCAAACTTGGGTCAAACATAGCCTCTTTGAGGACGCTACGATCGCTGGACAAGAGCAGTTCGCTCTTTGAACAGTCGTTGTCGCGCCTTGCAAGCGGCCAGCGGATAAACCGCCCGTCAGACGACGCAGCTGGTCTTGCGATAGCAGACTCGCTTGGCGCGAACGCACGGATGTACACCCAAGCTACGCGCAACATTAATGATGGACTCTCAATGCTGAACATCATTGATGGAGCCTTAGAGTCTCAGACAAGTATTCTTACTCGCCTAAAAGAACTCGCCCAACAATCAGCTAACGGAGTGTTCTCAAACGATCAACGGGGTTCAATTTCACTTGAGTATCGCTCTCTCTTGCAAGAGTTTGCACGTATTGCAGAGACAACGAAGTTTAATGGCAAGAACCTCTTGAGCGGTGAGAACCAAGAGCTCATGCAGATTATGGCAGGTATTACCTCTGGTGATGAGTCGCTCTTAAGCTTCCTCTTGCCACAATCAGGGCTCGGGTATGGTACGGTTGGGGTGAGGAATGATTATAATGGGGACTCAAATACTGACTTCCTTGATGTGTCAGACTATAACTTACTAACTTCTCAGCCTCTTTCTTTGGAAGACTTTTTTAGCCTTGTCGGGTTTGGGGTTCAAACTCAAACTGTTATTGATTCAGCTGGAGTCGAACGTACGGTTTATATTACAAACGTTTTTCAAGGGTTTGACGGAGATTCGGGTGGAATACAAGTTTTTTACGAAAATAATAATGGACTGATAGAATCTGCAGGTATCGCAGATATTACCGCAGCTAACATGAGTGCAAATGTTGCGTTGAATTTTTCCGATTCAGGTGCAACAGGCTCTCTTCTTGTTGATTTTTCTTCCTATACTATTGTTGCCGAAGAGGATGGCCCATTTCAAAAATCAGCACTCGATTTTACAGGGATTGAGACATCTGCTCGTGCACTCGATGCTCTTGACGTCCTGTCATACCGTCTCGAAGAGCTCTCTCAGATTCGTGGAGAAATTGGCGCTACACAAAGTAGGCTTACGATTGCTCTTAACACCACGAGAGCAAGTGCCGTGAATGCCAAAGAAGCTGAGGCACGTATCCGTGATGCAGATGTCGCTGCTGAATTCGCACAGCTTATTCGGCAGAAGATCCTACAGCAAGCAGCGACTGCAGTGCTTGCGCAAGCAAACACCCAGCCTTCTCTTGCGTTACAGCTTTTACGTTAGTGCCATTTCAGAGCAACTATACTCCCCGCACTTGAAATTCCCGGTTCAATGAGCACCGTCGGCGGGGAGTATCCCCCGGAGGGACAACACATACCTCCCGCCAGATAGCGATAAGGCCCGATCAGGGCCTTTCCACGAGAAGTGCCTATGCTTGTTGAAGTCAGGCATTTCCATTTGCGGGAGGTATACTACAATTCTGATGCTACTGAAATCAGGATCTCGCTCCAGAGAATAACCAGCAAGAATCCCAGTAGTATCCCTGAGATGACTATTTGTTTGACTGTTGGGCGCCAGTTTGATTGTGTCTCTTTGAGTTGTAGAGGTGGCGCTTGATCGAGAGTTGGTGTGGTGAGAATTTTTTGGATAGCTGACCGCCACTGCCTCATCCCAATCGCGGAAGCAACAAAGATAATCTTCTCATCAACCTCTTTACTTGAGATATAGTTGGAGTGTTCCAAGCCAATGAGAAGGTCGAGAAGTGAAGTTTGAGAAACATTGCCGTGAGTAGTGACAAAGAGCTCTTCGAGCTCTTCAAGAGATTTATCTGAATCGGTAAGGAGGCCAAGTAAGAAGCGTTCTTCATGGCTTAAGTCTTTGAGCACAGGGTGCTCAGCGCGCTCAGAGAGAGTCCCCAAAAAACTCGTCTCAACAGGACGAATTGCAGCAGTGTTCATCGTTTTCCCCTATGTCCATGGTCCCACCCAATGACTGTTAAGGTACAGCGATCCCTGAGGCTAATCAAAAAAATGTTGTGTGTGTGGGCTATCCGGCCGAGCGAGCTAGAGGCGGATTTGAAGCTTCTGATGTCTGCTCTGGAAAAAACTGCTCACGAACCGTTATCCCAGCTTGAGCAGCACCACGTTTAAGCTCATCAATTAATAATTGCTGTTTTTTTCGGAGCTCTACCCGATTTTGCCAAGCGCTGCTAAGTGTAGTGGCAAGGGAAGTAGGCGTCATTGTGCCAAGCTCAATGCCGTACTCTTCGCAGTTAAGAAGCCTCATAAATCCTCTCACTTTAGGTGCGTAGATAAGGCCCACAATCGGAGCTCTTACGGCTGAGGCGAGTACAAGCGAGTGAAAGCGCATGCCAATCAGGAGCTCAGTTCGCTCCATAGCGCACTGGATATCGTGACTGAGATACTTACTATTATGGATAACTTTGGCTCCAATTTGGCCAGCAAGTTCATAGGTAAAAGGCTCATCCATCGGTTGGGTACAAAAGAGGACAAACTGAACGGGTTCTTGTTGCTTTGATGCGAACTGCTGTAATCCTTGGGCAAGATCGGATAAGAAGCGCGATTTGTCAGCGATACGTTCTTCTGGTTTAAGCCACGAATCAATGTATTTGGTGACATTAATACCGAGTGTGGGACGCTCAAGAGAGATACTTTCTTCACGATAAATCTCAGCTGCTCGTTCTTTTGAAGAGACCGGGTTAAGAAAGGCGGCATCTCCAGTTACTTCTATCGGCTTAGTCACACCAATTTCACGTGCAAGATCTCTACTGTCGTTTTCCCTCATGATCACAAGATCGCTTCCGTTAATCACAAAGCGTGCAAAGAGCCTACTCCAAAAACTTGGAAAAGGTCCGATTCCACAGCTGTAACACACCATCTTACACCCAGTGAGCTTTGCCCAAGGGACAAGGAAGATGAGCGTAATAAGAAAATTAAACGCTGGATTCCACAGATTTTTTCCGAAGATAATACCATCGCAGATAAGAGCTATATCGCTCTTTGCAATGCACCGCATGGTAGGAATGCCAAGAAGTCTCAAGCTTCCTGTCCACGGCATAACGTTTATCCCTTTTACGTTATACTGTTTGCCGTAGTTATCATCGATAAATTGCGGGGTAATGCTCGGCACATAAAACTCAGCTGTCGGAAGCTCCTTTGAGAGCACATCAAGTATGCCCGACATAATAGCTGCATCGCCGAGATTTCGACCTGAATTATTGCCGAGGAGCGTGATACGGGGGCAATTGCCTTTCATGGTACTACCTTTTCTTTCCTAAAATGAGTGTGTTTGTCCTGGCTCAAGCACAAGAGTTTCAATCCCAAGCGCGTTACACGCCGTTGTGAATTCTTCGGCTGTTCCAGTTAAGAGATCAAAAGTTTTGTAGTGAATAGGAATCGCGAGTTTGCAGCCAATAAGTTTTGCAGCTTGGGCAGCTTCTTGTGGGCCCATCGTGAAACAATCACCGATTGGAAGAAGAGCAATTTCAGGCTGGTATTGATTCTTGATGAGTTCCATATCTTGAAAAAGACAGGTATCTCCAGCGTGGTAAATATTTCGTGTGCCATCACCAAGCACAACCCCACACGCTTCTCCAGCATAAACGGCACCATTTGGAGTGTCGTAGGAGCTAGAGTGAAAAGCATTGGTGAGTGTTACCGTTAGTCCGTTCCAAGAGATAGTTCCACCTTTGTTCATGGGGAAAGTTTGCTCAGCAGCGACGCCTTCTTGTTGCATAAGGACGGCAAGTTCATAGGTGGCTGCTATTTTCGAGCCGTACTTTTTAGCATAACGAGAAGCTTCACTTGCGTGATCAGCGTGCCCGTGAGTCAGGGCAATGAAATCAAGCTTATCAGGTGTCTTTAACGCCTCTGGGCAAGAGGGGTTGCCTTCGAGCCACGGATCGATGGCAATAACATGCTCGCCGGCATGAAAAAAAACTGCAGAGTGACCAGCAAAAGTAATGGATTCAATACTCATCGTGGGGCTCCTTGGTGAAATGGATAAATCGGCACGATAATAGTCGATTTAAACCGGAGAGGCCAGAAAGGAGGAGTTTTCTTCTTGTTAGGGAGAGGGGAGGGCGATTTCGATCGATGGAGTTGAAATAATTTTAACGCGAAGTACGCGAAGACCGCGAAGGGGGATTTTGATCAACTACTTCGCGTACTTCGCGTACTTCGCGTTAAAAAATTCACTCTTATTTTTTAGCTGCTGTCTTAAGCCACATCCAGCGAAACAAGAAAACCATTCTCTTTTGCTGATTGCCGAGACGCAGGTGAGTAGGAGACCTTTCTATCGAGCCCAAGACTTATCTCACCAGCTGCAATTTGATTAACACACCAAGGATATAACTTGTGCTCAAAGGTAAGTAGTTTTTGGGAGAGAGAATCTGGTGTATCTCCTGGCTCGATAGCACAAGTGGCTTGAGCAATTACAGGGCCAGTATCAACTTCAACATCTACAAAGTGTACCGAGCAGCCGTGAAGGGTGTCACCGTTATCAATTGCTCGCTTATGAGTATCAAGTCCTGGGTACTTAGGGAGTAAAGAGGGGTGGATATTGATGACTTTTCCGAAGTTTTTCGTCACAAAGTCAGGCTCAAGAATTTGCATGTACCCTGCAAGGACGATGAGATCTGGGCTCGATTCTAGAGCCGAAGAGTAGATGGCTTCTTTTTGAGCAAGCACAGAGCCGAGCTCTTTTTGTGAAAATGCGTCAATAGGAATCCCGAGCGAGGAGGCTTTTCTGAGCCCTAAGGCTTTAACTTTATTGGATATTACCTTAGTAATGGAGAAGTGCTCAGCTTGCTCAGCAAGGCTCTCAAAGTTTGAGCCTCGGCCCGAGAGGAGTACTACGACTGAAAAATCCTTTGCCATCTTCGCTGAATCTTAAACTGAGATAGTCATTTCCCAATATACGTGGTGTGTGAGATCATATCCGTATCAGATTTCTCAATGAGAAACGAGGTCTCTCTATGAAACAGTATCTCCTTCTTAGCTTCCTCCTTTGCCCCACCATAGTCTTGGCAGATGGTATGGATATGCCCTCAGCTCCAACGGTCCAAGAACCAGAGGTTGAGCCCGTTGAGCTCGATAAACGCCTTCCTCCATATATGCCAGGTCAAAAGGTTAACCTCGGTGGGCATAAGATGAGAGCGTGGTCTACCTCTGGTCCTGTACCAGTCTCTCCAACACCCCCGAAAGCCCCTGAGGTTCCAAAATCTCCAGAAGAATACGGCTCAAACAAAGATATCTCTGTGATTGTGGATAGGAGAGGGGATAAAGTAGATGAGTCGCAATAGGCTCGAAGGCTTAGTCTATTCAACCGAGCACGGTCGAACCTGTCCTGAGTGTGCTCAACCAATCAAGCAGTGTACGTGTACATCCGACAAGCCTGTTGTTATAGGCGATGGAGTCGTCCGTCTTATGCTTGAAAGAAAAGGACGCAAGGGAAAAGGAGTTACTCTTGTTACTGGTGTTCCACTTGAACATGTTGAGCTCAAAGCTCTTGGTAAAGAACTGAAGCAAAAGTGTGGAACAGGCGGAACGGTCAAAGATGGTGTCATCGAGATCCAAGGTGATCAGCGGACTCTACTAGAAAAAGAGCTTGCCAAGAGGGGATGGACCGTTAAACGATCTGGTGGGTGAGTCCTCTAGAGGGTCACTTCGTTTATCCATTTGAGGTAGCTTGGAGCAACAACGCTTGCCTCAAAGGCGACAAACTCAGGGGTATCGTAGCTGTGAAGTTCTAGGACACGACTCTCGAGTTTCTCAACGAGTTCGCTTCTTGTCTTACAAATCAGGAGAACCTCAGAAGACTCTTGTATCTCTCCCTGCCATGTATAGATCGAACGGCAGGGGGGCATGATGTTTATACAAGCTACAAGCTGCTCGGATACCAGGGTTTTGGCCAAGGTGCTGGCTTCCTCGTTATTTGGGCAAGTTGTAAAAATAACTGATGTTTTCATAGCTAAGGCTCCACAGGGCTTTAAGGTGTCCCTTTACACGAAAAATGGTATACCTGTGGCTGATGCAGATGCAAGCTGGCTAGTCTTACCGCCGTGCTTGCTCTTTCAGCTGATTGTCTTTTCGGGAGCTTATTATGATCCGTGCTGCTTTCCAGGGCCTGGTTGTTTTCATTTTTCTACTCACTGGTTCTTCTCTCTGTTTTGCAGCAGACAAAGAACCATCGATACCATCGACTCTCTCTGGAACATATTCTGGTGGAAATGAGGGAAGAGCCATTGATAGCGGCTATGATGTTTTTAGTCAGGATCCAAACCCAATCTCTGGCTCTGTATCCAAGCATGGTAATGACCTGGTCGTGAAAGTCTTTAATAACTCAGAAGATAAGTACCGCGTAACCTTCAAGCTCATTCAGTACGGAGATCGTGGAAATAAGGTAAAGAGTGATTCTTTCTCTTACACACTTGATGGAGGAGAATCACGAGAGCGAACCTATAAGCGACGTTCCACAACGAAGCACGAGGAGCTGAAGGTTGAAAACTGGAGAAAGCTTGGCGGCAGTAAGCCTAAGGATGAGGCTAAAGAAGAGTAATTCATAATCGGTAGTATGCAAATCATGAAACATATCGTTCCTGTTGTCTCTGGAAAGGGTGGGGTTGGGAAATCAACCGTTGCCGCTAACCTTGCTATTGCGCTTGCAAATACTGGCGCTAAGGTCGCTTTAATTGATGCTGACTTCTACGGCCCGAGTGTTCCTACGCTCTTTGGAGGGGGAAACATTCAAGTAGATCACGAACAGAAACTTATTCCACCTGAAAAGTTTGGTGTGAAATATGTCTCGCTCGCGTTTTTCTTACAGAATCCTGATGATGCCGTTATCTGGCGTGGCCCGATGTTTAACAAAGCGCTCAATCAACTCTTCCAAGATGTAAATTGGGGAAATGTTGATTATTGCATTGTTGATATGCCACCAGGTACCGGTGATGCCCAGATTTCTCTTTGTCAAATGACACAACTCTCAGGAGCTGTGGTTGTAACGACTCCTCAAGAGGTAGCGCTCGCAGATGTGAGAAAGGCCATTAGCATGCTCGGAAAAATGGATGTTGATGTGCTCGGTATTGTTGAGAATATGTCGGGTTTTATTGCGCCTGATGGCACAAGGCACGATATCTTCGGCTCTGGTGGTGGAGTAGCGCTTGCTGAGAGACTCCAGGTGCCTCTCCTTGCTCAACTTCCGCTCGATCCTGCTATCAGAGAGGGGGGAGATATAGGAGTTCCAGCGATTACCCAGGAAGGTTCAAGCATTTCAGAGCCTTTTAGCCAGCTGGCATTGAAAATCTTAGAGATTCTTGATAAAAAATCCCACTCTGGCCAGCAAACTGCTGTCGTGAATTAGCAGAACTTTTCGGATAAGACTTCATGTATTTCTACGTTATTCTTTTCGCTCATTGCGCTTTGTGTGCCGTTCTTGTTGGGCTTGTTCTTCTTCAACAAGGCAAAGGCGCTGATGCCGGCGCAACATTTGGTGGCGGTGGGAGCAACACTGTGTTTGGTGCGGCTGGAGCTGCTGATTTTATAACCAAGCTTACAACTTCGCTTGCGATCGGCTTCATGGTTACCTCGATTCTTCTTGTCAATGCATTTCAGAGCACTGACATTGCTTCAGTTGATGTCTCAACAACGGTTGTTGATCCAACAGCAAACTCTGTGATGCCTCAAGATGCTCCGCCTGTAGAGGTTGAAGTTGAAGAGCTGGCTACAACTGGAGCTGACGAGACGGCACAAGAAGAACCTGTGGCCGAAAATGCCGCAGCAGCTACGACAGCATCTGCCGAAGAAGCAGAGGCTGCTGTGACTCAAGAAGGAACAGAAGCAGAAAAACAGTAAAAATCTCTAGCAGAGGGTAGACTTTTTTCTGTGATTTTTTTATAGGTTAACCTCTTCTTTTATCCACGGGATGTACATCCCAAACCTGATATGCCCAGGTGGTGGAATTGGTAGACACGCTAGCTTGAGGGGCTAGTGGCCGTTTAGGCCGTGGACGTTCAAGTCGTCTCCTGGGCAGTATCTCCACCCCACGTTTGGCTTCGCCAAAGCGTTGCCCCTGAAAGGGGCATGTATCTCCACCCCATGCTTGGCTTATGAACGCTACTCGCGTTCTTAAAGGAAACTCGCTCCTACGGAGCGACCCGTGAAAGGGGCAGGATTCCCACCAAAGTTTGGCTTAGTTGTTGAATTGCGAGCCAGGGATGGCGAGCCCGAACTGACAGGTTCCCGGAGCGTGCAAAGGCTCAATCCGGATTGATTGAGTCGAGCTAGCCGAGTGCGCAGGTGAGGACAGGATGTCCGAGACAAGCCAAAGAACTCGGTTTCCAGGAGACGATTTGAACGTTGAAGAAATACTGCAGCGAGGAAACTGACGCTGCGCTAGCTCGCGTCAGCCATGTTTCGTGGCGCCTCTTGTTCGGCTTTGCCTCACATCGCCACGATGTCCGAGCACGTTAGTGCGAGGCTCGTCTCCTGGGCACTCTGCTTCCTCATAGCAGAATATTGCAACAGTCTCATAGCGCTATTACTCATTTACAGACTCAGGCCACCGAGCTACTTCAGCCGCAGATAGAGCGGTTTGCTTGGTGTTTGCTAAGGTACAACGAACTAATCGATTGCTGTTTTGATTAAACCTAACGAGGGATGGCTGAACAACATCTCGAATTCCGTCTTCATGTTTAGTCAGATCAGCTTTGTTGAACGAGAGGGCTAGATAGAGGCGGTTTCTTTTGTTGTTTTTTTTGCCGTGGAGAATAAGTTTGTCTACTTTTTCTAGGCAGCTAGATCCGTTCGAAACAGTCCTAAAGTCAGAGTAGGGTTGATCGAAGTAGTTAAATTCAATTAGAGGATTATTTAGAGTAAATTCACTGTCGTCATTGAACGCCGAGAGAGGGGAGTCAACAATAATCTGGAGCCTATCATAATATTTTGAAAGTCCATTATACAATCCTTTAGAGGTCTCTGAAACTGCAATTTGGTCACTTGATGAGAGAAGAATAGTGACGAGCGTCTCGGCGTATGATGTGAGTGGGACAAGCGTGAGAATGAAGAGAAGTAACTGTTTCATGATCCTATCCTCCGTGAATAGGCGTTCTTATCCTCAGAGTATTTCAGGGGAAACGGGCTGTCGAGTGGGGATGGTAGCAAAGGCACGATAAGCAGAAAAAATCCGTGTTTTTTTCTCTAGAACATTGTCATAACTGTTAGAAAATGGTTATATTCTGGATCGGGTTATTCGGGTAGGGGATAGTTACCTCACATATGTGTGTAATTCTCTGAGGATTTCACACTTTTCGATTGAAGTACTTCCCATAGAAACAGTTCTTTTTCAGCGTGCGCTTATCGTGTGGAGGCGTACAGCAATCACTACGTAGAAGCGATAGGATGCCATCTGTCCTATCGAGACCCGTCACTTCTTCATTCATGTAAATTCTTTTTTTACAGTACCTATGCATAGCATTGGTTTGACTGTGTGCGTTGTCTCGTTTGGAAAGATGGTATCTCAGGATACTTAAGTATTTCTTAGAGGTTTTGTTTCACACAGAAAGGAGTGTCGTATGTCTCGTTTGCGTACCGCACTCCTTTGGGGTGCAAGTCTTACCGTAGTGAGTTTGTGTGCTATATGGGCAGTTAGGAAATTGCGCAACGACCACACTCGTGGTGTTGCCTTGGCGATCTCGCTACCGACTGTTCTGATGCGCACCTGCTCTGAGCATCTTCTTATCGCGTATTATAGCGATGGTGCACTAAGCTTGTCGAGTCAAGTCCTAGGTCGACATCGGCAGGTGGTAAATGACACCGTCAGTTTCGCCGTCTTCTAGGTATGTCTTTTGTTGGGTCACCTCGTACTTACGAACTGCGCAAAGTCGTGAGTGTTGTGACATTCTGCAAGCACAACCAAAAATCGGACAACTTGAAGTCTGAAGCCAAGAGCCAACTTCAAGCCAGCCACGAAAGGAGGAGCGATGTATCACTTACACCTCCTTGACAGAGGAGAGACGGTCGGTGGCTAGCTCAGGGGGTTTGTTTGACCCCCTAGAAGCAACGCGCAAGAAGACTCTTGTCTGCGTATGGGGACGCACGACCAATGTGACCACTTGAGCATGCCCCACTTGTGCTCATCTTGATAGAAACGGCGGAGCCTGGTGTGTTTATCCCAGGCTCCGCTCGTTTCATGTCAAAGGTTCAGTATTCTGAGAGCCTCTTCCCATTCTCTTAAACCAGAATTACTTTACAAATCGCCATTGTCAGTCGGCAGAACTCCATTTGAAAAACACTAGCTGTCCTCTTTGTATAAAGGAAGCTCTCGAACAATCTCATCTCCAAGTGATTGCGCATCGAGAAAGAATTGATATGCAGTTCGAAACTGTTCTGAATCGAGTTTGGCGTCAAATTTCAGGACGAAATCAGCAGCTTGAATTGGTTGGGATAAGTGTTCGTATTTCTCTCTAATCTCTTCTAAGATCTTATCATCTACAGAGGATCCTGGGACAAGCTGCTCTCTTCTTTTTAGAGCACTCTCTATTCCGTGGAGATCGAGATAGCAAGCTTCGAGTAGTCTGGCGCTAAAACCGCGATTGTTCTCAGAGGCACCATACTGTTCGAGAGTTGCATCAAGACGTGCGAGCGCGAGCTCTTTTTTTGCCGCGATATCCATCTCTAGCGGAAGGTCGGTGTCGGTCGCGACTTGAAATCGAGTAAGAAGTGCTGCGGCTTGTCTCGGAAATCGTTGAAACAGGAATCTGAACCTTTCTGCTTCTTGAGGTTGAGCAAAGTGACCAACATAAGTAGCTACATAGTCAGAGCCTGTC
Organism: bacterium; assembly: GCA_030428205.1. Classification (GTDB taxonomy): domain Bacteria; phylum Bdellovibrionota_C; class UBA2361; order UBA2361; family RFPC01; genus JAUIBK01. Next base: position 24,973 of record JAUIBK010000036.1, read on the forward strand.
ACGACATCGAGAGTTTTTGAAATGATTCCTACAAGATTCTCATAGTCGGGTGTCTGTGAGCTGGTTGGAGGGAGAAGCTCTGAGGCTGCTGTGATTCTGGCCATCGTACGCAAGCATGAAGAGAAATGCTCGAAGAGTCTCGTGACGGTTCTTTGGGTGTCTTGAGTTGGAAAGGGGCATTCATCGATCAGAGATTCGAAATCTTCCTTGAGAACTCGAAGAGCTTGATTGATATTAGCAATGAGATCGATATTTTGTGCTGCATAATAGCCAAAGAGGAGATCTCTTGAGTGCTCAGCTTGTGCTTTCACCTCCTTAGAGTAAGCTACTGCGCTCGGTTCATCTAGTGAAGGGAGTAGGCGAGTCCTTTCTGGGTATGTTGAGAGCTCTTCAACGATAGCTTCAATTGCTGAATCACTGCGAACATGAGTCTCTCTATGGTGGAGGGATGTGCGGAGAGCTTCTAGCTCGGTTCGAATAGCCTCGAGCAGAATAGATGCGTCTTTCTGGCTCTTCTCGGGAAGTTGAAATCCAGCTTGAACGATACTAAGATCCCGAGAAATGCTTTGCGGTGTTATCCCTTTCAGAGAGAGTTCGCAGAGCAAGAGAGCGTTATAAATCTCTTGTCTTGCTTCTTGAGCTAGTATGGGATCTGTGCTCTTAGATTCTTGATGAACTTGTTCTGCTCGCTTCTTCGGCGAATAATCGTGACAAACCATAACCCCTGACGTCCTTCATGGTACGATACAACAATACTGTTATGTCTGCCAAAGGACAGGGAGTGTCGTAATTATTGCGATATTCCTTGAGGAAACTGGTTCTCAGGGATGTCTGCTCTATCTTTCTTGAATGAATCAAGGGGCATCTTCTTTACGCGGGTAAGAAGCGTGTATGGGACTCGAACAATTTCCCCCGGGGTAAGAGCGATCTCATGCATGAGTCGATTTGCCTTGAGCACTTCGGCTAGGTTTTTCGCGTCACCGGTATACCAGGCCGTTATAGCAGTAATTGTCTCACTTGAAAGCTCAACAGTGTGGAGGATATCCCCTGTTTCGGTATCTTTCTTTGCATACCCTGCAGAAAGCATCAATGCTTGCTGGTCGAGATTTTGAGGGATGAAGTCGAGATCTTCATAGATTGGTTTTTCCGGCTCCTTTGGCACATCTGGACCAGAAGCTCCAGGGAGAGGCACTGGTGTTGGCTCGGGTGTTGGCACAGGTGTTGGTGGTGGAATAAAAGGGATTTCAGGCTCAAGTTTACGAGCGATTTTGAGCTCTTGTTGGGAGGTGAAACGGTATGGCTGATTATGAAGTTCAAAGACGGGAGTGCCTTCAATTGTCATGCCGATCTTATGAAGTGTTCGGGAGTCTTCACGATTAATACCGTACGGACCACGCACAATCCACTGCCTACTCCGCTTTTGAGCTTGAAGTTCTGCAATATAGGCTGATTTTTCGGAGTAATAAAAGAGATAAAGCTGTGGAGTGAGAAAATCCCTCTCTTTGATTTCAATAGCAGTAGGTGCTCCTTTGGTTTTAAAAAACTGAAAGAGGTATGAGCTGCGCTCAAGTTCGCGCGCTAAGAAGAGGTTTGCTCCCTGATAAGCATTTGTTGTGCTCAGCGGCAGAATCCCTTTATTTGCTAGCGTGGGATATGTGTCGATGCGCTCGAAGCGATTGCAAGAGGTCACCACCGACACCGTGGCAAGAACAAGGAGGACTATGGGAAGAAGACGAACCATCGTTGGCGAACACCTCAAGTAGAGTATTAGGATATATTCTACGAGGGGAGTTCGATTCTCACAAGACAGGGCTTTCGGCGAGTAGGGGGCGAAAAAAAAAGGTTGAAACAGACAAGATTCTCTTATGATGCAAAGCGGGACTGGGTTCACTAACTGAGGGAAGAACACTCTGAGGGTCTCAGAGTTAAGAGGGAACCTGTCTGCTCCAACCACTCATGCTCACGAATACTGTATAGGGCAAGGAGTGGGCCAGTATTGAAGAGATAGTGTTTTCAAGGGGTTAGTGTTTGGTCTCTCTCATGATTGGGTAAAGCATTAGAGTAATGTCGTGCAAGATCTGCAGAGCTGCTAGAAGGGGTTAGCTGATGAGACAGTTTTGGCGTCGAATGGTACGGAGAAAGTCGGTAAAGCAGATTCAGACATGCTCATGGGGAGTACTGAAAGTGATGACCGACTCTTGCGCTTATGTATTCTTCGAGAGAGTCATAATAGCGTGTGCGTGACCACCCTCATCGTACTCAGGAAAAACCATTCGAACATCGATAGTAATGGTAGAGTTTGATTTAGAGATGTATCCCCACCAGAACACCTCAACCAGTTCACTAGCAGGAATGTTTTGAATTGAGCCAGTGAGGTATCCCCGGTTACTTAATCGAAACGAGATATCTCCAAAAAAAGAAGAAGAATCTTCATAAGTGGCCCCTCCAGATGAATTATACACTGTAGCAAATGTCTCAGTGGCGGCAGAACCGAAAAGATTATCCGGTCGTGGGAAGGTGATGGTGAGTTCTCCAGTAGTGTCGTCGTAAGCAATGGTGGCCGAAATTGACTCGATCTGACCGCTACTCATGTTGACACACGTTCCAGTGTAGCTCCCTATATGGTTGAGAGGATCAATAGTTCCTTTATTGCGCTTTTTAAATCGACGAATGTTGACGAGCTTCACGATTTTTTTCAGGGCCTTAATGTCTCGTATAAACGAGTTTCTCATTTTGGCATGCAAGCTATCGAGGAAATCAAGAGTTGCACCAGAGGTCATGGGCGAAAGTTGCGAATAAAGAGAATCAAGGAATGCTATGGCGAGCCCCGAGAAGGACTCCATCTGACCAAGTTCAATCCGCATGTTCTCAAGCTTTGCAGGCTTCGAAGCCCCAGGAATAATATTGAAAGGAGGATGGTAAGGAGATGTAAATTTTACAACCTTTACTCTTGCTCCTGGTGTGAGAGCGAGTGATTTTGAGAGCACTTTCTTGGTATAGCGATTGACCGACCTTGTGAGGAGTTTTTGCTGTTTGCGAGTACGTTTGAGGACTTTGTCAGCTTGATTCTGAGTTAGTGTCGACGCACTCACGGCAGAAGCCATGTTCTGTGAAAATTGTGTATCAAGTGAGGCGAGGAAGGTCAGGGCGTTTTGGGTGTACTGTTGAGCAATGGCTTTCTCGGTGAAGTTCGAAGGCTTAGGGAAGGAAAGCGGTTTACGTTTTGCTCGATGAGTAGGGAGAAAAGCTGGGGTGTGATCGGCGCGATCAAGAGTGTCTTGCAGCAGTGGAGGGGTAAATAAATGAGATGAATTCTTGTAGCGGACACCGGTTTCACAGGAAATAACAAGCAGAAGTGATAGGAAGAGGGTAGCGAGGGAGAGGATCTTGCGAGGCGCCATACATTAGTCCTTCTCTGGGTTGTTTGCTAATTCTGCTACAAGTCGAATTGTTGCAGCATTAAAGTCTTTTTGTTGACGGATCAGATCTTTGAGGAAGAAGCTGATAAGAGGATAGAGCGCTTTTTTGAAGGCCACGATGATTGGGCCGATAAAGGGGCGGTGAGAGGTTATCGTTCTGGGGCGAAGCTCAATACTCCACAACTGGCAGAGCATCCGAAGTCTCTCTAGGATTTCATCAGAAACATTGAGGCTGCCTCGGCAGGCATCAAGCCGTAATTCTTTTACGTAACGAACGTTTTCTTCAGTGAAATCGCCTTGAGCAATTCGAGCTTGCACGCGATTGGCGAGTGTTTGCTCTAGCTCCTCAGTTGAATTTACCTCGGGGAGAGTGATCCAGGGGGTGGTGGAGGTCTGCATATCCTAATCTTCCTAACAATTTGAGCAGTATAGCGATCTTTTTTGGTGGGTCAAGGAAACTCCTGGGCGCTTTGAACGATAAGGGAGTAGCAGAGCAATACTAGTGCTATGACCAAAAAGTTTTTCACTTCGTTCAACCCCTTTTTGGTCATAGCACTAGCCAGCTGTATTGTCCCTCCGGGGGTTTTCGGCCTTCGCCGAAAAAGTGCTCCTCCCCGTTAGGTGAAAAACTTTTTTGTCGGAGCACTAGGAGATTATCTATGAGTGCTATCGGAGCAGCAGTACAGCTAGGAAGTAAGTCAATCACCTCGGCGGCCCCCAAGGTATTAGGGGTCAACCGTATCGGACAGAGCTTTTCTCAGGTTATGCAAGGAGTTGGCGGAAAGGATCTGCAGCAGAGTATCGACCAGATGCAATCTCAGATTGTTGATGGTGCAAAAATGTCTCATCAAGATCTTATGCGGTACCAGATTCAGGTCTACCGCCTTGGGATGCATGTCGAGATGTACTCGAAAGTGGCTGAAGGCTTAAGCGCCTCCGTTCGTAAGTTACAAGGTCAGTAGGAGAGTGAGCCGTGAGTGTCGTTCTTATTGATCGATTGAGTTGCCGAGAGCGGTTCCTTGAAAAGGAGAGCAATGATCTGAAGCGCAAAGGGAGCTCTTTTCAAAAAATTCTCGAAAAAGCAAGTGAGAAAAAAGAAGCTTCAGTCAAAGAGATGACAAAAGCTCGGGGCGATGCTCTTACAACGAAAGGTGAGAAGGTAAAGCGAGCAGGCTTCTATCAAGAGCACCGTATGCGTCTAGAACACTGCCTGGCACAAGCAAAAAAAGGCAAAAAGAAAGCAACCGAAGCGGAAGCAAAACTTCAGGCGGTTATCAAAAATCTCAAGCTTGTCCAAGGAAAAGTCAAAGCAGTCCAACACAAACGTCAAGAGGTTGAACAAACTGTTGCTGCACAAAAAGAAGCTATTCACGGAGTAGAAAACGCCGATCTTTTCCTTGTTCAGCGGGGAGAAACACTGCTCGAGGGCGAGGTGAAGCTTGAGGTAAAAGAGCAAGATTTTGTTGAGCTTGACTCAGAGCAGCTTTCCCTTGAAGAAAGTGTGCGACGTGCCTCGGAGAGCGAGGTTCAAGAGCCGCGTTTTGAAGTTGTTTGCGAGCAGGGAGAGTCTCGTCGCGAGAGTTCTTCTCACTTGCATGAAAATGCTGGCGAGCAGATGCAGCATCAGCCAAATGAACAACAGCGGTCTTATGACACACCTACAGAGCAATATGAATCGTCTGGTGGCTCTCTCCTTGATTCGTATGCGCAGCAGATCGAACACTTCGTCCATGAATCTACCCCGTTTGGAGAGCGATTAAACCTTCACATCCAACTAGCAGGTGGAAAACGAGTGAGGTTCAATATTGAAAAGCGCAAAGGTCAAGAGATCTCGGTTTCGTTGACCGCTGACAGCATTCAAACCCGTGGTGAGCTTCTCGCACTTGAAAAGTCAATTCGAAAAGAGCTTGTCGAGCGTGGTTTTCGGATTTCTCAATTTTCTATCTCTCTTCACAGGAATGCCGCGTAATGTTTGCCACTCAATCTCTTCACCCTGAATGGTTCGTGATCGGCTCGCTCGCCATTGCTTTTCTCCCGCTTCTCTTGGGAGTTCTTACATCTTACCTCAAAGTGAGTGTGGTGCTCTCAATGCTCCGCTCTGGTCTTGGGGCACAAAATACCCCAAGCGCGATGGTCACCATGGCGCTTTCACTCGGACTGACTCTCTCTATTATGGCCCCAGTATTCCAAGAGAGTAAGCAGGCATCAGATAGAATCGACTTTTCATTACTCAAGAAGAAGCCTACGAAAGAGGTGGCTGATACGTTTGCTCCGGTTGTAAAGCCGTGGATGGATTTTCTGACGCAGCACGCAGGGGAAAGAGAGAAAGCTGTTTTTCTTCAACCTACTACGGAGGAAGAGGTTGCTCAGCAAAAGACTTCGCCTGACGTACAAGGTATTCTCCTTGCGTTTTTGACCGCGGAACTCAAAGAGGCGTTTGCTATTGGCTTTGTTGTTCTTCTTCCATTTCTTGTGGTTGATCTCGTTGTTGCCAACCTCCTTGTTGGTCTTGGAATGTTTATGGTGAGCCCGGTGATGATAGCGTTGCCTTTAAAGCTTTTGCTCTTTGTGCTTGCTGATGGTTGGGTGCTTCTCACCCAAGGACTGCTTCATTCGTATGTTGGTGTGTGATGTTTCTTGAAATTGCTAAAGAAGGAATTGTTATTATTCTGATTCTCTCAGGCGTTCCGCTTGTGGTGAGTATGGTCTCAGGGCTTCTCGTAGCTCTTTTGCAATCTGCCACGCAGATCCAAGAGCAAAGTGTGCAGCATATTGTAAAAATCGCTTCTTTTTGCGGGGTGTTGCTTGTGGGAGGAGCCTTTTTTCAGAACTTACTCCTACGATACTTTACAGAGTGCCTCTCTCAAGCCTCGCTTCTTGGAGCTGGGTGATGAACTGGGCGCTTCTTGGAGATCTGCCGCTTGCTTTTATGCGCGCCTCTGGTTTTGCTGTACTTCTTCCTTTTCCGTTTTCTGGCTTCGGGCTCGATAAGCGCATCTTGCTTGCGCTTGTACTGGCACTTGTGACGTTTTCCCCCGAGCACTCTGTGCTTGGAAGTGGGTACCTCATTATTCCATTTGAATTTTTCTTTGGATTGCTCTTAGCACTGCCTGTGGCTCTTCTCTTTTCAGCTATTGAAATGTGGGCTGAGCTCTTTGATGTCGGGAGAGGGGAGAACTTTGCAGCACTGTACGATCCTCAGACATCAAGAAGTCATCACGCTATGACTTTGTTTGTGCGTGGACTGCTCGGTGTTCTACTTGTCTTTGGAGGAATGTATGAGATTCTCTTTTCAGGGTACCGAGAGATGAGTGCAACCTTTCCCTTTGGCTCAGGGGGCTTTCTTTTGATTGAACAATTAGGAGAAGTCATACTCACAGGAGTCTCTCAGGTTGTGATGATGACTTTTCGATTTTTTCTTCCGCTGAGCTGTCTCTATCTGACAGTCGATTTTGGTGTCGGATGTATTGGAAAAGTTGTTAAAGGTGTTCCGCTCTATAGCGAAGCTTTTGTGCTTAAATCTCTGCTTGGTCTTGTTGCGCTTGTAGCTTTGTGCTCGAGCGGCATTGAGCAGAGCCTCTTGCTGTGGCTTGAAGACCTGACGTTGCCCGAGAAGATCTATCAGATACAAGGGGGAGATCTTGGCCAGTGAGAAACCCCACAAGCCGAGTCCCAAGCGTCTGAGGCAAGCGAGAAAGGATGGCGAAACCGTAAAAAGTCCAGTTCTATCAGCATCTTGTGCGATGTTTGCTGGGACTCTGGCCTTCATGGCACTTATTCCTCTTTTCTGGCGTAAGAATGAGATACTGTTACAATGGTTGTTGACCCGTGGCTTTGCGGACCCAGAGTTGGCTATCCGTGAAATCACCACCCCACTCTTTCTCTTTCTTGCCGTGCCGCTTTTTGCTGCTGGGGCAGTGGGAGTCATTGTGGAGGGGCTACAGGTTGGATTTACTTTGGAGTTTTCGAGTTTACGGCTGAAATTCTCTCGATTAAATCCCGCCCAAGGGGTTAAGCGCTCTCTGTCAGGTGTAAAGAAAAGCTGGCTAGAAGGATTGAAGCTTCTTGTGCTTGGAGTACTGACTGTGTGGCTCCCTCTGTGGTTCCTCAGTTTTCTCCCGGAAATCTTCTTCTCTCCCTCTTCGGTAACCGTTGGTCTCTTTCAAACTAATGTGTTTCGTTTT
>JAUIBK010000037.1 GCA_030428205.1 bacterium
ATAATCACAAACGAATTCACTCGAGCTTGAATTACACTACCCCGGTGGAGTACCATTTGAGGGCAGCGTGAGGTGTACGCAGATTGGGGGGAAGATCAGAGCCTAGCAAGGTGGTTCAATTCACCTACACCGTTATATTGCTGGAATAGAGAGTTGTTATGCCACACTGCATTTTAGAATATTCCAAGAATGTGTTGGAGACTCTCGATTCCAATGATCTTTTAAGGCGGCTCAATATTTTTGTTTCAGATACCTTTGATGTTGATATTCGAAAAATTAAGAGTCGGCTTTTAGTGAGACCTGATTATGTCGTCTCGGATGGCCAAAAGAATCAAGCTTTTATCCACCTTGAAGTTGCCATCATGGATGGTCGAGAGAAGAGCACCCATGTCACCTTAAGTAAGGAGCTTCATAAATTCTTGAAATCTGAGTTCTCTCACACCATCAACTCGCTTCCATGCTCTCTTACAGTAGAAGTACGTGCGATGGACTCGGATACCTATGTTCGAGAGTCGTTTGGCGCGATATAACAACATAATTGACCCTGAGAAAACCCTGTCGGTTTTTCCGGCAACCCTGGACCGTTAACCATACAAAGCACCAACGAGGGCAAACGTGTTATTTGATGATTTTCACTCCGAATGGCGATGGGCTCGAGGCTTAACGGTCGAGCTCCTTGATGCCTGCTCCGACGCAGATTTGAGCTTTCAGCTTAATGATTCGTGTGGTGCTCTTTGGAAACAATTTCGCCATATAGGAAGAGTGCACGAAAACTACCTGTCTGCGCTAAACACACAAACAGTGGTTTTTGATACTGCTGGCTCCTATACTGGCGGTAAATCGAAACTCAATCTACTTAGCTATTTCGAGATGTTGCAGACACGACATCAAGCCGTGCTAGAGGGAGCCGATCCAAACATAGCTATAGACTGGTTTGGAGAATCCGCTAGCCTGGAAATCCATCTTACTCGACTACTTTCTCATGAGACCCTGCACCATGGTCAGTTGATTTTGTACTGGCGTACACTCGGAAATGATTTCCCAAAGAATTGGAATAGTTGGGGCGAGTAGAATAAGGTTAACACTATAGTTGTGTGGGACGTCAAATCTGTTGGCGCGAATTTGCCGCTCCACGCTCGAAACGTTATACGGCCTGTGAGAATTGAAGCATGAGAGAAAAGAAGCACATTCACTTAATATTGACCGGTGGTACTATCGATTCAATCTTCGATGCTGCGCAGGACATGGTGGTAGTCAACGACTCCTCGAGCATCGAGAGTTATCTTGAGGAAGTAGTTCGGCCTCATTTCTCCCTCTCAAAAGAGATTCTTACTATGCGCGACAGTCGAGATATTACCGATAACATCCGTGCAGAGCTCGTTGAGTTAATTCAGAAAAGCCCACATGAACATATCCTTGTTACCCATGGGACTTACACCATGGCAGATACAGCTCGGTATCTCGAGAAGAACTGCCAACTCGATGGAAAAACTGTCGTCTTAACTGGCTCGATGTTTCCACTCAAGGGATTCTCGCCCTCTGATGCACCCTATAACTTGGGCTTCGCTATGGCCTCGCTTACCCTGGCGGAATCGGGGGTTTATCTTGCCATGAATGGAAATCTGTTCTCCGCGGGAGAAGCGGTGAAAAATGTAGATGCAGGAAAATTCGAGGCTGTATAACCAGAAACTTTAGACGTTATACCGCATTACGCTTTGACTAGCTTTGCCCCTAATTTTTTTGCGAGAGAATTCATTTTTTCATCGTGTGAAAAGAGATGAGCGCGATGTTTGATTGCATCGGCGATGATGAGTAGGTGCGGAATTCCACCGAGAAGTCCAGAGCCTCGTGTGCGAAGGAAGTCTTTTATCCGGTATAACAATTCAAATGCATTGTCATACAGCACCGCAGGAATCTAAGGGCCAATAACCTACTTGTGGAAGACCTACTCAAAAACATAACCGATGAACTGTGTCGCAACGAGACCCTCCCAAAAGATGACTGGCGGTCGTTGACTGCTGCCATTCTTGGCGCAAGGTATCATCAGAATGTCGAAGATGGCTTCGTGGTGGGCCAAGGAGACTGTGCTAGCTCCTCAGAAACGCTTCTTACAGGCGGACTTTTGACCTGTGTTGCTGTGGCAATTGCCACTGAGAAGGGAAACTTTCTCTGTCATGTTGATTCAACGACTGATCCAAGTTGGCTGTTAAAGTGTATACAGGAGTTCACATCTGAATTTGGGGAGCCCCTTGAGGCATCCTGTCTGAATTGTCACGGTGAAGGATTAAACGCTCCGGCAGCTAAAGCAGCCAAGGAAGCGATATGCCTATCGGGATTATCCGAGATCTGCACTGAGGTGCCACACGGAATAACCGGTATGCATACTGTTGCAGTGAAACGCCCAGGGGTACAAGGCAGCCGAATCACAGCCCGATTTGGCAAGTTGGGGTCCGCTGATTTCTAGACAACTTTACTGTATAAGAATAACTGGGCTCAAAGATAGACATCGAGTTGGACGAAGATACACATTTACCGACTCTTCACGGCTCGGAATGTATTTTGATTATCCAATTGCCGTGTATCATGTCCAAGGAGATGGATATGAATTGGCATCGTAGTGACAAAATCATTGCGTTGAATATATTGAATTCCACAATGAATTTGAAGACAGTGGAGAAACTCCCGAGCAACGGGCAAAGAGAATTTGTGACTGGTATACCGAGAGGGCATCTCTCTCCTGTGATCCTGAACAATATATAGAGACGATTTGTGACCTGTACTTGAGCCTTGTCGAAGATTGGTGTACTTTGGCGCACGAGCTAAGCGGTAATCATTCTAGTGTCTTGATGTAAGGTAAAGAAACAGGGAACCTGGAGCTCAATCTTAGGTTTTGCCAGGTTCCTTACACACCATCCCCCTTTCGCGAAGAGCTCCATGTATACTCCAAGATCCTTTCAAGAAGAGCGAGTCGAAATTCTACACCAGCTCATCGACCAGAATGGATTTGGGATCCTTACCTCACAAACAAGTAGTGGGTTAATGGCAACCCATCTACCGTTTCAAGTTGATCCTGATAAAGGGAAGTATGGAACCCTTGTTTCGCATATGGCTCGTGCGAATCCTCACTGGAAGACAATTGCCAATCCGACTGAAAGTCTCGTTGTTTTCCAAGGACCTCACTGCTACATCTCTCCTGCTTGGTATGAAGAGCAAGTGACAGTTCCCACCTGGAATTATGCAGCAGTTCATACATATGGAACCGTAGAGTTTTTTGAAGATCCATTGAAGCTTCGCTGTCTTTTGGAAAAACTTGTGCATAAGTATGAGTCGAGGAGAGGGGGCCTATGGCCAATCTCGAAAGCTGCTCCGGTGATGGACACCTATCTCAAAGCAGTCGTAGGGATAGAGATTCCCATTGACCGTATTGAGGGAAAGTTCAAGTTTAACCAAAATCTCTCTGTGGAAGACCAAGCAGGCGTTGTCGAAGTGCTCAAGAACTCAAATGATTCAATGGAGGCCTCAGTGGCAACGATTATGGCGAACAACTTGAAGACAAAGGAATTATAATCAAAGCCGCTTTTGAATCTCACCATTTGTCCTCAGACCGGAGCGTTACACATTATGCCGCGTAGTTGATTCCAAATCGAGCCTATACCTCCAGCTTGTAAGACGTCTGTTGAGAAAAGGTAGAGGAAGCATGCAACTGCGTGCTTCCCAGAAGAGTCATAGCTTCTCGCTCAGCGGCGTATCATCACGACAATGAAGCCCATGGCCAACATACCGAGGAAGATCGTAATCACGTCCTCATTGAAGACCGAGCTACTTGCGAAGCCTGGACCTCGATAGTATGCCTTTTCCTTGAGCATTCGCACGCTGTCGCGAGCACCCTGAAATGCTACCTGATAGGGCAGCTCTTCAGAGCTTAAACGATCAATAGCGGAAAGCTGCTCAACCAAGTTCTTGATTACAAGCACGTGCTCCCGCTGTCGAAGTCTAAGTTCCTGGAGGCGCTCATCTTCGTTTTGATTGTCCAGTTCGAGGCGATCGAAGACCTTGTCTCGGTACAACTCGATCTCCTCAAGCATTTTGGAGCTCGTACTTGCAAGTTCAGCTCGGGTGAGGTGAGGCGCAAATTCAAACGAGCCCTCCCTCGCATCCGATATCATCGTTCCCACCGTCACGAAGGCGAAGACCACAAACACGGCGACGATCAATCGGACGGCTACGGGCAGGCTCGAATCTTCTTTTCTCATATCATTTTTATCCCCTCCTGGGGGCATTGCTGGTGTAGTAACACGAACTCATTCCTTCGAAGTCCAAGTATACGGCTACGAACGAACAAGTTCGCGTCACACTCCAGCTGAGTATGAGAAAGCTCAATTCCGCTGAGTCAACTATCTTCTGGGAGATGCAAGGAATTGCCGGGAGGCTCAAACAAGCTCCCGAGAGTCAGTAATGATAACCCCAATAACCAGAATCTGCAGAACCTTTCCACAGATTGCATACCCCTCATAAGATTTCTTATGCCAGTGTTATGCTGGCGGAGCAACGGATGTGACATTTCATTCTTTGAGTCGCCTTTGTGGGTGCCGGACTGATGTTCCTTCAAGCGCCAGTATCCCCGAACGAGGAGTTGAGGGATTCGCGGGATTTGGCGCCACTTAGATAAACGCCACCTTCGGCGACTGCTCGTACTTAACTTCATTCCCGCCGCTATAGCGCAGACTGCAACATTTTACTTCAATGGTTTGTTATCAACCCAAGTGATGACTTGGGGGCTGCTCATTATCCCATCAATGTTTCTTGGCATTTATTTAGGGAATCACTCTTTTCAGCGCATTTCTGAAGTTTGGTTTCGTAGAGCCCTCGGGTGCCTCCTCCTGGTGGTTTCTCTTCGACTTGTGCTCAAAGTAGCTGTATAACAATAACAATGACGCAGAGATAACATCTTTCGTGTTCTCCGGGATTTTCGTCATTTTTCCACCGGAGTAACGATGGATACTGAATAGCTTTAGCCGAGAATTTGATTGCAAGGTCAAGTTACCTCATCCTCAAGCTCCCAGGGTTTTGCCGTCATCAATGAAGGTGCCTCAGTCTCTTATGCGATTGAACCACCCCTGAAATATCTCTTATGGATCAGAAAGAACTTCAAGTGAGATCGGCGAGTCGTCATGACTTACCTGCTTTAATTGCTCTTCTCAAGGATGATGCGCTCGGGAGTACTCGAGAGAGTGAAGACCTGCACGAATACCTTGAGGCTTTTGAGGAAATAGTAGGGGATCCTTCTCAAGTTTTGTTAGTGGCGGTACTCGATGGAGAGGTTGTCGGTACGGTCCAAGTATCAATCCTCAGACACTTATCGAGGCGTGGTGCTCGGAGAGCTCAATTTGAGTCTGTCCGAGTATCGTCCAAAGTTCGAGGTAAAGGGATAGGAAAGCAGATGTTGAGTCATGCCATTGAATTGGCGAAGTCTAAAGGTTGCCAAATAGTTCAACTCACGAGCGACAAGACTCGAACAGATGCGATAGAGTTCTATAAATCCTGCGGCTTTCTCTGCTCACATGAAGGACTCAAGCTCATGATATGATAAGAGCTTGCTCATCTTTAGTGATAACCGCTTTATTCTGGAAGACCAAATGTACTTCGATGATCTCATCCATGAATCAACAAAGCCTTCAGAGATTATTACGAGCATTACGACTCGACTCGCTGGAGAGGATCAACACCAGCGATGGATGGCGTGCACCGATCTTTCAAAAGCCCTGCGAGCTGGTTTGATGACAATAGAGACTCCTCAAGCTGTTGAGTTAGTTCGTGAATGTGGCACTTTCCTCCTCAGCTCACATGATCGCGGTTTAGCTTGGCACGCATTAGCTGTACTTTGTGCGAATAAAGCGACGGCTGAAATAGGGCTACCTTATGCTCTTTCGTTCCTCAAGGACGGATTCCCTGGGAGAAAGGAGTCAGGAACGAGAGTAGAGGCAATGAGAGTTATTGAAGTTGCAGAGACAAGGAATCTTGAAGTTAAGGAAACACTACAGCAACTAGCAAAGCAAGAGCCTCAACAAGCCCCTGATGAGGTGAGAATAGCCCAAAAGCTACTTGATAAGCTTTTCTCTCGATAGATGCGCTTTTCGTTGACTTTGATCTGGGACGAACAATACAATATTTGCCGGTTAGCGCTGTGTAGGAGGCTCTTATGAAATCTGTCTATTCCCGGATCACTGGTACCGGTCGATTCTTGATGGTGTCGTGTGTCGTTGCAGTGTTTTGCTTGCTTCCGGTGGGTAGTGGAAATCTTTTTGCGCAGACCCCGGAAACTCCCTCAGCTGGGGTTATTCTTGGTTCCTTTGGGAAAATCAAGTGCTCTCGAAACCCGCAAGGAAGATTAAAAGTACAGTCGACAAAATCTGGAAAATTTATTTCAGCAAAGAGAGCGAGGCTTATTCAGAAAAAGAATAAAGCCGTTATGCGAAATCTTATTCGGACGCTCAATAAGATTCAACCTGCCAAAGGCATGACACCAGCAGAGCAGCAGGAAGCAACATTCGATCAGCTCCCTGAGAAAAAGCAGCTGAAATACCTTCGATTAGAAAACCGATTACTCAAGCTTCAACTCCAGGTGAACCAGGTCGATAGTGACACTATTATTTCTGATTTAGTGTTGGAAATTCGGCGCCTGAAAGAGGAGCTCAAGGAGTTGAAGCAGGGGAATGCTCAGTCAAAACAGGAGATTCGTCAGTGTCGAGGGTGTGATGATGGAACCGTTGAAAACGTCGATAGGTCGCTGAGGAGCATGGACTCTTCCTTTGTTCCCCGAACTCGGGCTCAGTCTTGTAGTTGTTTTACTACCGTTATCGATGCTTCATTTAAGTTCAAAGAACTCAATTATACGGGAGATAGTTCTCGATGTACCGCTGCTTCACTCATACAGTGGAATTCGCAAGATGACGAGGCGGCTTCTGATTGGAAAGTTAGCTACTTTATCGGACCAAATGAACATGTTGATTACCCTGTTCCTCCATTTAACGATACCCTCGTTTATACCGTAGAAGAGGGAGTGAGTGCTTCTTTTTCTGCTGATGGTGGGATGCATCAACACCTCGTAGCTGTTGGCGGAGCAGATGCTCCTGATCACCTTGTGGCGGATTGTTCTCAGCAGCTTGAGAATCAAATGTCAGGTCTTTCGAACCCTATTGTTGAAGTTACTTTCTGTCCTGGCTCGTAGGAAAAGCGTTTTTTCAATGAACAGAGGGCTTGAGATATTGTACAACCTTTATGAGAGTTGGTTATTGGAGTATTTATGAATTTACAAACCTCACGTACACCTGAACCAAGTCCTGATGAGTCTCAAGATTCTCATTTGGGTGGACTCACCCCTGCGCCAATGACGTTCCGTATGGACATCCTGCTCAAAGTGGGCGAGCAAGGAGAATGGATCTCTGAGTGTCCCCAGCTAGGTCTTGTGCACGTGTCTCACGAAAGTGACGATGCCTACGATAAGATGGAGCAGCTTTGTGTCGAGCACCTCAGGCATGGAGTAGAGAGTGACAATGTATCAGTAGCTTTTAGCGTTCCAGATGGGAATTTTGTCAGTGAGCTGGCTCTTGGTACGCTCGAGAATGTGAGAACTGTCGAAGTCGGCTTTATGGAGCCAAGAATCGAGTTTCAAAGAGTTCGGTGTCGTGCGGCATAAACGCCAAAGACGCAGTTTTGAAACGAGGGCTTATGGTGCAAAGAGGTAATCGGTATACCCCTCTGCATCATTAGCATAAAAGAGCTCTGTGCGTGGAGCATTGAGAGCGAACTCTTCTCTAAATCTTTTTGGGAGATCTGGATTTGCTATAACGAGCCTTCCATAGGCTATGGCATCAGCTTCTCTACGGTCTGCCAAGAGGGAGTGATGAGAGAGTAAAGCGCGGCATCAATTGTCTCAAAGACTCCGCATAGAGGCCGAGACCTTTATCTTTGAATGTTCAACTTTCCGGTGGTACCCTGTTAAATGCAAGTTATAGAGCTCTTGGAAGGATTGCTATGCGTCAGTTTGACAGATCGCGACAACCAGATACCGGGCCATTGTATGCTGGAAGGTTCCCGATAGCGAAAGATATTCGAGGCAATGACCCTGGTTTTGCTCAGGAGTTCGCTGAAGTTCTTCGTGATAAAGGGATGAAGTTTGATCCTGAAACTTTTGCGATCGAAGTTCCAAGCTATCTGAGCGGCGTTTATAAATCGATTCCAGATCTATTTGAAGCACTGAGAACGGAGATGCACAATCTCGTCGTTAAACGAACGCGAGAGCAGTGGGCACCATGGGCTCGCGAGCTATTTGCTGACGGGAACGCTTTGATGAGTAACGCTCGTTCTGCTGTTCATGCTCCGGAGAATAGAACCTCCGAAAATCTACAACTAAGAGCAAGAAGCTTTCCCGACTTGGAAGATTTCGGTCGATCGAGTGTGTCGAGCTTTCCTACGGCTAGCGATGGAAGTAGCAACATACAAAACGGTCTCGGACAGAATGGAATCCACGCCCAAGGAACTGCCGCCCAAGGCAGTCGCGCTCAGGGCTCCTTCTTCAAAGGCGACGGAACGGATTGACAGAGCCTCACGCGGCGCCAGAGGAAGTATGAAGCGCCTTCGCCACTGGATGTGCTACGGCGGACAACGCCGGAGTCCATTTGGGAGATCTGGATTTGCTATAACGAGCCTTCCATAGGCTATGGCATCAGCTTCTCCTTCCTACAGCAGCTTTGTACCTGATGTAAAATCAAAATTTTCTTTGGCAATATACATTCCACCAAAAGCATCTTTGAGTTCTGGTCCGGTATACTTCTCAGATTGGAGCGTTTGTCTCTCATTTTAGACGTTCTTTGAGAGGCAAGTCTGCTTGAGGTGTGCCTTTTAACGCCAAACCACTTTGTTTTTCAGAAAATAGATAATTTGATAGAGAAATATGTGTCGCCTGCTAGCCCGCATTACTCATGAATAATGCGGGCTAGCAGGCGATAGCTCAGAGAATTACGGCTCCCAAATAATGGCCCACGAAATACGCTAGGGCCGCCGCAGAACCTCCAACGAAGAGTGTCTCAAGGGCGCTAAGAATCAGGGACCTCCCGAGAGCTTTTCCACGAAAGGCTCCTGTCGTGAGAAAGGTGAGGATGGTCAGAGAGGCACTCAGTAAGAATATCTGGTTACTTGATATCGTTGATACAAGGCCAAGTAGTAAAGGTAAGAGCGGAATAATCCCTGCAGAGAGAAACGCGGCAAAAGTAAATCCGGCGGATCTCAGTGGGGAACTTGTTGACAGTTGTAGCCCCCACTCATCGGTTAACATCGTGTTGACCCACTGAGTTCGGTTTGAGCAAATTTGTTCGACTATTTGTTCAAGTAATGGATCTGAGAACCCCTTACGCTTGTAAATTTGTCGAATCTCTTCTCTTTCGTACTCCGGAAATCGTTCGATGTGCATCTCTTCCATCTGACGGTAATTTTCTATGGTCTGCAAATCAGAACGTGCTTTGAGGTAGTTGCTTGCAGCCATGCTAAAGCCGTCGGCTAAGACATTAGAAAGCCCTAGAACAAACGCCACCAGAACGCCGTGCTCAAGGCCTGTTCCAGCAACACCACTAATAATGGCAAAGGTTGTTACCGTTCCATCGACTGCCCCAAGCATAATATCGCCCAGGTCGCCGTGTGAGTGATTGCCGTCAATACGCTCAGAGATAGCGATATGCGTATGTTGAGCATGAAGCTCTTCATCACTTACGTTGTGCATGGTAAAATCATACAGGTTCAGTCAGATCTATGGTAGGGAGCTTTCAGCCTAAGGTGCAAAAGGATAGTCCGTATATCCTTCTGCGCAATCAGCATAGAAGAGATCCGGACGAGGGTCGTTGAGAGCGAATCCTTCTCGAAACCGTTTAGGAAGATCTGGGTTAGCAATAAAGAGTTTGCCGTAGGCTATCGCATCTGCTTGACCGCTCTGAACATGTTTTGTTCCTGATTCAAAATCAAAGTTCTCATTAGCGAGATACATTCCGCCAAAGGCATCTTTGAGCTCTGGCCCAATGCTGTCTTCTGCTACATGCTCTCTGGCACACAAGAAGGCAATTCCTAGTTTGCCCAGTTCAGTTGCAAGATAGAGGAAAGTGCCACGCAAATCAGAGTCTCCCATATCGTGGGCGTCTCCACGTGGAGCAAGGTGCATGCCCACTCTGCCCGCAGGCCATTCGCTAAGAACCGCTTTGGTGACTTCAAGGTGTAGCTTGGCGCGATTTTCTCTTGAACCGCCATACTCATCTGTTCTCTGGTTGGTTGAGTCTTGAAGAAACTGATCGAGCAGATAGCCATTGGCGCCGTGAATCTCAACACCATCAAATCCGGCTAACTTTGCGTTGGCTGCTCCTTTGCGGTAGTCATCGATAACTTGTGGAATCTCCTCGATTGACAGAGCTCGTGGAGTAACAAATTCTTTTTTCGGGCGGATAAGGCTGACATGGCCATTTGGGCGAATAGCACTTGGCGCAACAGGGAGTTGTCCATTGAGATAACAAGGATCTGAAATTCTACCAACATGCCATAGTTGAAGGATGATTTTGCCACCAGCTTGATGCACTCTTTCAGTGACTTTTTTCCATCCTTCTACCATCTCCTTTGACCAGATACCTGGTGTGCCGGGATACCCAACTCCCATAGGAGAGACGGCTGTTGCTTCAGCGATAATAAGGCCTGCACTAGCGCGTTGTGCGTAATACTCGGCCATTAAGTCGTTTGGTATACGCGAGTCTCCAGCACGACACCGCGTAAGGGGTGCCATAACGATTCGGTTTGAAAGTTCAAGTTCGCCAAGTTGTAAGTGAGTAAAGAGATCCATAGCCAAAAGATAACCAATCAATGTGTGAAAAGCTATCCCCGATATGTTTGGAAGATCAAAAAAGACATCTCGAGAAAAGCACCGGAAATGAGTATTACTATGATATGGTGCGAGTTGCAGTCCTGAGCGAAAAGGAGAAAAGGGCGGATGGCTCAAACAGTAAACAACCCTGTGACAAAATATTTAGCGATAGTCTCGATTGGAACTCTCTGTCTCGTTGGTATAAGCACTTTTTTTGAATGGGATGAATTGCTCTCAACGGTTGCTACGCCACTGACACTTTTGTGTGCTCTTTTAGTGGCTGCCTACACGCTTTGGGCTCTCAAGCTTGGTGAGATCTCTTGTGTTGGACACTGCGGAGAGATCTTGCATTATGAGAGAAAGAAAGAACCAATATCATTTTATTTTTTAGCTGTATTGTATTTAGTGATTTCAGTTCCTGTCTCTTTGTATATGATGAGCCTGTTGTTTTCATCCTTTTTGACGGTCTCATCGTAAAATGGAAAAAAACTTCAAACTCCAAACAAGTGATGGTCACCTCATACACGGCTATCTGAACTATAAAGGCCGAAAGCCTCAAAAAGCTCTTATCTTTGTACATGGTCTCACGGGGCACCCCAATGAGCATATCTTCTATAATGGAATGAAGCATTTCGTCAGCAAGGGATTTGCTGTGTTCCGATTTGCACTCTATACCAATGCCTTACGGGGGCGAAGGCTGAATCAATGCACCTTGAAGATACATGCGAAAGATCTCAATAGAGTCATCTCCTATGCGAAGCGACACAAGATGAAAGAGATTTTCGTTGTAGGGCATAGTCTTGGAGGCCCTACAATTTTGCTTTCTGATACCTCATTGATCTCTGGTATTGTTCTTTGGGATCCAACCTATGATCCTAAGGCACTTATTCACGACTGTTCGACCTATGACAAGCGCATCCGCTCCTATGTTATCGATTGGGGAGTAAAGCACCTCTGGGGTGAGAAGATGTGTAAAGAGATGATGGCAATGTCCGATTGTGGTGACCTTCTCTCTCAGATTGATGTGCCGACAAAGATTATCGCAGCAGGGGCAGGAGTTTTAGTGAACGGTGCCAAGAAATATTACGCCAGTGCGAACAAGCCAAAGAGTCTCTCTCTCATTGCCGGAGCGGGGCACTGCTTTGATGAAGAGGGCACAGAAAAGAAGTTGTTTTCTGAGACGTATCGCTGGGTGAAGAAGTTTAGTTCATAAGGAGAGAGAATAATTTCTTCCTTCTCCTCTATCGACACCTTTTCATACAGTGTGACTTTCCCGTAGAAGCTGCTTTCGTGGGCAAGAGGAAGGGATCACTACTCATTTCACGTAGAAAATGGGCCCTGACTCGGTGCCTTCTTGTTTCATAGAATTGAAACTCTGTCTTTGGTACTATGGCTCCTCGATTACTCGTGGAGGACATATGCGCACCTGTTTAACAAGTCTAGGGTATCTCTTTTTTTTGACGATCTTTCTTCTTCCGTCACCTTCAAATGCACAGAGCTATACGGACCTTTATATTGCGACCATATTAGGGCAAGACGATCTTGTCTGTAATGGCCCCATTATGGACTTTAACAATGGGCTTGGGGAGTGGACAGTGACCAACGCTGAGCCGTCTGGCCCTGAGTGGGGAAGACTTGGTGATTGTGGCGAAAGCGGCAATTATACTGGCGGTGTTGGTGATGTGGCGTGTGTTTCAAGTGATGTCTTTGGGGTTGCGGATCACGACACTTCGCTCAAGAGCCCGGAGTTTAACCTCAATGGCATTTCAACTGCGGCACTTCACTTTGATCTTGCTTACTGGCCATATGAATTTAGCACCGCAGCAGAACGACTCGATTTAGAAATGAGTTATGACGGGGGAAGTACTTGGATAACTATTGAAACTTGGAATACTCCCGTAGGAAATTTTCGAAGCACAGGTGCTCCTCAATCCGTTAATCTTTCTCCCTTTGTAGGATCTGAAGAATCTAAACTCCGTTTTCGTTACTATGATTCTGGTGCGAGTGATTGGAACTACTATGCGCAAGTAGATAATATTCGACTTGATTGTACCGGTGGTGCCGATCTCTCTGTTGCTCTTGAACTTACTCCTTCAACAGTCATTGAGGGACAAGAGGTAGAGATTGCCTATACGGTAACGAATGTAGGCCCAGAACCTGCAGACCAGGTGCTTGCCGTAGGTGGCCCTTTTGACGCAGGAGATAGATTTAGTCTCCTCACCCTTACGTCTGAACCTGATGGGCTTGGAACCACTTCACCATATATTGAAGTGCCGACGCTTGCAGCTGGAGAGTCTTTTACCATTCGAGCAACAGGCATGTTTGACCTTGTGACCGAACCAACGCTTACAGTCACTGCTCCAAGTACGGTGGCGGGTGAGTATGAGATTCATATAGCTTCCTTTGCTCCTGAAATTCCCGCAGGCTCTTCGTATACTGGTACCCTTGTGGTGCCAAATGATGGCGCAGGGAATATCGAAGATGGATGTACTCCTTTTGTAAATGCTGCTGATGTTAGTGGCAATATCGTCATCATTGATAGTGGAAACTGTTCATTTCAAGTCAAAGCCGAAAATGCTCAAGATGCTGGGGCTCAAGCGGTTATCTTACGTGACCTTGCTGGTATTATCTTACTCTCAAACCCAGTGACTCGTGATGTTACCATTCCTGTGGTGATTGTATCGCAAGCTGATGGTGGTGATCTACTTGGACAAGTCTCACTTGGAGTCGATGTTGAACTCATCTCTGAGATTCCAACGACACAAGATTTCGATGTTTTGGCCTTAGCACGTGGCGATTCGGCAGATCCTGACTTAGAGAACAGCTATGAGATTGAAACGTTAACTGTTCTTGCAGATCGAGATGGAGATGGAGTTCCTGATAACTCTGATGGGTGCGCTCTTGATCCCGCAAAATCATCTCCGCAGTTTTGCGGCTGCGGTGCTCCTGATGTTGATGCTGACGGCACCGGTGTTGTTGATTGTCTCTTAACGGATGAACTCTCCGTAAAACTCCAAGGACTCTATGATGCAGTCAAAGCGCTTCGGCCTTTGAAGCTTACGGGACAGAAGAAGAAGGATAAGAAGCGTAAGAAGAAAAACCGAGAACGCAAGAAGCTTGTTCAAGAGATGCTCGATGCGTTTGAGGGGGCAGTTGCTCTTGGTATTGCTTCCTATGATGTCACTGCTGAAACGGATCTTGCAGCAAACTCTGAGAATGTTTCTCGCAAAAGTAAGAAGGCGCGTAGGACGAAGAGTCCAAAATTTAAGAAATTAAAGCGAAGAGCGCTAAAAGCAATGACAAAGTTACTCGGCGGGCTTGTGACGCAATCGTTCTAGTGCGACGTAACCTCTAAGAGAATGATTTAAGTCTTGCTTCAAAATCAACTATTCGTCCTTGCTTGATCTCAATTCCTTCAGCTTTGAGCATGGCAATCTTCTTTTGACTGCCGTGTGCAAAGCCGCCAATACTTCCATCGCTTTTAACAACACGGTGGCAGGGAACTTGGGGAGCGTAGGGGTTTTTGTTCATAGCAGTGCCTACTGCACGATAAGCTTTCGTGCCAAGACCGTGAGCGAGCTCTTGGTAGGTGGTGACTTTTCCCTTAGGAACTTTTCGTAAGAGTCGGTAGCAACGCTCGGCAAATGAAGTCTCTTTTAATTGGTGAGTAGCTGGCATAGTATTCTCCTCTATGGAGCTTACGATAGGGCGAAAGATGAAGAAAGAAAAGGATTTTGCACGAAATCTGGCATATGAAGTAGGAGAGCTTCTCCTTGACTACTGGCCAGGCCGCAAGGGAGCAAAAGAGCTAGCTCAAGAGAGTAAAAGCGATGGGTCATTGCTGACGGAAGCTGATACGGCGGCAAATACTCTGATACTCCAGAGACTTCAAGAGTCCTATCCTGAAGATGGAATACTCTCTGAGGAAAGTGAAGATATTGTCGGTAAGACTAATCGATTATGGGTTATTGACCCCTTAGACGGTACAGCTCGTTTTGCTGGAGGCCATGATGACTTTAATATCCTCATTGCTCTGTGTGTCGATGGAAAACCAGAGGTTGGAGTGTCCTATTTTGCAGCACAAGACCTCCTGCTTCAAGGTTGCACGGGAGAACAATCATTAGAGTGGCGAGAGAAAGCCCCTTTGAAGTCTTGTACTCTTTCTGGCCA
This sequence comes from bacterium, assembly GCA_030428205.1. Lineage (GTDB taxonomy): Bacteria > Bdellovibrionota_C > UBA2361 > UBA2361 > RFPC01 > JAUIBK01. The sequence goes on from JAUIBK010000037.1 coordinate 15,065, forward strand.
AGCGTCTCCTACAAATGTTTATGTACGTGGATTCGAGAATGTAGAACTTCCCGAGTGGTGCACAACAGACCCACTTGATTCTGGTGAAGCGCTGAGGCGAGTTGCGAGTGGTGAGCTTGATGGCGTTGTTTTACGCCTAGGAAGACTACAGCAGTGGGACGTAGCCGCACCACACGCTATTCTTTCTGCCGCCGGAGCAACCATTACGGACGAAACGGGCCGACAGATTTGTTTTGGTCTCGACTCATTTTCTTATCGTTACTTTGTGGCAACCAATGGGCGAATTCATGAAGAGGTGCTCTCGCTGTTTACAATCTGATAGAGCAGCATTTTTCCTGGAACGTTACTTGTTCCTAGAGTGTTTTGCAGGACCAGGTTGGCTTCAGGGAGATCGCGTAAAGCTTCATCCTTGTCCCGTGTTCTTACAAGCAGATAGCTCTTGTTGGGAAGTTCAAGAACATTCGAGACATGAGGCATTGGTCTCTTGAGATAGTACGTCAGAGCGTAGTCGGTGTGTTTGTATTGAAAAATGTGGTCGTTTGGTTGAAGGACTGCTTCAATGCGTGAAGCAAAATGGAGTGGAGAGAGTGATTGAGCTGTTTTGGGAAGAACAGAGAAAGAGACAGAGAGTCCTCCGATAAGCATTGAGAGGGTAAGAGCGTAGGCGGCCTGAACGATCCGTTCTTGTCGTACAAAGCGTGCAGCGCAGATCGCAAAGCCAAGTGCTACAAGAGCCAAGCAATAGAATTCAGGTGCTTGTGACAAGATATCTCGAATAAGAGAAACAAGCGCGATGTCTTTTGGTTTGCGCAGTAGGCCCGTAAGGATTTCGTGTGCTGGCGCAAGAAAAACAATCGCAGCCACAAGAATGAGAGCGGCTCCGAAGAGGCCCGCTAGAATTCTTAAACTCCATAATAAAAAAAAGTACGATCTTTTCTGCTCTACAAGTCTCTCTCTAACTTGTATGAGTGAGTACGCCACTAAGTAGGCAAGAGGGGGAAGGGCGGGGAGAAAGTATACGCTCCGTTTACTAGAGGAAATGGTGCCCATAAGAAAGATAACTGTAACCCAGACAATGGCAAACAAGATTCCGTTCGTTTGCATTGAAAGTAGTTTTGAGCGTGATTTCCAAAGCCAGACTCCAGTAAGGGGGAGAAAGAAAGTCCATGGCACAAAGGTAGAAAAGAGATAGATAAAGCCATAATAAAAGGGCTTTCGGTGACCTGGATGAAAGTCAGGGACATCAATAAAACGTGCTAGATTTTCATTGATGAGGTGTACGCGAACAAAGAGCTCCCCCTGTTCGTAGTACGAGTATATATACCAAACACTAGCGAGAAGTAGAGAAGCGATGAGCAGCGGCAGAGCTGGAAATACAAGAAAAGATGTTGCTTTCTTCAGCTTTGGATTCGGAGAGATAAGCAGAAAGTATATTCCTGCTATAGCAACTGGAATAAAAAGTCCCATGGGACCTTTACTGAGAGTCGCAAATGTTGCGGAGAAGAGCGCAACGAGAAGCCACGGCCAATACTTTCGTATCCCATCATCCCACCGATGGATGATTTGAAAGAGGGCGATGAGACAAAAGACAAGGCCTACCGCTAGGCACATATCAACACGAGCATGACTTGCTCCACGGAGCCACTCAAATGATGTGCCAAGGATCATGACCGTTAAGAGAGCGGATTGGGTAGAGCTGACTTGAGTAAGAAGAAGAAAGAGAAGAGCAAGTGTAAGACTTGCTAGAAAAACAGAAGGGAAGCGGATGGTTTGTGGAGTTACCGCGCCTGAAATCTTACTCGTGAGTACACCTAGCCAGTGAAGCGCGGGTGGCTTACACGATATTTCTTCTGCTTTTGTAAGAGGCATCACGAGATCGTGTTGCTCAACCATTGCTGCAGTGACTAAGGCTTCCCTTGCTTCTCCTCGAGAAAAGAAGACGGTATTTCCCAACATGAGGGAGTAAGAGAGAAGTGCTCCAAGGAATATGAGTAGGGCTCGAGAGGCCAAGAGCTTTCCTATGCTTCAGACAAAAAAGAAGACTGCTCAGCAATAAGGTGTTCTTTCTTCCCAGCTTCCTGAAGAGCTTTGATGTGTGCGAGGTATCTTTTCGCTTTATGGCGTTTGAGTTCGTGTAATGTGGTGAGCAAGAGGCCAAATCCTCCCATTGCATAAATATAGCCTTTCGGAACATGGACTCCCATTCCATCAAGAAAGAGAAAGCCCGCTATGACTATAACAAAGCACAGCGCGAGAAGTTTCGAAAGTGGATGGTCATTGATAAAACGACCAACTGGCTTAACGGTAAAAATCATGATGACCACTGACACGAGAATGGCCACGACCATAATCCAATACTGATCAACCATGCCTACCGCACTGAGCACTGAGTCAATGGAGAAGACGATATTCAAAGGCAGGAGGCTTAAAGCTGCTATAAGCCAGGAGCGTTGCTTGACTGGTTGTTCAGCATCAAGAGCGTTTGCTCCTTGGTGTCCTTCAAGATGAACACGATCAAGCTCTTCCGCGATGTGAGACACTGCCATCCAGCCAAGAAGCCCTGCTCCTCCAATCATAATCAGAGCGCTTACGCTTACATCGTATCCGGTAAGGTTTTGAATAAATTCTATCGGTTCATTGAGGTGAACAAGCCAGGTGGCAAAGTACAAGAGGATAAGTCGGATTACACCGCCTTGCGCAAGTGCAAAGTTAATTGCCTTTGGACGGTCTTCTTCTCTTACGCTTTGACACTCAAGGACAACAATCAATGCGTTATCTACAACAAGTACGATTTGAAGAATGATCAGAGTGACCAGGCCCACAATCATGCTGACTATTGACGGATCGGTAACAGTCGGTTCCATAAGTGTTTCCTCGAATGTAGTTCACGTCCTTTACGTAAAACGTCACCATATTCTTGACGCTCCCTATGAACGAGTCAAGGTTCAATTCGTATTGGAATCATTGTAAAGCACAGAGAGGGTGGGAGTTGTCTGTACTTTTCGAGCGGCTTGTAGAGGTATTCGTCTGGAGTTAACGATTGCTTCTCTGTCTGTTTCGCTTACGAACTTTGAGTGTGACACTCTCTGAGGAGACTTGCTCTTGAGAGTCTTCTGAAGTCCAGCTTGCTGAGTAGATCCACTTTCCACGTTGGAGCTTTGTTCGACACTCAAACGTATTATCGAGTAACGTTCCAGCGCAGAGAGCTACCGTTCTCTTTATAACTCCCTTTCGATTGATCTTCTGAGCGATAAGTTCAACAAGCCCAGAAGAAACGGTTGAATTCAAAGAGTTTGAGAGAGTTGCCGTAAAGACACGCTTGCGACGCTTTCCAGACTGCTCTAGGTCGAGATCGTATGTTACCTCTGGGCTATTGCCTTCTTCACTTGAACCACTTTCTTCTTCCTCAGAATCTTTTCCACCGCCCGTACCTGGTGTTGGCGTAAGTGAAAGAACAGAGTCACGATAATCTGCAACAATTGGTGCGCTCGCTGCAAGCAGCCCTGCATTGTTTGTTTCTTTGTTCACTCCTGTTGGAGCACCTTGGTGCAGAACGCTAGGGTTTGAAAAGTGAGCAACGCGTGTGCCAGGTGCATACGCCATAACAGAGCGGTAGAGTGTGCCGGCGTCTTCTTCTGCAACACTTGTCCAATGCTCACCGTAGCCATCATCGTACAGAGGAGTTCCGCCCGCGTTTTCTGCGTTGTGGTGAGCTCCAAGGTTGTGGCCGAGTTCATGAGCAAATGAGTGGTAGGAGATGCAGTTCATCGCAACAACACTAAAGGCAAGAGTGTCGAGCGCGAGAAGCGTTGAGTTGTATGGTCGAAATCCAATTCCACAGTACTGACCAGGCTCTCTCATAAGAACAACCATATCAGCTCCGTACTGGTCGCGAAGGTTGTGTACTTCATCAAAACGACCATCGGTAGTGTCTGCAAAGTCTCCCAAATCACTTGAGAAGCTTTCAGATGCCTCATCTGTTGTTGCATACGAATGCACAAGGCGAAGTTGAAGATCTACTCCACTGTTCTCATACGCTGTATTTGCAAGAGAAACGGCTGTTTCGATCTGGGCTTCCATAGCCTCTGTGCTACCAGCTGAAGCAAGAGCTCCTGGAGTATAGGCAACGAGTACATCGATAGTAACGGTGTCGACCCGCTGAATCGGAGTCAGTGTTGGCTCTGCGTGATGCACATGAAAGTCATGGTGGTGTTCGTGGTGCTCATCGCCTTCTGGACAAGAAGGAAGAGCGTCATGATTCTTCTCAACGACTACCGATAGTCCGTTTGGCTTCGTTTTGAACTCAAATGTTCGGCGACCAACCTGAAACACTCCGTAGTTACCACGCTTGGACACTGTATACGTACCAGCATAGCTCCCACCTGCACCTTCAAGGTGGCCACTTTGACTGTTTGTGCGTGTGACTGATTTACGAAATTGTGGTGTCGCTTGAGCAGTGTAGTTTTTTCCACCAAGTGAAACGGTGAAGGTGTTCGATGAGAGAGCGCTCCGGTCTACCACAACGTACTGCTCTGAAACCTCCCAAGCTGCAAGTTCAGCGTGGTTACGTGGCGTAACCGGAGACGGAGAGAATAAGTCTGCCGCAAAAGCTGTAAATGGGATGAGAAGAGAGCAAAGGACTGAGAATATCTTTGCTTGAGAGAGTTGGTGGCGATTCTTGAACACTGCTTTTACCCCTACCTGCGAGTTATTGTTACCTCGTGAGCTCTTCCGTTGGACTCAAAGCTCACACTTCATTCGCAGATAAAGGAATCGTGTGTAATAGGGGATCCTTTAATAAATCGTGTCTTTTTTTAATGAGTTAGCTGATTTTTTGCGTTTTCAATGTACAAAAATGTACTCGCCCAGAAATTCTCTAACCTATTGATTGTTCTCTCGGGGATTTTTCGTATGAAGGAGTTTCATAGCGTTGAGTAGTTTGGTTCACACACAAAACGGGAAAAATACGAAATCTTAGGAGAGGAGGGATCGGGGATGTTTTTGGGGGTGTTCACGAAAATCTCGTAACGATTATTAGAAAATTGTATGAAAGCATCATGTCCTCAATTCTCCCATCTCCCGGTCCCACTCTCAGCTCAAAGTCCTAGTCCGTTTTCTTGCTGGTGTAAGCTGGCGTAAAAGTGTTAGCACGATGGGCCAGGACAAGAACCAGGAAAACGGACTAGGAATGGGATTTTGGACTTTGAGCTGAGAGTGGGACCGGGAGATGGGAGAATTGAATATGATGATTGGCTGCTGGTAGCGGAGGATTAACTCACTTCTCGTGTCCGAATAACTTTTGCTGGAACACCCACCGCTACACTATAAGCTGGTATATCAGTCGTGACGACAGCTCCTGCACCGACGACAGCACCATCGCCAATCGTTACTCCTGCAAGCACCCGTACTCCGGCGCCAAGCCAGACATCATTTCCAATCACGGTATGTGCTCGTACATCAGGCTCCCAACGGATCTTTCGTTCTTTACTTGGGATAGTGTGATTTGCTGAGAGGATGCTGCAGTGTTCGGCTATAAGACAATCATTGCCAATGGTGACTGAGCCGTGACCATAGAGCACACTATGGGGGCCGATAAAAACATGATCGCCCACCGTAATTTTTCCTCCCCAAGCGTTGAGGACAACGCCAGTGGCAAGCTGGAGATGGGAACCGAGATCGATAGTTCCCTTCTTCCCCTCATGGACACCACATTGAAGTGATATGCCTCGCTCAAGGAGGCTGTTGCACCCAATAGTTGCTCCTTTGAGGGTTATGGCAGCTCTGCGGAGAGTTTGGGTCGTCGATTTGATGAAGGGCTTAAGACTCATGTGCCGATCGTATCCTATAGGAGGATTTACGGAAATCCTCGCATCTCACGAATTTGATCGTAGGCTTCTTGGACTCTACGAAACTGCTCGGTGCTAAGCTCTATTAACTCTCCTGGAAGATCGGAGTCAAGCTTGTCTGTATGAAATACTTTAACCAAGTGGCGGTAGCGCGCTTTGATCTCATCATCAGTATCGGCGCTGTGACAACCGAGCACAGAGTAACAATCGTCAATCGTGCGTTCTATCTGAAGGACGAGAGGTTCATGTTTTGGACCAGCGGCTTTTGCGTGAATGAGGGTAAAAATAGCATCTCTTCGCAAAACAAGAACGGCAATCAGGGTAATCACGAGCATAGAGAGTACAATTTCGAGCAGATTACTTTTTTGCTGTGTCTCTAAAATGTCCCCTTCAAGAAAAACTTGGTCGTTTTGCGATTCTAGCGCTCGTACCTGTTGAGCAATGACTTTTGATTTTTCTATCTGCTGTTCTCGTGTGATTGGAGCAGGCAGAGGTTTGTTCTCTTTCGCTTCTCTCGGCGCAAGAGCGGGTTGTTTCTGTGCAGCTTCGAGGTGTGTATCTACTGCTTCCGCCGTGTTTTGAAGCATGGGAGCAACAAGAGAGGGAAAGGTGCTTGTCTCTGTTCCTATATTCTCAGTTGGCGCAGCCGGTGTCCGAGAGTAGCCCGTTTTGCCATCTGTTGGGACTTTCGTTACTCCTGTCCAATCAACGGTGTATGCAAGTGGTTTTTGAGGAGTTTCTTTTACTGTTGTTGTTGGTGATTTCTTGTGCACAACAGGTTTTGGCTTGCTTGCAGGAGCCTTTTGGACCACAGCAGTTTTTCCTTCGCTGATTTTTCTCGGAAAAGTTTCTTTTGATTTCTGAGGTTGAGGCAATGTTTTGGCCATAAGTGGCTTGGGAGCTGGGGGCTGAGGAGTGGGTGCAACTTGTCGTTTGATTGTTGATGGAAGTGAGCTCTGGGGGGTTGTCACCTCGAGTGTTGTTGTTGGTGGTGCTTCAAGAGCAGGAGCCTGAATGTTTGCCTCACGTATCTTAGGCTCAGGCGGCAGCTGTTTTTGAGACTGCGGTACGAGTTGTGGTGTTGCTGCTTGAGGAGCAGTGATGGGGGTGCCAAAGTGAACCAACAGTTTCTTGGCATGCAGTTGTTTTTCTACCGTAAACTTTGGTTCTTCGCGCGCTCCGAGATCAAGCACGATACGAGATTTATTCGTGTGACCTCCAAGACGAAGCCGCTTTACGACAGAATGACTGAGATCTCGGGAGAGGGACTTTGCTCTTTTACTATTTGGAATATCAATGACAATCCGACTAGGATTCGTTAGTGGAAAAATAACGATCTCGTCCCACTGAGCTTGGGTCATCTTGGCGATGCCAACACGGAGTGTGAGTCGGGAGTTTTTGTTTGCTTCTTGAAGCTCAATTGATAGCCCAGCTTCATTGAGCGTAAAGAGTGGAGAGGCAAAGCATGGAGAGACACCAATCATGAACACGCAGACAAGCGCAAAGAAACAGCTCTTCGTTATTGACACACGCGTTCGTAGCACGGTTCCCTCGCTCTTGGGGTCGTAGTGAAGCTCGCGTCACTTCATATGACACAAGCTGGGCAGTATTGTCCCTTCCGCCTTGGCTCATGCTACGGCGAACCCGTCGTGCTTCAGGGTTCCGCAGGCTTGGCGTAGGAGGCCGGGGGGTGATGCCTCTGTCAAAAAAAGTGCGGCTCCTCGCCAGATCGGCAAGAGTTCATTTGTCGCCACACTCAATTCGCCCAGACTCTTTCTAAGATGGCCATTCGTGAGAGAGTGTTGCGAAAAAATTGAATAATCTTTGGCCATTGCCCGCATAACCTATTGAAATTATACTACTCTACGATGACTCTCTTCATACGGAGGGTCCAAGGACAGGCCATGTACCGAAAACCACTTCTTTCAATAGCCATTGTTCTCGTTGTGGCACTCTCGTTTATCTACTACGCCGGAATTGGCTATATCGAGAGTTATTCACGAGAGGGCCTTCAAACAGCAATGCAGTACCTACAACGCAGAGGCCTTGGCTCAGGCCGTGTGTCATTTGAAAACGTGCAGTACTCCTCTCCCCGCTCTCTTCTCTGGAAGAATCTCAGGGGGACACTCAATGTGCGCACAGGCAAAGATGTTATAGAGCTGTTTGTTTCAGCTGGAGAGATTGAGATCTGGTTGGAATCGATTCGCTTTGATCAATACAGGCTCGAAGTACGAAACTTCTCGTTTCGACCTAATCGGATTATTGAAAGAGGAGACGATGAAGCCAGAGCAGAGCGAGTAAAACAAAAATTACAAAAATCAGCCTTCCAAGGAAACATTTTTCGACTCAATTTTACGATGAATCCTCTTGAGCCAGAAAAAGCTTTAGAGAATATCGTCAGTGAACTCATTGAGCTTACCAAAGGAGAAGCAGCGATGCTCGATGCTGAAATGTCAGCTTCATTGAGTTTGATACTTGGTGACAGTCCTCTGCGAGGGAGACTTGCGCTTATTCCAAAAGGCCAAGGTGTTGTCGTATCACTTGATGAAAATGATGTACGAACTTTTGCGCGAAAAGCCAAAGATCAGCTCACCGAAGGCGAAGTTCGTATTGTGGCGCAAAACCCGTTTCGAGCTGGTGAGCTCATGAGTATCAAAGGGTATGCCGTAAGAAAAGCGATTGAGCTGAGCAAGAAAGACCCTCAATTGCCTCAAGATGCCTATCGCCACGTGCTTTGGAGCTATCTTCTTACAAAACGATTCAATGCGGAGTTTGCCAAACGAGTAACGGATGCTCACGAAGAGAAGAAAGAGGTAAAGGACTATTTCGACAAAGAGATGGATCTCATTAATAACCGTATCGGACGACGCTTTGCTCAAAACAATTACTCAGAAGAGGAGCTTGCTCATCTTGTGAAAACAGATCCTGGTGTTGTGCACAGTATTTCAAACGAAGAGAAGTGAGTGCTTACGTACTCTGTAGAGAGCGAAGTATTTCAGCAAGACGCTCTTGTTGAACAGGCTGCTCAGGACGCATGACAAGCAGAAGTACACGTGCGTTGTCTTGCTCAAAGAGAGCTAGGGTATAGTACTGTTCGAATTTAACGTGAAAAGTAATCGCTGAAATATCTTTGCTTCCAAAGGGAAGCGTTACTGTTTCAAGAAATTTTGCTCGGCGACCATCAAAATGGGCGGATGCGTATTTAAGAGGGAGAGAACCGAAATGCTCATTGAGTTCTTGTCGTAGTTTATAAGCCTTAATAGCCTCGAGCAGCTTGTCTTGAGCCAAGACAGTTGGTGGAGAGTTGTGAGGACGTTCGCGAACAATGCTGATACTGAGGTTAGTTTTGGGATCAATGAGTTCTCCAATAAGTCCTTCCTCTGTTTCAAATGTTGCATGCACTTTGAGAGATGCTGGAATAGGGCCACCAAAAACTTGTTCGGGAGGGAGATCTGGTCGGGGAAAAAGGTGATCGCCGAGACCAAAAATCACAAGTACAACACCAGCAAAAAGCACTGTAAAGGAAGCAAAAAGAGCCGCAGGCGATATGTTTCCACCGTACTGAGAAAAACGAGATTTTCGATATAAGCTATTCATGGGTAGCGCATTATAGAGTGCTCTTGCCTGTGGTCAAAGCTTGGGCAAGCATCTTTCGGTATGCTTTCATCTCATTAAAATAAGCTTGTATTTTCAGGGGCTTAGTGAGAGCCCTGCTTGGTCACTAGCACCCCTCGAAAAACTGGTGTGCTGCCACGGCCATGAAGTTAAGCTAAAACACATGCTTTCTCAGGTATTTTTGATAGAAGAGAGAGCGTTTCATTCCTGGTGCAGATGATCTACCCCCAATATTCGGTCAGTGGATAAAGTGCTCATACACCTTAGCCTGAGCATCAATACTTTCATGAGTTCTTTCTGACTGGAGAAAGCACTACAATTTCGAAAGAACTCTCTGTAAAACAAGAACGAAATAGTTGAAGTAAACCGTCTCCTTTTCGCGTGAACTTCTTATCATTACTTCCACTTTTTCGTTCTTGATTTACAGATGGCTTATCTGCCGCGGGCGTCTTCATGAGGTTTTGAGGCACTTGCAGCGCACCCGCACCAGTTCTTGCGGGGCACTAACTCTCAATTGTGGGTTTATCCGAAATCTCGTACCCTGAACCTTTCTAATATATGGAGGTCTCATTGAAAGCGATGATTTTTTCTTTTTTCCTACTAAGTGTAGTCCCATCGACGGTTTTGGCAGCTGAATCTGGTGAGGATGAGGAGCCGAAGACTCTTCAAGAAGCTCTCGCAAAAAGAGCTGCTGAAAGTGCCTCCAAAGTCCCATCAGAAAGAGGGGCTATCATGCAATCATCAATTGATAATATTCGAGAGAGTGGACTCGAAGATAACGCTCCAAAAGTTGGCGATACCCTCCCAGATACCAAACTTGTTGATGTAAACGGTAAGGAAGTGGTTTTAAGTGATCTGCGAGGGGAGAAGAAGGCAGTTATCACCTTCTATCGAGGGGGATGGTGCCCTTACTGTAACTTGCAGCTTCACTACTACCAGGAAGCCCTTCCACAAATGAAAGAGCTCGGGGCAGAGCTTATAGCTATTAGCCCTGAGATGCCAGATAACTCCCTTAGTACCTCTCAGAAGAACAACTTAGAGTTTGCGGTGCTTTCAGATCATCAGAATCACTATGCAAGACAGCTTGGACTGGTTTTCACCTTAGAGCCAGAGCTTGTTGAAGTTTACAAGAGTTTTGGGATCAATCTCGAAAAAGTAAACGGTGATGACAAGTGGGAGCTGCCACTTTCAGCGACTTTTGTGGTTGATAAAGATGGGAAGGTTCTCTACCGGTTCGTGGAAGCAGATTATAAAAAGCGTGCTGCGGTAGCAGATATTCTTAAAGCGCTTTAGTAACAAACGAGCTGAGATGCCCCTTATGGGACTCGGCCTGGACGTATCTCTTTTCGTGGCCCGCCATCTGATGGTGACATGTTGGGATGACTATCCGGTCGAGATGGTGAAGGTCCTTGGACACCCCCGAGTGCTTTCTCGTATCCCTTACGGCCTCGCTCCACGGCTTCTTGTGAGATCTTGGCTTCCTTTACGATTACTTCTAAATATTTCTGAAGGGGGGTCTGAGCATTGAAGTCCCAGCAGGACTCAAGGGTGGTAGTAAAATCCTCCCAGTTTCTTCGCCTCGCCTCGTCATACTCGTCCAAGATGCGGATGGCCTCCTCATCTGTTTCAGCATATGACACCTCCATCATGACACTGTTGACGGACATAGTGATTGCGTATCGTTCGATTACGAACCAAGTTGCAGCATCCTTTGAGCAGTAAAGCCCTCTTGCCAATCCAGAAACCTCACTCAGTGCCAATTCGATAAGATGCCCTTTAAGTGCCTTCTTCCCATACTTGACCACATCAGCACCAAAACCGCGCAACAGTTTTGGATTTGGAACATCCGGATCAGCGGTAAGAACCTCCGTAAGCGCTGGTCCCATCGTTGCGCAGACCTCAGGGCCAAGCTGTTCTGTAAGAGTGTTGAGCAGTTTCTGGGCAAATGGCATCGGGTTTTCGTCGAGCTCCCAACAAGCATTGATCGCCCCCTGAATCAGTAACTCACAGATGATATCCTCCGGATCGCATGTTACAGACTCGCCTTCGCAGTAGTACTGGTGCGCTGCAACTCGTCCATTCTCCGAGCGAGGACGCCTCCGGTACAAAAGCCTGCTGTAAATCAAGAACGAAAAAGTGGAAGGAACGATAAGAAGTTCACACGAAAAGGAGAAGGTTTACTTCAACAAGCGCAAGAGAACGCAACTTTGTGAAGCTCTAGATACAACTCCCCAAAGAGAGAAGCAGAGTCTCCCCTAGTACTGGTGCGCTGCAACTCGTCCATTCTCCGAGCGAGGACGCCTCCGGTACAAAAGCCTCCTGTAAATCAAGAACGAAAAAGTGGAAGGAACGATAAGAAGTTCACACGAAAAGGAGAAGGTTTACTTCAACAAGCGCAAGAGAACGCAACTTTGTGAAGCTCTAGATACACCTCCCCAAAGAGAGAAGCGGTGAAGAGTCTCTAACAATCAAAATAATTAGTCGTCAGTGGTACATTAGGCAAGAGAGCACCAGGGGGCCAGTTCACCGAGAAGTCACCCATCTTCCACCTATCGTAACAGTGAGAACAAGCTCTACAAAACTCGGTGTACTCCTCTAACATTGCAATTCGTATCTCTTTTACAATGGAGTACACATAGATTCGTATGGAGTCTCCCTTGGGAGTATGCTTAAGATCGATAGCTTCCTCTTGAAGCCTTCTTGCCCCCTTGACCTTCCAGCCCTTACGAGCTCTCTCCTCCCTAGCCTCTCTCTCAAACTCACGGAGCCTCTCTACAATTCGGGTATTGATCTGCTCAATCTCTCGCTCCTCTTCTATCCCAAACACCTTAAGCCACCCATTTGGACAAAGAGTCAGAGCGTGTTGCTTCTTTGCCTGCTCACAGAGCTTCTCTACATATGCTCTATCTTGAGCCTCAGTCAAAGCGCGGCTGGGAAGCTTGGTGATGAAGGGAGCTCGTATCCAGGGGACAGGTGATGAGTGTTGCGCTAGAACACTGCTCAGAGCTTCCCGGTAGGCTCCCCACGAGCTAAGCCCGGGATACCGCTCTATACAGTCAATTAGATGAGCCCTGGAAGGATTGGCGTACAGGTATGCTATACGCTCTACGATGGTATCAACGTCACAGTACCGGATTAGGGAGGTTCCGTTCTTCTTCCAGAGGTTGAGGTGCTTAAAGCCAAGGAGTCTTTTGAGGGAATCGGTGAGCTGCTTTTGGAGCTCTCCGTAAAAGCGTACACACTGCGCACTGTCGTTTACTACAACGATAATATGGGCATGGTTTCCCATCCATACAAAGTGGCATAGTTCTACCTTCTCATCACGTTGTACACGAGCCATAACGCTTTTCATTATCGTCTTGAGCGTCTTGTTGCACACAAACGGGAGTCCTCGCGCTGTGCGCATACAAATCTCGTACACCTGCCGGGAGTATATTTGTCTTCGTGGACGTGACATAGCACTAGATGAGTCGTGAATTTTAACGAAAAGTTGCTTGCTTGTGCTGAAATTCTTTCTCGAAAAGTAAGTTTTTAAATATTTGAAAGTTGGGGCGTACCTATTTGAAGTACCTATTTGAAGCGTACTTATTTGAAGTACCTATTTGAAAGCAGAGCCCCACGGGGCCAATCCACAGTAAAACCACCCATCTTCCACCTGTCGTAACAATGAGAACAAGCCTTACAAAACTCCGTGTACTCCTCAAGCATCTTGATACGAATCTCTTTAAAGATGGAATACACATAAATTCGAACAGAGCGTACCCATGGCCAGAAGGCAGTTGCCCCATACGAAGTGATAATAACGAAATTTAACTAGAGAAGGCCTCACGTTTTTGGTATATTGAGTGCCTCGCATAGCTGGGGGTTTTCTAGTCTATTTTCTAACAGGTTCCCCTCAGTAGCTGTTGAACGCGCTGTATTGTTCTTGCTGTTCATGTTTGTCTTTCACGTTGTCATTCGAAGAAAGCCGAGTAGTGGATCCAGTTCACCCGAGGGAATTCATATAAATTGCTTATTTCTGTTTTTATACTTGGGGGTATAGTATGAACAGCGCTCTAACGAGGGGAATCCTCCTCTTCTTTGTACTCGGAATGTACGTTACACAGCCTTCTTCTGTGTTAGCTCAATCACTTACTATTCATGTCGATCAAATGCTTGCTGGCGGGACTTGCAGTGGTTCCTGTGGCGCTGGTAGCTGTTCTTCAGGAACTCCTCAATCAAGTTGTGAGTGCCGTGGAAAGGGCAATAACTGTAAGTGTAAGGGTAATACGAAATGCTACTCTCCTTCAGGTGTTCTCCTTGAGACAGTCCCATGTTCTGGAACTTGCTCGTGGAAGAAAAACTCTGCGGAATTATCAGAAGCATTTGCTGAGTTTCTTATAGAACTCATTAAAGAAGAGGAGCGAAACCAAAGCGTTTCTTCTTTCTTTGACTAACTGATTGACCCAATTTTTTGTGGGTGAGTAAGGACAAGTTTCTTGCTCCCCATTGGGTCTATTTTTGAAAACGACTCTCATGAAGATTAGCTCCGTAAAAGTTCCTGCCGCCTTTACCGCTGGTGTTTTGGCTACACTGGCGTTACCTAGCAGAGATGCTCGTTCGTTAGCCTCAGAAACACTCTCCCCAGAGGCGATGCCTTCGCCTGTGGTGCAAGAAGCAGAGCCTCCATCACCACAACTCTCTGCTCTGTTGACACAAGATCCAGAGCCTCGAAGACGCGCTTTCAGTGAACCCGCGGCACAAGAACCGCTCGAACCGACTCTCGATGAGTTAAACTGCGGAGACCCTCGTTTCCGAGAGGAATTTCAAAAGAGAAGCGATCAATACAACCGGTGGCTAGAGAAAGCTATACGCGACTGCGGTTTGAATGCTCGAGACATCATTCCCATACCACTGCAGGAATCTCTGCAAGTCTCCGTGGGTGATAGGGTTCGACAAGCATTAGAGTCAGGAATGGATGGTGAAGTGGCTGAGGTTATTGCGGATCAAATCTCGGAGGTTCGCTTTCAACTCCAGTGGTCCCTACGTGAGCAACTCGATACAGAGGGCGTTGTTGGAACGCAGCGTGAAGTTTCGCTCCCTTCCCACTTTGATCCGAGTATTCCAAACCAGCTTGGAACTATCATACACGCTGGCGAAAATGGCCCAGAGCTCTATCTCTATGATACCGTAAATGGTCAACTTCTTATCCGCCAAGTTCCTGAAGACTGGCCGGTTTGTGGCACGATCATGGCACTTAAAGTTGCTGAAGACGCTGCCTGGGATTTGGATCAATAGAGCCCTTTAAAGCGTGGAGGTGCCCCGTACGAACTGCCCTAGCCACATGTTCGTACATTTTCTTAGCAATTCTAAAAGTGGTATTCTCGATTCTTTGGTTCTTTCTGAGGCTATTTTTTAGTCCGATAGACATGAGCCATAAGGGGGATGTATGGGGAATTCATTATCGGCTACAAGTAGCCATTCATCTGACAGTGGGTTTTTAGACGAGGGGCAGGCCCAAAATGATAGTACGGCTTCACCTCTCTCTTTGATCTCGGGCCCTCCTGTGGATGATGGTTCTCCCACCCCTCTCACAAGACTCCTCTCAAGAGAAAGCGCGCCTGGTTTGGAGAATGAACATAATCCACGTTTGGTAAGCGAAGCAGATCTTTGGGACGCTTACCGTGAGGCTGTTCGAGATGGAGACCCCTCGAGAGTTGAGTCCACAAGAAACGAGCTCCTTGTAAAATATAGTCCATTCGTCATGGACATTGCACAAAAACTACACAGGACCTTACAAAAGAGTGTTCAGGTCGACGATCTATTCTCAGATGGTCTCTTTGGATTGGTGGATGCTATTGGTAGTTTTGATCCAGAAAGAGGAGTACGTTTTCGTTCTTATTCGTATCGGAGAATTCGGGGTGCAATGATTGATGAGCTCAGGGTAAATGAGTGGACACCGTTTCATGTACAAACGGAGGTTAACAAGCTTCAAAAAGCATCCGACGCTCTCACCAGTAAGCTTAGAAGAGAGCCTCTAGAATTCGAACTTGCAGACTCCTTGGGAGTCAGTCTTGAGCAGCTCAGGAGAGTCCAATCAGCGCGAAAAACCAGAAGCATGTATTCTGCAAGTTCAGGAGTCGACGAGTCGGAGCAAGGTAAGACAATCAGTTTTGATCGTTGTATTGATCCTTCAATCCCTACTCCGATTGTTAGCCTTGGAACGCAAGATTTATCGCAATTTGTTAAAAGAAATTTAACCGAACGAGAGAGATTTGTTTTCGACTACTACTATATAGCTGGAATATCATATCGTGCTATCGGGGAGCGCTTAGACGTAACGGAAAGCAGGATTTGCCAGATACATTCAGAAGCTCTTACCAAACTGCAACTGCTCCATCAAAGCCAATCGGATCTAGCAGCAGAATGCCTAGAAAATTCAGGATCTGATTCATTTTAAGAAACATGAAAGAGCTTCAGATGGTGTCATTCCCATTTCCTTACCTTTTGGGGAAAGTGTACCAGTTAGGGGGGGAGTGGCGCGTACCAGTCAGAGCGGTGACTGCTGCCAAATTGCAAGTGCTACTTTAAATTTGGATTTAAATAGTAATATCTGAGGATTATGTGAGAGCGGAAAGGGGCTTACCTACTATCCAGAGGGTGAGTTGGCTCCCACCAGACTCAGGAGAAAAGTAACTTTTTAGATATATGAAAGTTGGGGCGTACCCGCTATAGCGGCGCGTACCCGCTATAGCGAGGCTGAAGACGCTGCCTGGGATTTGGATCAATAGAGCCCTTCAAAGCGAGCAGGTGCCCCGTACTAAATAAGCAACCAAAGCACTGGAAAAGTAGAAAGTTGTCTCATTTTATAATAGGAGCTGTATTTTCAAGTGGTTAAGTGTTTTGGGGGCTTTTGGGGAGAATTCTAGGCACTTAAGTGTGTAAAATATTTGATATTCTTAGGCTTTCTGCTACCATATTGTGCAAAGGTTCATGCTGGGACCAGTTTTCACTTGTCGTTTTCTACACGTTCCTCATTTCGGTTTCCCCGGACAATTTTTTATAAGGTGAAGCAAGGCACGTACTTGTATTGATTAGTTTGTGTCATGCACCAATTGAGCTCTTCATGCACTGGTGTCATTTGCAATTTTTAAAAGAGCTTAGAAGAAAGATTTGTACTTACTCGCACTTGAAGTACTTTGACGAAAAGTTGTTTTTGTCTCTCACCCAGGTAGTAGTGAGAGGGAATTAATACACGCTTTTTTGTGCTTGTGTCAGAAGGGATACCCTAGTTATGAGACGCCTACTTACGAACTCAGTATTTGTTGTAGCCTCACTTCTTATTGC
>JAUIBK010000038.1 GCA_030428205.1 bacterium
GAGGAGCACAACGAGAGAGTACTTGAGTGGGTACGTGACGAGCAGTTGGAGCTTTCAAAGAAGAGAATACTCGAGAACAAGAGTGTTCTTAGGGCAGAGAAACTTAAGAGAGCGAGTATTCACCAGGTGTACGTTCCTCAGGCCAATGACGGTATTCGTACTATTTGTTTAGCGAGTGATGCTGAGGAGAGGAAGGGATTTATCAAGTGGTTTAAGGATATGGTTACTCAGTGTAAGGAGGTGTACCGGAGGTGGAGTCAGGGAGATTTCTCGGTCGACTACCCTCTGGGATTCTTTCCCCCGGGGGGTCTGAGGCCCAAGGCTTGCATGCTTCCAGCCGTGTTCATAAATGACTATTAGCTAGCTTGGAGCGCTCTTCGGTTTTTTCCTTTCATTTTTCCCTTCAATTCAATTTCGGTGCTCTCTCTTTGGAGTAGCTGCACAGGCACAGCTACGATTCTCTTCACCCACGTGCCTTCTTCTCCCCTTTACAAGGAAGGAACCAAATTCTTGCTAAAACAACTCAGCTCATTAAGGCCTGTGGGGAGGTACCCCGTACGAGTTCTTTTATTTCCTAACTATCATCGTAGGTGTAGGTGGCTCCACCGCCGTTTTCTAGGGCACCGTTTGCATTATAGACCCAGGGGGCTCCTGCCTCGGGAGAGCGCCTATCGAGCGTATCGTAGGTATAGGCTTCAGGAGGGGCATTGGGCTTTATTGCTGAGGTAAGACGGTAGGCGTCGTTGGGGAGAGGTACCCCGTACGATTTCCTTAGAAAACAACTCAGCTCATTAAGGCCTGTGGGGAGGTACCCCGTACGAGTTCTTTTAACACGTACTAACTCTGCGTCTGAAAAATCCTCTATCTTTTGCATTTTATAGTCCTGGAAAAAGTTCACCGGGCAAGAAACCTGTCCCGTCCCCTGGCTTATACCCCTCAGGCTTAGCTTTTGTCACGTTCTTCTTGTTATTGAAAGATTTTGTGGGATCCTTGCGTATATCAACATGGCAGTGGAGAGGTACCCCGTACGATTTCCTAACAAATTTTCAGTTTCAACTCATTGAAGTGAGTATTGCTAAGCAAGTCTTGGTGTGTATTCTCTAGATCTTCAAGGACTTGTGCAAACCATGCTTTGCACATATTTTTGAAATCCTTCAAACTCCCACCAACAGAGTCTCCATCGTCGACCCGCTCAAGAAGAATACCTTCCTCAATGTGACTTAATTTTAGTTGATATTCCCCATAGAAGTCATTTACTTCTGAGACATTAGAGCCAATCAAAATTTCTTCCAGTAACTGGGAAAGATCGCAGACAAATCCTAGAATAGGACAATCCTCAAAAACAAGCGTATTACCTTGAGAGTCATTAATAGTTATCTTCGTGGGAAAACAAATTCGTAATTGACTCAGAGGCCAGTCTGCAATTGAATCAGAGTCTGCTTCCTTTTCAAAGGAATCTCTAGAGAAAATATTAATTGGGGTCTCGTGAGAAATGTCCATAGACTTCACTAATAAACAGGAAATGCCGTCATAACCTCGCCTGCTTCATTTAAATAAACTTGAAGAGCCTTGGCTGGAGAACCATCTTTATGTGTTCCTATAACTTTGTCAAAGTTATGGGTAATTGAAGCTCTTCCATTTGCCCATTTCCATTGTCCACTTACAGCAGCTTCCTCAACGAGGTTCTTTATATCGCGAGCTGAGGTCCCCTCGGCAAATCGTCCGACATTAGAAAAACCACTATTAGGGCCATGTCGATAGAAAATATGCTCTATGGGGGGCATTGCTCCTTTCTTATATTTAACAATCTGACCAGTCCATTTAGGCTTAAACGGTAAAAGGAGTTGCGGTTTAGCCACCTTCGTCAATTCACGTGCAGCTGGGGCAAGGCCCTTAAGATATCTAGCAAGCTTGCCAGCTCCATAAGGAATTGCCGCAGCAAGCACTGTATTCAGACAGGCATCGCCTTCAAATATTGCCGCGCAAGGATCTTCCATTAAGGATTCCCAGCATTGATAGGCTTCGAACCCGGTGTAGGCCATCCCCGCTACCCAAAGGACCTTAGCTCCTACAACTAAGACAGGAATAATCTCCCCTGTAGGGTCAAAATAATTCGCTGGATTCAGCCCTGCATACCCATATCTATTAGGCCCTGTAAACGCCACCCCATACGGATCCTGCTCCAAATACGTCCCAATCCCCGGCTCATAGTTCCTCAAATAGTTATGATGAACCCCCGTCTCCCCATCAAAGTACTGCCCAGGAAACCGAAGAGGATTCTCAATCGTTGAGCTACCATCAACCGTAGCCTCCCCAAACGCCGAGTACCGCGCACTCCAAACAACAACCCCAAGCTTATCTGTAATCTTCTGAGGCGTCCCAAGGTGGTCATTATGAAAGTAGTAATACGTCCCTGCTTCTTCCATCATAAGCGGAGAAGTGGTCCAGTAGCTTCCAGGAGCAAAGTGATACGTTCTAGTAACGTTCCCTTGGTCGTCCATCTCTGCTGAGAGGCCCTCTGCAGTATAGGCAAAGTAGGTTCGTGTACCGCTGACTTCTTTCCACAGTCTGCGGCCAAAGTGATCGTAGCCGTACTCGGCTATGACTGTGCCTACTGGACTTTCGGCTCGGACAAGCCTGTCTGATTCATCGTAGAAGAATTTGGTGACAACACCACCAACGGTACGGGTATCAACATTTCCATCATCATCGTAGGTGTAGGTGGCTCCACCGCCGTTTTCTAGGGCACCGTTTGCATTATAGACCCAGGGAGCTCCTGTCTCGGGAGAGCGCCTATCAAGAGCGTCGTAGGTATAGGCTTCAGGAGGGGCATTGGGCTTTATTGCTGAGGTAAGACGGTAGGCGTCGTCGTACTCAAAATCATAGAGCCCGTGCTCAGTAGTAATCGTATCAACAACAGCACCTTCAACGGGGCCCTTTGTGTACGTGTAGTTGTAATCGAGAAGAGTGTTTCCACCCGCATTTTTTGAGTGAATACGTTTTATGCGACGGAGTTCGTCATACTCAAAGTTTTGACGCGAGCCACCTGGAAATACCACACTCTCTGGTTGAAACCAGTCAGTCGTGTTGTAGTTAACGGTTACTATCCCCTCTCCTGGAATACTAAACCCAGCAAATTGATTCGCTGCGTCCCAGTTGTAGGTATAGGTGACTCCATTTACGGCAGTATACGTTTTTGGAAGGCCGTTTTCGGCATATGTATAGCTGTGCGTTTTACTAAAGGAGCCGTAGTTGGTAACGGCACTTAGCACACGGCCAAGAGCGTCGAGAGTAAAGGTGATGGTGATACTTCCATCATCGTACCCTGTGATATCTCCGCGTAAGTTTCGCGTATAGGTGATGGTGCGAAGTGGTGTCGTAGCAGAGGTGTCAGCGTAGATTTTAATCTGCTCTACTTGTTGAGCATCGTTATAGATATACTCATGCTTGTTGCCACGTGCATTTACGTACGTCTCAATATTACCGTAGGCGTTATACGTGAAGTTTACTTCTGTGAGATCGGCTCTTGTTTCTTTGATCATCTCACCGAGCTGATTAAACTCCTGCTTGATTTGGCCTCCAACAGGGTCGTTGTACTCGATGAATTTTTCTGCCTCGGGGTACGCAAGCGAGAAAGTTCCTCGACCAGGGCGTTGAATGCTTTTGACCCGACCCATTTGATCCCAGGTGTAGTAGATGTGGTTGTTATCAGGACGTGTAATGCGGTCAAGCCTTCCATCTTGATCGTAACGGTACTGAGTAAGCTCACTTTCGATTATTCCCGAAGTGTTGGGACGGATAGCTCTTGAGGTAAGGCGTTGTACCTTGTCGTAAATCAACTCCTCTTTGTAAGTGGGATACTCAATTTGAACGAGGGGAGAAAATGCAATGGAGGTTTGCGGGGCCTGCCCAGGAAGAGACGTGTCAAAGTAGTTAATATCAACAGCTACATCATTTCCATCTTTTACCTGCTTGACGCGGCCTAGATAATCATACTGATACTCCGAGTCCTTATTGAGAGGATCTATAATCCGCTCAACTTCACCAGACTGGTTGTACTCATAGTTCCATTCGTAGAGAAATGGATCGATAATTTTCTTTACTAACCCACGGTGGTTGTAGCGAAAGATTGTTTCAGCGTCCGGTGCACCAGAGGTGTGTCGTTCGATAAATTTGCGGAGCAAGCCTCGCTTGGTGTAGCGAAACTCTTGACGATACCCACGAGGATCTTCAAAAGTTTTTAGTTGACCTTTTCGGGTATAGGTAAACACCCACTCTTTGAGATCAGGCCCGATAATCTTTGTGATATCTCCTCGGCGGTTATACTCGTAGGTAAAGCGACGAGCGAGAACGTCTTCATAGTAATCGATATTTCCGTGGGCATCGTAGTGCCACTTCTCTATGCGGTCTTTTGCATTGTCAGGTGTCTCAGAGGCTTGCAGACGTTGCTCAGTGCGGTTTCCGTATGAGTCATACTGAAAGCTCCAATACCGTACTTCACCACCAGGAGTGACTTCTGTTGCCGTTGCAATAGTGCCATCAGGGTTTCGCTCATAAGAGACTTCTGTGCCCGATGGATAGGTAACCTTAATGAGCCCCCACGGAGCAGTCGGCTGATCCCAGGGATTACCGAGCTCTGGCCAGTTTGCATTTGAGTGTTCAAAGGAGAGCTTGCGGCCATCAGGAAAGTAGACAGTACGGATGATACCAATCGCATCACGGTCGATGTACGTCACACGGTTATGGCGATCGATAATAGCGGAGTCTTCACAGAGTCGTACCACGCGTAGATCGATTGAGCCATTTTTACGTATCTCAACAAGCCCATCTTCGTTATTTGATACCGTAACCTTGATACGGTTACCGGTCATTGTCTCCGTGGTTTTATACTGCTCGAGCTCCTCATTGTACTCATAGGTATAGTCACTTCGTGTTTGATCACCAGTAAGAACACTTTTGAGCTCGCCATTTGGAAAGTAGTCATAGGTGAGGGTTGTTTCTTCGCCTATCTCTTCACCAGGAAGCGCTGCAGAGTCGTCTCCCATAATCTTGGTCGCAATTTGACCATCGGCGTTGTAGGTGTAAGTGGTTTTGTATCCATCGGCATCTGTAACTGATTCGAGTTGACCATTTCCGTAGTAGGTATAGGTAACAGTGGCACCTTGGTCATCACTTATAGTGTGGATTTTTCCAGATGGATAACGGGTATAGGTGATAACCTGAGTGAGGGTTGTATCAGCATACCCCGAGACGTTCTCTTCTTGGTCATAGACGACTTGGCCAATAAGGTAGTTCCCTTTGCCCCAAGCATTAAGCGCTCCACTCTCTGAAAAATCAGCCCACTTTCGGCCGATTCGATCTACCCAGCGGTAGCCATCTGGTTGAGCCGAGACTAACTCGGTTACGCCTTCGCCCTCGTTCGTGCAGTAGTCTATGCCATGGGCAACAAGAATCCCCGAGACTCCAGGTGGCACAGCTCCTCCTGGCGCACTTGATTCAGCTGAAGCAGACGTTGCCTTTCCCCAAACACCGGTCAGGCCAGAAATCTTTGTAAACGCACGTGGGCCACGACCAATTTCTTTTGCAAGAAGCTGCCCGTAGAGTTCCCCGTCTGTTTCTTCAGAGAAGCTAAGCTCTCCGTGTTGTGGATTAATGGTCCACTCTTTCTTGTCTCCTCGCCAAGAACGGTAGATACGAATAAAACCTCCTTGAACCTTGACCTCGAGATCGAGATTAAACTCGTTATAAAACCCAAAATCTTTCGCTTCTTCTTCGGGAGTTGAACCACTTCCTTGCGCAAGCGCAGAGGGAACGAGTAGCACGAGAAAGGCTGTGAGTAAGGTTACAAACTTGGCATAGAGGGGCAACTTCATCTTCATTCTTTCCCTTAGTGTAGAGCTGGTTCACACAGAGCCGGGAGTGGGCCTGTGAGGAGTCCTGATGACGTTGAGCCTTCGGCAGCAGCGTGGGCATCTCGGATATAGGCATTAAGGAGTTTATAGTCCGCAAAGGAACACGCTGGCTCGTCTACGATATTACACAGATCAGGTCGGCTAATATTAATGGCTGATCCAACAGGATTAGGATTGAGCGCATTTCGCAGGTCAATAGAATCATTATCGTTAATAACCCCATCACCATTGACATCACCACACTGACATTCGTCTCCAACCCCGTCAGGTGTAGATTGTAACAATCCTCCACGGTCCTGTTGTCCAGGATTAAAGGTATACGGACAGTTATCAGCATAGTCATGCACCCCGTCACCATCAGTATCGAGGCTTGTATCAGGATTTTTTACCGTAATCGTGCAACAACTCGAATCGATAACGACAGGATTGGCCCCGTCATCAATTCCAATGCTGATATCGTGAACACCTGGTGGGAGTCGTCCTTCTGGAAAGACAAAAACATCTTGCGATCGGTCCACATCCTCATTCTGACCAAGGGGGTAAAGTGTCCCTTGGTACTCCATCATAATTTTCGCATTACTATCTGGATCAGCGTCAACCCATCGGACCGACACATCATCTTCAAAAGCAACCGTGATATCAGCGAGCGGATTAACCAACTGAAGCATTGGCGGATCATCCACAGAGTCTTCGCTCACAAAAAAGTTCTCCATATCACTCCAGTCAGAAACTGCTCCTAATGAATCAACCGTACGGTGGCGCCAATAATACGTGGTGTTGTTTGTAAGCACTTTCTCAAGTTGCCAGATAGGCTCGACAAGTTTTGTAGCATCAATAAGGTTTGTTAATTGCGGATCGTCGTAGAGTTCAAACTCATACGAGACATCGTCATTTTCAGCATCACTGACATAGGAGAGACGAAAATATGGGGAGAGAAGATCTACTCGTGCAGATGTTCCTGGATTGACGAGCTCGGCAGTTACTGGAGCATCGTTGAGTGTATCAACGATAAAGTCTCCATAGGCCCATGGTCCACGATAAAGCCCATCAACAACACGCATGCGCCAATGATAGTGCACGTTATCAAAGAGATTGAGAGCGGTTGCAGTCACGACTGGCCCTGTAACAAGTCCTGCGTAGATGACAACTCCATCGAAGTCTGCGTTATCAGAAATCTGGTACTCATACCGTTGCCCAGGAGCAAGGCCAGCAAGAGGTAACTTAGTAACAAGCGTGACCGAAGAAGTGGTCACACGCTCTCCAGCAATCGGAGAAATAGCTAGAGGTAAGCCCACTGGGGGGTGGGCATAATCGACTTTAAACTTTGCCCATGGAGATATCACTGCTCCACTTACACCATCAGAAATTGTGACTCTCCACGCAAAAGGTCCCAAAACATGGGATGGAATAGTCGCTTTCCAGCTCGTAAACTCTTTATTTTTCGACTCTACTACAGTGTGAGTAGCAAACACCTGTCGTTGACCAGAGACAACTCCTGCAAGTTCAAACTTATAAAAGAGTTTATCACCTTCGGGGTCTACCGCATTTCTCACCATAAGAAGAGGCGAGCCTCCTCTTACCAGAGAGTTCGACGGGAAGAATTCAGTTGGAAGCGTTGGTGAATCATTTTGTTGATTCACATAAAAGCTTCCGTATACCCACTCACTTGCAGCCCCTATGAGCTTGGCACGCGCACGCCAGTAGTAGTGTTTGTTTTCTGTGAGGTAAAGTGATGGTTGATAGACTGTGCTACCGCTTGAATCTTCAACGACACTATAGAGTGAGTCGAGAAGCGTGAGCATCTCTTCTTCCGCGTAGAGTTCAAAATCATACGTAGGTTTTTCAACTCCTGCAGTACTATTAAAAACTGAGAGGAGAGGTTGCAAATCTTGTACCTCATGCCCAAAGAGGGGTTCTTCGATTACGGGCACACTCGGAGCGTTTCCTTCTAGTGTTGGATCCGTCCCAAGCGCTTCCTCTTCTGCATTCGTAAGCCCATCACCATCATAGTCACTGCTACCATCTTGGGTGAGATCACCAAAATAGAGGAGCTCCCAAACATCTGCTAATCCGTCACCATCAGAATCGCCATTATTTGTTAACGAGATATACATGGTCTGCACATCTTCGAGCGCTCCATCACTGGCTCGAAAGGTAAGAGGATAGAGACCTACCTGTGAGGAGGTCGTGGGCCAGAGAAACGATCCTGTGCCATCTCCATGGTCCGTAAACGATGCACCAACAGGGGCAGAATCAAGAGAGAGTGTTGGAAGAACACCTTCTGGATCGCTTGCTTGAACAATAAAGCCTACCTGATTACCGGCTGTTGCATTTACATCAGGAATAAACCCAAGTACTGGAGGTTGTGGCCCTAAGAGCACAGTATCTGCATTAATGAAGTAACGCCCACCGCCGTTCAGATCAAAGATATTAAGGTGAAAGGTTTGCGATCCCCCTGTACCCTCTACAGAATACCAAGCATTATCGAGAGGTATCACTTTTCCATCATCACGCTCAGCGTGGACAACAACTTTTGTGCCATTGAGAGGATCTGGAACTTTCACATAGAGAGGCCCAGCAGTTTGTGGCACATCAATATAGTAGTTATCAATCGAACCTGAGCTTCCGTTAGGTACAAGGGTAAGCCCTGTGGTGTAGTCGGCAACCTGCGCATCAATTCCCTCAGACTCATAGAGGTTGTAAATAAGAGCATCTTGGGCAAGGAAATCTTTAATCGAGTCTCTACCGGGAAGGTCAACACGTACATCTTTGATGAGAAGGTGCGAGTTAAGTGATGTAATAAGCGAGGTAAGTTGTCCACCGTATTCAGCGGCATGAGTGTACGAGGCACTAAAGGAAGTAAACGTTCCCGAGAGTGACGACTCCATCACCCAACGACCAGTCTTAGAAACACCAGCTCCGATATCACCGAAATCAATAAGCAGACTAGGTTGAGCAGGCTGGTCATCCACAAAACTACCAGTGATCATAAAATTCACAGCGAGGCTCTGCTGGTTATCAACGATAACCGGCTGCGCAGAGTCGATCTGTGTATTTACAGCAGGAGCAAGACCTACGTTTGAGATACGTACACCAAGTGTAAATGGAACTGGTGGCTCTATTTCTGGTGTAGACGGATTGTCTCCTTGCACATCTTGAGTGAGAAAGTAATCGATCTCAAATTCTGGCTGGGGTTCAACAACTATGAAGTCAGGAGCTACCTCAACCGTATTAGCTTCACCATCGAGGGTGTATTGTAAGGTAGCGCCAACAAAGTAGAGTTTTCCTGTAAGTGAACCTCCGGCAGCGCCAGCTGTTGGAACAATAAGCCAGTTAATGACGGCTTCGGTCTCAGGTGCAATCGTGCCAGAACCAGAAACATCATTGATGCCCGTCATTTCATCCAAAGTAATGAAAAATGTAGCCGCCCCAAAGGGATCACTTGTGGCTGTAACTGGGTTTCCTGCTTCATCTTTGAATTCAACATCAATCTGCACATTCTCTACTGATTGCGTTGTGAGCGCGTTATGGATACGCATCTCCGCATCGAACGCTTGACGTTCAAAGGTCAGCTCTTGGGCAATCTGAATAACGACCTGCGCACATTGCGTCTCTTGAGCCGCAAGGGTAAAGGGCAACAGACAGAAGAACGCAGAGACAACGGCGATTAAACAACTTTTCTTCAATATTCGCTCCATTGTTTACGCTCCCGGATCTGCCGCTTCAGGGCTACAGAAAATTCTACCTACACACGAAAGGTTCGGTAAGGACCCAATGCTCGGTGTCCACGGTGGTCCCCCAGGGCCTCCGCCACCACCGCCTGTGATCACAGAACCTCCGTCCCCACCACTCACGGAACAATTCTTTGTCCAGAACCAGTAGGAACAAATTGAAGCCGGAACAATGGTGCCGTTGACACATTCAGACTCATACGTAAAGCAGTAGTTGTTCTGATACGAACAGCTGCTTCCCCCACTCCCTTCACCAGAGCCTGGATCAAAGTCCTGCAGCGCTGTTGCACGGTAAGAAATTGTGATCTGCTGGCTTGGCAACACAACATCAGGGATTGACCCAAAGAACTCATACTGCACGAAGTCGTCCGATTGCGGCAGAACCTGGGTGACATTGTCAGCTTGAATCAGCCCGTAGTTCGTAAGTGTTAACTCTCCAAGGAACACTTGCCCAGCTGTCATCGTTGGAAGTTGTATTCCGATCGGATCGAGCACAAGCACCGCGATAGGCACATTTGTTTCAAAGATCGCTTCGAGATTTATCTGGTAGTAGTCCTCAATCGTAATTGGGGTGACAGACCAGGTGACAGAGATAACACTATTTACAAGGAAGATCTCCTGAGAAATGGTGACTCCTGGAATGATAGAGAGAGAGCCTGTTTGATCTTGATGATCTGGAGCAGATACTCGGTAGGTATAGTTTCCAGCTGGAAGGTTTTGAAGAAGAGCTTCTCCATTTGCATCAGTATAGACAACAGTCTCAATGAGACTTGCAGTCTCTAAGAGTTTAATACGAGCATTATTGAGACCCGTAATGATTCCACTATCGCCTTCGGTACCCGTATAGATGTCAGAAACGTGTACGAGTAGAGCCCCTTCTCCATCGATGGTTACTGTGACACTTACCGGGACTTGCAAGTATGTTTGTCCACCAGAAACAACATTTACTGCAAATTGATAGATCCCAGGGGTAACACTCGTAGTTGGAGCAATAAAGAGGTCAACCTGCGAGCTCTCCCCTATCTCGAGTCGGTCGATAGTTGTGACTGAAGTAGTTTGAAACCAGGTTGGAACTGTGCCCTGCTGAGCCGTAACTTCAATAGTGGCATCCAAAAGTGGAGCATACCCATTGTTTGTGAAGGTGAAGTGCTCATTTCGCACCTGGTCTTGATCCACTCCCGTATCAATCGATCCGGGAGAAGCTTGAATAACAGGCACAGCTACAGAGAGATCATAAGTTACATCGACAAACTGTATCGGTTCTATTCCTGTTTCATTACTCACGAGTCGTAGCCGCACTTGTCCGGGGCTTATCGCTGTTGAGTCTGAAGAGAATTCAACAGGGAATGGCTCACTAGAGCCAGCTGCTACAGACATTGCAGGTGGAAGTACAAGGTTTATTCCTGCTGGAAACACCCCTCCCACCTGATCGCTCTCAACGTACTGCAACTCTACACTTGTGGCAGAAGTCACAGGGCCGGTATTGACCGTTACTGGGATCGTAGCGAGGTAGTTTGTTGGAACTTGGAGATGGAAGTTCGTCTGTGAGACCGAGATACTATCAACAACAAATTGGCCGAGAGCGGGTCTGTCGAGACTGCCTGGATACACCACGGAAACATTGTACTGACCGCTATTTTTATTTGCGGGATCAAATTCGTACAGAAACTCTCCGTTGGCATCTGTTGTGAGAGTTGAAATCGTTTCAAAACCATTAATGGTAAGCACAAGCTCAATAGGCTGAAAAGCTACCGGTGTATCGGTATCAGAATCGAGGCTTCGACCAACGATTTCAACAACTTCTCCAAAAGTGCTCTGAGGTGTAATTGATACGACCTCTCCATAATACTCGGGATCTTCGAGCGTGATAGATCGCTCTGTCCCGTTTCCATCAATAGCAATGTGTTGCGGAGTTGCAAGCTTACTGTGAAAGTAGTCGATCTCAACTCGAAGCTTTGCGTTCGGTGGAGTATTTGCTGGAATTGGAATCGAAATCCAGTCTGAGGTCCACGACTCTGACGGAGCAATCCGAGAAACTGTCTCTCCATTAGAGAGAGTGATTACATTACCACCAAAGAACTGTTTCAGTGGTGTTACAGAGTAAGTGTTGTCCTCATCATCGGTTAGAATAAAACGGATCTCATCAGAGTCTAATTGCCCAGTATTTCGAGCAGTCACAATCTCTGTGAGTACACCGCTCGTATTCTCAAGAGTAAAGCGAACTTCACCCGTTGCACCTTGAGTGAGATTTTGGGTCTCTGCCGTAACAATCAGCGCTGCACTTTGTACTGGTACTGTTTGTTCTTTTCGAAACGTAATCACTTCTCCAGGGTTTGGGGTTACTTCTACCGAAGAAACAAGCAGCTCATTTGATGTAAGCGATTGCTGCCCACCAACAATAACTGGAACAACTTGCTCAGCTCCTGGTACCACCGTAAAGAGATCTGAGAGGTGCGTTTGACCACCGAGCTCAACCTTCAAACGTGAGCTCACAAGTGGCGTAGCGCCGTGATTGGTAACGGTATAATTGATGAGATTAAACACCCCACGTTTGATCGTCAGACCAGTTGGTGCCTCAAGAGTGAGATGAGGAACAAGGAGCTCACGTGAAACACTCTCTGAGCCGCCTCCATCAATAGCGGTCACAGCATAGAGACGTTCTTCTGGCTGATAGCTTAGATCCGTAAAGTTTAACTCAGGACCAAGGTGAAGAACTGTTGGAAGTCCCCCCTCAATGAGCTCAAGTTTATAGTCTGTAGCCGCACTTCCGTTGTAGCTCCAAAGTAACTCAGCCGGAGAGCCAAATGGAACATCTACATGGAACGTATCAACCGGAAGGAGTGAGTAATTGAGGTACTCAGTGTTTGAAGCAGGTGATTCGTTCCCAGCTCCATCTACTGCTGTTACCGCGTAAGCGTGTTCAGTTTCCGATGGCGAACTATCAATTGCAGCAAAACCGATAATATTATCAATTTCCGGCGCAAGCCCACTGAGATCGATTGGAGTTGCAGGCGGAAGATCTGCACGGTAGAGGCGGTATGTTAAGTTGCCGTGTACAACAGTGCCACCTACTGGTTCTTGCCACTGGGCCACCATCCCTTGACCACTTAAACTCAGTATCAGGGTTTGTGGTGCTGTTGGAGCTGTTGCGTCTGCATTCACAGAGACTGTCGGGCTTGGCGCACTTATCGCCTGCTCCCCATTATCCATCCGCACACTTGCTATCGCGTAGAGATACTCACCATCAATCGGTGTCTGGTCCTCATAGTTTGTCTCAGTGAGGATTGGACCGATTGGATCAAGGGTGGAGCCACCTGGATCTTGGCGGTAGAGCTGATAGCCATCAGCTTCAAGCACACCGTTCCAGCTAAGCGCTACCTTTCCTTGAGCAATTGCGGTTGCAGAGAGCCCGCTTGGGATATCGTATGGAGGGAGCAGGCCTTGGTAGATCTGGTAGAGGTTTTCACCTTCAATGGTTGAGCCCACATTACCAATGGCATCAAGAGCAGTAAGCTCAAAGACCATATTTTGTGGATCTGGGAGCCCCGCATCAGATGGAAGGGTAAAAGAGCCACTCCACAGGGAGCGATCACCACCAACGACTGAGACATTAGTAATAATCTCTGGGGTGCCCTCACCTATTTTATATCGGAACTCTGGATCCACTCCATCTACGGGAGCTTCATCAAGGCTAAAGTCTACAGTGAGAATCACAGGGCTTGCCTGGTCGTTCTCTATCGGATCGCCAGGTTGAACGGTAAGCGTTGTAACGATTGGCCCATCGGTATCAATCAGAATAGTATCCCCAACAAGAACCTCTGTGCCACGGTTACCAACAAGGTCACGGGCTGAGAAGACAGCGTATGCTGTTCCTGTCTTTGTTGCCTCAACTATCTCAAACGTTCCTTGGTACTCAAGCTCCCCGGTAGCAACAAGGGTTACTGGCATCGGAACACCACCATCTGGTGAAATGGTAAGGAATGGCGCGACAAGAAGCGGCTCATCAACAACTACAGTTGCAGTAACGAGACCTGGACCGTAGGCGTCAGTCACAGGATCGGTCTCACCAGTTGAAACGTATTCAATTGAGAGAGCGCTTGGTGGCGTGCTATCAGAAACGGCAACTACGAGATCAGAAGGCTCACTCTGGCTTCCAGCTTGGTTTATGGCAACGACGCGGTAGTAGTAGGTGCCATCGTCGACTGGAAGGTCGAGGTAGTTTGTGTTCGTCAGTGGACTACTATTGATCTTCGTTGCTGAGCCAAGCGATGTAAATGAGCTTGTCGCACGGTAAAGATCGTAGGTTACATTGGATGAAGCAACTACGGCGCTCCAGGAGAGCTGCACCTCACCATCTTCGAGCGATTGCGCAGAAAATCCCTCTGGTGCATCAGGCACAGAGCTATCAAGTGTGACAACAACAACGGAGCTCGCTGGCCCCTCTCCTCCAGGTCCTTCGGCAGTAGCTGTGAGATTATTTGCACCTTCAGATAGTGGCACAGTAATCGTAAATGAGCCTGAGGCTCCAATTGCTGTTGGTCCACCTATAAGATTTGTCCCCTCAAAGATTCGAAGAGAAGTATTTGGAGTAATCGTACCAGAGACTGCCACGGTACTTTCATTGGTAAGAAAACCACTTACGGGCGATGTAATTACCGGAGCTACTGGTGGTGCATAAGCAACTTGTACAGGAATGCGAAGTTCAGTGAAGTTTGAGAGCGTATCATAGCCGGTAATAACTACCGTGTAGTTTCCATCTGAAAAATTGGTAAGATTCCAGTTGGCGTTGTACACAGGGCCACTTCCGTTATCACTTCCAATTGGAGTCAGGTTGAGGCCTGAATCTTCAATAGCGAAATCCACCCTCGAGACACCTGAATCATCTGTCGCAGTTACCTCGACAAGGGAATCACCAGTGACAATCGTTCCACTTAAGAGAGGAGCACCAGCGAGTCGTGGATTCGTCAACACGGGGCCAACGATATCTCCTTGAGGAACGACGGTGACGGTTGTCACGGACGGATCTGTTCCCCCAGAGATGTTCACTGTAGTTACGGCAATATAATACGTAGTGCCATTCGTAAGCCCTGTAATGGTGGTGTGTGGGCTGGTAACAGTCGCTTTTGGAGTAAGTCCTGAAGTGGAAGTAAATGGAGTTGTTTCAGTATATACTCTGTATTCTGCTACTCCGTTAGCAGGAAGAGACGTATCCCACGAAACTTCTGCGGCAGCATCAAGAGACACTGCAGTTACACCACTTGGGTTTTGGTACCAAGTAGCAACAGAGAGCGAGATTCCATCACTCTCGTTGAGCGAGCCGTCAAGTGTCGTAACACGTGCTGTATAAACTGAAGATGGGGAGAGGCCTTGAAGAGAGAAAGTTGTTGTTGGCACTGGAATATCTGGGCTTACAACGAGGCCATCCTGGTAAACGCGGTAGAATGCTGCATCAGGAGACAGAGAGCCGTTCCAGGAAAGATCGATACTTGTAGTATTCGAGACCGGTGTAAGATTGGATGCATCATCAGGAGCCACAACATCAATTGGCGTAACTGAAATGGGTGATACATTTGGATCGAAGTTACCGGACAGGTCTGTTGCTACAACGGCAACAAAAGTTTGTTGTCCAGCAGAAAGGCCTGTGAGGGTATACTCCTGCATACCAGAAGGAACAGCTCCTGCTGAACTAGCTTGAGAAATATCTGTAAATGATATGCTCGAAGCATACACGGTGTAGTAATCGATATCACCACCATTTGCTTCTTCATCGTACGAGGTCCAGTTAAGTAGAGCGTACGTGCCATTTCCTACCCCATCAGCGGAAACAGATACAGGACCAGGAGGAGTAGTGTCGCCGTTAAATGGAACATATGAGCCAAGATCCCCAAGAAAAATTAAGCCATCAAAATCAAAGGGGAATTCTACACCTAGATCAATACGAGTATTGTGCTCATCAACAAGAAAGAGCTCATCTACATCGTAAGAATCAAGCTCATAGAGCTCAAAATCACCTTGTGTCGACTCTTCAGTGAATGCTGCACCTGTAAATGAAGGGAGGCCTCCCTCCGGAGTCGGAACAGTATCGACATGAACTAGCGCAACTGCACCCGTTGCGACATTGAGAGAGTATCTTGAATTGTTGTACAAGAGAAACGCCTCTCCATCGCTAGTAAAAGCAAGATCAAGCCTCAAATTATAGGGGAGCGGTGAGCCAGAAGACGAGTCAAAAAGCGGCACAGGAGATCCTATAATTGTACCCTGAACAGGATCTATAGTGAGTAGTTCCATAGAACTCGAATCAACAGCATAGAGAGTATCGCCCTTAAAGGAGGCGCCTGTAATAGTGCGTTCGGCAAGAGGAGGACCGATATCTGTATACCCAAGAGCATCTATGTTAATTTGAATAAGTCTGGAAGTGATATTTGTATCATCATTTCTAAAACCTAAAACACCAAAGCTGGGCGAGAGGGATATGCCATCTACCCAGAAGTACGAAGGAACATTTAGGCTTCCTAGATCTACGTAACATCCATTATCCATTCTGTAAGAAAAAAGATTAGGATCGAAAAAATAATCCGTACGAGTGCCAATCAACAAATCCTCTAAAAACGCTGAAGGATGAGTCGACTGGCTCAAAATGACACCGCCGTTAGCCTCTTCAAAGAGAGTATCTTCATAAAGGCACAACGTGGGGGCCTCTATAACACTTCCTGCATCCGATACAGTGAACTCATAAGGACCAGGCGCGGAAATTTGAGATAAGCCAGTAAGATCTATGTACCCTTGCGCTTCAACATCAAAAAGCACCTTCCGTCCATCATTGAGGTGAGTCAAGCTCCCGAAGCGGATCTCACTACCCAAGTCGGTTGCATAAAAACGTGCGGGCTCGTCTCCTGAGGTTCCAATAATATCAGTGACACCAGAAAGATTAATAAACCCGCCACCAGAGGCCTCAAACGTATGAGGCAAAGCGAGTGACCAAACAGTACCTACATCAACAGTCTGCACTGACGATAAATCCAGCACCGATCCTTGGCCATTAACGATAACAATAGGAGATCCAGGATAAATATTATACGGGCGATAGGAAGTTGCGGCTATATTATTGAGAACGTAACCATCGAGAATAGTAAAACTCACGCTGTCAATGTTGGTTAGAGGGGCTGTGAGGAACTGAGCATTTCCACTAATTTCAAGATTACTGAACTCTATATCATTCAAAGAGGGCGCGGTAAAAAAAGAGCCATCTTCAATATATAGATCTCCGTTATAGATGTTCGTAAGCAATGGAGCATTTAATGTTACTCCTGGAATGAGATAAATGTCAGATCCATTGAGATAGTCGAGAACAGGAAAATCCAGCACTACACCGGGAAGAAGCGGAAAGAGGCGGAGGAGACTAGCATCAGTAAGGAAATTGAATGTTTTTGAAGACTCTATGTGAAAGTCAATTCTTCCATATGTTATTCTTTGCAGTGAATCAAAATCTATACGTCCTCCGTTACTTTCGACAAACTGAGCTGGGTCTCCCGCTCCATGTCCGCGAAGTATGGTTACCCCGGAAAAATCTAAAATCCCGCCATCTTTTGAGTAGAACGATTGGAATTGAACTCCATCACCCGTGACGAGCTGGCCAACGTCCATAAGCGTGACAGAGGAGAGATCTAGGATAGACCCTGGACCTTGAACCTCTAGTATTGTGACATCAGGAACATACCAAGTAGAGTCATAATACGTAGCAACAACATTGCTAAATACATGACCGCCATAAATAAAGAACCGCGTATTCTCAATATTCGTAAGACCTGCAGTATTAAATTGTGCGGCAGCTCCATCAATGTGGAGAATTTGATAGCTTACATCGACTAAGTTTGGTGCGTTAATAGTACCTCCATCATAGAGGTGCATCGCTCCACCAGTCATACTTCCGAGCAGAGGAGCGTTTACAGTTTCACCATTGTTAACAGTAAATCCACCTGAGGCTAACGAAGCAAGTTGAGGAAAATCCAGAACCTGTCCAGCACCACCCGTAAGTTCAACCTCGAGAGCTATGCCTTGAGTAAGTGATGGAAAAATTTTGGTTTGATCAGTCTCAAAGAGTGTTTTTGAACCGTAGACTTGACCAAGAAGAGTAAGGTCAATCTGCCCACCGTTTTGCTCGAGGAAACGAGAATAGTTTCCACCACCATGAGAGTTAATCGTATGGACTCCTGAGAGATCGAGAACTCCACCATTCGATGCTATAAATGATTGATATGGACCTACACCTGTACTATTTCCAGAGTCAAATGTCTGAACGGAAGACAGATCAAGAAGCGAGCCTGCACCTGTGACTGAGATAACAGCATAACCAGACTCTGCCTCGTTAGAGCTATAGGAGGTTGCATTCGGAAGAGCAGCCTGCCCCCCACCATTGACATAGAATAGCGCTTGGTCGATGTTCGTAGGTCCATGAGCGGTAAAGCTTGCTGCTCCCCCTTCCACCGTAAGTAAAGAATAATTGAGTCGAAATTCTCCCCAAACATCGGCAATGTTTGTTACAGTAAGCCCTGACAGATTGAGATGTAAATTTTCTTGACAATCAAGAGTCCGAACGCTTGCTTCTGTTTGATTGGAGATAGTAACGGTAACGTCAACCGTCGGCCTATCAATAACTACATCATCACCTTCTTGCGGTGGAGTCCCAGTACTCCAATTAGCCCCGTCACTCCAATTCCCATCAGCGTCACTTATCCAAGTGACCGTAGCCGCGTACGACAATGCAGGCATAGTTGTGAGGAGAAAAAAGAGAACCAAGAATGAAAAGAATTTATCCAAGAGTGCAGGCAAAAACGTGCACCATGGCACTCGGCGCGCTAGAAGGGCGAAGGCGTCGAAAGATGTCAATGTAGTAAACCCCCAGCATAGGTTTATGTCAAACGGGCGCAACTATAGCGGGTTTTCCCTACTTAATCAAAGAAGAAAGCGTGTATTCTATGCTCATTTTTGTAAGTAAGCGATATGTGGTTTACTACGATAAAGTTTAGAAATTATGCGCTTACATCTCCTGTTTATTTTTTTGTTATCCTCTCTTGCATATACACTTCCTGCGCGAAGTGACTCTGCTTGCTTGCGCCTCAAACAAAAGAAGGAGTGCGTTATTTCACACAATACACTTACAGATTGGATCAGTTCCGACACGCTTCCTACCATTATCGATCTCAGAGGCACGCCAAAGTATCGAAATCTCTCAGCTCAAAATGCAATTGCTCTCTCTCCTTCTGCTGCTAAGGGAAAAAAACACTTACAAGACGAACGACTCCTCTTGCTTGATGAGCCATTTGCAGCGCGTAGACCTGTAGAACTTTGCAGCACCCTTACGAATGAAGGTTTTTCTCAAATCTTTGTACTATCCGAAGGTCTCTATTCGTGGACTCGCGCAGGAGGCAAACTCCAGGGCAGGATTAATACTCTTCCTAAAATAAGAACTCTATCACCTCTCGATCTAATGAGAGAGAGCTCTTATGAGCCATGGCTCATTTTGCATTTACAGAGCAAGCAAAGTGAAGCTATAGAAGATCTCGTTCCCGAAGGAACAACTGTCATACCGATAGAAACCTCTCCTGTTACACATAGGAATTCAGATTCGCTTACAAGTCAAATTACAGAAGCCATCCGAAACGCACGTAGCAGATCTCGAGAAATGCCTGTTGCCATTGCCTCCGATCTACAAGATCTTGGAGAAGATGCACTACGAAACACACTCGATGCTCTCTACCGAACAAAAAAACTTTTTTTACTCTCTGGTGGTGCCTCTGCGCTGCGAACTTATGTACAGACACAAGCACAAATAGTAGCTTCATACCTTAAGAAACAAGTGGGGCCCCAATGCAAAAGAAGCCAGTTCTCATTGGAATAGGGATCATAATAGTTGCTCTTGGAGTCTACTTTTTAACTTCAAACTCCCCCACTCTACCATCGCCAATCAAACGCAGAGTGAGCTACGGCTTTGAGGTGAAAAATAATTCGAACTCACTGCTTGAAAACATTGAAGTACAGGTCTTTGCTCCTCTACAATCAACCCCTTTTCAAAACCGGCTTTCAATATCATCTACTCCAAAATCAACTCTTCGCAGTGACTCCCTGTCTTTTTTCCTTACCATTCCTCCCTACGGCACCAAGGTCCTCACTATCAAGAGCAAACTTGAGCTTTTCCCTCGTGCATACATAAGAGGAGGCTCTATCGACATCACTCATCTCAAAGACGAGCCATATGTTGATTTGAACAATCAAGGAATCGAACCTATTCTTCCAGAGATTCAAAAAGAAACACCGCTTCTCACATCACAATCAATTTTTGAGTGGATACGAGCGAACATCTCTCATGCTGGATACCTAAAAAAAGCCAAAGGCACCGTATACGCCCTTACCGAACGAAAAGGAGACTGCACTGAGTTTGCCGCGCTCTTTACTGCACTAGCGAGAAGATCTGGGATTCCAACAAAAGCCGTCTCCGGCTTTTATGTCGAACGCGATCGATTTCTTCGTCCAATCGAATACCATACTTGGAACGAAGCCTTCATTGATGACAACTGGCATCTTTTCGACGCACATAGGGGCAATGCTCTGAAAGACAGTGATAAATATATAGCATTTGGTTCCGTTACGGAGGAAAACTCTTCTGAAATTGCGCCTCTTCGATTTAGAAGCAGCAATCCTCAGGTATCCGTTCGGATGCGATAAAGATAAAACTTACGCGAGGAAAAAACCATATTCTTTTAATCTTAGAAGAGACTGGTCAACAACGGCCTGTGCCTCATCAAGTGAGAGGTTGCCGCTTCCGTCTCGTTTCTTTAACGCTCCTTTTTTTGTTAATTCCTCAGCAAGCATTTTCGCACTGTGCTCACCATCAAGGAGCGATAAGATAGCTCTATTAAGATCGTTTAAAGGGACGCTTTGTTGAAAGAGATTTGGCACCTTATCAAGAAAGCTAGCATAGAGGCGGGACACGGGCTGAGCAATTGGATTCTCACTGAAGCTTTGCTCTCGTTCACCGAGGTCGCTACGAAGAAGGAGCGCACCTTCAAGAAAGAGCTGTAAGAGTACACCATTCATCTCCTCTCGTTTAATCGTTGGAGAGAGAGCATTGGCGCTAAACTCTTTTGAGAGAGCAGAGAGGAGCTCCGATGTTGATAGAGAGTTCGGCCACTTTTGAGACAGTACAGACAAAACCCCCTTTCCCACATGAGATTTTATCTCAACAACAAACTGCTTATTGGATGAGACGAACTTGGCGGTGGTTGATGGGTTGTTCAGATTAAGGTCAGAGTCAAGCTTGAGTGGTGATGCAATAAATAGGTCAGGAAAAGATTTTGGATCAAGTGTGCGAACAGGTTTTTGACTGGGGTGTACGATCAGAGAAGCTCGAAAGGAGCGGTTCACGAGAAAATCAATGTACTGCTCCATGCGATGCACTTCGCCGCCAGAGAGCACTCGAAGCTTCTCTTGAACCTCTTTTGGATAACGCATTACTGACATCGATCCGAGGTCAGCATCAGAGAGGTAGCGGAGATTATGAGGCTCAAGCTCTTTGATAAAATCGAGGAAATAGAGTGGTGTGTTAAACTCCTCAAGGTGATCGTGTAAAAAATGGCTCGCTTTTATCCGCTGAAAAGAATCAAGGTGCTCGCGGATGGCCTTGGCATACGTGCTTTCTTGATTTGGAATGGAGTCACCGAGAAATTGTAAGATCCCCAACGCGGCATGCACTCTTTTCGTTGGATCCTTATGCCCTTCTCCCTGAAAGCGCATCGCATACCGTAGCGCTTGCGTTGTAGCCCAACCGGGATAGGTATTGTAACTTACGTAGGCAATGCCGTTTGGAGTAAGACACTCTGCAATAACCCGTAAGAGCTCTGCTCTCGCGTGGTCTGGTAACCAGGAATATAAACCGTGAGCAATAATATAATCGAATGCGCCAAACTCTTTGGTAATGGCGCACAGGTCTTGCTCATGGAAAGTCACGTTTTTTAATGAAAGTTGCTCTGCGTGGCTC
Organism: bacterium; assembly: GCA_030428205.1. GTDB lineage: Bacteria > Bdellovibrionota_C > UBA2361 > UBA2361 > RFPC01 > JAUIBK01. The sequence continues at coordinate 21,678 of JAUIBK010000038.1, forward strand.
TTTGCTGTGGCTATCTGCTTAGCGGAAAAATCGGCTCCCACAAAATCACTTTTCGGAAAGAGCGCAGCTACAGGGAGAAGATTTCCTCCCGTTGCACAACCAAGTTCAAGCACTCGACACGCCGAAGCCTTACAAACATCGATCTGAAAGAGGCGGCCAAGAGCTTCTAGGTAGGCCGGAGAAGAGTTCGGGTAGGTATACGAGACGTATGGAACCTCATCGTAACTCTGTTGGTGAATTGCTTCTTGATTGTTCATTTGCTCCTACGAACCACTCACTTTCCTTTCTTGAGTTGGTCAAATTTACAAATATAACGCGAAGTACGCGAAGTGCACGAAGATCAAACCGCTTTGCGTACTTCGTGTACTTCACGTTAAAAATTTCAAAAGTAATGATATCTCTAAACTCAATTTAGTGATCGCCTTTGTCGAGGTCAACGAGCTTGACTCCCCGTAAATCTTCCTGGCTTTATGACCCCGTCTCCACCATACACCAGAGCAGAACCCCAAAAAATGCATTATTTAAGGGTGATTACACAAAAGGCACCTGGAATGATTGCCTTTTTTATCAATTTAGGCCATATTCTCTCGCCTGGTGTACTAATACACCGCAAGCTCGCATGATTACGAACAACAATAATATAGTATTTCTCAAATACTCGAAGGAAAGCTATGGCGCGCAGATGTAAGATTTCAGGTAAGCAAGGTCAATTTGGCAACCGTGTGAGTCACGCGAAGAACCGTACTCGCCACCTCTTTAAAGCCAACCTTCAAACACGTCGTCTCTTTGTTCCAGAAGAAAATCGATACGTTAAGGTGAAGGTATCAACCCGCATGCTCCGCACTATTGATAAGCTCGGGCTAAACGGAACGTTAAAGAAGTTCAACCTTACACTCGCTGACATCAGCTAGTGTCATCAACACTTCAGCTATCACTCCCCGATTGGATCTCTGAGTACGAGTCAGACGATCCCCTTGTGTCCGACGAAGACGCTATGCGTCTTGCTATTGAACTTTCTGCGCGAAATGTCAAAGAAAATACTGGTGGGCCATTTGGGAGCCTCGTCTACGATCACAAGACTGGCAAGATCATCTCACTCTCAGTCAACCGCGTGCTTGAAACTCACTGCTCTGCGGCACACGCCGAAGTACTTGCCCTACTCCTTGCTCAACAAAAATTAGGCACACACGATCTCTCACTTACAGAGTATTCTCGTCTTACACTCGTTACAAGCTCTTCGCCGTGCATCCAGTGTTTTGGAACACTATGGTGGAGCGGAATCAATAGACTTGTGTACGGGGCAACAACAGGCGACGTAGAGAAAATCACCGGATTTCAAGAAGGGCCAAAAGATCACAACTGGCTTGCAACCCTTCCTTCTCGTTCGCCACTACCTCCAATAGAGATTATCGCCGAAGTACTCCGCGACGAGGCAACACAGGTGCTGAAAGATTACGTTACATCTGGCGGATTGATATATAATCCAGGTACTTCACCTGAATAATGTGACTCAATGAAGGTCACCCTTGCGTTGCGCATTGAGCTTTTCAGCACTCAGCCGCACGGCGTGAAAGTTCTCCATAAGCGGTTCTCCGGTATCTGCGCTATCTTTAACGACAGCATCTCTGAGGGCTTCTGGATTGAGCACACCAAGGCGCTGTGTGCCTGGAACAAAGATCTCTCCACACCGACGGCACTGCACCACAACAATAATACCGTCAAAAGTTACTTTGGTATGTTCTGTTGAAAAATCGTCATCATCTTTTCCGCACTTTCCACAACCGGGGCAACTCAGCTCATCAATAAACGTCTCTGCTAGACCTTTTAGGCGAAATTTTAAAGCCATATTCACACTCCTTATAATCCTCTTACGAATTCATTTTCTTTCGTAAGATTACTTCACGCCCACAGTCTCGGTACGAAACATCGTCCATGACACTATTCATTATTGTCATGCCACGACCGTGGACTCGGATCTCATCATCCTCGCCATCTTCTTTGGCTTCAGGAAGAAAACCATTTCCTTGATCATGTACTCGGATCTCAAGAAAGTTATCTTTATAGTGTATTTGAATACGAACAGTACGATCCGCATAATGAGGATCTTGGAGCCGTTCTTTCTTTAACTTTGAGAAAGTATCTCTTCCTTCCTCATCAAATTCTTCACGCCAAACTGACTCTAATTCAAGATTGCCGTGCTCAAGACAATTCGCAACAGCTTCTTGAAAAGCGAGATCCATTTTGAGGGACGTGTGAAGATCAATCTTGCCCGACTTAAAGAGCGTTTCTGCAATATCAAGCTTTACACTTCTCTGAGCAAGCTCACGAGAAGTAACCGTTTCATCAATCGAGACAGGAGCAATTTCACAGACGAAAGATGAAGAGTGTGGCGATTGACCAAGCGACTGCACGACGCGATCAAGAGCACTCTGCAAAATGGAAAAGTCTATGGGCTTCTCAATGAAGTCGAGTACTCCGCCTTCGTCAAAAGCTGATGCGGCTGCCTCAAAGTTTTTATCTCCTGAAACAACAATTACAGCTGTGCCGTCTTCGGAATCACGAATCTTTGAGAGAAGCTCAAGCCCCGAGAGGTCGGGCATATGAAGATTGGTCACCACAACATCGTATTGTTGGGATGCGAGGGCATCAAAGAGGCTTGCGGCACTATCAACCACATCGCATCCCCAACCGACCTTGGAAAAGAAGGAACCCAAGGCTTGTTGTTCAGAGGTGTCATTATCGGCGAGTAATACCCTCCCCTTCGCCACCTCGTTGCGTGACCCACCAGAAGAAGTCATAAAAAACCTTTCCGTGCATGAATTCAGAAGCGAACTTCCTATTCATCAATTGGGAGAAGCTTATCGAGCATAAGCAGCTCAAAAGTTTCTTTGACGAAACCTTGGAGTGGCTTCACCATGAGTACTCCGTTTTCCGCCTTGAGGCGCTTGTAACACATGAGTACTTTACCAATCCCGTAACTATTAATAATCTGAACAGCATCTAAATCGAGAACTATAGTACGCTTGCCTTGGTCGAAAACTTGATTGAACGCTTTGCGCAGAGCTTCACCAGACTGTTCAGAATCAAGATCGGAGTTAATAGTGATATAACCCTTATCGCCCTGAATCTCCGTTGGATAATCTTCCATTTTTTTCCCTCTTTGTTGGTACTAAAAAATTTCAAAACAACACACGAATCCGCTCCTCCTAAGACCAGACCCGAGCACACTTCGATACAATAGCTATCGGTACAAGCGCTAAAGAACTGAAGAGGCGAAATAAGCCCTCCTCTGGGGCCCAGATAAGGGTTTACATCTTAAAGCGTGACACGTCCGAAGGACTCATACAAGCAGCAATTTCAGAGACTTACTCAATTCTATGCTGTTTACGGTTCGTTTTGTTAATGATAGAGTCTCACGCAGTCGATACACTTTCTCACACGAAAGAAATGAGCCAAGGAGAAGATGCTATGAGCGTGAGCGAATCTCGTCCCAGTGAATTTGATGGCCGCTTATCTGGAGAGCGCGATTGGAGAGAGATTGTTGCCTGGGTTGGCGATCTTCCACCAATGCCTCAAGTTGCTGCACGTGCCATTAGCATGGTCGAAGATCCTGAGACAACGGCGCAATCACTCACCGATCTCCTCTCAAATGACGCGGCCCTTGCTGCTCGTGTTCTTAAAATCGCAAACTCGGCAATGTTTTCTCGCCAGCGTGAGATCACCACCCTTAGCCAAGCTGTCATGGTCATTGGCTTTAAAGCCCTCAAGGGTATTATCGTTGCTGCAACTCTTCGCCAATTGAACAAGAATTTTGGAAAACTTGAAAAGCTTGTCTGGGAAAACTCCATGTGCACAGCAATGGGGATAACTCTTCTGGCCAAGCAGTTGCGAAAACCCTATATTGAAGAGATCTTTCTCTATGGTCTCCTGCACTCCCTTGGGCAAATTGTTTTTCTCTCACAAAAAGACACTGCGAGCGATTATCCTAACGTTCTTGCTTCTATTGAAAACAACGGTGAAACTTACTCTGCAGCAGAGCAGCAAATTTACGGTTTTTCACACCCACTCATAGGTGCGCTGGTTGCAAAAAAATGGAATTTTTCCGCTGAAACTTGCCAAGTAATCCTCCACTATAGCGATCCCATCGAAGGCGATGCTCCAGATAACGAGCTTGAAGAGAAAACTGCCTTCGTCAAGCTCGGTGAAATGATATCACACCTTGCTGGAGTAGGTTCTCCTGAAGGCTACCCTGACCAACGCGAAAATGCGCTTACTACTATGAAATACTTAGGCATCGGTCAGGATAATGCTGAGGAATTTCTTGATAAACTCATTGAGGATACCAAGGCACAATACGAACTCGAAGGCTCTATCTACTCGTAACGTAAGCTTCTATACCTCTCGCAAATGAAGTTGCCCGACCTCGTATAAGCATAGGCACTTCTTGGAGAAAGGCCCCGACCGGGCCTTATCACTCTCTAGCAGGAGGTATGTGTTTCCCCTCGACTCGACTGAGCTCATCGCAGGCCGGAGGGCACTCCCCACCGACAAAGCTCATTGAACCGGAAATCTCAAGTGAGGGGTGTATAAAAGTCAAAATCTGAGATAACACTCCTTACAGCTCCTTACTCAGGCATTGCTCTCTCCTCTGGTCCGAAGTGCCTGCCTGCAGTCCAGCATAAAGAATAGCTTAACCAGATGTTTATTGAGGTCTGAGTAAAGGTAAGAAAAGGACTACTTCTTTTCTTCTGAAGAATCAGCGCCTTCGTCATTCTCTTCATCACTCGCCCAGAGAGGAAAACGAGTGGATAGTTGTGGGTTGTCGTAAATAACTTGAACCCCCTGCATATTTCGCAAATTGACAAAGATAGGGGCTTTCAGATTTGCCGTCGTGTCTTGAGGATCGGAGCGAACTGTTACTATCACCAAGAGTGCATATTCGTCTTCTTTTGTCAGATCGATGTCTTTATCGCCAATCGGTGGAGTAGCCTTGTAGTCTTCTCCAAACTCAAAGCCATCAACGACAACAAAGGCAAGGGCTGAATCCTCTAGAGACTGAAGCCAAGAAAACGGAGGTTTGTGATCAAGCATAACGAAGCGTTGGTTTGGAGGAAACCCGATCATTCCCGACGGCAAAGTAATAACCCTATCCGCAGGCACCTCAAACTCTCCAAAACGTGTGCTTTGGACCGTTATGGTTTCTATGTTGTCACCTTCCTCAGAAGGCTTTTCCTCATCACTCATCTTTCTTTCGCTTCCGACGCTTTATGACTGTAGGCCCACCCTCTGAAGACTCACTCTTCTTCGCTGGTGCTACAGGTTTAGCAATCGTTCCACTTAATGCTGCAAGACCTTTCTTGGCTCCGCCACCTTTTGATTTTCCTTTACCAAAAGAGGTACGGAGACCTTCTAGAGCATCGTCGGTTGCAAACGCCGCTTCTGCTGCTTGTTTGTTTTCTTCACGAATCTGTAACCAAATTTCCTCTCGATAAATTCTTTCATCTCGTGGGGCATCAATACCAACTCGTATTTGATTGCCTTTGATTTCAACAATGGTGACTTTAATTCGATCACCAATGTAAATACTCTCTCCAGGTTTTCTTGTAAGTATCAGCATTCCTAAGCCTTCCTTGGCACAAAGCTCCTACGTGGCAAATAAACAACTCTTCCTTTGCTCACATTCCTAGGCGAGTTCTGAGACGCCTAAAACTGAACTTCCAGACGTACAGACTGCCACTACGTTTTAGATGCTGGCAAGATACCAAATTGTTAGATTTTTTTCGCTATCAGAGATAAAAACAGAACGATGTTCGCTTAATACGAGGGCTTCACCACGGCTTATGCAAATATTCTTGTATTTAGGCTCAGTAGTAGCGTGAGAGGCGGAAGTTGATCCCAAGAATAAGACCATAGACTAAGGCTGAGATAAAGGCTGGAGCTGAGAATAGGATCACCTTGCACTTTTTCGTTTTCTCAGCCTCCGCCTTAGCCTCTATCTTGGCTTTGGTCTTCTTCTTGACCTTGGCTTCCGCCTAGTATGACTTCTTATTTAAGTCAGAGATACGCAACTCAAATGTAATTTAAGATGCTCTGTTGTAGTAGCTGAGTAGTCACCGACAGTGACGCCTGCAACGTGGTTTGAGCTTGTGAGAGCTCGGTTGCTGATTGAAAAACATCTGCCTCTTGAAGATTTGAGAGCACCTCTTTCGCTGAAGTTTCACTGATCTCCAAGAGAGAAGCTGCTGTTTGTACACGCCTCATTCGTGCTGCAACATCAGTACGCTCAGGTACCATTTGAGTGGTACGCTCGAGATCGATCGCATCAATAGCATTTTGAAGATCTTGAGTTTGTGCTGTGTAATCCGCGGGGAAGTTATAAGCCACACTCTGCGCTGGATCTGGAACAGGCGGAGTCCCAGAGTAAACGGTATCATACCCCTCAAGCGATCTCCCAAGTTGGGTCAGCGCACGGATACCTCCCCCGAAGATTGCATCTCCGCTGGTGTTTACTTGCACGGTCAGCTCGTCGGTAATTCGCACATCACGGGTTTCCGAGGAACCGCTATTGGAGTTAAACGCATAAAAGGTTGTAGCGTCTCCACTTGTAGCTGGATCGGTAAATTCATTTCCTCCATCAGGTGAAAAAGCCGGTTGATTATCAGCTGAACCGCTGTAGATATAGCGACCATTAAATTGCGTATTTGCAAGTTGCACGAGATGATCTCGCAGCTGAAAAACTTCATCAGCAAGAAGCTGTCGCTCACTTTCAGCGAGCGTTTCATTTGAGCCCTGCTGCGCGAGCTCTTGTGCACGGATCATGACATCGTTTGCTTCACCAAGTACTTCTTCTTGGAGCTGAAGGTAACTCAGCACGTTCGTTGCTCGCGCGCTGTGTTCTTCGATACGAACAAGATTATCCCGAAGCTGTGCGATTGTTGCCGCGTGCTTTGTATCTCCAGGCTTACTTGCTTTGTAGCCAGTTGAGATCTCTTGACTGTAGTCGTTAATCTCGCCACGCGTACGTTGCATGTCGAGCATCATTTTGGTGATTATGCTAGTTTGTGAAACACGTGTCATAATAATTGCGATATAGTATCAAACAGTTCACTACCAATACGGATCATTCGAGCGTTTGCTTCAAATGCCTTCTGAAAACGAATAAGCTGGGTAAATTCTTCATCAAGACTCACGGTTGAGATCTCGTCCCTTCGAGTCCTCATCGTATTTAAATTTGTTTCAGAAACAGAGTGATCGAGATCAGCTCTCGCTTTTAAGTTCCCTACTTTTCCAACCATTTGGTTATATGCTTGATCAAGACTAGCAGTGAGAGAATAACTGCCGACATTGTGCAGACTAAAGTCAATACTCGAGCTAGCATAGAGCGAAAGAGCTTCTAGATTGTCTGCATCTCCTGGCTCTGGTGTTGCTGGAAAGGTATCAGAACGAGCAGCGGCTATCTCTCTCGGGTCTGAGATAGCGAGTGAAAGAATACTCGAAAAATTTGTTACCGTCCCACCACTATTATTAAGTACATATGTTAAGTCACCAGCTTCCACAAGACCAGTTGTTCCTGCAGGATCTTCCTTTATCCCACTATAGTTAAAATCAAAAAATGCAAATGTATTTGTCGCGTTTGCAGAATTACCATCTAAATCAATGGCACCAGATTCAAAGGCTAGTGTTCCGCCGTCCATATCATTTGCGGAATCAACATACTCACCATTGAAATTGACTAATAACTCCCTTGTTATCGCCTCAATCTGAGAAGCCACCTCAACAAGCGAGCCAGTTGCGTCAAACGCTGAAGAATTTGCAGCATCGTTTACTCCGCGAAGCTGTAAGAGACCACCAATGCTTCCTCCCCCACTTGCAAGCGTATCTGTAAGATCAAGATGTGCTTGCCCTGCTCCAGTATCATAGTCGTAAACGACCGAACCAAGTATACCTCCATCAAGTGAAGGTGGTAATGTTTCTCCAACATCGAGAAAACTTGGACTTGTTGTTATTTCTAACGGGCGAAAATTTGGACCATTCACAACGGGAAAGCCATTTGAAAGCGAGATCATCACTGCTCCATCAGGGCCTTCAACAGACTCATATCCAATCCGCTCTGCAAGGTCTTCCATAAGAACGGCACGTCTATCCCGCTCATCAGAAGCCGCCCCAGAGGTTCCACCGGACTCTTTTGCCGCGATGAGGCTATTCATATCAGAGATCTGTTCAAGGAGTCCGTTTACTACTCCAAGCTCATTTGCAATTCGCTCATCGGCTTCCGTTTGAAGAGCTGCAATAGAGTTATACGTGGAAGAGATAGTAGAGGTAAGATCGTTGGCCCGTTCAATTACGTCAGAGCGCAGCTCAATACTAGCTGGATCAAGAGAAAGGTTATCAAGTGAAGCAAAAAAGTCAGTCAAAGCGCTTCCAATCGTCATTGAATCACCTGTGAGCGAGAAGAGGTCCTCAACTCGACCGAGCATATCTCGAGTGACTTCATGTTGACTGGTTACACTAGCAGCTGCATTGGCAAGTCCTTCAAGAAAGGCATCATTCACACGAATAATTCCACCTACCTCAACACCATTTCCAATATTGAGACCACTAAGGCTTGAACCAAGACGCGTTTGAAGGTCGACGACACGCCGGGCATATCCTTCCGTATTAACATTGGCAATATTATTCGCAGCATTAGCGATTACTGCCTGCTGTGCTGATAACGAGCTTACAGCATTATTAAAAATCTTTGCTCCAAAGTTAGTCATAGTACCCCTTGCATCTTGTGGGCGGCAAAAACTGCCTAAGAAAGAGCTTCTTATCTATAAAGTGCAAACGGAGTGCCAAAGATAGAGGAGGTGCGGATTCTAGCGGAGGATTTGGAATGAACAACCATTTTCTTGAACTTTTTTCTCCGTGGCGACGATCTTGGCTTAACACCAAAGAACAATGCCACGGAGAAAAAAGTTCAAGAAAATGGCAACGGAAACTCGCTGACACTCAGAAATGTCGGAACCTCCGATAGAGCAGGAAATGAGGATGAAAGTTTAGGCCTCTCTCAGCACAGTCTCCTGTCTCGACCGGGTTGGATTGTACGACTCATGCATTGAGCCCTTGCGGCCGTATTGGCGAGAGACGTTCTGCGTTCCCTGCCAGATCAGGGAAATACTGCCGTTTACCATGTTGAGTGCGAATTGATTGACAAGTCCAAACTCTTGGCTCATCGTACGAGAGGCTTGTACAAGTTCTCGTAACGTACGAGCAAGCCTGGTAAGCTCTTGCCCCTCTTTCCCAGAAAAGTTGTCTCTCACAAGCTCTACGAGTCGTCGGTCTTTTCCTTTTGGAAGCTCTGAGACAAGCTCTAAACGCTTCTTTTCATACTCTTTCATTTCAGCAATAAGCTTCGCTCGCTTATTATTAAGAGCCGTAATTTTTTCGGTTTGAAATTTCGTCAATGCTTCACGTTGTTGTTCAAGCGCAGTAAGGTATCGCTCATAGAGGGCACACTCTTTTGTCAGATGTCGTGTAAGAGCGGTGGCAAGGCGTGACGTATTACCCATGGTTATCCTCACGAAGAAGAAATAGATCTAGTAATTATCCGAGAGAGGGCAACGTTTACCTGAGCGAACTACTGCTACGCTATTGGGTCAGAATTTCGAACGTAAGCTCTTCAGCGACACTCCGTGCAAGAGTTTCTCCGTCAGGTTGACGGTATTGCCCATTTTGCACTTTTGCTTTGAGTTCTTCCACACGAGCTCTACGCTCAGCAGCAAGCTCAGTCGCATCAAGTTCACGATTAATGGCTCTTCCTAAGCCAAGTTGAACTGTACCTTCTTCCTCCGTTCCTCCAGCTTGTTTCTTTTTGCGCAGTGCTTCTTGCGCAGCTTGATCGCGGAGTTCACGGGCTCTACTACTTCCAGCGGTATCAGTTGATTCGGTCCGTCGAATTTTCATATTCGTCTGCTCCTAGT
>JAUIBK010000039.1 GCA_030428205.1 bacterium
GTCATTTGCCCCCGCTAGCCCTGAGAGCTCAACTGGAATGAACTGAATAGTGCTTCCCGCATCTTCAGAAATTCCGCCTGCCTGACTGAGCAACTCGACAAGTGTGTTTTGTCCTTTTTTAAGTGGATATGAGCCGGGATCTTTTACAGCACCCATGACTCCTACTTTTTGGCTGGCATACCGTGCCATGGAGAGTGACACTTGGGGTTGTCGTACATACTTTTTCAGGCGCTCCTCAATCTCCTTTTGGAGTTCAAGCTCGCTCAGTCCACTTGCTCGCACCGCACCAATAAGTGGCAGAGTCAAAAAGCCTGACTGTCTGACATTCACCGTTTGGTTCAGCTCTTCGACGTCAAAAACATTAATTTCAACTTCATCTCCGGGACCAATTCGGTAGTGTGGAGCCTGATAGCTTCTTCCTGCACGGCTTCGTATGAGAGCGACAAGTCGTTGTTTACTCGATTCCTCATCGGCATAAAAGAGTGCTCGCTCTTGTTCAATGGAGGCTACCATCATGCCGGTTGAACGTGACTCTTGGATGATTTGGGAGCGAGGTTTTGTAAAGCTCCGATTCGAGCAACCAACAATCACAGAAAGAGTACACAAGAGAGAGAGAGAGCTGAGAGCCCAAGGGCTAGTCTTCTGGTAGGTGGACAGAATGAGATTCGGAAGTCGAGTTCGAAAAACCATGGTAACCTAGTTGTGAAAATCGTATACGAGGGGCACATAAAAGGCGTAGGCCTTTACGCATGGCCACACTATAGATAGAACACTTCTGGGCTAACAAGGTTTCATCTTTCTGAGCACGACCAATAACCTCCTGATCTTCCACAAGAATCAAGTCATAGCGACCGGCTCTCAAACCGGCTAAAGCACGCTCAGAATCTCCTACGACACGAAGCCGCAAAATGGTAGGAAGCTCAGATTCTGACTGTGACAGCTTACGAGTCCTGTGCAATACAATCGAGCTGTTCCTCTCAAACCTCTCGATGTAGAACTCTCCGCTTGAAACAAAGTTCGTCCCCGTACCTAGGGAGTCACCAAAAATCTCACTACTACTCTCCTCAAGAATCGGACAGTGCGAAAGTGCTTCGAAGAGCATCGTGTAGGAGCCTTCTTCTCCATTATACACAAGAGTTAATTTGTGATCATCAGTATCAACTGCTTGGGGAAGAGTTGCTGGGAAATCGCCTACAGATTGACACCGTTTAAGAGAGTAGTAGATATCTCCCAAAGTTATCTTTCTACCATTCTGAAAGAAAGATGGCTTTCGGAAAAAGAAAGTAAGAGCATGAGCATCAGGATCTCCGGAGTAATCTGAAGCGAGATCGAGCTTGAGACGCTTTTGATCATAGCTCACTATCGTCCGTGTTAGTGCAGATTGTAGAAAAAATGAGGTGCTCCCGTTACTCTCGAGAAAATTATCAAAGGAATCATATGAGGGCACAGCAATCGAGAGACTTTTGGACTGAGCAAGAGCAAGCACAGGAAAGAACAACAAGAGAGCAAAAGTCTGCAATCGACACCTCTTCCTCACAAGCCGCCTCCTGGCTTCCCATAGACGCGTACCATATCAGCAATTGGTCCACGGAAGAGATCCCCATGTACTCCGTCCTGATATGTCACCTTTAGATAATTTGTGCGGAGCGGATCGAGATAAAACGAGAGTAACTGAACGTCATCCTCTATGGTCTGGCGTTTGAGGGTAATTGGAGTAATTGTTTCCCAGTGGTAATTGTCCGCACTGCGATAAAGTGTCAAAGACTCAATGTCGAGAGAATCAGAGGCTGGCAGAGCACGTAGTTCAAGTAAAACAGCTGGAGACTCTGAGCCTAGATAGGCCCCCACGGAACGATCATAGCCATCGAGAGAGAGACTCGAAAGACTTCCCCACTGCGTAAGTGAGCTCTGAGTAGGGGTGCTTTCTCTATAGGTTACTCCTACGAGTGATGGAAGGAGCGTGAGTGTCGCACGGTGAGAAAAATAATCGACGCGTGAAGTGTGCCCTGACAAGTTGAAATATTTAGCCGCAGCTCTATCGAGGCTCTGCCGAACAAAATCCGATTGTACAAAAGAATAGCTCCGCCAGAGCCAGTGTACGGTATGGGGCTCAGAAAACTCCGAAGAGGATTGAAAATCTTCAATCGCATCAGCTACGAGATTATCAAAGGTACCAGCAATACGAGTCTGAGATGACTTCTCGTACCACTCAAGCAAGGAAATAAGATTAGGAAAGCGCTTAGGCGCTACAAGTGCGAGATCTTCAAGAGAGGTAAGAGAGCTCAGTATGATCTCTCGCTGCACTGGGGTCGGGCGAATAAACCCGAGTAGTTTCCTCCAATGAGAAAACCCCTCTTCCCTTTCTCCAACAAGAAGCAGCGCCCAACCTGCTTCAAACAAGATATCAAGTCCTAAAGGATCCGTGCTTAATGCCACCTGTACGATGGACTCGATATCACAGACAGAGAGACCTTCCGGACAAACATCTCTCACACTTGCTCCCTGTAGACCACACGAGAACTCTCCGAGGCTAGCCTTGAGTCGTGCCCACTCTGCTAACACAAGCCCTTGTGTTTGATCTCGACTATACGCATCAGCAAGATGTGATAGGGCTTGGCATGTATGGATGGTATTATCTCTCGAAGGGCTCTTACGAGCTAGCTCTAACTCTTTTTGTGCAAGTATAAGTGCGCTTTGCGTCGAAAAAGCTTGATATGGAACAGTACTGTAATCTTCTTGCTCTAGCTGAGACTCGAGCGCCGCTAGCCTTAAGACATCAACACCACTTCCAACTCCCCAAATGACTGAGAGCAAGAGGCCAAGGAGAAAGAGCAGTGATGAAATTGTCTTCACTTATCAGTTTTGCTACGAGCTTGAGCAACACCTCTCTCTGAGGATTGAATAAATTCGAGAAACAGGTGAGCAAAATCAAGAGCACCATACTCTTGCTGGGCTTCTGCTAGTCTCTCTTTTAAGGTGCCAGTACCATAGAAAAGCTTACGGTAAACACGGCGCATCGTCGAGACACTATCTGAGTCCCAACCGGCTCTCTTTAATCCTACCTGATTAAGACCTATGAGCTCAGCTCGATTACCGTGAGCTAAACAGTATGGAGGGATATCTTGTGTCACCATTGCCCCACCGGCGAGAAAGGAATAGTCGCCGAGTCGTACAAATTGGTGAATACCACACAAGCCACCTACGGTTACCTTGTTTCCAACGGTCACATGCCCCGACATACCAACACTATTCGCAAAGATATTACCGTTGCCGACATGTGAATCGTGCCCAACGTGCGAACTCACCATAAAAAGATTCTCATCGCCAATTGAGGTGAGCATTCCTCCACCTTCTGTCCCAGGTTGGAGCGTTACATACTCACGGATGATATTTTTTGAGCCAACACGAAGTTCACTGGGTTCGCCGTGATATTTGAGGTCCTGTGGGGTCGAACCGAGTGACGCAAACTGAAAGACTTCGTTTGAGTCACCTATAGTTGTGTGACCTTCTATGACAACATGTGAGTGAATAGTGCAGTTATCACCAAGTGAGACATGTGGACCAATTATGCTATATGCACCAATTGTCGTACCTGATCCAATCTTGGCACCTTCTGCAACGAGTGCGGTAGGGTGAATATCTTGTGACATACAATATTGCCTAAACCTCTTAACGCTCTGACTTTACTTCAGCAGCACTAACACGACCGGAGGCAACAACGTCCCCATCGACAAAAGCTTTTGCATTAACAATCCAGAGTGGGCCTTTATTTTTATGACGCTCAATTTCAAGCAAAAGAGTATCCCCAGGAACAACTTGCTTCTTCCACTTCATATCGGTTGCTCCAACGAGGTAGAGATCAAGCCCCTTTCCTTCAAGTCCCGATTTCATAGCGAGAAAAGCTGCTGCCTGCGCCATGGCCTCTAGAATAAGCACTCCAGGCATAACCGGATTCCCTGGGAAGTGGCCAGTAAAGAAAGGTTCATTCATGGTGACATTTTTTACACCAACAATTCGATGCCCCTCTTCGAACTCAATGACTCTATCGAGTAGAGCAAAAGGATAGCGATGTGGCAATGTCGCCTGAATATCATTTGTATCAAATAGAACTTCCCGGGCCATGATATCTGTATTCTCCAATCTGAAACCTACGAACAAAGAATGAGAAGCAATACTACAACGATGTATTTCTTTCGTCGAGTGCTTGGATAACTTCTTTCGTCAGGTCGTGCTCGTCATCAACAAAAACCACAACCTTAGGATCTTTCTCCAGTACAACCGGATAATTTTTCTCTTTTGCTAGATTTGTTACGACTACATCAATATCCTTCACAATTCGTGCGATGCGTTTGGCACTTTCCCGATCGAGCGTCTCTTTCTGATCTCGAACTTTTCGAGCAAGCGCGCGCTCCTTGTCTCGAAATTTTTCTGCCTTCTCTTCAAGAGCGTCAGCAGAGAGCAACTTCGACTGCTTTGTGAGTTTCTTGCGAAGCACCTCAAGATTGGCTTGCTCTTTCTGAAGACGGGCTTGGACATGCTTCGCTTCATCTTGCAGATCGTTACGAGCTGCCTTTCCAGCAATTGAGTCTTCGAGTACGCGATTAATATCAACTACATAAATCGGTGTTTGATCTAAGGCTTGCGGTTTTGCAAATACAGAGCTCGCTCCTACCAGGACAAGAGAAATGCAAAGAGAGACACGGAAAAGGTACATCATCGAATGAATCCTATAGAAACTCAGGAGAACCAGAGTGTTATATCATGAACCAGCTAGAGAAACACTGTCCAGCTAACCCCTTAATATTACGCTAGATACCGAGACAGTCTACAGCGGCGCTCCAAAAGAGAAGAGTGTCACCATAGAATCGTCTCCAGGCTCTTTATCAATTGGGAACCCAAACTCGATACGAATTGGACCCAGTGGGGAACTCCAACGGAAGCCATATCCCCAGGCAAGACGGAGATCGCTAAAGTTTATCGACTCGTCATCGTCGAAAGCCTCACCAGCGTCATAGAAGACCACACCTTTTAGACCCGCAGAGTTAATAATAGGGAATATCAGCTCAAAGTTATTGATGAGCTGCTTACTTCCTCCAAACTCATTTCCGTCTGCATCTGTTGGCCCGAGTGTGCGTGATTCATAACCACGAACAGAGTTAATTCCACCTGGGAAGTATCGACGAAAAAGTGGAAATTCATCATCGTCGAAGGTATTTCCATAACCAAAACGCGTTCTCCAAGAGAAAACAAATTTTCCAAAATCACTGTTCCAGACCGGTGTATAAATCTGATTTCGCGCTTCGATAAGATAATATTCTTCAGAACCTCCTAGGCCGGTAATTTCAAAAGAGAGACTTTGTCGAGAACCGTCTGTCGGATTCAGAGGATTATCAATCGTATTTCTTACAAGTCGCGGAGTAAAGCCTGAGGAAGTCGACTCACCTTGACTCTTGATAACAAGAGGGGCAGCATCAGCTTCATCAACATTGGTAATATCAATAGTGAGATATTCATATTTAACAGAGAAATCGAGGTCTTCCGCCCACTCTCCAAAGAATTCTCCGAGTGGATAGCCAACTGACAGCGACCCTCCTTGCAGCTTTCTATCGAAATCGAAGAACTCCCGATCTGTTCGAATGAGATCGATCCCTCCAGACCAAAACGTATCGTCAATCCTCCTATCTTGAAGAGAGAGGACGAGATTTTCTCTCTCGTCTCCAAGATCCGCGTTAATAACAAAACGACGCCCTGTTCCAAAGATATTATTTTCTGATAGGCGCGCATTAAAAAGGGCCCCTTCGGAGCTCGAATATCCAGCGCCAGCACTAAATGATCCAGTGGAACCTTCTCGGACATTAACGTTGAGGTCCACTTCATCATCCTTGTCTGTTGTTTCTGTGCTTATGTTAACCTCTTCGAAGTATCCTAGTCGACGAAGCAGTACTTCACTGCGGCGGATAAGAGAGCTCGAATATTCGTCTTGTTCATTAATTCGTACCTCGCGCCGAATAACATGGTCGTAGGTTTTTGTGTTCCCAGTAATATTAATCTTTCGGACCTTAACGGGTTTTCCCTTCTCTACTTTGTAGTGGATATCAATCTGGCTTATCTCACGCTTAACCACTGTATTCGGAGTAACGTTGGTAAAGGCGTAACCAATATCAGTGAACTTCTCACTAATGACAAATGAACTCTGACGGAGCTTTGACGCTCCGAAGGTATCTCCACTCTCAATTTCAATATCAGCTAATGTAGCTTCTTCACTTCCATCAATAAGATCACCCTCTACAGAGATATCACCAATCGTATACGGGTGGCCTTCGGAAACGTTAAAGGTGATGTAAATCCCCCCATCTCGAGCTTCAATAGCAGGCTCACTGATAGTTGCATCAAGGAAACCGACATCAAGAAAATGCTGTCGTATCAAGAGCTGGTCATTCTCAAGCATCTCTTCATTGAGACGTCCTGTACCAAACAGCCACGAACTCCACCACTTGTACTCGGTCGTTTGCATCACACCAAGCAGTTCATCTTCATCGAGTTGGTTAACTCCAAGAAACGAAATTTCGCGGATCTTGTACCGCTCCCCTTCATCCACCGTAAAGGTAAGATCGACTTGATTATCTCCAACCGGAACTACAGAGTATGTGAAATCTGCATCGTGATACCCTTGAGCTTGGTAATACGAAACAGCACTCTTTATGAGGAAATGAATCTTTGTCCGGTCAAGAAAACGTCTCGGTCCAAAAGTGAAAATATCTTCTAAACTCTCCTCATCAACGTGATCGTTGCCTTTGATAAAGACCTTACGCACTGAAGGTTTTTCAACTACACGAAACTCAAGACCACGCTTGCCATTTTCAAGCGTAACGAAATGAGCTGTCACCTGGTCGAAGTAAGATGTCTCATAAAGTGTTCGGACGAGTTGAGAAATTTCGTCTTCAGTAAATTTTCCGGAGGACTTCCCTATCTGAAGTTTGATAGCTTCAGTATCGATTCGTCGATTTCCATCAATCACAACCTCATCAACAACGTGTGTTGACTGCTGTGCAAAAAGAAAAAGTGGAAAGGAGAGGAAGAGGAGAAAAGAGAGACTTCTCAGAAAATTCATGGGCATATGTGAAACAACACGTAGAGGGTCAAACAAATAATTGCCTATACGTACCATTAACAGCAGTGGGTCGCAAAACCTTTCAAGAACGGCGTTCTAAGCCTCCGCCAGCTTTCATTTCGGCAATGATTCCAAGAGATTCTGCGAGCTCTTGGTTGTGCGTCACAATCACAAGAGTATTGCCCTGCTCTTGGTGTAACTCAAGCAGAAGCTCAGTGACGGAGCGAGAGGTCTGAGCATCAAGGTTTCCAGTTGGTTCATCTGCAAATACGACGTCCGGATTCGTTACGAGTGAGCGCGCAACGGCAACACGTTGTTGCTGTCCACCTGAAAGTTGTCCCGGGAGGTGCTCCACTCTGTCTTCAAGCCCTACTCTCTGCAATATATCAAAGGAACTCTCGCGAGCCTCTTCTACCGTCATTCCAGAGATAACAAGTGGCATAGCGACATTTTCAAGTGCGCTAAACTCGGCAAGCAGGTGGTGAAACTGAAAAACGAAGCCTATATGTTTTCCTCGAAAACGAGCTCTGGGCTCATCGGCAAGTTGAGCAAGATCAGCATCATCAAACAAGATGTTGCCGCTTGTCGGGGCATCAAGTCCCCCAAGGATGTGCAAGAGTGTCGATTTTCCAACTCCAGAAGGCCCAGTAACAGCAAGCGCCTTGCCTTCGGGAAAAGTAAACGAGACGTTATGGAGAACGGGAACCTCTTGGCCTCCAATACGGTACGACTTTGAAACATTTTGAAGTTCTACTTTCACAAAAAGAGTCCTTATTCGTACCGTAAAATCTCACTCGGATTAAGCTTACTTGCTCGTAAAGCTGGATAGAGTGTTGCCAGATAGCAAATGACAAACGAGCAGACTGCCACGAGCAAAAACGAGAGCCAATTCATTTGCACAGGGAGAGTGTCTACCGGAAAGATCTTCTCTGGTAGAGGGAAACCGTACTTCTCAAGAGCGAGACAACCGAGAACACCAAGCAGTGTGCCTGCAAGTGTACCAAAACCGCCTATGATAGCACCTTGATACCGAAAGATACCTGAGATTTCCCGTGCACTGGCACCAAGTGTACGCAAGATGGCAATGTCTTTTCGTTTCTCAAGAACAATCATAATGAGTGTCGTAACGATCGAAAAACTCGCCAGCACAACTAAAAGCAAAAGGATAATAAAGTAAGCACTCTTTTCAAGTCGAATGGCTTCCCACAACGCACGGTTACTCTCCGTCCAATCTTGTGCATAGAGTCCTACTTGAGATTCTGAGAGAACCCCCATTATCTTACTACTGACTTCCGGGGCTTTATTAATGTCTTTGACCCGTACCTCTAAGCCTGACACTCCGTCTCCAAGCCGAAAGAACTGCTGAGCGACGGGGAGTGAGGCATAGGCAATAGCGCTCTCATACTCAACAAGCCCTGAACTATACCGCCCAACAACAACAAAACGGCGAAAACGGGGCACAAGCCCAAAAGGAGTAGATTGCACATTAGGAGCAAGCACAGACACCGTATCTCCAGTGGAGATTCCAAGTGAACGGCTTAGTTCATCTCCAATGATAAGGGCCGGAAGATCTACCTTGCGAGGTTGTTGTTGCTCTTTATCAAAAACTTCTACTGTGGGGGGATTATCAAGGAGTGAAATCTTTGAAGAATCTGGAAGAAAACTTGCAAGCTGCTCCCCACCAGCACTTTCAACCTGAATACCACGCAGGAGTACACCAGTAGATTGTCCATTGGCACGAATAAGCCCCTGGCTATACGTAAATGGAGATACCGAAATTACGTCAGGGAGCTCTCCGATTGTAGCACGAACGTCTTGCCAATCATGAACAATACCACCGAGCGATCGAACAACAATGTGGGAATTTGTACCAACAAGTCGATTTTTCAACTCAACCTCAAAACCAGTCATAATCGACATAACGATATTGAGGATCGCCACTCCGAGCGCCACGCCAACAAGTGAGATGTAGGTAATAATAGTGATAAACGCTTCGTTACGTTTCGTACGTAGGTAGCGTCGAGCAATAATTTGCGATATCAGCGAACGTGGCACAAGGGCTCACCTATGAATCAGTCGGTTTGAGCTGTGGAAAAAGAAGAACATCACGAATGGTGGGCGAGTTGGTCAAGAGCATGACAAGTCTATCGATACCAATCCCCTCTCCTCCAGTTGGAGGAAGCCCGTATTCAAGTGCGCGGATAAAATCCTCTTCAACATCTTGCATCTCTTCATCACCAGCAGCTTTTCGTTGAGCTTGTTCCTCAAACCGTTCTCTCTGATCGATTGGATCGTTTAGCTCGCTAAAGGCATTAACCATCTCCATACCAGCGATAATCAGCTCAAAGCGGTCTACCACCTGAGGATTATCAAGGTTTTTTCTGGCAAGCGGTGATATGGAAAAAGGATGATGCGTCATAAAGACCGGGTTACGCAACTTTGGTTCAACGAGCTCTCCCCAGAGATCGTCAAGACACCTTCCCCAGTCGTCTCTATCACGGAGCTCAATCTTGCGATCATCAGCAAGCGAGACAAGTCCCTCAAGAGTTTCGACGTCATAAGAACGGTCGATCTCTGCGACTTCATACAAAGAATCCGTCATCTTTAATCGGGGCCACGGTGGAGTGAGATCGATAACTTCATCTCCATACGGAACCTGTAAGCTTCCAACCACTTCCTTGGCGAGTCGCACAAAGAGGTCTTCGGTCAACTGCATAAGGTCATTGAAATCTGCGTATGCCTGATAGAATTCAAGCATCGTAAACTCTGGATTATGCTTTTTTGAAAGGCCTTCGTTGCGAAACACCCTGCCGATTTCATAGACCCGCTCAAGCCCACCTACCACAAGTTTTTTAAGTGGTAACTCTAGCGCGATACGCAGGTTCATATCAGCATGCAAGGCATTATAGTGCGTCTCAAACGGCTTCGCGTCAGCTCCACCAGCTACATAATGCAGTACCGGTGTTTCTACCTCGACAAACTGACGATCATCGAGAAAGGTACGGATCTCACGGATAATCTTAGCACGCTTTCGAAAGATATCTCTCGCATCAGTGTTCGCAATCAGATCCACGTAACGTTGCCGGTAGCGAGTTTCGACATCGGTCAGTCCGTGCCACTTCTCAGGGAGTGGAATAAGGCATTTTGAGAGAAGACGAACACTCTCAACATGCAGCGTTCGTTCTCCAGTCTTTGTATCAAAAGCGTATCCAGTTGCTTCAATGATATCTCCGAGATCAAACTCTTTGTACTGATCGTACGCTTCGTCTCCAACATCATTTTTACGAACGTAGATTTGAATCTTCCCCTCGCCATCAAGGAGGTGACAAAAAGAAGCTTTTCCCATCATCCGAACCTGAACAATCCGCCCAGCTATGGTAAAGCGTTCGGATTCCTCTTTCGGTTTTACCTCAAGACTCAGAATATCCTTTGAGTGCGCCGTAACCTGCACATCATTTGGGTATGGATAGCCTTGTTCACGTAGCTTTTCGAGCTTCGCAAAACGAACCTGCTCCTGCTCGGATCTTTCGGTCATGGTACTTCCTGTAGGTAAAAAATATATCTTGCAGATGTTATAACACTCTTTTCAAGAGAGAAAAACTGAGGAAAGAAGGGATGAAGAATACTGGAGAGCAGTGAGTCTCCGTTCTCTGAGGCACGTCTCTAGCCTGAGCCTTGAGGATGTCCGAAAATAGCATAAGACTACCTACTCCTTGACTTCGACTTTGACCTTGAGCAACGTCGTTTAAGTTCTTTCGGAATAGTTCTTTGCCTAGTCCCAGATCCACGGCCAGCCTGATTACCAGTGAAGAAGAGAAAGGGGGCTGAAACCCATAGGGTGATGTTTGCTAAACACAAGAACTCTATCCAAGATCTAAGCTTCTCCTTCTCGATCTGACTCCGCCTAGTTATAAATTTATAGCGCGAAGTACGCGAGGTACGCGAAGATCTCCCCTTCGCGTACCTCGCGTACTTCACGTTATAGAATTCCACCGTGGTATCTACATATCCTGTGAGATCACCGAGAGTTTTCGGACAGCTTCTAGCCCATTTCCATACCGTCAGTATGTGCTTGCACTTACTCAATATCCACAATCAGAGGAAACGGAGGAGGAGATAGGTGCAAGAGAAGGATGTAGAGTAATAAGGAGTAAAAAATGGAAACGAAAAGAAAGTTATTCTCAAGGCCTTCTGCCTACAAATACCCCAATCTCCCCAAAAAGGACACAATCTCCTTATGCCCCCTTGAGCGTTGAAGCTGAGCTACATGCCCACCCCTCATCCAATACAAGGTCGGCATTCCCCAATGTTGCCACAAAAGTTTCGGCTGACCAGGTGGGACGATAGGATCTCCTAGGCCAGCAAGAATGAGCACCCGTCGAGGAGAGAGCTTTGGGCGGTGTGAGAGCGGGCTGTGGACATGATAGACTTTTTCGAGAACTTCGAGTGTTACCCCTGCGCGTTCAAAATGCGAAAACCGCTCAAAGCCGTGCAGAACCTCCCAGGCAACCTCGGCAAGCGAGACAAGGGGAACAAGGGGGATACAGAAATCAAGATAATCGAGAGAACACCACAAGCTTGCGATATATGCCCCGAGACTCATTCCAACAACTCCCACATCGGCTGTTCCATTTACCTTGAGGTAGAGGTGCAGCTGACGCAAATCAGAGATCGCCTGTGCGATAGACTCATTCGTTCTACCAACATTTGCACTCGGGAACAGTAATTCTCCAGGGACAGAAGACTTTGGTTTTCGGCGTCCATGAAAGGGCAATTCAATCAGAGCGACATCAAACCCGTGCTTATAAAAAGTACCAGGGAGAAATGCCAAGGAGTTTAAACGTTGGTCACCCATCGTCCATCCGTGAACGGCCACCACAGTGCATTTTGCTTGCTCGCGGTGTCTCCATAATCGGACATGAACCCGTTGATTTTCAGGGTATCTTGAGAGTGTTCGAGCTACTTGCGGAAATTGGACCTTATAGCGAGAAGAAAACTCAAGATCGACAACCTCTCCACACTCGAGTTTATGTACGCACCGCTCAGAAACTCTCGGTGAATCAACAGGAGGAGTAAAAAACTGCTCCGGATTATTTACGAGATGCTGCTGACAGTAAAAGTCACGCGCCTCTTCAAAGAGTCTACGATTAAAGTCTACCGTTGGGTCTCCTACTGGCAGCTTTCCAAATTTTGAGGCCAGCCAACTAATGGCTCGTTCAAGCTCTCCACCACCAGTTAAGGTCATCCTTTCAAATTTACTCAGTCGGTATTCCTCTGAGGTATCGAGAAAACAGAAACTACCATTATGCTTGTTTTCTTCACTGTCCATAGGATAATTTCGATAAAACGCGACAAATCTTAGTCTTCTTCTTCAGCTTCAGCCCCTTCTTTCGCTTTCCGGGTCCACGTAGAGTAGTATGGAGAAGACCTACTTGAAAACCTGAGGCATATGCTTTGATCGTGAGAGGGTGTTTCCCACGGACTCTCGGTGCACGCCGGCGTAAGACACTTTTTCGATCCTCCCCAAGTGAAAAAGGCCCAACAGACTCGTCACACTGAAATCCATCTACGGTGAATCGCACCGTGAGCGGTGTATTACCCGAAATTCCATTTTGACCGATAAGGCGCACACGAAGCTTCCCTCGAGAACGAACTCCGTTTCTCCTTCGATTCTTTTTCCCAGAAACACGGGTAACGGCGTTGATGCTTACCTCTCCTAATTGGTCTGCACCACCATCTTTCCACCACGCTAAGAGCTGCGCTAAAGCAAGCGGCGCATTTTGGGGCTTTATGTTACCAGCTTGATCAAACGAATTTATGCCGTGACAACTCGTACAAACACGCACCTCTCCTGGCTGAAATGTCACCCAATAGCGCTCTTTGACAACGCTTTCCCCAGCGGGAGACAACAGCTCCCAGGTCGTAGCTTTTCCTGCAGGAAGTAACACCGCAATAGAGCCATCAGAAGCAATCGGTACACTTCCAACTCCTCCTGACTGAGCTGAAAGAGGCCCCAGAGTCGAACCAATCCGTTGCGCCAATGTGCGTACACCTTGGTGGAGATTCGTGTAACGACGAACGAGATTCCCCTGTAAAAATGCAATAGAGGAGATATCGTAGAGATCACCAGCCGAACCAACAGTTTGAGCACCACTTTGGGCAACTCGGAGGTTAAACGGCTGTTGGGTATCGCTTTCATCTCTTGTTGTAACATCACGAGAGACGATTAAGGCGCTCTGAGTTTGAACGAGATACTCTTTGAATTCTTCAAGTGAGACATCAAAGGTGTCAAAGATCGAGCTCTCGGTAGTAGAAAGCGTGGGATTTAACCGATAAGGAATAGCCCGAGCAACCACTTCTACAGGCTGGAGCTCCCACAAGGGGCCTGAGTACGTCACAAGGACGTCTGGATCATAGAATTGTACTGATTTTGAGATCCCATTGGTGAGAAAGGTAGAAGCTTGAGAATATTGACCAGCTGGCGCAACGACACGCAAGCGATAGTCGTAGCGAGAACTCGGAAAAGCTCGAGAGCCCGTATTGTTATCAGCTTGTGTTTCACTTGTGTGCGCAGCTAGTAATTCACCAGTAGTGAGCATAACGGGATTTCGGTAAAGACCGCTGTGCGATGGTGGAGGAGACGAATCAGGAGATGATGTTGAGGGATGTGTAATTGGCTCAACGTACATCTCATCAGCAGGAGTGCCCTCTGGGCCGTACAATTCTATAATTTGTCCCGAGGTATGCGTATAAAACTCAGGAGCATTCACACCGAGGTATACTCCCGGCCTATTTGGATCCTCTGAGATGTGAAAGAAATTTTGTATTGAGTACTGATTCAGCCTACTCGAACTCTGCCCGAGAAATTCTTTGAGGGCTCCATCAGAAAGAAAGGAATTGGTAAAATAATCATGTAGCTCATGGCGGCCGACATGGTTTAAAGTCTCGAGTTCTGTTCCATCTTCTTCGCACATCCAAGGCATAAAGAGATTAAAGCGGTGCCCTTGCACCGCTCCAAACGCACCCGTCGAGTTAGAGCGAGGCTCCGGGAAGACCTCAGCGGCGGTTGCCAGGGGGCTTGCACTCGTACTTTCACTCGACATGTTGTAGGCACCATAGACACCTGCATCATTTTGTTGATCTCGTTGCAAGTGATCCCAGCGCACAAAGAGAACTCGCCCAAAACTATCGACGATCGGATCGAAGTCTCCCGATGGTGAATGATCAATTATCTTCAGTACGCCACTTTGTGGAGTAAGCTTCCACAGACCTGTGTTCGTTGGTGTCGATTCATACTCGTCGAGCTGTGGGTAGAGGTGTGATTGTCCATTATAGGGCCTATCGGAGATAAAAAAGATGGAATCGTCTGTGCCATAGACAGGCATGACATTATTGTAGTCCTCTGGTTGATGTGCGACCTTGGTTATGACAGGTGTGTCTGTTTTTCCAAGGCCCGATATCTCGTAAAGTTGGAAGCGGTAATCTTCATATTCGTACTGGGCAGGACTACCAACGACCATACTAAAGAGAGCCTTGCTCCCACTCCAGTGCACCGCAGGGTCTCTTACGGCAATTCCAGAATCTCCTTGAAATCCACTTTTCCCATATCCCGCCGAGTTGGTCAGGTTTTTGAGTGAACCATCAGGGTAACGTATCCAGAGATCCCCGCCTCGCGGAGCTGAATCAAGGGTCGCTCGGTGATTTCCGAAAGTAGAAACGATATTGGCAAAATCTTCAGGCTTTGGAACCTGAGTAACAAACAGGATTGGATTAGATATCTCTGCGAGTAGTGCAGATGGGCAGAGAAGGACCACTAGCAACCAAATCGCTTGTAACAGACTGAAACTTAATAGACTTTTCATACAACTACCGTCTCTTACGATCATACTGTGGTGTTCAAAAAAATGCATCCATTTTCAAACTTCTCTGCACAGGTATACTTTAGATGAAAATAAACTCCAGACTGTTCTTTCAGGGAACAATCTCTTGTAATAACTAACGCTTACCCTATGAACAGATCTCGCTACCTCCTCGGACTACTGCTTGTAGTGTTCTACGTCGTAGCAAATCCGTATTGGTACGGAGATGGGGTCTGGTACGCACTCGATATCAAATCGAACGCCCCTCTTCCAGTCGATGCTGGCCATCTCCTTTGGACTCCTTTCGCTAAAACTCTCCACTCACTCTTTTCTCTTTTTTTCCTCTCACTTGATCCACTACTCGTATTGCAAGTTCTCTCGGCAATCGGGGCCGTACTCCTGTTACACGCCACCTCACTTGTTTCATTACACTTAGGATTTAGCCTACAAGCTCGGTTTCTCACTATCGCCACCCTTGCTTGTTCTCACTTTGTGCTCGTTTACGGTGGAAGTGGGAGTTCTTACACCTGGGCCGCTGCGCTGGTGACATACAGCTCAGCAATGCTCATAAGACCGGAGCAAAACATGCGACACTCGATCGTGTCACTCGTCTTTGCCCTATTCGCCTGGGCTTTTTGGGGAGTGAGCATTCTCTCTTTTCCGGCTCTGTGTATCCTCTATGCGATAACAAGAAGACAGTCCTTTAGGCAAAGATTAAAAGCGACTCTCTTTTCAGCGGTCACTCTCGGAGCGAGTTGGGCAACTCTCGTTTTGTTGACCTATATAATCTTTGTGCCTGAACACAGCTACTCTTCGGCTGTTGACTGGTTTCGTGCAAGTAGTCACGGTATAGCCACAACCTTTTCGCCAGTAAGTGTTGCTAGAGCTGCCCTCGGCTATACCCTTTCACTGACCTACCTTGGAGAACTCGGCAAATCACTCAAATTTCTTATCCTTAGCAATACAAGCTCCTTGTCTCTCACAGCACTCCTCCCCTATGTGGTCGCATTCCTTATCAGTGTTACTCTGATTGGGCTTGCCTGGTTTCGCACATTACGTTTTCGTTATACGGGCATACAAAAGCTCTACTCAATCTTTGCTCTCGCACTAGCCATCCCAATCCTCGCTTTCGCTGTTCTCTGGCAAGGTTCAGATGTTGAACGGTTCTCACAGCTCTTACCATCTACCCTTATCCTTCTCTTTTTACCTTATGCGAGTCTGACCACAACAAAAGCGGTCCCTGTGCTTATCCCCCTCATACTGGCTGCTTTTCATCTCTCAACAAGAATCCTCCCACCGCTCATTTCACTCGTGGGAACCCCCGCGGAGCTCGCCATGATCTCCAAAGCTCACCTTGCTCCACAAAGCCTTGTAGTGGTCCACGGCCAACGATATCCCGCAAGCCTCTGGGCACCTGCACAGTACATGAGTGGGCATACCTTCTATAATCTCCAATACGACTCACAGACAAACGGCAAACGGGAGTGGAAAGAGAGACTCAGGAGCGAAATCAAAAAGACACTCAAAAGAGGTGGAGATCTTGCCGTTCACGCTCAGCTCTTACGCCCTGCTGAGGGGGACCCACTAGAACTTTCAGTTGAACAAGACGTTCCAACACTCCAAGAAACAGCCTATGCCTTTCGAAACTGGCAATTTCAAAAAGCGTGGTATGTTGGTGAAGATATGTTTGTCGTCTTGTCACCAAAAAAGGATTGATTGTCTACGATGCTTCACCATACTTGGATACAACAACGGGGCGATATCGAAGCACTCCGGCCACAGTGGGAAGAACTGGTTGAGCACTCACCAACTAACACTATTTTTCAATCGCTTGATTGGCACTTGGCTTGGCTTGAGGCCTTTAACGCACAATACCAACCCGTTTTTCTTACCACCTGGTATAACGACTCTCTTGTTGCACTGGCCCCGTTTGTACACTCAGAGCAACGTATCTTCGGTCGAACGCTTCAAACATACTCACTGGCTGGTTCCGCCAATTATGCCTCTGATTATGCTGACATTCTCTACCGTGACACTCATACTCTCAGCTCACTGCTAGACTACGCACTCACACGCCCCCCCTGGAAATGTCTCGAGTTACGAAATATCCCTTCGACCTCACCTACCATCCAAGCTTTCAACAATCACTTTTCTAACTGGAATCACTCCTGGTGGGACACCACACTCCGAATTGACACACCAGCCAGGATCATAGGAGACACAAAAGCAGACCAAAAGATTATTAAGAAACAACTCTTCAAAAGAAAACTCAAAGCACTCCAAAAGCAAGGCACCGTCGCTTTTACTCTCCACGAAGATAAAGATGAGATTCTCAACCTACTCCCCCACCTCTTTGAGCTCCACCAAAAACGATGGAATAACACTGCTACACCAAGTCAATTTAACGATCCGAAACAAAAGGATTTCTACACGAGGTTTATCTCCCACCTCCTTCCATCCGGGTCTATCCACTGCTCCACGCTCACTCTTGATGGGCAACCCATTGCTCTTCACTTAGGCTTTCGAGACGCAAAGAAATTCTATTGGTACAAACCGATTTTTGACACCGCCTACTCCGAATACTCTCCCGGCATGCTTCTCTTCAAGGAGCTTTTTCAGGTAATGATTGAAGATGGGTGCAAGGAATTTGATTTCACAGTTGGACAAGAATCATATAAGTACCAATTCGCAAATACGATCCGGACGAACTCAACGGTTCGTGCTACGACAGATCCCCTTCTTGCTCACATTTTTCGGATCAAAGATGGTCTTCGGCAATTTTTAAAATCGACGTCTTAACGAAGAACTTCGCTTGCTCTCTTTCTCGTTTCCATTTTGTTGAAGCAGAACACACGGCTCAGTCTGACACCATTGGTTCAAATGGCGAGCGAACAAACGCTTCAACACCAGCAAGTTTCGACTGGAAAGACTCGAGCGTGTCGAAATAATCGACCGTAATTCGTGGCAGAGCGCAAAGATCGTCGATGTGACTTGCGTGAACATGCCCCGTTCGCGTTGTCACTGCGAGACTAAATCCAAGCTCCTCGGTAATTCGAAAGGATCTCCTTCCAACAGCAGCACGATCACCAAATGGATAGGCCAGATAACGCACTGGTTGTTTTAGCTTCTGTTCAAGCACAGTCCGACTCTCTTGAATTTGACTGATAACATCTTCTTCGCCTTCTCGTCGTAAAACTGGATGAGTCATCGTATGAGCACCAATGGTAATCAGTGGATGCTCGGCGAGCTGAGCGACCTGGCTCCAATTGAGAAACTCGGGGAGCGAAAAGTCTTCTCCTGAGTACTGCTCGTAAAGCTCAGCCATCAGCTCTTGTTGCTCATCACACGAACGCCTGCGGAACATTCCATCGAGAATCCGCATGACTGTCTTTTTTTGCTGGGTACTTTTACAAGAGAAAGTTCTCTCCCCATCCATGATGCGGACTGTAATCTCAGGCAGTTTATTGATGAATCCTTCTAGCAGATACCACCACGGCTGCGTGCTCTGGTCTGTTAATCCTGGAGTAACAAATATCGTAGCTGGTATGTCGTACTTTTCAAGGAGAGGAAGTGCTTCTTCAAGGTTGTCGAGATAGCCATCATCAAAGGTTACGGCAATAAGCGGTTTCTCCCCTTTTTGTGGCGCGGACTCCATTCCAACAAGGACGTCATGAAACGTATCGAGAGAGACACACCGGTAGTGATCACTGATATACGCCATCTGCTCTTCAAAAGAGTCACGGTGTACAGAAATTCCTAAATTCGGCTGGAATGCCGTAGGGTCGTTCCAGAGAGTCTTCCTTCTCTCTCCACCAACAACACGGTGGTACATAAGGATACTCCCAAAGCCGGAGTACATCGAACGAACGGGTGAAAAGAGCGGTGTGCCAAGAAGCTTCTTTACCCCTTTTCGGATCAGTTGTGTATTTGGAATTGGAATCATTGCGCCAGTGCCTGTTCAGTTTTTGCCCCACCCACATACTCTTGAACACCGAGAATGCCATCTAGTGTGGCGACACTCTTCGCCGGTTAGACGAAGAGCCACACTTTTTTGCCGGAGGCAAAAACCCCCGGAGGGACAACACAGCTCAGCTAGTGTCACTTCAAATTGATTTTTGCCTGCTGGCAAAATCGATTTGAAGTGACGCTAGTATACCAATAAACTGCTCACTACTCGCGCTTCGGCTCCATTTTTTTTCAAGCGATTGGTAGGCATTTTTCGCTATGAGAGCGGCCTTGTCGGGCTTAATCTGCTCTAAGGCTGCTATCCACCCTTGCGAGCTATCTTCACAGAGAAATTGGCTGTCTGGCTCAATTTCAAGCCCCTCAGCACCTAGTGTCGTGCTTAAAACTGGGCAGCCAGAGGCAACTGACTCAATAACTTTCACCCTTGTACCGCTCCCATAAAAAATCGGCACTATCGAGATGAGTGAATCCTTATAATAGGGCGTAACACTCTTGACTCGACCAACATACTCAACCCCGCCTTGGTCAAGGTAGGGCGCAAGAAGAGATACATCACCACTTCCTACGATTACGAATCTAAGATCGGGCCTTCTTTCATACACTGTTGGCCATACCTCTTCGAGAAACCACTGCAGCCCCTCTTGGTTTGGTTTCCAATCAAGCTTTCCAACAAAGAGCACCTGTTTTTTTTCGTTAGTGGTATGAAAATCTAGTGAAGAGAAATCCATTCCTATAGGAACAGTTGTAGACGGTGACCCAGGAAAGAGTTCGCTAAGTTTGTACGAATCAACCTGTGACACCGTTGCCGTATGCGATACCTGGCTGAGAACAGATTTTTCAAAACGCTTTACGAGAGCAGATTGAAGACGTAGGAGCATTTTGACAACGATGTTCGTGCATCGCTCTGTGCGACCATTCCAGATCTCACTTTCAACGTTATGAGCTCGATAGACCACCGGCACCTCTCTCCAAAATGACCGATAAGCACCACTCGATATCGAATGCGCTGCTGGGTGTAGCCCATCGTAGATAATAACGTCCCACCCACCTTCTTTTCGTTTTGCCTCAAGTAGCTCTCGGAATGAACTACTCGTAAATCGTACCATCGTAAGAGGTGTAAGCGGTTGAGTGAGCAGACGATGGTAAGGTCTTCGTTTTGAATAGGTCATCTCGAGAGACTTCAGACCGAGATGCTCTACGATTTCACTCCTCTCACTTTTAGAGAAAGTACGTGAGTCTGTTGTTACAAGATGAAGTTCGACACTGTGTACGGAAAGAGAACAAAGCAACGCTTCGGTAGCACGCTTTGCTCCATCTTCTACTGGATAAGGAACATTTGGAGTTATCCAAAGAATTTTCATTAGGATCCTCCCAGAGAATGGAGGTAGTTTCCTACTCTCTCTCTCAAAGCACTATATGATTCATACTGACGCTCCCAAGTTCTGAGTCCAGGAACAAGCTTTTCGAGTTCTGAATTCCACCACTCTGGTGTCTCTTTCTGCTCTTTCATCCACTGAACGTACTGTGCGTCTTGAGATGTCTCAAGAAGCAATTTCAGTCGATATGATGGGAGCGGAGTGTGGGCGGTTAACCCAAACATGCCCGGCCTACCTGGATAAACGAGAGTCCCATCACCATTTCCAGAGAAGTCCCACTGATTCTTCCAAGGATCACGATCTGGGTAGAATTGATAGGCAAAGTTTACGAAATAGTAGAGAAACGCATCGATACCCTGTTTGGCTCCTAACCAACCAATTGAGCGCACATACGATGAGGGGCGATCAATCACAAGGTCTGGAATACCGGTATCTGCGAGCGCATCACAACCGTGACTCATACAGCTCACGTACCACCAGACCTCTTTTCCATCACGTTGTAACTTTCTATAGGTATCAAAATCTGGAAAACCGTTTGTTCCAATAAAATCTGCTACAGGCACATAGATGTCTATAAGATCGTGGAACTCAGGTTTATAGGTCATAGTGACCATAACTCGCAGATTCGGAGCTGCTTTTTTTACAAGGTGCGCAAATGCTCTAAGCTTTGGAAGATCTTCAGTTTGAGGTTCGTCCCAGAGATAAACCATCGGGCGGTATGGTAATTTCTCGGATCGAATAGTTTCTGAAACAGCGCGAAAATATTCATAGGTCTTGGGCTCCAATGCTCTCTCGTGTGGCATTGTGGGGTACCCAAGATAAGCCCACTCGGGGCGTCCCTCAATATTAAGCCTGTAAAAAGACTGTTCTGCAGTTGGTGTCGTACGAAGATTTAAGCGCTCTTTTCCATCGACTTCTTGAACGACTGGAGTATCAATATGAGTGGTAAGCGTTTGAACTCTGTGACGACGGAGCAGTGCAAGATACTGCTTTGCAAGATCCGCCTCTCCATTCGTCCATTTTCCATAGTGACCAACCAAATTATACCACGTACTCATCTCAGTGTAGATTGGTAGAGGTGGTTTGTTTGGCAGGGTCATCTTCCAAACATTGATCTCTACCGGCAACTTTACGAGTCCGTAAGTAAAGGTTCCCTGATACGCGGCTGGTGGAAGGTTTTCAGGAATTGAAATCTCCCCAAGGATCCAAAGACCTTTTGAGGAAGGGCAAACTGGCTTTCCTACTGTCAGCGGAACCAAAGGATCGTAATGTTCACCAACATAGGCACCGGGAAATGATGGATACTTGGTTGTAATTGTTTCCATGCGAAAGAGTTTGAGTGAAAGTTGCTCAAATCCCTCAACTCGAAGAGCCTGGCATCCACGACCTGTGAGGTAGAGTTGGAAGAAAACCATTTCGCCACGAGCCCCTGAAAGGCGAATTTTCTTTTGAAGCCTGGGCAGAGTATCGCCAAGAGGCTTTTGTAACCCCACACTTGCTTGAATCAGTGCCTCTTGTGCCTGTACATGAGTGGGCAAACTCAAACAACACAACAGGCAGAGACTCGTAACAGGAAGGAGAGCCTGAGGTCTTCGATACGAACGAGGTTTACGTGAGTCCGTCTCAACCGGAATATTCCCAGCTCGAGAGAGGACTCGGGCAGCAGCTGTACTCATACCGAGGAGAAAGTAGAGCACAAAGAGATAGCTGTGAGAGAGAAACGTAATCGTTATCCCATACCCAACGATACTGACTAACATTCCAGGAGCAAGTTGGCGAACACGCCAACAGGCAAGGACGTTTATAGCAAACAGCGCAGCAAAGAATAAGAGAGCAGGTACCCCTGCTTCAGAGAGAACTAAGATCCAACTCGAGTGAGCTGTGCGCTTCCCCCACTCCTCAAATGAGGGCGTATACATCTCATACATTTCAGGATATCGACCAATTCCGACACCAAACAGCGGATGGTGCTTTGTCATGTTGATTCCTGCGATGACGTAATTCCACCGCGAGGAGCTTGAAGCATCAAGATCTCCTTCTGCACGAAAGACAAAAAAGCTCAGGGCAATCGGGACAAGTGCCAGTAAAAGACCTGGTAGGATTTGACTCTTCTTCTTTAAGCCAGATGATACAGCGAAGAGAAGCCCTCCGCAGAAAAGAGCCAGGAGTGCTCCTCGAGATTGTGTCAGCCACAAACCAACGACAAGCAGAGCAAGGGCCATAAGGTGAAACACTATTGAACCGAGTTTGAGCTCAATCGAGCTTCCTCTTCGTTTGCGGAGTGTTTCTTGGACGAGCAGTGGAATGACGAGCACGATAATACTGGCAAGGTCGTTTGAGTTTCCAAGCAATCCAGGCCCGACAAGTCGCCCTCCAATCTGACCAGGAACAGCAATTTCAGAGGTATACACAAGAGCTGAAACAATGACACCGGTAACAGCAAACACGACCGAAGCAAAAAGATGGCTCAGATCAGTCCTATCATCAACAGCATGAATAACGAGGAGGAGTAATACAGCACTGGGAAAGAGTCTTTCAAAGAGGTAATCGAGACTATCAGCTGGGGTTGCAGAAAATGCACAAGACGTCACAAACCAGACAAGCAAGAGTACAAAGAGTTGCACAGTACGATTCCAGCGAAGCTCTAAGGCTCTCGTACGAAACTTATAAAAAAGCCATGAAACGAGAGAGAGAATTGCTAATCCTTTTGGAAGCAAGAGCAAGAGAGAATCTCCCTCGACAAACTCCCAGGGACGCAAGAAAAGCACTGATGCAAAAAATCCAAGAGCAGCAACAGGATGAAATGTGCTCAAGACAACGCCAATCGCGAGAGAAACACTCAGTAAAAAGAACTCCGCTCCAAGAAACCAGGTAAAGACACTGGAAATGACAAGTATTGCCAAGACGGTACCCCCAAACGCAGTCGCAGTTGGGAGATTAGCAATATGTGCATACCGTTCCTTACGAACGAGATACAACGCCGTTAAGAAGCACTGCAAGAGGAGAAAAAATGTTGAAAGGTGAATATAGTTGAGCTCCATAGAGGCTCTCCCACATTACGAATGACTACCCAACGACTGCCAAGGAAGCTCACGGTGTACTCCCGTAGCGCGATCCGAGGAAAGAAGCAGTGGTAGTTCAGGTGTATCATCAAGCGCAGGCAATTCACCAAGATATGGTAATCCAAGTGACTCGCTGAGCTGTTCAGGCGCAAGGAATGTTTTACGAGAAAGCTCTCTCCAGATCATAAGAGCGAGGCCCAGCGCCAATCCAACAAACACACCAAAAACAAGAAAGAGCTTCTTATTTGGAAAAAACGGAGAAGTTGGAAGCGATGGACTTTCTACGATTGAGATATGCGCATCTACTCCGCTCTCACGTTCCATATCAACAATGATATTGAGGTAGTTGAGCTTCTTGAGAAGATCGTTATAGACGGCTTGAATAGGCTCCTTTGCCGCAGCACTGAGAAGTGGGCCTTTGTTTCCCGAAACTTTGCTTTCTTGTTGCTCGACAGCAGTAAGGAGACTTTGTAGCGAACGAGCTTTGCGCCGCAACTTAAACACCTCTGGGTGTTTATCCGTGTAGTGCATGAGAAGAGCATCGAGATCGGCATTTACCTTTGAGAGCTCCACTCGAAGCTGTTCAGCGTCTTTGACTGAACTTCGTTGAGAGAGTGTTTTGAGCGACACACCAAGTTCCGAGACGTGTTTATCGATTGCTTTTTGAGTCGTAAGTAGCGTTTCCATTCTCGAATCAGCGAGTGTCTGAGTCATTTGAGCGAGCACTACCTTGTTCATTTCAAAGGCCTGAGTACGGTCACGAGAGACAATTGAGAGTTGATAGGTATTTGGATTAAGAGAGTAGTACTCTATGTTTTCTAACAACAACTTTCGCTCAAGAGCATTAGCTACTTCCGAGTCAGAGAGAGTAAAGATCCCAAATTCTTTCCCGAGTGTATTGAGGAAGGTATCATCGAGAGCTTGTCGAAGGAGAGATTCACGTTGTGCCCTCAATTCTGACTGATCGTGCTCTTCTGGCAATAGGTCACTTACGAGTGGATTACGAAAGTAACTCGATGGAATGCTCAGTGTTGAAGACGCTTTAAATTGCTCAGGAAGCATAAACGCAATCCCAAGAGCAACAACAACGGAAGCAACAAAGCAGACCGAAAGGAGAACGATATTACGCTTTACGATATCAAAAATATCTGCAAGAGAGATCGTATCATCAATCATTGTACAGCAAATCCATTATAGACGGTTCCAAGGAGCCTCACTCCCATCCGTTGCACCTGCTCAACAATAGGGGAAACGATCGAGCGCTTCATCGATTGTGGCGAGGTTATTAAAACGGCGGCCTCTGTGTGACGCGCAATGATATACGGATCAAGAGAGCGTGGACTCACCTCAGAGAGAGGACAGGTATCAACGAGTACCAGATCGTAACGCCCTTCAAGCCGCTTTAAATACTTCCCAATCTGAAAATCTGCAGTATCATACTCTCCCTCACCCAGTGAACGTGTTGAAAGGAGGTCGATATATCCTGGATCATCCTCAAAATGGGCGCTGATCTGCTCAGGAAGATGCTCGCCTACAACAGACTGCAAAAAGAGCGAACGATTCTTCGTCTGCTCGATTGTTTCTACAATCAGCACTCGACTATGGAGATATCGTGTGTACGCAAGAGCGAGCGCAGAGATAAAAAACGATCTTCCTTCTTCTGCGTATTCACTGAGCACAGAAATCGTACGAAAGCCATCTTCAGCTTGGGCCATGACGATACGATTGAGCATCCGTTTAAATTCAGTACGGTGAATATAATCGTGAAGAACACGCAGGTGCTCACCACCGATCTCATCACTTCCTTCGTTTTCTATTGAAAATTCCGAATGCGCTCTCATGCTTTCCCCTATAGTGCAACAGCTGCTAACAATATTGTTGAAATTGATTGAATGACCCCAGTCACGTTCGTCAGTAAGGTGTCAGCATCTTTAGCGTGCACCATCACAACGTCTCCGCCACGGAGCACTGGAAGCCTAGCTCCCTTTTCTACGTCGAAAACGATTGATAACTTTTCTCCATTTTCAATCCTGATAATCTCTACCCTTGAGAAATCAGCATCACCATCAGGCCCACCAGCTTTCGCGAGGTAGGAGTAAAAATCAGCGCCATTTTCTGCGGTATATTCACCGGGATTCTTGACCTGACCAAGCATATGAATAAATCGACGATCGATTCCGACCTGATCTGAATGACTTTCACTCTGGAAGAAGATCCGTTCGCCCCCCTGCCAATCAGGAATACGATTCTTATTGCCAGCATAGTAGTGAGCAAGCTTTACATCCCACGCCTCACCGAGCTGCTCAATATTTGCGTACTGCGCGACTGTTTCAGTGTTCTTGCCCTGCTGAAGTCCGCCAGCAAGTGCAATCACTTCATCAAAGCTACTCTCTTTTTTGAGATAGTACTCACCTGGCTTTTGCACCAGTCCTTCAATCCGGACAGAGTACTTTTTCTCCGCAATCGTAAGTTGCATCGTCGGCGAAACCTTGAAATATGTCTGGTATGCTTTTTTGACCTCTGCTTGTAGTGCTGAAAGGGTCTTATTCTCTGCTGTAAGAGTTACACCATAGGGAAGCTTGAGAGCTCCATCGTGTGCTACTCGAAAATCCCCGTTAAGTTTTTCATCTTCTAATGTAGAAAGATGAATAAGGTATCCAGGAGCAATGACCTTTTCTGCTCTAGCTTTTTGAATAAACGGTTCGCTTGACTCCTCGACCAAGCCTTCAAAGGTCGCCTCTTCA
The DNA here is from genome assembly GCA_030428205.1 of bacterium. Lineage (GTDB taxonomy): Bacteria > Bdellovibrionota_C > UBA2361 > UBA2361 > RFPC01 > JAUIBK01. The sequence goes on from JAUIBK010000039.1 coordinate 26,119, forward strand.
ACTGGCACAGCTTCTATCTTAATTCGAGCCTTCTCTCTCTTAGGAGCGCACCCCCAAATACTCAAACAGAGGCTCAGAAGAAGTATAAAATTGATTAGTTTTCGGATATTTAGCCTAATTCTTCGAAAATCCATACGTCACGTACTCCTTGGGTTGAAGTACATAGTGTAAGGGGAGATGGATTCTTACTCAAAAAAAAGTATAGTGTACAAGAGCGGCTAAACTACTGAAACTACTCTGAGATATGAAATGTACCGGCTCTACCAGTCTAAACCTTCGATATCGTGGTTTGGCAGTTCAAGACCATAGTCATTCAACCGTTGAATCGGTTCACCAATATCATATGAAATATCAACTGGCCTTTGATTAATGGGAGTACCACAAGGGTGGGGAGGACAGTCGGTGTCACAGATCTCTCCTGTACAATTATACCGTCCACCGATCGTAGCAAAGTCTGAATTCTCAATGCTGAGGTCCCTCCCAACATGGGGACCAATAAGTGAAAGATTTAACCCGAGGGTAGCAAATGGCAGTCTATCACTGAGGCCCCCGGAGAGGTCAATTTCTACAACTGAGACCTCCTCTTCTTCGTCATGTGTTGTATAATAGCTTGATGTTGCTTCGAAATCCTGTAAACCTCTCGCCAAGTGATGAACAAATTGATCAGATATACTCATCATAGCCGCTTCTCCCTCCCCTCCCAGTCGACCCGAGCCTGCATGGATCGCTTCAAATGAAGTAGGAATGAGTACTGCCATATTTCCTAGCAAACTCGTAATTGAAGCTAGGCCTGCCACAAAGAGTATAAAAAATGGAACTACAATACTAAATTCGACGTAGACTGAACCGTGCTCGTTTTTCATTTTCAACACCCTAGTTTTCTATACATCCCAAAGTCCCTAAGTCGCTCACGCTTCAAGAGTCCACTTGCAACCTGTTCATAGGTAATGCAAAAAGTGTGCATAAGTAACACTTTTTGTGTATCTAGCTGTTATTTATTGCTTTATTTATGAGAGTTGGAGGACTAAGAAATTTTCGTATACCTCAAGACGAATAACCCTATCTTCGAGAGGAGATGGTTACCGATTCACGTTCGAGAGAACTTTCGGATGAATAAACGGGCTATAGTGATACTCAAGCTCACTCAACCACCGTAGTCCAGAGTATGAGGACTCTACTCTGCGCTGAAAATTTCTGCCTTGAACAGCAAGAGAATCAGGTTGCGCAAGTATTCGGGCAAGGAGCCTGGCTATCTCATCTTCACCTAAGCGAACATCAAAGAGAGTTCCAAATCGCTCACTAGGGATAAGTTCTCTATTACCATCTACAGCAGTTGCAAAAACAGGGGTGGCAGCCCATCCTGCTTCAATCAAGTTAATTGGCATTCCTTCTGCACGTGAAAATGATAACAGGAGATCAAATCCTGCAAACTCATTTTTAATTTCAGCTCGATATCCCATCCAATGTACGTGCTCTTGGAGACCAAGCTTGTTTGAACGTTCTTGGAGTCGTTTTCGTTCAGGTCCATCTCCAAAAAAGAGAACCTTCCAATCAGCATCTCGTTTTTTCTTCAAGAGAGAAGCCGTCTCTAACACACGATCAAGACACTTTTCAGGGGCTAGACGGCCAACAACTCCAAGACAAATGGTTCTGTCCGAGAGGCCGGTGACATTCCAACGTTTTCGAATATCTTCAGAAACTCGTTGACGTTGCTCTATGAGAACTTTAGCACGATCGACTCCATTGGGGTGAGCAACTACCTTATCTGGGCACAAACCGCGACCGCAGAGCAGATCACGGTCTGACATGCAGACAGTGAATACCCTGTCAAACTTTGGGAGTACACACCGAACATAATAATTCTCATAAGCTTTTGCACGAAAACCACTCCTCCCCCGAACACCATGATGAGTTGAAAATAGAGGAAAAGAACGTTCTGGAATTTGGGCACAAGCCTCGGCAAGATAGCTACTCGCTTTAACATCATGTGCATGTACGAGTGTTGGGGGAGATTCCTTAAACCACTCACGAAGCTCACGAATCGCCTTACGATCAATCCGTTTGGTAACTTCAATTTCAAACACAAGGTGGCCCATGTCATGAGCATACTGTGCTGCTTCGCGCCCTTTTTCACCAAGACGCGTTTCAACGAGAAAAATAAGGGCTACCTGCTCGAGACGACGGAGTGCCGGAATAACAAGAGATTCAGGTCCACTGACAATGCTGGAATGAAAGAGGTGTACAATCATGAAGCGTTGACCTCACGAATGACGCGTGCTGGGTTTCCAGCGAGCAGAGAACGTTCAGGATACGTACCACGCACGACAACGGCACCAGCAGCAACAATGCTTCCAGAACCAATATGAGCACCTTTCAGGATGGTTACATTCGCACCAAGCCATACATCATCTCCAATCACGATATCAGCTTTTGGATACTCCCACTCAAACGGCTCAGGCTGCTCTGCGGTTGACACTTGCCGAACAAAGCTCGGTCGAAAATGTGTAACCAGTTGAGAAACTTGTTTTGCACGAAGAGCCTGCTCAAGTGGGTGAGGATCAAAATCTTGTAGAAACACATTCCAACTCGACAAGCACCTCTTGCCCAACTTGATACGAGCACGGCATGAGATCCGAATATCACCAAGAACAGATTGCTCACCAACTTCAATGCGTCCCTCACCAAATGCCTCAAGCAGTGCATTTTCGTAGATAATGGAGTCATCCCCAATGCTGAGTTGCGCAGCAGGGGCCTCAACACGAAGAGATCGATTCTTCTGTATTCGTACGTTTTTTCCAAGCTCCACTCGCCCTCCCCAAAACGGGATCACCTGTCGTAATGCCCAGGCAGTGGTAAAAAGAAAAAACTCTCTCAGAGTCGAAAGGAAATCCATCGGGCGAGTGATAAGAAGCCAAGCGGCTTGAAAGACTATATGTTTTTGCTTGATAGACTGAGTTGTCATGACGCCTCCCCGCTCTTGAGCTGAAGATTCGAGAATGGACATTGCGACTGAGGCGTCTCATTTCTCCCATAGAGTGTCGCATACCGGAGCACCATTTCATGAGCGGAGAATTTCCGACGAACATATTTCGAGCCTTCGCTCAAATTCTTGCGTGAGATACTCTGCTCAGTGCTGAGAAGCCGGTCGAGAACTGTAGAGGCAAGCGAGAGATTTTCTATCTCGAGAGACTGTGACCATCTCTGTAAAAAACGGTGAGCTGGAATATCAGAGAGAATAAGAGGTGTTTCAACGGCGAGTGCTTCAATGGGACACAGCGGATGTCCCTCTTCAAGAGAACATGAAAGGAGAGCTGAGGCAGCTTCGTACCACCGATAAGGATTGTTTGTACCTGGAACAATAATCACTCGCTCTCTTGCAGGAAGCGTGCGGTGTATCTCCAAAATCTTGTTGTATTCGTTCGCACAAGCAATCGGTCCAACAAGAAACAGGAGTGAAACGGCTCGAGATTGTTCACTGAGATTCGACCATATCTCAAGAGCTTCTCGTTGTCCTTTGCCCTGGAAGATGCGCCCCATATGGACAATCCATTTTGAATCAACACAATCTTTAAGATCCTTACATGAGTCAGAGTGGAGCTCACCTGCAAGGAGTTCCTTACGAGCTTTCATGGAATCGCGGGTACCTTCAACCGGGAGCACAATGCCGTTCGATATTATTTCGAGCTTACTCGATTCAATACCAAGACTACGGTACCCATCCTTTACTGACTCTGATACACACACGACACGATCTGCTAGCTTCGTAAAGAGCCTTTCATAGGTTCGATACTTCTGCTCGCGTTGAAAGTGAACAAAACTATGTTGAGTGTGAATAAGTTTGATTCTATGTGGACAGAGAAGCTTGGTCAGTCCACCATAGAGCAAGCTCCCCAGGTCGTGCGTGTGTAGCACACAAACCTTGCGCTGAATGACATAAAAGACAAGCTTGCTCAGCAGACGCGGAGAAAATCCTCTCTTTTTGACGTGAGTTGATACTTCGATCCCACTGTCTTGAAAGCTTTGACTGAGATCATCTCCTCGATATTCAGGCTCATAATCAAAGCAAAAGACTGATACTCGAAAATCATCATGATTGTGTATTCCTCTTGCCAGTGTCAGTACCATATTCTCCAACCCACCTTTTGTAAGATGAGGAAGCAAAGCTGTCACTTGACGTACTCGCTCAGAGGATTGCACATCACTCTTCCAGAAGAGGTACGACGCAAGATATACGACAAAAAAACTAGAGCCACAAACAGCGAGCCAGACAAATTCGGATGAAAAGAGCGGTTGAAAAAGAAGCGACAACACAGAAAGAACAAGTGAGACAACGAGCATCCGGCCGAGTGATTCAAACGGGATCAGTGACCAAATTGAACTATCTAATCGACGAGCTGCGTAACTTAATCCGTACCCACGCAGTGAAAATTGAGCAAGGAGAAGTGCCGCGAGTGCTCCCATCGCACCAAAGAGGTGGACAAGAGTCAGGCCAAGGAGCAAAGCAAATAGGCCAAATCGGATAAACGTAACAAGGATCCACCTAGAATCCCCCTCTGCACGTGCTACGGCATCATATGGAATAAGGAGTGCAAGATAGGAAAAAGCAAAAATGGTGAGATACGGCACCGCAGCACCATACTTTTCCGTAAAGAGGAGGTGAATAATTGGTTCGGCAAAAACTGCTAACCCACAAACAGCAGGAATAACTAAAAATCCTATCTGATCAACAGCACTAGAGTACAGTTTACGGGCGTATTCAGCTTGGCACTGCTCCAGAGCAGAAGAGAGCACAGGGATAAAAACACGGGTAACAGAATGCTCAAGAATAATAAGAGGCGGAATGACCAAGCAACCAATGGCATAGATAGCGAAATCCTCTGGTGAGAGAGTATGCGAGAGAAGGAGCTGATCAATATGAGCAACAATGAACGAGAAGACTCCAGCAAGTGCGACGGGAAAGCTGTATTTCCAAACTTCTTTCCACACTCCTATCTCAACTGAGAGTGACAAAAGTCCTTGTCGGTAAAGAAGAACATATCCAAGGAGTGACTTTGAGAGACTCACCGCTGTGTGAGCAACGAGTACAGCAACATAGGAGTGCGTTACAAGAGCCACAACAAGGATACAGATTGCTCGCACCCCTTCTCCAACAGAATGAAACAACGCCCCTTTCCAAGTATTCCCGAGTGCAATA
>JAUIBK010000040.1 GCA_030428205.1 bacterium
GGGGAAGACAAATATACCCCGTAGAGTAAGACGCGTGAAAGCGATCAGCTTTCACACCACGGTACGCGGCGAATATATCTAGAGAGTACGACAAACCTAAGGTTACGGGGTATATACTTTTTTGCCAAGATGAGTATAAGAGGAGCACTTTTGTTCACGTGTTCCGCGTAAAAGATTCTTTCAACGTCTCACCGCCGTGCTCAGGGCCAGGGGAACCGGTATTTTCAAGTGCGAGGAGTATAGTTATCCATGTTTACAGCCATCATGAACGAAGCTCTATTGCCGAAGTAGCGATAAAGCAATGTTAGGAGCAAGGTTCGCTTGTGCTAACACAGCAGCTCCAGCTTGCTGTAAGGTTTGCATTCTCACTAAATTTGCAGACTCAGAGGCAACATCAGCATCGGTTATGCGACTTTCCGCTGAGGTGAAGTTTTCGCGTGCTACAGACAGTGTGTTGAGAGCGCTATGGAGGCGGCTAAGATTTGCACCAAGAAATCCTCGTTCTTCACCTATTCTTTCGATATATCCCGTAAGTAGCGTCAGAGCGTCTTGCGCACTCTCTTGACTAAGAAGATTAATACGTTCCAAAGATGTTACTTCTTCTGTGTTCTGTAAAAAAACCTCGGCACCATTCCCGGCGAGAACATCAAAAACCCCATCACTATCAAAGTCTCCCAATGCGATTCCGGAACTTGCGACTTGTAAAGCTGTTGAGCTCGCTTCAGTAAATGTTCCATCGCCTACCCCTAAATAAACAGAGAGAACCCCCTCAACAAGATCACTTCCAACAAAATCAAGAATCCCGTCTCCATTCATATCGGCGGCTTGCAAATCTTGTGCGCCGAATTTAAATCCAGTCGTATTACTTGGAGCGGCAAACGTTCCATCTCCGTTTCCAGCATAAAATCGATCCCCACCGACAATATCTTGGAATCCATCGTGGTTAAAGTCTCCGACAACAAGATCGAGTCCACCACCTCCTGCTCCCGAGACAGAAGGAGTAGATTGAACGGCGCCAAAAGTTCCATCCCCATTTCCAAGCCGAATACTAAAACGTGGACTCCCTCCATTCGTACTCGTGACGATGTCAAGCACACCATCATTATTGAAATCAGCAAGACGAATGTCATTTACGTCTCCAATATAATCTGAGTATGTGGTCTCATTGCTAAACGTAGCATCACCATTGTTGAGGAGTATCTCTAGGGTCTTGGTTGTTCCTGTCGTAACAGCGATATCGTCAGAACCATCCCCATCAAAATCACCAACCGCAATATTGCTTCTTACGCTACCAGTATTGACTGTATCTCGTACTACAGCTGCACTAAATGTCCCATTCCCGCGACTTTCTATGTAATCGATATTCCCACTTAGATAATCATATAAAATGACATCATCAAACCCATCTCCATTAAAATCTCCAACCTGTCCTTGCTGCGTCGTTGATGTAAAGAGACTTTGCTCGTTACCAAAGCCACCAGCACCATCTCCAAACATCACAGAAGTTTTTGATCCCGGTCCTGTTCTAAGAAAATCAAGATTTCCGTCACCATTAAAATCTCCTGTGACATAATCGCTTGCACCTCCAACATTTGTCTGACCTAAGTTAGTCAATGTTGCATCTCCTACCGTACGTGCAAGCCCATCCCCAAGCCCAAATGAGAGCATCCCATCAGTTCCATATCCTGCTTGAATATGAGTCGTGTGAGTGGGATTGATGACCATACGTCCATTAAAGGTGGTTGTATGTAGTATTCGGTTATACTCAAGATGTAGTGAATGAGCTTCTTGATCGAGAGATTTTCGTTGAGCAAGTGAATAGACTCCGTTGGCAGATGACTCAGCCAATTCCTTCATTCGTGTCAGCACATTTGAGAGTTCGCTAATTGAACCATCAGCAATATTGAGCATGCTGATTCCGTCGTTGACATTCCTTAGTGCTTGGGTATAAACACGAGAGTCAGCGTTGAGTTGAGACGCAATCGATAACCCAGCAGCATCATCGCTGGCGCGGTTGATCCGCATTCCAGACGCAAGCCTCTCAAATGATCGCGCGAGCGCATCATTCGTACGAGAGAGACGAGCTTGTGCTTGCAAACTCGCTCTATTTGAAGAAATGCTTATTACAGCCAACTACACTCACGCTCCGCAGAATGTTTGGCTCTCGTAAACGAGCACCAAAAAAACTGCTAACAACACATTACGGTCATCCCTTGTCGGGGCGGAGCACAGAGGAGAGACCACACCTATATGTAAAATCGGCACGTTAGGCCATTTTCTTCAATTTTTCTTCTCGTGAACAATCCATGGAAACTCAATAATTACAGCCTACTAGGCTACAAAACTCCCGCATCACCCCCACGTTCCACTGCATCTAAGAAAGAGGCACATATCCTGAAATACCGAGAGGCCTTCTATGTCAGATCAACAGCAAGGTGTATCCCCAGCATTTGCGAGCGCATTCCAAACATACCAGAAGTGTATCAGCGCTATTGAGAAAAAAATTGTTGAACGCTTTACAGGTCGCCCTATCGGAATGACACAAGAAGATTACGAGAAGGTTCCGCTACGAATGGAAAAGGTCTTTCGAGGCCTCGCACTAGAGAAAAGACTTACGCTCGCATTTGATTGGATGTTCGAATCACGTGAAACAAGTAATTGGACCTATGACCTAAGAGAGAATAGCCAAACACACTTAGCTTCTCTCATCGCTCATATTGGAAATGTCCCTCTATCCACGGTAGAAAACTACTTTGCCGAAATTCAAAACGATCAAGAGCTCTTTGAGCATATTCGCACACTTTCCATTACGAAGAGAAACAATGGCAATCCAACTGATCCCGTTCCACGTTTTGGAAGGCGTCTCGGTTGGTACGCACTTGCTCGTATCTGCAAACCAAAAATCATAGTAGAGACTGGGCTTGATAAAGGACTTGGCTCTGTCACGTTTGCAGCAGCACTGAAGAGAAACATCGCAGAAGGTTACCCTGGGCACTATTACGGACTTGATATCCATAAACATACAGGTTTTCTCCTCACGGGTCCCTACGCGCCATACGGTACAGTGATTATCAAGGATTCTGTAGAATTTCTTGCGTCATTTAAAGAACAAATAGATCTATTGATCCTCGATGGCTGTCACCACGCCGAGCACGAAGAAAAAGAGCTCGCGCTTGCTGAACCGCTCCTTACTCCTACTTCAATCATTGTTTCTGATACTTCACAGGATCCAATACTCGATTTTGCTAGGCGAACAGGACGTGAATTTCAGCTTTTTATTGAAAAATCAAAAGACTATTGGCTCCCAGGTGTAGGAAATACAATCGCTTTTCCTTGTCGAACTCGTCGTGATGGATTTGAGAATAAGCCAATGCCACGGGGAGCGGCTCAAAGTTCCTGCTCAATCAACTCACAAAAGATGTGAATGAGGCAGATATGGGACTCTTGAATACGATCCGTTTCATCAGAAGGCACAACGATGGAAGCATCTGCAATTGGAGCAATCTTTCCACCGTCTTTTCCTAAAAGCGCAACCGTTGAGCACCCTTTCTTTTTAGCAGCCTGTAACGCCAACAGCACATTTTGTGAATTCCCCGAGGTTGAAATTCCCACAAGACAATCTGACTGCGTACAAAATGTTTCAGCATACCTCTCAAAAGCCGACTCGTAGGCGTAGTCGTTACTCCAACAGGTCAGCGCGGCACCATCAATAAAGTGCATCGAGCGTATGCCTTGCCTATCACGCTTATAACGAGCAACAAGCTCCTCACTAAAATGCATAGCATCACAAGCAGAGCCACCATTTCCACACAGATACACAGTTCCAGCAGACTCAACGGTATGAATCAGGAGCTTTGCGGCTGATTCAATCTGCGTTACAAGTTGAGGATCGCTCAGGATACGCTCTTTTACCGCAACAGACTCTTTTAAGAACGAGGTAATCGTTTCTTGCATAGCTCCTACTCCGCAGCTGCCAGAAGTAAATCATAGTCTTCTTCGCTCGGTGCCCAAAGCGCACACAGTGTTCTCGCACGACGAAGATAGAGGTGGAGATCGTGTTCCCAGGTAAACCCAATACCACCATGAAGTTGTATCGAAGTCTCAATAATTTTTGGCACAACTGATACAGCCTTCATAAGTGCAGCATGAGAGGCAAGCTCAAGTTGCTCAGGCGAAAAATCAGCTGTCCACGCCGCAAAGTGAGAGACGGCTCCAAGTGCTTCGCTCTCTGCGTGCATATCAGCTAACTTTTGCTGAACAGCTTGAAAACCACCAATCGGAACATCGAACTGCTTTCGAGTAGAGACGTACTCGACTGTCATCTCAACTACCCGAGCCGCCATACCAGCCAACTCTTGAGCACAGAGTACGCGAGGCAGCGAGACGAGCGAGGAGTGAAAAGACGAAAGGGGAAGTAGCGGTGCATTCGAGAAGGTCACTGTGTGGCGCACCATAGTTCGATCGAGCCTTTCGGTGTGTGGCTCAAGAGAAATGCTTTCAGCTCCAACTTCTCCTCTGGTGAGAAACGCTCCCTCTGGGAAAAGGAGGAGGATACGCTTTGCACCTGAACATCCAGCAAGGTAAGAGGTCGTACCATTTACCGCGGGGACACCCTTTTCTTCAGTAAGAGTAAGTTCACTTGCTGCCCCAACACAAAGTGGAACATAAAGGGTGTCTCCAGAGAGCAGAGAGTCGACTTCACTCTCGCCAAAGGCCTCTTTGATCAGAGCTGAATCTGCAAATAGATTTCCTGCAAGGTAAGAACTGGCAAAGATCCAATATGCAAGAGGCTCAGTAAGAAGCACGCGTCCACCGAGCTTGGCGATAAGAGAGAGGGTGAGAAAATGCCCCTCTCCTTCTGACTCGCCAAAATACGAAAAGAGACCGAGCTCTTTACATGAAGTAAGGAGCTGCTCGTCTTGTGCTTGCCCCGCCTCAAAGCGCTCCCTAAGGTATTCAGAGGTTATTGTTTCCTCAAAGAAACGCTTTAACGTACTTTGGAGTTCTTGCTGTTCTTCTGTGAGGTGAAGACTCATAATCACATCATCCCAAGCATAGCTTTTACATCGTCAGAGGGCTGCCAAGGTGGGTCAAAAACGATCTTTACCTCGACTTCATCAATATCGGGAAGGAGTCCTACTTGATCCTTTACCTGCTCAATCATCATGGGACCAGCAGGACACATCGGAGTAGTAAAGGTCATATCGATAGTCACCTTATGTTCTTCCTGATTGATATCGATAGCGTAAATAAGTCCAAGGAACCAGATATCAAGAAAGAGCTCTGGATCTTCAATAGTCTTTAAGATTTCAATAACTTCGTCTTTGGTTGCCATACGCTGATAGTATCCTAAATAGAGAAGAGAAGAAACTGCTCCTTACACCGAGGAACTACGTACACTTTTCACTTGTTCCATCTCTACTATCTGTTACTGTCAGCTTCTCAGTAATGAATTTCGCTTCTGTCTCTCTATTCACTAAGTAGCTTCTGTGAAAATTCAGTCCCGTACGGCTCTCATCCAAGGCATTGGACTCCTTATTCCTCTCATCATCATCACCTTCTTCTCGTATTTTTATACAAAACAAGCCGTCATAGAGGCATACAAAACGAAGTTAAACGCGGTCGCTAATATTCAAAAAGCACGTATTGAAGCAGCTTTTCAAGGATATTTTGAACAACTCAATATCCTCTCAAGGAGCACCCACCTCCACCTAAGCCTCTCAAAATATATTCAGTCGCAAGATCTCGAACAGCTTTCGAACATGAAGAGACTTCTAACCGATGCCAAGAATTCTCTCTCAGGAAAGAATAATCTTTTCGTAGTAGATAACCAGGGAGAGACGATAGTCTCATCACACCCTACGACGCCCCCTCCCCCCTCCTGGTTACCCTATCAGTTGAGCTTCCCGAAGAATCAGGGGGAACTACTTGGCATGTCAAAAAAAGCTGGTGCCATCCGACTCATCCTGGCTCACCCACTGAAGCTTGGGCATAAGTCAATAGGCACCTTTATTCTTACAAAAGAAACGAATGATTTTGATTCAATTTTTCGCGACTACTCCGATCTCGGATTGACCGGTGAAACAATGGTAGCATTTCGCGATCAGAACGGAGATGCTGAGTTTATCAATACCGTTCGGTTTGCCAAGGATCAAACGAAGGCCACGGTTATTCCTCACACCTCTCTTAAGGTGCCAATAACTCTCGCCCTACAAAAGCAAGAGACCACCCTCGGTGAATTCGATAATTCCATCGTAGATTACCGTCATATTCCTGTCCTTGCAGCTACTCGATATATACCAAGGTTTGATTGGGGCCTAGTAGTAAAAGCGGATAAGACTGAAATTCGATCCACGCTCTGGAAGGATGTGGCCGTGTTAACACTCGTGAGCACCCTTGCCGTTCTCTTTGGCACTCTGGTGGCTTTTTTCTTTATCGGCGTTGAATTACGGCGATTACTACGGTTTCGTGACTTTCTTAATTCTCTCGGTGATGGCGATCTATCAAAACGTTTCTCCGACAAAGGCGATGACGAGATAACAGAAGTGGTCGATTCAACAAACTCCATACTTGAAGAGTTTCAGGATACTCTCGTTTCGCGAAAGTCACTCAAGGAGGAGATCGCTCGACGAGAGGAAACTGAACATAGCTTACGTAATAGCAATGCTACCTTTTCGAGTATCTTAAATACAGCAACAGTCGGTATCGTAGTTATTGATCAGAGAGGAACAATTATCCTTTTTAACCCTCATGCTGAAGCGATGTTTGGGATCCCTAGTAGTAAGGCCATTGGGGAAAATGTTAAAATTCTTATGGGTGAACCCTATCGTTCTCAACACGATCAATACCTTCTAAGTTATCTCGAATCAGGCATACCGAAACGACTAGGCAAAGGGCCGGCCAATATTGAAGCGAGGCGAGCATCCGGTGAGATCTTCCCGATAGAACTACGCATCAATGCAATGAAGCTTCATGGTGAACCTCACTTCCATGCTTTTTTGCGTGACATCTCTCAAGAGTCAGCTCTGCGTGGACAACTTGAACAAGTTCAATACCTCGACTCTCTCGGGAGACTCTCTGCTGGAATCGCTCACGAGATTAATTCTCCACTTTGGGAAATTCTCCTTACCGCCGAACGGATATGCCGTTTAGAAAGAAAGGGGGAAACAACTGAGGTGATTAAAGCTGCAGAGGATATTATTGGCAGCGTAGAACAAGTTTCTCTCCTTGTTGAAAGCCTCAAAAAGCTTTCCCGAAAAGCACCTCAAGAAGAACTCAAACTTGAGTCAATTACTCAAGTATTTGGAGACATCCTCAGAGTCTCAAAGAAGAAGTTTGAGCTTGCTGGGATTACGCTGCATCTTGAGTCTTCATTGCAACCCGGTGCTGACGAAGTGTGGTGCAATCGTGCTGAACTGACTCAAATTGCTCTCAACTTGCTCAACAACGCCTTTGATGCTGTTAAAGACCTAGAAACAAAGTGGGTTTTCGTGAAAATCGATAAAACAGATGATGACTTAGCGATACTCATTCAAGACAGTGGTACTGGCATACCTCCATCAGCTCAAGACAAAATTTTTGAATTATTCTTTACAACGAAAGAAGTTGGAGAAGGCACTGGCTTAGGGCTAGCACTCTGTAGGGCACTCGCCATGAGAAATAACCTCTCCTTATATTACGACCCGAAGACACCACATACGACATTTGTGTTGCGTTTTGAGAATCAGTTCAGTAACAATACGCGCACTGGGGAACGAATATGACAAGTTGTAACCATTTCACTGTACTCTTAGTAGATGACGAAATCGGCATCTGTCGCGAGCTTGCCATCATACTTGAAGAAGAAGGCTATAAGGTCTTCGTCGCACATACAGGCAAAGAGGCTCTCGAGGTCCTTGAGCGGGAATCTATCGATCTCTTAGCTACAGACGTCTATATGCCTGTGATGGACGGTCTTGATCTTATTGTCTATACGAAAAAGCACTACCCAGATCTCAAAGTATTTGCATTTTCTGGTGGAGATAGGTCTGAATCAATTCGCTTTTCTGAAGATTCCATCTTAAAAAGTATCGAAAAATACGGTGGGATAACACTGCTCAAGAAACCTATGCGAGGAAAACTCTTCCTTGATCAAGTTTCTGATATGCTCGAACATTAATATTCTCTCCCGGTATTCTCAGGACAGCTTGGTACCAGTTCATCCATAGAGTTTTTTTCACGTACATCTATATCTGTAGCCTCATCTCTTACTGCTGCAACTTTCAAGGAGCTCTCGGAGATCAATGCGTGACAGAGTATTTCCCAGATTTTAACAGAGAGGCAAGAAGCGTCTTTCCATTGAATGGCTTTTCAACACAACTATCAGCCCCTGAATCACGTGCAAGTTGCTGATGACCACTACCATCGGTGGCAACAACGATCGTCGTATCAAGCACTTTAAGATCTTGGCGGATCATACGTGCAAGCTCATGACCATAGACCCCATCTAACGTGTCATCAATCACCACAGCATCATAAGAAGACTGCTCAAGCGCCTCAACCGCATCAATCGCCATTGAGACTCTATCTACAACCCCACCCCACGCCTCAATCAGACGTGAGAGAGATTCACGCGAGCCAGTGTCTTCATCAACGACAAGAAACCGCTGGCCGAAGAGAGGCTCCTTTCTTTCATACGCTCGAGACACAGCCCCCTTGACTCGCTCCTTCCACTCCTCTTTTGCGCAAGGAAGTCGAAATGAGAATGTGCTTCCTTTTCCCCTTTCGCTCTCTACTTGAACAGCGCCACCATTGAGCTCTATTAAATTCTTACACAACGCTAATCCAAGACCCGCACCAAGTTCTTTTGCAATTGGGTGTGACTCTCCCTTGGTATACGGATTAAAGAGTTTTCCAAGCTCTTCAGCCGGTATTCCAACGCCATTATCTGCAACAGTAACCGTAATTTCTCGACGAGTAATCTCCTGAAACACTGAAACAACTATCTCACCATTTTCAGGCGTGAACTTAATCGCGTTATGTACGAGGTTGAACAGAACCTGCTTGACATGTTTCGGATCGGCAAAGACAGTGAGGTCTTCTGCTTCCAACTCAGAGGTCACTCGAATCTGTTTCTTGATGGCATTTGATTCCAAGAGTCCAATAATGGAATCAACAACTGGGCGAAGCCTCACAGATTCACATGTCGCTTCAATTTTCCCAGCTTCAACACGACTCAGATCGAGAAAATCACTTACTAAGCGGAGTAAATTGTCTCCGTACTCCTTAATATAGTGTAGAGATTTTCGGTGTTGAGGATCGAGCTCAGGTCCTATAAGGAGATCTAACGTTTCTGCAGAGCAAAGAATAGCAGTAATAGGGTTTTTGATTTCATGAGCAACCTCATTCGCAAGGTTGCCAAGGTGTCGTAGGTTTCGTTGCGTTGTTAAATTCCTACGATGGAGTTCCCGTAAACGCTTACGGTAGATAAAATGATCCCGGATCGCCCAACACAAGGCGACGACAGCTAGCAATGCGCCACATATAGACAGAAGTAATGCGTACAACGGTCCCCCAAAAAAAGTGGGTCATCTCTCATCATCTGGGGCGGAAAATTGAATAGAGTGTGGGACGATACACTCATAGAATATATCGGCAAAGTTCGTGAGAGCCTTAAAGGCTAGTTTCTAAGAGTTTTTCGTAATAGCGAAGAGAAGCTCACGAGTTTTTGATTTTGCATTCTCTTGCGATACTGTGACACCTCACTCTTTTCCGAACACCCGCTTGAGTCGAAAATGTCCCTTAAGCCCGAGCAACTCAAGCTCTGCTTTGCCTGCTACCTCTGTGTAATCAGAGCTAAACGCGCCGTGATACGTACCACCAGTGACAATAGGAGAGCACGACACACTCAGGCAAGAATCCTCTTGGAATACGATCTTCTCCCACGATTTGTGGCCAGTAACCTTCGTTGTCGCTTTGTTTTCGGTTGGCCATCGGATCAGGCCATCTATCTCCCTCGGATCTTGTTTCCCCGATTGATATCGGATAAGTAACTCCATCTTTCCCTGCCATGGGAGTGGATGTGTCTGTACAAAATCTCCAACCCACAGCTCTGTTACTTCTGTAAGAGCTCCTGGCTGAGCATGACATACCAGCGAGATGCCTACGAGAGAGAGACACACAAAGAAGATTTGCTTGAAAAAACCATTCATCACCAGAGTTATCGGCAGGAATAACAGGGAAGGTTGAGGGTTGGAAGCTACAGGTCGAGCAACGAAGAGAGTTTCTCATAAGTCACAGAGGGACTTGAGGGAGAAAAAAACTAATCTTCTGTGTCCTCTGTGAGCCTCTGTGATGCATATCAAAACTTCATAGCGGCTTGTACGAGCTGTTCAACCACGGAAAACGGGTCTCGCTTACGATCTAAACATTCATCGACAAGTTGTTGCACTTTGTCTTGATTGTCCCCTATCACGCGCTGTAAGAGAAGCTCTGTAGTAAGTTTTACTATACGGTCTTCAATAATCTTACGTTTACGTTCTTTTCCTACTTCTGAGCCAGAGAGCCACAGCTGATGTTCAGCCATTTTTTCGGTGAGCTCCTCGGTGCCATCTCCTTTGGTCGCAATAGCTTTGAGAATTGGAGGCTTCCAGTCATTTTCTTCGTAGTCACTCAAAGACAGAAGAACTCGCAGGTCTTTATGTACGAGATCGGCGCCATCTCTATCAGCCTTATTGATAACGAAGATATCGGCAATTTCTAAGATACCTGCTTTTATCGCTTGAACACTGTCGCCCATACCAGGCACCAAAACGACGAGGCACGTATCAGCCGTACGTACGATATCGACCTCTGCTTGGCCTACCCCGACGGTCTCAATAAAGATGATATCAAATCCTGCCGCGTCAAGAATATGTACAGCATCAAGTGAACCACGCGAGAGCCCACCGAGCGCTCCACGGGTTGCCATACTACGAATAAAAATCTCACCGTCTTCTGCTGTCTTGGTCATACGGATACGGTCACCAAGTACAGCACCACCAGAGAACGGGCTTGTGGGGTCGATTGCTAAGATAGCAACTTTCTTCCCGCGAGCTTTCCACTGACGAGCAAGGTGATCTACTAATGTAGATTTTCCAGCACCGGGAGAACCAGTCACTCCAATAACATGCGCTGAGCCAGACTGCTTGTAGAGCTCTGAGAGTACTTCACGAGCACGCGGCACCCCGTTCTCACTCAAAGTAATAAGTCGAGAGACAGCACGCATATCTCCTTGAGAAACGCGCTCAATAAGTTCTTCATTCGAAAACTTCATACCAATAGAATATACCTGCCCACATAAGAAATGCAATTAGTTGAAGTGACTCTCGATTTAGGGAAGGGTCTGTAAGCGTTCAGAGTTTGTTTGTTGTCGAGATTGCCCATGAGGGGCAAAATTCCATATCTGACGCGAGCAAGCGCAGCGTCACTAACACGCGGAGCGCGTGCCGTGAGGTATTTCTCATAGAGAAATAGCCCGAGAGGTCAGCGAGCATGAGAAATACTCCCTGACGAAGCCCTCTGCCTAGCTTTTCTGTAAGAAAAGCGACAAGCAGAGGGTCGCGTAGACCGCCTCAGGCGGTTGGAGCGAACAGCGAGCAAAGGCTGAACGCTTACAAAAAAAACGGAGCTGGATGTCTTATTCCAGCCCCGCGCGGTGTGTCTGAGAAAGCGACAGGTGAAAAATTTTAATCTTGTAGTAGAATAAACTTCTACAGCAAATAAATATTCATCTTATGCGAGCTGAATAATCTCACTCAACAACTGATCAATCGTACTAATAATTCTGGAGCTCGCCTGAAAACCTCGCTGAAGAGTAATCACTTTTACGAACTCGCTTGCCAGGTCGACGTTTGAAAGCTCAAGAGAACCTGCTTGTAGGGATCCAAATGTTCCATCGGCAGGGCTACCGACAATTGGCTCACCCGATGTACCTGACTGCTGAAGAAGGTTACTCCCAATCCGCTGCAGTCCAGCTGGATTCGCAAAGTTCACAAGCCCGACGGTACCCAGGATAGTCGATTGCCCGTTATCAAGGAGAGCAAAGATGCGGCCATCTGATTCAACACTAATACTTGTTACTGCTCCTACCCCTTCACCGTCTTGAGTAATCGCGCTGATATTTGAGTTTGCGGCAAATTGCGTAAATGGATCGAAAAGAAAATCTACATCTTGAGTATTATCTGCTCCATTCGACCACGGAATATTGGAGGCTGTAATATCTTCGGTAGGTACCGTTCCAGTACGAGTACCATCAGAGTCAAAGCCTATAGTCTGTTCGCCGATGAGGACAGGCGTTCCATCTGATGGAGCAGCAGCAATTGAGACATCGGCAGCATCAGCGTACGCTTGAATAGTCCACTCTGTATCTCCTGCAGTCACCCCCTCATTTGTTCGAAAGAAAAAGAGGGTCACCGTGTGAGTTGCACCAAGCGAATCGATAACATCAACAACCGTTTGAAATTCTGCGCTGTTGTTCAGTTCAGTATAGGACAAAGGAGAAGTTGGCGTCACCGTTGGGTTTGCGGTTGAGTAAACATCTGCCGTTCCAGCAACACCAGTATCTTGAGGTGCCGTAACGATAGAAGCGTCAGCATCAAGGTTACCAGCAACCGTCACATTTCCTGTCGGTGAGGTACTCGATGAAACGTTATTTATATTAATCGGCTCGAGCGCACCACTTCCATTTTGAGGAAATCCAAGCAGGGCGTAATCATTTTGGTCAACAATGTACCCAGCAGAGTCAACTTTGAAGTTTCCTGCGCGGGTGTAATACCGCTGCGCCCCATCTGCAACGACAAAAGTACCGTTTCCATCAATCGCTAAATCAAGTGGACGACTCGTAAACTCGAGTGTGCCTTGAGTAAAGCTTGTCGTTACCCCAGCTAGTGCCGATCCACTCCCAATCGTACGACCTGATACCTGTCCACCAGCGATGAGATCTTCAAATTCTGCGCGGCTCGCTTTAAAACCAACGGTACTCGAGTTTGATATATTATCACCGACAACCGCAATCGCAGCACCATGACTGTTAATACCCGCTCGACCTGCAAAAAGACCATTTACTATACTCACGGTGTTCTTCCTCCGTACATTACCTTATCAAAAACCACTCGTAATCTATGATTACGCTACCCCCGGTACTCTTACTTCTTGAATTTCGCTTGTGCCGATTTCACGATCACCAACGAGGAGTACCGGCTCAGGCCCCGGCACGTAGCCACTCACTACTCCAGACACATTTGCTGCTGCCTGGAAAGGCGTTCCAATTGTTGAGACTGCTTCAACTTGGACACTAAATTCACCTGAATTCGTTGTTAAGTCGGCGAGCTGAGCTGAGTGTTTTCCCGCCTCCATCTCACCAAGATTCACTTCTTCTCGAACAATACCGGCTGAATCAACGAGCTGGAGTGTTACTTCAGTTGCATCTTCTTTGAGATCAAATGAAACCTGACCGCCTTCCCCGTTTTCAACATCAACCACATTGCTGTTGAGAATGACCTCTTGGCCAAGGTATGAAGCCATAGAAGAGAAATCTGCGCCGGCTTGTTCTGATTCTAATTTTTCATTGATGCCAATCAACTGCTCAACCTGAGTGAATTGCGCGAGTTGCACGGCAAATTCTTCGTTTGCCATTGGATTAAGCGGATCTTGGTTTTGAAGTTGTGTCACAAGCAGCGTGATAAACTCATTCTTATCAACGACCTCATTTGATCGCGCGCTTGACACTCCAGTGAGTGACGTTAATCCTGACTCAACTTGCGATACGCTTTTTAGTGTATTCTCGTCCATATCTCTTTACTCTTTCACTAGGCAACCCAGTGGTCTTCTACAACAATTTTATTTGTGTTTGTTCCAGTTTGGGCATCAGCATCTGCAACACTTTGTTGGTTCACATCGCTCTGCCCACGATTTTCTGATCCTGTGCCACTCCCTGTATTTGAGAAAAACTGTGAAAATTGGCCTGATTCATCACGGACAGAAACACTTACTTGGTCAACATTGAGTCCAAGCTCACGAAGATTTCGTTGAATCTCGTGGGCTTTTTCTCTTAGCATCTGGCTCACCTGAGTGTTGTCCGCTGCAATTCGTGCGTGAAGAAGTCCGTCACGCATTGTTACATCAATTTTTAAACTCCCTAATTCTGGAGGATCGAGCCTCAGGGAGATGGTTTTTCCATCTTTTGATTTCGCAATCTCTTTGAGTGCCTGCTCGACCTTTTCTAAAGTTCTCAACGTTGCGCGTTGGCTCAGTGGTGTTTCTGCGCTCTCTGCTGTTTCACTTCGGCGAGCAGACTGACCAAGGCTTACATCATGCCCAGCACCATTACCTGTATTCGCTTTTGGGGTAGTTGCAGTAACACCTTGTGCTACAGCTTCATTCGATTTTCCAAAAGAACTCATCTCAAGAGCACGCTGGAGAAGTAGAGGAGAGACCACGATAGACTGTTGAACTCCTTCTTGCGGAAGAGTTGATTGAGCACTTTCTGATTGCTCAAAGAGTGCACGAAGAGCCGTTTCAAGTGCTTTCGTCTCTTCGCTCCCAGAGTCCTTGGCAATGAGGCCGTTTTTAACGAGAAAATTTTTCAGAGCGAGATCTTCACCAACTTGTTGTTGCTGAGGAAGCTCTTGTTGTTCTTGCCCAGCGTGTTGCTCCAAAGGAGCTGCCTGCTGCTGCTTCGTGAGCTGTTCTCGGAGAAGGCGTGTAACAATATCACTTCCATCCTGCTCCGCAGCAGCTTGCTCCCCAATTGGGAGTTGTGCGACTTCTACTTTAACAACTGGTTCAGAAGCTACTTTAACTTCGACGGGAGCCCCCTCACCTGTGACCTCTCCTTCTTGGGTCGTCTGTACGAGATCATCTGAGACAAGAACTTGCTCTTCACCACTTTCTTGTTCTGAGTTCTCTTCGACCTCTTCTGCTACCTCTTCTTCAATTACCTCTTCCTCAACAGCCAGAGGTAAGGTTTGCTCAGCTTCAGGAGCCTGCTCGACTTCAGGAGCTGGCTGTTCTTCTCGAGGAGCAAGAACTGCAGGCCGTAACTCACTGGAAATATTGAAAATACCTTCATTATGGGAGAGTTGTAGGGCAATTTTATCCAGAATCATGGAAAATTGGGCGAAGAGATCTCCAGAAGCTCCAGCTTCCTGGCCCTGGGCCTGACCAGCAGAATTGCTAGTAACATTCTGAAATGTATTAGCATTTCTTGTATGTAGGGAGATCTGTTGTGTCATATGCTCCTCTAGACAAACCTATTCGGTACAACCGCTCAGGCCTGAAAAGAGCAAAAGGCGCGCCAACACCTAGTGAAAATCGCATCTAATAATTTTAGATAGTTAGAGAGTTGGGCTTTTGGAGAACGAAGCTACCCACAGGAAAAACCTGCCCTGAGGGGCTATTTTGAGCCATATAAATATTCTGCCTAGTGGTAACATTCCAGACACTCGGAATCGCAGAGGAACAAAGAGAAAGAGGCGTCCTGCATCCTCTGTACGCCTCGAGAAGATGAAACAGATTACAAGGAATTCTCAGACCCACTTTCCACCAAGATCTCAAGGAACCGCCGTGGAGTAATCGGCTCAGGCTCAGAGAGCGCCTGCTGGAAGATAACCGTTGAGGGAGTTAGGGCAGGGAGATTGTTCACTTCGATAAGAATCAGCTCTCCGGTTTTGATTTCAAGAAACGCATCAAAGCGAGCATACCCTTGAATATTGAGAGCACGAGCAATGGACTCAATACCACTCTTTGCTCGCTCAACAACTTCTTGTGAAACATGTGAGGAAGGAGGTGGTGTAATATTAATACCAGTGCCACCTTGAAACTTCTCTTCAACGGAGAGAATAGCATCGGACGCGACCGAGATACTCGGATTCAGGCTCCGCAGCACACCATTTTTCTCTAGTACACCGACAGTCACTTCAACCCACCCGGAAACATGTTTCCATTCAAGAGTTTGACCATGCACACAAAGACTATCTGTTTCAATAAAACGCTCTAGGAGGAGGTAACGTGGTATCGTGGTTGGCATCTCAATGATCGAGGCTGCATTATGGAACACACCAGCAGGTATCCGCTCAACTCCTTGAAAGAGAAAAGAGCAGTATTGCTTGAGATTCTCTACCGTATCAATTCTACAAACCCCCGCAGAACAACCATCATCATTTGGCTTGATAACATAGGGGGGAACACCTATCTCTCCTTCAAGCTCACCCCAAAAAGAGTCAAGGGAAGAGAGATCGTTTGCTAACGGAGCCGTATCAATTAACTTCTTTGCGGCAGCAGTAACGCCTTCAATTTTTTGCTCATGAACAAATGAACCAAACGCAAACTTATTGACACACAGCTGACACGCTTTCGCACGCGATCCATTAAAGCCCAGTCCTCGTTTTTCACACTCCTCCTGGAGCTCTCCATTTTCTCCTGAGCCACCGTGGAGTCCAAAAAAGACAAAGTCTGCGGAGTCAAAAAATTCAGACAACTTCATTCGCTCTGGCACAAAAGAGTTCTGTGAAATGAAAGGAGGATCCGCTAAGCGAGCTTGTACTTTTGCTCGTAAGCTTGCATCAAAGCGCACCCCCTGTTCGGCGTGCTTACATGCTGAAGAGATCTCTTCGGCTGTGTGGTTCAGCGAAATTGCATATGGCAACTTCCAAACAACAGAATCTTGATCGAGGAAATAAGCGTCGGGAGCAAAGGTGTCAGACTTACGAAGCTTAAGCCAAGCGTTGGTTCCACTCATTACAGACACCTGCCTCTCTGCGGTATCTCCCCCAAAAATGACCTGAATCGGCTTTCTGTTGGGATCTCGGTATGGCACGATATCAGGAAGGTGTACCTCCTGGCGCTTTGAAGAATTCGTTAGAATATAGGAAAGGATGTCAGCGTGGGTTAAGCCAACCCGTGCACCCGCAACAAAGAGAAAACTATTTTGCTCCATGCCAGAAATAGGGTTAAAGTCAGAAAACCAGATATTTCCATCAGGAAGTAGCCAACCATCAAAACGAGCAAAATCAGTCATTCCAAAGAGCGTGAAGAGCTGCTCAGCCTCAATCATAATTTGCTCAACTACTTCTGAGGCAAAACGGGGAGGACAGTGATATGCAACCTGTCGCGTAGGGAGATATTTCTTACGGAAGTCAAAGATCTGATAGTCACTATAATCTGTTTCAATCTCAATCGGCATAAGCGCTACAGGCATGCCAAAACGATTCTGCACAAGTACAACAGTAAACTCTAAACCAGTGCAAAAAGGCTCAACAACGACACGTTCATAGAGTCCATCTTGAAACAGATTGTTTAACACGGTCAGTGCTTCTTGTGCATTTTTCGCTGTGTGAACACCGATACTCGAACCACCTGTAGCTGGTTTGACAACGATACGCTCGCTATCAACCTCACTGATAAAACTCTCAAGCCGCTCAAGGGCACCTTCAAGGTTTTGTTTCTCAAAACAGATCGTTTCTGGCGCAAAAAATCCGTGCTCACGGATATGTTCATTTGCACTATATTTATCAAAACATCCTTTACATGCTTCACTCCCCGCGCCGACAAACGGAACCTCCAGTGCTTCCAGAAAGCTCTGTAGCTCACCGTCTTCTCCATATGCCCCATGAATAACCGGAAACACAAGATCGACTGATTGAAGACACTCAACGAGCTTTTCTTGGCTAAGCGCTGTTCCAATCTCGGAGAGCTTAAAATCAAAATCTGAAGGTGTGTTGGAATAAAGACTATTTCGACTCAGTCTATGCGCAACAAGTTCAGTATCAAAATAGAGCGGAACAAGCTCAATAGCCTCTTCAGGAAGATGATCACACAATGATCGTGCAGAATTGAGAGAAATCCCTCTTTCAGGTCCGTGGCCACCACAGATAACAGCTAGCTTCATGAACAATCTCATAAAAAACAGTACACTCTACGCCATCGGAGCATACCGAAAAGAAGTGATGTTGAATAGAAAAAATGAAGATTACTCTTCAAGGCTCATAGCTCTGCGGCGACCTTATCTCGCTCAGCTGTAATGGTTTCAAGCTCTTCAAAGAGCTGCTCTATTTTGTTTTTTTCTTCTGCAATTTGACGAGTGAGCTTGACGGCATCGTCTCCATAGCCGTCTTTGGTGATCTCTATCAACTCTTTCTGGTACTGTTCCTGTAGTTCTTCGGAAGCCACAATTTGTTCTTCAATAGAGTTCAATTTCTTCTCTAGGGGCTTAAGGAATTGTTGACGCTTTTGTTGGAGCTCAGCACGGAGTCGTCGCTTTTCTTTTTTGCTGAGTCCGTCTGAGGCAGACTCTTGTTTTTGATCCACCTCTTGCTCTTCACCCGACCAACCAACTCGGCGCAAGAAATCATTGTAACCACCTTCAAAGAAAGTAACGGTGTCATTATCAAAGATAATAAGTCGTGTGGCGACTTCTTCAAGGAGGAGCTCATCGTGAGTGACAAAAAGCACAGCCCCAGTAAAGGCTTGAATCGCCGTGCGTAGCTCTTCAGCAGACTGCATATCAAGGTGATTCGTAGGCTCGTCAAGGAAGAGCACATTCGAAGGTTGAGCAATCACCTTGGCAAGTAACACCCTACTTCGCTCTCCCCCTGAGAGGACGCTGATGTTTTTCAGTGCGAGATCGCCTGAGAACATCATTATGCCGCAGAGGGTTCGCACATGAGTTCTCGATTGTCCGTCCGCGGCAGATCCCACTTCTTGCTCAATAGTCTTTTGAGGATCAAGCCTATCAACATTTGTCTGTCCAAAATAGGCGAGCTGAGCATTGTCTGAGAAAGCCGCTTCCCCGCTGCTTGGTTGCAACTCCCCAGCAAGGACATTGAGAAGAGTTGTTTTACCACTTCCATTTTTTCCAATGATACCGATACGATCGTTCTTTCCAACACTAAAACTCAGATCGGAAAATAAGCGCTCTCCCTGAACATAGCCAAAACCAAGATCTTTTACTTGACAGACAAACTTTCCACTCAAAGGACACTCACGAAACCGAAATGAGAGATCTTGAATCTGCTCAAGTTCTTCGAGGGTCCCCATTTTTTCGAGCATCTTAATCTTTGACTGGACCTGAGTGGCTTTTGATGCTTTGTAACGAAAACGATTGATAAACTGTTCAGTTTTTTCACGCTTTTTTTCTTGGTTCAGCCGGGTTTGTTCGTGAATAACTTCTTCTTGTTCGATCTGCTCATAGAGCTTGTGGGTATTCCCTCGGATCTTCTTCACTTTTTTGCGGTGAATAGCCATAGTGTGAGTTGTTACCCTGTCCATAAATCCACGGTCGTGAGTAATGAGGATAACTTCGTGTTCCCAATTGGTAAGAAAACGTGCTAACCACCGCACCGAAGGAAGATCAAGGTAGTTTGTCGGTTCATCAAGGAGGAGAAGGTTCGGTTTCGAAACAAGCAACTTCGCGAGATTGAGTCGAATTTGAAATCCACCAGACAACTCTTCGGGAGACTTCTGAAGATCTTCCTCAGAGAATCCGAGTCCTGAGAGCACTGATTCTGCTCGATAGGTTTCAACCCAACCACCTTCTTGAACCTCAAGCGCTAGGCAAGCTTCTTCGAGCACGGTGGATTTCTCAAAAACAAGGTGCTGCGATAGGTGCCCTATTCGGTAGTCTTTGGGAACTTTGATTGAACCGCTATCATGAGACTCCTCACCTAAAAGGATACGAAAGATAGTACTTTTTCCGTGTCCATTTCTCCCAACAAGGCCAACTCGTTCGCCTGCATTAAGCGTAAAGTCCACCCCCTCAAAGAGAGTTTGAGTCCCGTAACTTTTGGAAAGATTTGATACTTGAAGCACTTTTCGCCAAGAATTTTAAAAGCTATGAGAAAATGATATACATCAATTGATAGCGAGTGTCATTTCTGTCTTTTCAAAATATTTTGTAGTCACACTAGCTTGGCATATAGGTAATCACATGTCACAAAATCTCTCAAACCCCCTTGAAGAAGTTTGTCGATCTCTGCTCCTCACCGTTGGTGAAGATCCTGGCCGAGAAGGACTTTTACGAACTCCAGCACGGTATGCTCGCGCATTTCAAGAGCTTACAAGCGGATACAGTCAGTCCCTCGAAGAGGTCGTTGGAAACGGTATTTTTCACGAAAAATGCTCTGAAATGGTTGTCGTCAAACGCATTGAGTTCTACAGCATGTGCGAGCACCACCTCCTTCCATTCTTTGGCCATGCTCATGTTGCCTATATTCCATCTGGAAAAATCCTCGGGCTCTCAAAAATCCCTCGCATCGTTCAGATGTTTGCGCGTCGACTACAACTTCAAGAGCGGATGACTGAGCAAATTGCTGATGCCATTAACGAGCTTCTCCAACCCACTGGCGTAGCGTGTGTCATCGACGCTCAACACCTGTGCATGATGATGCGCGGTGTGCAGGTTCAATCAAGTTCCACATCCACGAGTGCTCTGCGAGGAGCATTTCAACGCCACGCTCCAACTCGCTCAGAGTTTATGAACATCATTCGAGCTGACCAATGACATCTATCGTTCGCTGTGAATGGTGCCTCAGCTCAGAACTCTACAAGTCCTACCATGACACAGAATGGGGAGTTCCTGTTCACGACGACAACCACCTCTTTGAAATTCTCTGCCTCGAAGGAGCTCAAGCTGGCTTAAGCTGGATTACTGTTCTCAATAAACGCCAAGGTTACCGGAAAGCTTTTAAAGATTTCGATCCCCAAAAATGTGCACGCTTGCGCGACACAACACTAGAGAAGCTCTGTGACTTTGATGGAATTATCCGTAATCGCCTCAAAATTGAATCGGTCCGAAAGAACGCTCGAGCATTTCTTGCAGTTCAAGACGAGTTCGGGTCATTTGATGCCTATCTTTGGGATTTTGTCGATGGTACTCCCATTCAAACTCGGAGAAAATCTCTCAAAGGGATTCCTGCTGAAACAGCGCTTTCTCAGAAACTAAGTAAAGACCTCAAGAAGCGTGGCTTTAGCTTTGTGGGATCAACTATCTGTTATGCCTATATGCAGGCTATAGGGATGGTCAATGATCATACGGTTTCGTGCTTTCGGTATCGAGACTTGATGTGAGCAAGTAAAGATCTAGAGCGTTCACCAAGCTTCCTCCTTCGCGTACTTCGCGTTATAGACTATTTTCTTGCCTTCAGCAGGACATAGAAGAGCTCTGCCACCTAACAGAGGCTCACTCCCTTACGTTCAATGGCCTAAAAAAAGCTTTACCCCTCCCCCACCCCTGCCGATAAACAAGGTGAGTACCATTCTCTGTTATGTGAAGAACTATGGAATTTCACTGCCTCATCGTTGACTCAGATCAGGAAGCCAGAAAGCGTCTCCTTCAGGCTATGAAACAGATTGAAGGGTTTTCAAGTGACCTTATGGTTGACTCAACCCAAGATGCAGTTCAAAAAATTGAACTCGGCAAACCGTTCGATGTGTTCTTTATCTCTGAGAGCTTTCCCGAAGAAGATCTCAAGTCTTTTATTGAGAAAGCCAAATCTCTTGAAAAATCTCAGGACGCCGCATTTATTCTTGTCCAGCGCACAACTGACGATGAGATTGAAGCTCGTGAAAACGCGATTCTCTTGGGCGGAGACGGTGTCCTTTGCGCTCCATTTTCTGTAGATAAACTGCAAAAGGTAACTGAACTTGCCGCCGAGGTTCGAAAAAACCGTTGGGCTATTCGAGAACAGATTCGTATGAAAAAAGCTATGCCAGAAATTATGGCCAAGCTTGATCTTGCAGCTACCGTAAAATCAGAAGGATTTAAGGGAGAAGAGCTAGAATCTATTGCAATTTTTCTCGGTGTTGCGTTGGATGAATTTGAGCATGCCGAAGTGCCCGAGGGACTCGATAAGGTGGATCAATACAAAGGTATTAGCCACCGAGTCCGAGATCGCATCGAAAAAAAGGTTGTTAAAAAGCTAGAGAAGAACTTAGCTGAACAATCAGAGGAAGAGAGCCCGTCCGAAGAAGAATAATCTCATCCTAACATCTCGAAAATACAGCCACAGCTCTAAGTGAGCTTATCATGACATTCTTTTTACCTCGTTGTTACAAAACCGTGACAACTCGCTCGCATTCCTATGACAGTATGCCGCGCAGATGGGTGAAACTTAATGTCATCGTAGAGACCTCCTTAACAGACTGCGTTGTACGATGGTCATTAAGGACCCCCCTGTTCTTTCGGGAATAGGGGGGTTTTTTTCTTGTCTCTTTTTTGCTGATAGATACACCAACGAAAACCTACGGGCTTTTCACACTAAGGCGAATGAGACTTCAGGTAGTAGAAATGTCCTTCCGCCTGGAGAGATAGGGTCAAAAAAATTTCCGCATTTAAGCAATTATTTCAGGTGCTTCCATTTCTTATGAAATGTCTCTCTAAAACATTTCATAACATCACCAATATGCATCCTTCCAACACTCTTTTCGTTCAATACTGTATTTTTGCTCCCGGGTGCTCTTCCGAGCTTCATGGATCAATAGCCGACCAAGACACGTGGAAAGAGAAATTAGGGGGGTCTACAGCTTCCCTGCCCCTGAGCCGATTAATGTAGTGCAGACTTTTTGATATATTTTGGAGGACCAAGTGGGGACGAGCCATAATAGTATGTCCAAGAGAGTTATCCGTGCTCTCAGCGCTGTTCTCGTTTTCGTTCTCACTGCTAGTGAACTATTTGCAAGTCCAAAGCTTGTAGAAATTACTCCCCTTTCACCCAACCAAAACGAGAAAATCCGAAGAACCATCGGAGCAGCTCGAATTCTACCCGATGGAGTTTCTCGCTTAAAAAGTGGTCAACCCGTCTCCCTCTCCTTACGTGGTAAAACACAGATACTTCGACCTCTCTTGAAAAAGCACTCTTCCAATATCCCCACTACCAATGCGAATCACTCCTTTTCTATAATCAATGTAAGAGGAAAAGGAGAAGAAGGTGAGACATTCGTTTTCAGCGAGGTAACTCTTCAGAATGGCAAACAAGCAACTCACCTTATTTTATTCGATCATAAGAAAAACCGCTCTACTGAAATCCTTCCAAGCGGCCAGGTCGTTGAATCTGAATCAAAGCATCTTCCTGGATGCGGTACCTCAATTTCAGCTCAGAACAACCAAAGACCAAGAATCCAACAACGTGATGCAGGCTCCAACTCAATAGCAAACGGAGCATCAGAGCCAATCAAGATCCTTGTCGCCTATACGCCTCAAGCTCTGCACGCATCTGGTGGCACACCCGACGATCCGTCCGCAATCCTAGCGGAAATCTCTACTGCTGTAGCATTAACAAACATATCATTCGAGAATAGCAGTGTGGATTTCGAGCTCGAGCTTGCTTACATACATTCTACAGACACGAACGAGAATGGGTTAAACAGCACACTAGAACTCCTTACCTACTCGGGAGATGGCAAGTATGATGAGATTCATGATTTACGAGATGAACATGATGCAGATTTGGTAGCACTCATAGTACGTGACGCTGGCGCGTGTGGACGCGGAAATATTATGCAAAGCCTTGACGGCTCAGACCACAAACGCGCGTTTAGCTTCTCAATGCTCGCGTGCACAAATTCAAACTATACCTTCGCACATGAGATTGGTCACAATCTTTCACTTGGGCATAACCGTGCTAATGCTGGGGATTTGGAAAACTATCTTTTTGATTATGGATTCGGATACAATTTTCGACTGAATAATTTGGAAGGGCGTAAGACACTGATGGCTTACGGGGTAGAGCTGAGAATTCCTTACTACTCTAATCCAGATGTTTTGTATGAAGGCGTGCCGACCGGCATCCCTCTCGCAGAAGCAGACAGTGCCGATGCTGCCAGAGCGATTCGTCAGACTCTTGAGATTGTACGTAACTATCGTCCTCGCGAAGAGACAGCCCCTCTTCCTGCCCCCGAGCATTATTTACCAGTGGCAGTGGTACCGTCTATTGAGACTATTGGCGGACATCCGATAAATGTTGTTACCGTACGAGACCATCTCGGACAGCCTTCCGCTTTCCATCCGGTTGACTTTGGCTCTCTCTACAACTCGAATGGAAGCTTCTGGGCGAGAAATTGGTTTTACCTTCAAACTGATGAGGAGGGAAAAGCATACTATTTTGACCCTTATGGGCTGCAATCTAGTGGAGATCGCGTTTGGCGGGAGAACATCATTGGCACCCTTTCAGACCCTATTGCTCCAATTGAACTTTCAGAGAACGCCGAAAATAGATCAATTACTGCGCTAGTCTTCGACACCATTCCACCAAGCGTATCAGTGGCAGTATTTGGTGGTGATAATCAACCGATTCCCTATCACGAGTTCTCGTTGTACCACAGCGATTCTGAGAATTTCGGATACGAATTGCTCACACATTGGATGACTGATGATGATGGTGTAGCGCACCTTCTCAATCAGATTTCAATTGAAGGCTTCTATCGCGTTTATGCTCGAGGCCTAGACTCAAGTGAATTTGCGAGCTTTCACTCCACACCCTCAGTACCAGTCCTTGAGTTAGAGCTGGATCTTCCGGCAGGAACTCTACGTGGCCACCTTCTGACTCCATCGGGGAATCCCGTAGCATCTAGCAGAATTGAAATTTACAGAGCGTCCTTCGAAGGTGACGAGTTGCTCGCTTCTCGTTATACCAATAGCAATGGCGAGTTTAGCCTGCGACTTCAAAACGTGATCACAGCTGATTCATACGACTCTCTCCACCTTCGAGCCGAAGCACTTAACTTCCCAGGTGTGGTGCAGATCATCACAGTATACCCACAAGACTTCATCTCTCAAACCGTTCAGTGGCCCGAGCAGGTGCCAGGAGATGTTCATATACAAACAAGATTTGGAATCCTCGGAGCGCCTCTTATTCAAGAGTGGTCATGTGAAGTTCACGCGAGACGAGACGATCAATGGACTCCAATATTTTCTCGTACGGGCCTAGGATGCTCAAATATTCAGAGTTATCTTTATGTAGAAGAGGGGCCTTTTAGAGCGATACTTCGCAAGGAAAATCAGATCATCTCAGAGTCAAATTTTTCTCTAACTGAACCGATCGAAAATTTGATCAATATCGATCTAGAATGGCCATCGACTCTTCCAGGTTTTTTCCAAGCCACGGTGAGTCTTGCTCCAATACATCCCGATCTTCGCTCAAGTGTACATTGCACACTTGAGGTTCAAGATGATGTGAATTGGATAGTCTTAGAATCAAAAGTAGGTAGCGCCTGTGGATACTTACAATACCATCTTCCTGAAGATTCAGCTTCACCTTTGAGATACCGACTTCTCTTTTTGGACCAAGAGCTCTACTCTTCGAACTTCACTCCTGAAGATAATAGTGTCCCTCCAGATCCTCCTGGGAGCAGCGAAGAGGAAGAGTCAAACCCAGATGGTGATGATACTGAAGAGGAAGAACCGAATCCTGGTGGTGAGAATCCACCTAATTCAGAAACCGAGAATCCAGGCAATTCGAGTGATGGTGAAGAAAACGAATCCGACTCAGAATCAGGCCAACCCGATAACGAAATCCCAGAAGAGCAGACTTCTTCTTGTCACATTCGGCAGCTAAAGCCCTCGCTAAATGTCAATTCAGAGACTGGTGAGGTGCATATTGTTTTTCCATTCTGTGAATCTGCAAATCGGTATAAACTTATTGCTACAAAAGTTAAACGAAAAAGAAATCGTAAGCGTAAAAAACGAATACGAACGTTTAACACCAATACACCGGATGAGAATATGAATACCCTTCTTCGCTCAGGCACGTGGAAATTGCGCTATCGTCTTAGCTCTGAAAATGGACGCTTCAGTAAGCCCTCAAGAAAAATAAAGATAAAAATACAAAAATAAACGAACATCGCAATCGAAAGCGGTGCACTTTCTCAAAGATATAAGAGAGATTATTCCTCATCCTCACAAAGGGGTAGTGGAGACCCCACTATCCCATTTCTCCGCAAAAACTGATGAATACGTGAAGCAAGAAATTTTCCAGAATCAGTCAAAGGAAGCATGTGAGTTCCAGTATCAACGGTATGTAATGTAAGATTCTGACTGCCACTTTCACGGACGAGTTCATGAATCTCCGGAGTATCAGCAACTCTATCCTTACCACTTGTAATAATAAGAGTTGGAACCTTAAGAGCAGGAAGAGCTTTTCTTCCAGCGAGGACAGAGCGCCGAAATGCTCCGTATGGCTGTAATGGCGAGGTATTTGGAGAGGGGTTTTTCCGCTCGAGTTTGGAACTTTTCGATCGCGGCTTCGGCACACTAAACTCTAAGCGATTGAGCGCAGGAAAAACATGTGCTGCAGAAGATCCAAGTGATCCCATCAACAGTTGGAATTGATGCTTTCGACGACGAAGGGAAAATGGAGCATTTATGAGGACCAGTGCACTAAAAAGCTCAGGGTGCTTTTCTGCAATTGAAGTAAGAACAAGTCCTCCGGTCGAGAATCCAACGCCAACTACTTTAGGAAACTGGAGTGCAGCACCAAAATCTCTTGCTTCTTGTTCTGCTCTCTCCACCCAGAAAGCATGAGAAGCTTTTGTATATCCTTCTAATGGAACCCCATGACCAGGGAGTGCGTTTACTTGAACGGTAAAGCCTGTCAGTTTCGAGAGATGATTCATCCCACGAAGAAGTGGGTAACCGCTCGCATGTAATCCCGAAAGCGAAAAAACACCAACAGAATCATCTATCCCCGGGATGAGCACAGGACGCTCATCTGTTCCGGAGCGGCTAAAGAACTCTCGATGAGAAAGTGAAACTGGAACTTCATCATCTGTTCGCTCCTTCACCTTTCCAACAGATATATGTTCACAGGCAGACTGAAGACTCTGCCATGCATCAGCCAGGCATGAATCAGTAAGGTTTGGTCCTGCATCAAGTACTTCTTGAAGTCTATGAAAATCTAAAGGCTGTATATCATGAGAGCTCACTAACTGCTGCAAAACATCGGCCGCCGCTTCTGCTCGCTCAGCATCTCGTCCGGCAAGAAGCGCTATGAGGTGTCCAGCTCGTTCATGCGATGCTCCTACTTCGAGATCACGGTACGGACAGCCTGTTGAGCCTGCTTGAAAAGAAGCACTATCGAAGCGGTAGATATCAGACATATCGAAAACAATGAAACTGTGTTGGTGAAGAAAGGCCCCCAAAATGCACTAACTTGAACTACAAGAGTAACACAGAGTTATCTCTTACTCGAAAAAGATAACGGGTAGCCACACTAGCCTCTCTACTATGAGCCTGAGAGCTCACAGCATAACGTATTCAATAGTAATTCTAAAAAGTTACTCTGTTTTTAGCTTTACCTAGAGATCTCAGAGGCCCCAATCGAGATCTCAACTATGATTATCAGAATTCCGTACTTGAGAGCACCTCCAGCCCATAGGCGCTGTCGTTAAGATGGCAGCTCTAAGCCAAGTGTGTCTTCAAATTCAACACTGGAGAGCTTCCCTCTCCCGCTTCTTTCTGATTTTTCAGCAATCCCGAGCGACAAAAGACCATCAAGAGCGCTCATATCTTCACCGAGAAGAAACGAATCTCGTCTTTTCTCAATAGCGCTATTATCGCTGCTGTTAGGGGAGTTCCTCTATCTCTTATAAGGCCCTCTTCTAAAGAACCTTACATCAATTGCTCATAGAAGTGCGAATTTGCTCATGTATGGAGATCCCCTTCTGCCCCCGATCCATGCTACACTCCCCTTCCTATGAAACATTCAATGCAAGAGCTTCTCCTACGCCACCAAAAAGTTGACTCCCTTTCGTCTCGTCTCGATCTCTTCTCTCGCGATCTTCTCGATTCTCCATACCAACCAAGCCCCCTTTGCGGTTCATACAACTCCCCTGAACAGTTCGTTTGCGACATCTCCCATTTTGATTGTGTGACATATGTTGAGACCGTGCTCGCTCTTAGTTTCTCTTCTTCAGAGACAGAATTCTTCACGACATTGCAACGCCTCCGATATCGCAACAGCTCACTCTCTTGGGAAGACCGCAATCACTACATGACCGATTGGATTTCGAGAAACTGCTCTCAAGGGTTAACAGAAAACCTCACTCCGTCTCTTCCTTCCACATTTTCTACCTCTCGAACCCTATCATGCCTTCCACACTACCCGGCTCGAGAACACACCCTTTTATTTTGTACCCCAAAAGACCTTGCTCCCCCCTCACTCCTTCTGCCTGGCGATATTGTCTTCTTTGGCTCAACGAGGGAGGACCTCGATATTTTTCACATGGGATTGCTCTTTCCTCAAGAGAGCGGCACACTACTACGCCACGCCTCCCAGAAGATGGCTCAAGTCTCCGAAGAACCGCTGGCCCAGTTCCTTGCTCGCGAAGAGGTTTTTGGTTTACAACTAGTCCGTCCAAAAGGCGCTGTAGATTGAATAAGGACTCCAGGTATGTCACTTCTCAAGGTTGTAGAAAAAAATATGCCACTCTATGTTAATGAGTGGCTTCGCGAACTGTGCTCTATCCCCTCTATTGCGGCACACAATACTCAGATGACTGAGGGAGCCGAGTACGTCGAAAAACTCTGTAAGCTTGCTGGAGCACACGAAGTCCACTCTTTTGAAACACAAAATGCCCCAATTATTGTGGCACATTTTGGTTCCGGAGAAGAAAAACTCCTCTGCTATGAACACTACGATGTTCAACCACCAGATCCACTTGAGGACTGGGACTCCGATCCTTTTCAACCAAACATCATGGGGGATACGGAAAAGTTTCTTCACGGAAAGTTTATCGCTCGAGGAGCTGCAGACACGAAAGGCAACCTTGTCTCTCGACTTGCTGCGCTACACGCCTATCAAGAAACTCACGGCAAGCTTCCACTTCAAGTCACTCTCCTCTGTGAAGGTGGTGAAGAGATTGGTAGCCCCGATCTGCCACACTTTGTAGAAAAGCACCCCTTTATCGTTGACTCAGACTACTGTATCTGGGAATCCGGTGGAGTAAGTGATAGCGGCGCACCTCAACTGTACTTCGGTATGAAAGGATGCCTCTATCTTACCCTCCGTTTTCACACGATGGCACGCGATTGCCACTCCCAAGCCGCTAATGTTGCCCCAAGCGCTGCATGGCTCGCTGTTCTCGTTGCAAGTAGCCTCGTGAATAAAGAAACTGGTCGAGTTCTCATTCCTGGTTTTTATGACGATGTACGCGAAATCTCTGAAGCAGATCGGGAAGCTATTGCCGCTTTCGGTGTCGATGAACGATTCACTATGAAGCAACTTGGTGCGAAGGCGCAGGTGTTTGACCATTCGGAAAAAGATGAGCTTCTTCGCCATAACTTTCTTCCTACGTGCAATATCACAGGACTTCACACTGGTTATGGTGGTGAAGGAATTAAAACTATCGTTCCAGCTGAAGGAGTACTTTCAATCGATTTTCGACTTGTACCAGATCAAGACCCAGAGAAAATTA
>JAUIBK010000041.1 GCA_030428205.1 bacterium
GGGTAAAGATCTCACTTGATGCGCTGGTAGAGCACACCGCAAAATTACCTCGAATTGAGCTCTCATGGCCTGATCAAGTGGTTGGAAAGGGCACAGTACGTGCCATGCGCTCTGGTGCTGTGCTCGGGTATAGTTGCCTCGTTGATGGTCTTATTGAAAAGATTGAAAAGGAGATGGGCCCGATGGAGCATATTATTGCGACAGGTGGTGTTGGAAAGCTCTTTGCCGAACATTCAAGCCGAATCTCACAGTATGAGCCAAATCTCACCTTGCAAGGCTTGCGCATCCTTGCAGAGATGAATTTTTCATAGGAACAAGCATGAGAGTACTTATCTCCCGACCAGATAAGATCGGAGACGTCGTGCTCGCGCTTCACTGCGGAAAGCAGCTCAAACGCCTTTGCCCTGAAATTGAGCTCTACTTTCAAGTTGCTTCGTATACGAAAGAGCTTGTTTCCAAGGTGCGCTTTCTCGATGGCGTTGTGACATTTGGTGAAGACCTTTCTCCGTATAAGTTTGATGCTGTTGTTGACCTCATGGCGAAGTTTGACACAGCGCGTAATCACCTTTTTCCGCGTATACCAATTCGAATTGGTAATTCAGCGCGGTGGTTTAGTTTTCTTTACAACCGTCGAGGGTATGTAAGGCGTTCTCGTGCTTTACAAAATGAGGCGGAGTATAACTGGAAGCTCGTCTCTCTCCTTGATAAGAGGCTCGCACACAGTAGATTGCGTGATGCTTTATCTGTTGATGATTTCTCTTCTGTTGTGGCCACAAAAGAAGCTGAGCCATACGATATCTTCTTTCCAGGAGTAAGTGTTTCTGCTGAGGCGTGGGATTTTACGCGCTGGACAGCGCTTGCAAGAGCCTCTCGGGAGCGTTTTGGACGTAAAGTTGTTGTGCTGCTTGGGCCGGCAGAAAAGGAGCTCCTTGGGCGTTTTCAATCTGAATTTCAAAAAGAAGAAGGCATAGAGGTACGGGAGTCAACAGACTTCTCTGAGCTTCTGGGTCTCCTTCAAGGTTGCACGAAGTATGTTGGCCCTTCAACGGGCGTGACACACTTGGCGTCAGTGTGTGGTGCTCCCGGAGTAGCTCTTTACCCGGAGTCTCGCTCAATGCATCCGGCTCGATGGAGTCCATTTCGTTCTTCTCTTGTGACCCTTTATCCCGCAAAGACTATCTCCGCTGATGATGTTGTGTATGCCCTTGAGCACGGAGAACCACGTGAGCTTAAGCGTGATCGCATTTCGGGTTTTGTTATCTGTAAGAATGAAGAGAAGAATATTGAGCGATGCCTTGATTCTCTCTCTTGGTGTGATGAGCTCGTTTTGGTTGATAGTGGCTCCGAGGATAAGACGCTCGATATAGCTCGTACTTTCTCAAATGCTCGTATTATTGAACGAGGCTGGCCTGGTCACCGAGAACAAAAGCAATATGCTCTTGAGCAGTGTCAATATCCTTGGATTGTGAATCTTGATTCTGATGAGGAGCTTTCGTCCGAGTTAAAGGGACGCATTCTACACATTCTTGAAGAGAGCAAGCGAGGGGAGCCTGTCGCGCACGGGTATTTCCTTATGCGCCTTATCCGTTTTCTTGACAAATGGTGGGATAAAGGAGGTTGGCACCCTGAGTACCGTATGCGTTTCTTTCAAAGGGAGTATGCTCGCTGGGGTGGGGTGAATCCACACGAAAAAGCGGTTGTCACCGGTAAGCTTAAACGTCTTAAAGGCTTTATTTATCATTATACGTTCGATGATCTTACCCAGCTGATGGATACCCAAAACCGTTTTTCATACCAATCGGCAAAAGCTCTCTATGAAGCTGGCATTCGGTCGAGTATGTTTAAGATAATCCTTCGACCGATCTTTCGTTTCTTTAAGTTCTATGTTGTCAAACGTGGGTTTCTCGAAGGAAGAGAGGGGTTTTTTGCTGCAATTACTGAGGGGATGTATACGTTCTTGAAGTACTCGAAGCTCTGGGAGATTGAAAGACTCAATCCACACCCCCCAGCAAACCTCTCTCCGTCTATACGCGAAGAAGACTTTGAAGAAGCTAGGGTAAGTATTGAGTGAGTAAAAAGCAATTATCTTTAGAGATTATTCAGCGGGCGCATGAGCTTATCGCGCCGCTTATTGCACCTTCTCCACTGACGCATTCCTCCTTTTTTACAGACACCCAAAAAATGAATATCCACTTTAAGTGGGACAATAGACTCCGCTCCGGTTCGTTTAAAGAGAGGGGGGCTCTTCATTTTCTTCTCCAGCTTTCTGAGGAGCAGAGAAAAAGAGGTGTTTGTGCCGCAAGTGCAGGAAATCACGCATACGGGTTAAGTATGAATGCAGCGCGACTTGGTGTGCCTTGTACGATTGTCATGCCTCGTTTTTCTCCTCTTATTAAAGTTGAGTCCAATGAGAGCACAGGTGCCACGGTGCTTCTTGAAGGTGATGTTTTTCAAGACTCGCTCGCCTATGCGCAAGAGTACGCAGAGATAAATGACTTAGAGTTTGTGCACGCCTATGATGATTATAACATCATGGCGGGGCAGGGAACGTGTGGGCTCGAAATACTTGATCAGTGCCCTAACTGTGATGCGGTCATTGTTCCTGTCGGTGGTGGTGGGCTTATCTCTGGTGTTGCCACTGCAATAAAAGCGCTTCGTCCTGATGTGTATGTTATTGGTGTGCAATCAGAGTGGGCGGTCAAGCGAGAAAGACCTAAAACTCCTTTTACATCGCGTGTTACTCTAGCTGACGGAATTGCTGTGAAGCAACTTGGCAAGAAAACCTCTAAGATTATTAAAGAGACGGTGGATAAGATGGTCACCGTTACTGAAGGAGAGATTTCAGAAGCTATCATTCATTTTCTTGAACGTGAAAAAGCCGTGGTAGAAGGAGGAGGAGCTGCAGGTTTACCTGTGTTACTCCGAGGTGAGTTGCCTAAGAAGTGTAAAACTCCGGTAGTTCTTGTCAGTGGTGGCAATATCGATATTGAGCTTATTTCAACTGTCATCCGCCGTGGACTGATAAAGCGTGGTCGGTGGGTGAAGTTTACAACATCAGTTGTTGATCGGCCTGGACTTCTCGAGCATCTAGCAAGTGTTATTGCGCATAATGGAGCAAATATTCTTGATGTTCACCATGAACGCTTTAGTGTTGAGCCTGGTCTCGTTCAGATGACCTTTTCTCTTGAGGTCAGAAACCAAGAACATGCCGGTCGAGTTGAAAAGGCGCTCAAGGCCTGTGGTATTAAAGTAAGCCCTTTCGAGTAGTGGCTTTGTGCCCTAACCCCCTGTAACTACCTGCCTTCTTTGCTTTCGGGGTCCAAGTGACTACTGGTCCATTCTTTCGTACAATACCTCTCTTGGAGGTGAGGTTGTGCCTAATCCTGAACATTCAAAGAAAAATGGTGTTTCCCCTGGAAGTGAGTTTGTTGAGAAAACGCTCGCAGATGTGGGATTTTCTGCTGACCGATGGGTCAAGTCTTATCTTGATGAGTTGTTTAAAGATGCTCCTGAAGCGGTTCGCGAAAGACTTGAGGAAGCTGTTTTTCGAAATAAGCAAGCCGTGTCTTGCTTAACTGATGAGCTTGCGCCACTTCTCGAGTCTTTTGTTGCAGACCTCACCAAGAAGGTAGAGGATCCTCGAAGAGTTGGTCTTGATGCTTTTACCGAACTTGCACAAGAGCATCTTAAGAACGCCACGCTGAATGAGCTTCTGGGACGACATCTCTCTACGGAACATATAATCTCCCTTGCTACGAATGCTGCCATGAGTCCCCAAGTAGCTCCTGGGAAGAATAGCTATGGTTGCTTTTTAGGAGTTCAAGACCCACAGTCTTTCGATGAAGCGATTAGCTGTGATGGTGTCAGGGAGGTAGTTACTTGGTTTCGAGTATCAACCTCTTTAAAAGAGCAAGAGAGGCAGGAGGTAACTGAAGCTCTGGAGAGAAATTACCGCCAGTCTATACGTCCTCACCAGGGTGTAGTGATTCTTGAGCCGAAAGAAGTCCTCTCCGATATTGGGGAAAATTCAGAACTCGAACAGTCGCTGAGTGGTTTTCATGTCGCTATCGCCCCCGTCGGAAGGGAAGGTGAGATGTTTGGTCACTTTGTTGTTTTATTTGATCTAGAAGAGGCGACGGAAGAGGTTTTTGTCCAATCAAAGTTCTCACTCGAACATATCCGAAACGCTACAGAGTCTGCGCTACGGCGCGCCCTTCGCGTAATGGAGAATGAAAGGCGTAGGTAGCTTAGAGCTCAAGGCTAGAGGCGGTTGAAGCTTGTCGTGTTGAGAGCAAGGTAAAGTATAAGTGTAAGAGAGGGTTTATGCCTCAATCATTTGATCGAGTTTCTCAATGTCTTCCTTCATACCCATAGCAACAAGTGTCGCGCCTGGAGCGAGCTCTGTATCTCCTGTAGGTTTAAAATCAAGCGTTCCGTCTTTGTTTAAGATAGCGGCAATAAGCACACCGGCTTTTTCTCTAATCTTTGATTCCATGAGTGTTTTACCAATGAGTGGAGATTCATTGCCCACAACAACTTGCTCAAGTACAAGCGCATCACCGTCGTAGCCACTGAGAATCTCCAAAAAGTCGTTCACATATGGGTGAAGAAGCTGTTGGACAAGGCGCGTGCTACCAACACGGTATGGTGCAATGACTTGGTTGGCGCCAGCTTGACGAAGCTTTTTTTCGACCTCAGGGGTCTCAATTCGCGAGACGATTCGTACTCGATCGTTTAATGCCCTTGCGGTGAGAACAACAAAAACGTTGTTGGCATCATCTGGCAGGAGCGTGAGGAGTGCTTTAGCGTTTTTAATACCTGCAGTAATGAGGGTGTGATCTTCAAAGGCGTTTCCTGGAACATACGGGATATCAACCCGTCTAAGCTCTTCGAGGGCTGCCTTCCGAAATTCGACGACTACAACTTTTTCTCCCTGCTCAAGAAGTTCAGGAATGACGCACTGCGAGAGCCTGCCGTATCCACAGACGATAATGTGATCTTGAAATCGTTTAATTGCTCGTTCCATACGGTGAATTCTCCCGAAGTGTCTTAATTCCCCTTGAAGGATGCTTGTTCCGAGAGTACTGAAACAGTAAGTAACAACAAGCATGCCAACCATAATGAGAAGCGTACAAAATATTTTTCCTTCTTGGCTTAACGGGTGGATCTCTCCAAACCCAACTGTTGAGAGGGTGATCACGGTCATGTAAACGCTATCAAAAACGTTCCACCCCTCAATCATCATAAAACCAGATGCTCCGAGAGCTAAGAGCAGGGTTAAGAGCGTCATCGCTAAGGCGATATTCTTGAGATACTGAATGTGCCACCGCTCACTGTCATCGAGGACATGAGACGGTTTTCCAAAACGCATAGCTAACCTAAAAGATAGATTTCTGGTCTATGGAATTGGATGAAGGTAGAGGGGCTTTAGACTCGTCATGAGAGGGGGGAAAATGACCAAAAAGGCATGGGAATTATGCTGTGCGGTCTAAATGTTCTCTTGTGCGACTTCCTCGAGTTCCGATGCTCGTACAGCGTAAAACCTTCCATTTGCGGTAGTGATGACCTCTTGGAGCTCCTGAAAGTTTGAGTTGAGGTTCTTGAGTGAAAAAGTTATCAGCTCAATGGGGTACTTTGTTTGAGCATGGTCAAAAGCTCTCACGATGCTACCTTTTAAGTAGCGTGAGTTTTTGTCGAGCCCATCAGTAATCAGCACAATACGGCGACGGGTATTATTATGGTGGGACTTGTACTCTTCTTCGAAGAGATTGAGAGCTTCTTTGAGCGCATCGTAGATGGCGCTTCCGCCTTTACTTGAAACGGAGTCGATTTCTTGAATGAGCTTTTCTTTATCATTCGTAAAGCCAAGTCGAGGGTGAGGTTCGGTGTCGAAAACAATGAAAGCTCCAGTATCTCCATTTTTTTGTGAAGCTACGAGATTTCTTAGAACGCGCTGTGAGGCTACAAGCGATTCGGTGTCCATACTTCCAGAAGTGTCGAGAAGAAATATTTGTGAAAGTGGTTTACGGAGTGAGTCCCACTGATTGAGAATGTGTGAGAGCAGTTCGCCTGAGGTGCTCTGAAAGGATCTCTTCGGAAGAGTGGTATTTACTCCAAACTTTGGTAAGAGCGGAGCCGTGAGCTCTCCCTGTTCCCCTGAGGGACGAAAGCCTGCTGATTTGGCAATCTGTTGAGCGTTCGCAGAGCGTACAAAATCGATAAACTGTTTTGCTGCTGTTCGGTGAGCTGTAGTAGACCAGTCAGCATCAGAGAGACAAAGAGAGTAGTTCTGCCAAAAAGAGCCCTCTTCGGGATAATAAGCATGAACGGAGGAAGAGGTATTTGGGTGAGCTTGATTGTAGAGCGCCACGGCTCGCTCGGTAACAAGACCTAGTTGAAGTTGTCCTTTCGGGGCTCCAGCAATCTGAGCAACGATGTGCTCTGAGTTGTGAGGGTACGAGGACACAAGTTGTTCTAACTCC
This sequence comes from bacterium, assembly GCA_030428205.1. Lineage (GTDB taxonomy): Bacteria > Bdellovibrionota_C > UBA2361 > UBA2361 > RFPC01 > JAUIBK01. The sequence goes on from JAUIBK010000041.1 coordinate 6,483, forward strand.
TTCGCGCGTGTGAGAGTTTTTTGAGAGAGGAGGTCACTTGAGGATGGAGTGGTAAGCGATGGGCTCACTGAGGACAGAAAGAGGAGTTGAAGAGCGCTTGTTATTCCTCCCGAGGAAGTATGTGGGTTTTCATGTGTAAAACTTATGAGCTTTGACTCAGAAGTGTACGAGCGGATACGAGGGAGTCGCTCAGAAAAAAACGTATGCCAAGAAAACATGTCGTCTTTGGCGTTGAGAGCTGGAGCCGCATTTTTAGTTGCTGCAAGTACAACCGGAGAAGCGAAAACTTGTTCACAGTCTGATTGACGAGGGCCGAGGTTTTCTAAGTGTGTATTCACCCAGTGGATAAGAGGAGTAGATGAGGCGAGCCAGAGTTCGCTCTTGAGGGTCCCGTCTGCAATCTTGCGGGCTCCAGGAAGTGTGCCATATGTTGAGAGTTTTACTCGAACAAGTCTTCCGTCAGTAAGTTGAGGTGTTGACTGGTGAAACTGCTTTGAGAGTTTTGTAAGGAGTGAGCTTACTTCAGTGGGAACGATAAGTCTGATATCAAGATATTTTGGTCCAGCAGTTTTCTCTTGTTTCTGCTCACAAGCGGTGAAACAGAGCGATAAGAGAAGGAGTGTTAAGATGATTTTGATATAGCTTTTTTCCATTCTTTCATCACCTTCGGTAAGCGATTTAAGGCAGCCAGTTGGCGTCTCCACTGTGAAGCAGGTTGTGCTGGAAACCCAGCGTAGTCACCTTTTTCTGTGATATCGGAAAGAATCCCAGCTCGACCTCCAAAACGGGTATCGTCACAAACAGAGATGTGATCAGCTACACCGACAGAGCCCCCAAGTGTAACACGTGATCCGATCTTACAACTTCCAGCAATCCCCACAAGGGCACAAAGCAGAGAGTGGGTTCCAACTTTTACGTTGTGCCCAACCTGTACGAGGTTATCAAGCTTAGAGCCAGCTCCAATCTGAGTCGTTCCGAGAGCTGCCCGATCAATACAGCTGTTAGCTCCAACATCAACTCGGTCTCCTAAGATGGTAGTTCCAACCTGAGGGACTTGTCGAATGCCAATTTGTGGATCGGGCATATATCCAAAGCCTTCAGCTCCAATCACAGCTCCATTTTGAATCAAAGCATCGTTTCCAACGACACAATCTTCTCGGACTACTGCGCCTGAGTGGATGATGGTGCGTTCCCCGATCGTTGCTCCAGGGTAAATGGTCACGTGAGGATGGAGGACGGCCCCAGCTCCAATAGTTACATCTTCGCCAATAGAGCAGAAAGCACCGATAGTTGCATCTTTGGCAACTCGAGCAGATGGCGAAACAGCAGCTTGAGTATGAATCCCAGTGTTGAGATTGTGAGGAGCAAAGTACAGCGGAAGTATGTGAGTCATCGCCAGTAGTGGGTTTGCTACCTGAAGGACTGGGAGAGGAAAATCTTTTGGGGGATCCCCGACTTTTTCAGAAACGATAAGGGCAGCGATCGTAGAGAGCGCTTCAAGCTTTTTGATATTTGACCACTTTGATGCCGTAGAAAACGCGATATGACCGGCTTGTGGTTCATCAAGGGAGCAGACACCAGAAATTGGTGTGTTATCGCTCGGAGAGCATCCGATCTTTTGAGCAAGCTCAGAGAGAGGGTAGGTGGCGTTGGGCAGAGGTCGAAGCATGAGGATGTAGAGGTTAAGACAGTGTGGTGGTGATTCTACTGAGAAGTCTCTGGGAGCGTCAAGGGATAGGGGGGAGTGAAGGTCCCCCTTTCTCTTTATCCTCCTCCTCATCCTGCTCTTGCTCTTGCACCTGCACCCAAATCCTCCTCGAGAAAGAGATTGAAAGTAAAAAACCCCTCTCAGAGGAGTCGATTTACAATGAAAATGTGTAAACCATGTATTGTCTGAAATCTGTAAACCCCTAGCGCTACGCGACGTGTAGGTGCAGGTGCAAGAGGAAGAGCAGGATGAGGAGAAAGAGGATGGGAAGGATGAAGATTCGGATAAGGGGAGGAGTCTCCCCCAAAAAAAACGGCGCCTATCTCTTACAAGATAGGCGCCCCATGTTCGAGACCTCATATCCACGTAACAAAAGCTATCGGGAAGCTAAAGTATATGGGGAGGGAAATTCGCTTCTATCCCGTGGTGTGCCTCAATTTCTATGATCTCTTTGAAACAGGGTATCTGTCAATAAAATGGGCAAAAAGAACTGAAAAATGGCAATCCTGCGTAGGGAGTGTGTGTAGTTTTCTGAGAGGTTTTACCATTTTTCTTTCAAATTGAATCAAAAGACATGTGTCATTAAAATGACACATGTCTAAGCAGTATTGTCCCTCCGGGGGTTTTGCCTCCGGCAAAATATATGTGGCCTGCATTAAGGCTCTCCGATAATCTAAGTACGATGCCAGAGCACGTTTCCTATACGACTGATACCTTTGTTCTCCGTACCCACTTTACGGATGACAAGCAAAAGCTTTTTCTCGATTTAGAGAAAACAACCGAGGAGCCGGTAGGGTACAACGATGTGCTTGAACTTCTCCAACGCCATCTCCCTGCAGATCTTCTTGACAAAGGAGTTGTGAAATCCGCCGTTGCTGCACTTGAGAGTGAAACTAAGGTTGAAAGTCGTCGGATAGCCAAAGCGCTGACTCCTCAAGCAGGAAGACCCGGTCGAGTCGTATTCATGGTTAAAAAACTTTCGGACACCCCAGACCTTGATGCGGATGAGCACGGCGTTGTTTCTCACTCTGATATGCACCTCTTTGATAACATTGAAGTGGGACAACCTCTTGTACGTATTTATCCTCCAACTGATGGAAAGCCTGGTAAAGATGTGCTTGGTGAACCCATTGATCCTGAAGGGGGACTCGCTGCCTCAGCGGACTTCGACCAAGAGAGCATTGAGCTCCAAGAAGCTGAGAAGATAGGAAAACCCTACGCCCTTCTTGTATCGAAACTTGAAGGTTATCTCGTACAAGAAGGGAGCCGACTTGTCGTGCGCGAAGAGCTTGTGATTCACGGAGGGGTAGACTACTCGTTTGGCAACATAGACTTCATCGGTTCTGTTCGGGTTATGGGAGATGTCCGTCCTGGGTTTCGAGTGAAAGCCAAGAAGGGGATTGAAATTCAAGGAGAGGTTGAAGAAGCCGACCTTCTTTGTGAAGAGGGTGACATTCAAGTTGATGGATTCTTTCTCGGTGGGGAGGGCGGCAGAATTATCTCTGGTGGTGAAGTAAAGCTTTCAGGAGTGAATCAAGGATACATTGAAGCAGCCGGTGCTATTCGAATTGAAACAGAAGCGCTCCACTCACGGCTTCGGTCAGAGGCGATTATTTCACTCTCAAACGGCAGACTTATTGGAGGCACTTCCTATGCGGTGTGTGGGCTCGAAGCACGTGAGATTGGAGCAGAAGGGGGAGTTCCCACTGAGATCTTTCTCTGTAGTAGCGTTGAAACAAGCGCAGCATATATGAAAGTCCTCATGTCCATTAAAGAGCATGAGCAAGTTATCCAGCTACTGCTCTCTCATCTTGGTCCATATGCGACAAATCCTAAGCGAGTCGTTGTCCTCAAAGAACCGTTTCGTGGAAAAATGGAAAAACTCTTGAAGAAAAAAGAGCAGGTAACGAAGAGCCTTGAGCGCTTGCACACTCAGCAAGAGGCTCTCCTAGAAAACACTCAGATAAGCGAACTCGCTCGCGTCAATATTGGAGAAGCTTTGCATGAACAGGTTGTTGTGCGAGCCGGAGAAGCCACGTATGAGACAAAGGTGATGTTGCAAGGCCCTTTTACTCTCGAATTTCGCAGAGAGAAGGGGGAATTTGTGCAAAAAGAACTCGTTGCATTAGAATGTGAATTTGAAGGAGAGAGTGCCTCTGAGCAAACATCTCAAGAGACACCTCTTTCGCAAGAGGAGAAAACAGATGAGTAAACGTCCCGCAAATGGAGATGTTCTTCAGCCCGAGCAGATGAGCGAAGCGCTTCGCATGGTGTGCGAGCATCAATATGGAGTTGTGGACTCGAATTTCCTCTGTCGCCCGGTTTCTACACTTGATCCTTCAGAGCCTCTTACGGTGAGTAAGGATGCTCTTGTTGATGAGGTGATGCTTCTCCTAAAAAATAATAGGGTAGGATGTGTTTTAGTTGTTGATGATGCTGAAAAACTGGTTGGCATCTTTAGTGAACGTGATTTTGTTATTAAAGTTTACGGCACAGAAGGTGAACACGAGACTCCTATCTCAAAGCATATGACTCCCAATCCTATTACCGTTGCTCCAGACGAAACTGTGGCCTACGCTTTGAATCTGATGTCTCAAGGAGGATTTCGCCACCTTCCGCTTGTTGATGATCAAAACTACCCGATTGGTATTGTTTCGGTAAAAGATGCTATAGATCAGATCTCCTCGAGCTTTCTCGATGACCTCCTTGAATTTGAAGAAAGTTAACTAGATACATGGCCTACTCAAAAAAGTTTGTTGTTTCGATCGTTCTTGCTGTATTTGCCGCCCTAGGTATAGGCTTACTCGCGCATGCTTTACTCGATCTTAACCGCCCTCTAGATCCTCTGAAGCACTTTGTACGTATCTCAAAAAATAGAGAACAACAGCCAGTCTCACTCGATGTAGCTCTTTCCACCTACGAGTTGGTTGGTGGTCAAACCGTAACGTTAGTTGGTGCGGTGCATCTTGCCGATGCCAAACACTATCAACGACTCAATAAAGAGTTAAGCAAGTTTTCTACGGTGTTGTATGAGCTTGTTGCTCCAGACGGCACAAAGCCAATTCCTCGAGACCAGATGCCCAAAGACATGAAGCCGAGTGGCCTCTCCCAGCTCCAATATTCTCTTGGAGATCTCCTTGACACCCGTTTCCAACTCGATGAGGTCGATTATACCCCAAAGAGTTTTGTCCATGCCGATCTCTCCCTCGAAGACCTTGCTCGAGAGATGCGAGAAAAAGGAGAGAGCCCATTTACGCTCTTGCTTGGTATACTCAAGGAAGTCTTTACGATGGGAGCCGATCCAAAGATGCAAGAGCTCTCTCAGAACCTCTCTTTCACCTCGCTTTTTCTCAATCCCAAGAGTTTTAAAATGGCGCTTGCTCAAGCGCTCGCTAGTTCTGATCATGAAGATGGTATTCCTGGCCTGACAGCCATCGCGCCGTTTCTCATTGATGCGAGAAATATAGCAGCGCTCGAAGTGCTTTCCTCACAATTGAAAAATGGCGGAGATCATATCGCAATTTACTACGGCGCAGCTCATATGCCTGACTTTGAACAGCGCTTGATGAAAGATTTTGGCGCAGAGCGGAAAGAAACGTATTGGCTTGTTGCGTGGGACCTTACCCGTGACTTGCCTTCACGGAGCCCGTTTGAGTTGCTTGGGGCGTTGTTTTAGAGGTCGGGCGTAGGTTTCTTTTGTGGTTTAACCGCACAGACGCCAAGTCGCAAAGGGATTTCGAGTCAGGGATTCTGGTTTAAAGTTCAATACTCTCAGCCAGCAGTTTTACCGCCTTCTTTGTGGAGAGGGAGTTTTTCCTATAGCACGCCTTGTTTGAAGCAACTTTTCTCAACAATCTACGAATAGAGAGTGAAACTTTGTGGTACGCCATGTTTGTTGGTGTCCAGAAACATATTGCAGGAGCTTGCTATGCGCCCAGAATCTATTACTTTTTCTTCTCCTTCGTCTTTCTCTCTTGAAGCAGAAGGGCAAACATCAATTATGCTCTCGGTTGGGCAAGGCTCCAGCCGATCGACGTGGCAGTCCTCTACTGAGCCTCGCTCAATTTTCAGGCAAATCGGAGAAGGCTCTCAGTACCTGCTTGATGAATTCTCTCAGCTTGGAAAGCGGTGGAAGGGTGTGAAGTCTGGCAAAGCAGGTGTAGCCTCATTGCTCGGTGATGCTGCTGGTATGACAAACGCTCTCCGTACAGGATATGAAAGTGGTGTTGCACAGCGAATTGCTGATGTAGGGGACCTGACGCTTAAGGAAGCCGCAAGTCGCATTCCCCGTCCCCTTCGCGGAGGTTTTGTCTCTAAAGGGTTAGGAGTTGCTGGAGCTGTTGTTGGTTCTGCCACCGGTATCTTGAACGTTGCAGAGTCTTTCTATGAAGAAGGGAGAGTCGGTAAGAAAACAGCTAAAAGCATAACAACATCAGTATTGCAAAATATTGTTGGATCTGCAGTTGGTACTGGTATCGGTGCCGGTGTTGCGGCTCTTGGAGTTGGTATTGCTGGTGCTCCGTTGGTTCTTGGAATTGGAGCTGGAGCAGTTGCAGGTATGGCCACGGGGAAGATAATGGATTGGGTTTTTGGATAGGAAATGTAGCTGGCAAACCACAATAAGAGTGAAGAACCTTCTTTTCGAAAGTGAGGGGCCTTGAATTGTGCTCCAAGGCCCCTCACACAGCAAAGTAACATAACCAGCTCATTCTGAGAGGAGTGTTGTGTATCCAGGGGTATCACCGTTTTGGGCGATCAGGTGAATCTCTAAGAGGCTTGTGTGGTAGTGGAACCACGCCTCAGCAATACTTGCGAGAAAGTCGCAAGCCTTTTCTTCGTCGATCCATCCAGCGTTCACTCCACCAAGAATGAGCTCAGTGATAAAGTAGTTGAGATGTGCAGGTCGTTGAGTTTCTTCGTCACCAGGTATGGACTCCAGTGCGCGTTCTGCAAATACCTGCATCTCTGGCGAGTGTCCTTCCCAAATTCTCATCTCTCTCGTGCTTGAGATAGATGACTTGGTCCGGCGGCCGAATTCAAGAGAAGCACAGAAAAGTACACCGATCAGCTCGTTTTGCAGGTAGTACCGTGTTACGGAGCTCCCGCTTTCGTGAGAGGTTCCATAGAGGCCTGTTGCAATCTGGACGATGAGTGCTGTTATGTTTCTTGACCAACTCTCTTTTGTTGAGGAGTCAGTGACTTCCACAACGATCTTATCCAATGATGGACGATACTCTTGGACGATGTATGGCATGAGTATACTTCCTTTCGTATGGTACAAGCTGTACCGAGGTGAGCGATCAAGATAATGAGAACCAAGCTGTTAACCTTACAGTGCGGTTGCCAGCAATGCATGCCTATGGAGCATCCATTGCAGGACCGCACAACTCTTTCTTCTACTCAATAACGAGCCTCAGCCAATACACACGAGAAGTACTATGAACTTGGTAAAGAGCTTAGTCAAAAAACGAGTATCGTACAGCTTGATTGACTGAAGCTTCGCGCTTGGTGGTCACTCCCTCAAGAATAGCTCTAAAGAAGCCCGTATTTTTCAGCTGTTTGCTCGTAGGAAGGTTTTGGGAGGTGCCACAACCATTCAGAGCCATTTTGCTGGATCTTGGCAATCTCAGTGTAGAGTGTCTCGAGGTTGATATTTCGGTCAGGTTTTTTAGCCGGTTTGAGTTCACCAAAGAAGTTACGTATTTCGAGATTTCCGGGGTATCCACGCCCTTCTTTAAGGGCGTCAAGCCAGATGTAACACGCTTTCCACTGCTCAGTCTGTCTCTCAACCTTAATTTGAGGTGCGTTGAGCCCGCCTGCAGCGAGAGCTACTCCAAGTGCGATTTCGCTTCCGAATCCGAGGTGTTGGAGCATAAGTGTGGTGACTTGATAGATGTTACATCCAAAAATATCAGATTCTTCTTCAAGGGTAATTTTTTTCTTTTCACGAAGGAGTGTCTGGTGTTTTTTAAATTTACCGGGGGAGCTGGCCATCATGAGGCCAATTCCTGCGTAACGTGAGAAGCCCACGAACGCTCCGCCCTCAACACCAATCTCAGGGACTTTGGCACCAAAGCGGTAGCCAATCTCTATATTTGTAATCATCTCTTTTAAAAGACTCTTCCAGCCCACTGGGGGTTTCTTTTCAAGGATGCGTCGTGAGGTGAGATTGATAGCGAGCACAATGGCAGAGAGCCTCACGCCAAGGTATGAAATAGCATGCTCAATAGCAGCAGCACCATTTTCTTTCGCAAGTGCTGGATCGAGTTCCGCCGCATGGAGTAAGCATATGGGGTTCAGTCGACTGAACCCAAGTACCTTAAGGTATTCTTTGGAGTCTGTTTCTCCGTACCATCCACCACGGAAGAGTCGAGCGACATGTGAGGGAACTTTGAGTTCGGAACGAACAATGTCATGCGCCTTTTGCCAGGACGGATCTTTCTCTAGGGATTGGCTGAGAATGAGATCGACGTTCATATCAAACACCCGAAGCCACTTACGTCTCCTGCTCTAGCTACCGCTAAATAGGCGAATAGTGGTCTATTATGAGCAATACTCTATCTCTTCTTATGTCGGAGAAAAACCCAGTAAACTTAAATGTTTGGCCTCTACTCGTTTTCGGTCTCAAAACCTTCGGCTCTTCTCCCTGTAAAATGGACGATTACGATGCTAATCCCATAGAGCAACAAGAGAGGGCCAGCCATGAGAAACTGAGTGAGTACGTCTGGTGGTGTCAGAAGTGCCGAGATTAAAAAGATAACAATAACAGCATACCGACCTGCTGTAATAAGCATTGAAGCGCTTAAGACTCCGAGCCGACCGAGGATAAATGCAAGGACTGGAGTTTCAAACGCTATTCCAAAACCAACTAAAGCCTTGGTTAAGAGGGAGAGAAATTCACTGATACGGATAGTCGGAGTGACAGCTCCAACAGCTTCGTACTGAGACTTAAAAAAGTCGAAGGCATATGGCAGTACCACGGCATAGCAAAACCAAACGCCGATAAAGAAGAGCCCGGAGGTGATGAGGATGAAGGGGGCGGCAAACTTTCTTTCATTCTCATGCAGTCCCGGTGCAATAAAGAGCCAGCACTGGTGGAAGATAACAGGGAGGGAGAGGAGGGAGCCTGTGAGTACCGCTACTTTAAGTCTTAAGAGGAATGCTTCGGCTGGTCCAGTTCCAATAAGGATGTTGTCATGAAAAGCAGCAAAAAAAGGTTTTGAGAGAAGATCGAACGTTTCTTTCGAGTAGGACCATCCGACAAGAGACAGGATTGTGATGGAGAGTGCCACCCAGAGGAGGCGGGTTCGAAGCTCTGCGATATGATCGAGAAAGCCCATCTCGCCTTCTTCAGGGTGTTCTTCGAGCAAATCTTGATCGCTCATGATTTCGGTGCCTCCGTATGCTCGAGGTCGTCTGGTGGAGTCTCTTTATCCTCCTCTTCCTGCGCTTGTTTTGCTTTATGCTCTTCAACTCTCTCTCGTTGTTCGCATGTAAGTTCGGCAGGATTACGTTTCATAAGATCGCCGATGAGTTCTTCTTTGAAGGCTTGGAGTTCTCGAGTGGATTCGCGAAATTCTCGGCTCATATCTTCAGCTGGGGCATAAAGAGCGTTGTACACTTCGCGACGTACAGAATCAGAACTTTTGCGAAAGACTGAAAGCCACTTTCCAAGCGTACGCGCAGCGCCAGGTAATCGCTCAGGCCCGAGAGCGACAAGGACAATAATAAGCACGATAACGAGTTCTGGTATACTGACTCCAAACATATCTCATATTGTAACGCAGAGACACTGAACCTTGAAAGGCTACAAAAATACTCCACTGCTAAAATATTAGGTTGAACAGCCATTTTCTTGAACTTTTTTCTCCGTGGCTAAGATCTTAGTCTGATGCCACAGGGCAATGCCACTGAGAAAAAAGTTCAAGAAACTGGTAACGGAAAGGAGACGGGCTATTTCCTCAAGATCCCCAAATGCTGATAGGCAAAAAGCCCAGGTGCGAGCTCAACAAAGAAGAGCCTAGCTTTCGTTACTATCCGGTAGATCGGGTTGTCCCAAACAAAGCGGGGGAGTACAAACTCAGCAGGCTCTAGCGAGCCTGCCACTAGGTGAATGTTAAGCTCGGATTGGCTCCCAAGCAGTGTCATAAACCTTTTGCGGGAGAAAAATTGTAGGTGAGTTCGGTCGAGAATCCCTCGGTCGGTATACTCAAATCTTCCAAAGAGGAGTGTTAGACGGATGCTCCAGTGGCAGATATTTGGAAGAGAGATCAAGACATGACCGCCAGGGGCAAGCATTCCTTTTATCTGAGCCAGAAAGGACTCTGGATCAACCATATGCTCAAGGACGTCCATAAGTAGGATTAAATCAAATTTTTGGTCTTCGAAGGGCTCTGTTGTTTTAGCTACCTCTTTGTAGATCGGGCGTACGTGCTCACGTGCAGCAGCATCAATTTCGACGGCATAAAGGTCCGAGAACCCCTTGGCTTGGAGAGCTTTTCCCATCAGTCCACTGCCGGGTCCGATATCGAGTACTTTTGCCTCTGTTGGTAGTTTTTCACAGAACGACAGCGCCCATGTGTGGCTGGAGCCTTCAAACGGCTTTTCGAGATAACGTTCTTGAGGTGTAAGGTCTTTATTCATTACAATGTGCCCGCGCTGCAGAGCTGACGCTCTCTGCAGCCTGCTGTTTATACCTTGGTACTATTGAAATGAAAACTCCAACTCTTTTTCGCTCTTGTTTTGCTCTTCTTCTGCTCTTTGTAGTGCCGTTTGGGGTATTGGCAGATGATGTGGCTGAGGCTGGGAGTGAGCCGGTAATCGAAGCCGATCACGATCTCATGAGCCCCAGAGAGGTCTTTCGAACCTTCTTGACCGCCATGACAGCGTACGGAGATGGTCAAGAGTTTGCGCTCAAACGTGCAACAAAGTGTCTCAACCTCTCAGGACTTCCCCCTCATGTCAGAGAAGCTCGAGGGGCAGAGCTCGCTTTTCAACTTCTTGGAATTATCAACCGGATTCGGGTGGTGAACTTCTCTAAGATTCCTGGGGAATCCGCAACAAGACCGTATGTGTTTTATGAGAGCGAAGAGGGGAGTGTCATTGTTAAAAAATACGGGCCAAATTGGATGTTCGCTGGGGAAACAGTACAAGCTGTCTCAGGGTTGTATCGCGCCTTAGAAGAAAAGCCTCTTGTAAGGGGAATCACCTCTGATATTGCACCACTGACCCTTGCTGGCAAAATCCGTGCACAACTTCCGAAATCACTCCAAGGAGATTTCTTCCTCCTCGAGATCTGGCAGTGGCTTGGTATCGTACTCGCTCTCTTTGCCGTTTGGCTTGTGAAGTGGTTCAGTACTTTCATCAGTCGAATTTTCCTCACACGTTTAGCGCAAAAGGTTTCCTTTCTCCCTTCTGCAAAGAACTTAGAGGATATCGCCCAGCCGCTATCGTATTTCCTTGTTGCTATTGTTGCTCAGTTTGGAGTTGACCTTCTTGATCTTCCGCTCCGGTTGTATTCGTGGACTTCGCTGTTTCTTGGATTCGTGCGCCTCGTTGCGATTCTCTTTGTGGTGTACCGGTGTATCGACCTTGTTGCTGAATTTCTCCTTATCCGTGCCAGAAATACAAGAACTCGAGCTGACGATCTCCTTATTCCGCTCTTTCAAAAAATCGGCCGAGTAGCGGTATTTATCGTAGGTGCAATACTCCTTGCTGGCCTCTTTGATTTTAACGTTGCTGGTCTTGTTGCTGGTCTTGGTCTCGGTGGTCTCGCTTTTGCTTTAGCAGCAAAAGATACCGTAGAAAACCTCTTTGGCTCGGTTACCGTGCTACTCGATCAGCCCTTTTCGGTGGGCGACTACGTAAGTGTTGGTGGTATGGAAGGGACGGTAGAGCATATCGGTCTTCGAAGCACCCGTATACGAACCCCTCTCAATTCTCTTATCACCATGCCTAATTCAACCCTCATTGCCACTTCGGTAGAAAATCTTGGTGCGAGGAAGTATCGTCGTACTCGAATGATGTTGGGACTTACCTATGGTACTCCTGTAGAAAAAATTGAAGAGTTTATGCAGGAAGTAAGGAATCTTATTGAGGCTGATCCGAACACACGTAAAGATTATTACCATGTTGAGTTTAACGAGTTTGGGGACTCAAGTCTGAATGTACTTCTCAATGTCTATTTTTCTGTTATGGATTACTCCGAGGAGCTCGCTTGCCGGCGTGAGCTTCTCCTTAATATTTTGCGAGTAGCTGAAAAAGTAGGTGTCGAGTTCGCTTTTCCAAGCCGTACGATTTATATGGCAGAGAGCGAAGAGGCTGCTTAGTTCTTTTTTCTATAGATTTTTTACTCCTACCTCGCCTCAAATTTTTTCGAGTGACGCCCTCCATTCTGTGATATCATAGAAGTATGCGAACTCTCCTCCTTATGCGCCACGCTAAATCAAGTTGGGGTGACGAAAACCTCTCTGATCATGAGCGCCCGCTCAATAAGAGAGGTCTGCGTGACGCTCCAAAGATGGCTGCGAGGCTCCACGCCCGCGGTATCACGCCAGATATCTTGATTTCGAGTACCGCTGTGCGAGCTCATTCGACAGCTCGATTTGTTGCTGGTGAATATGGCCTTTCTCCAGACTCTCTCATCTTCCTCGATGAGCTCTACCTTGCATCAGAATCTACTTGGTACGATATCTTTGTTGAATTTCCTGAAACTCGCCACACGGCGATGCTCTTTGGGCACAACCCTGGGATTACAGAAGTGACAAATTCTCTCTGCAATGTGGAGATAGAAAATATTCCGACAGCTGGAATTGTTACCATTGAGTTCGCTCTTTCTGCCTGGAGCAATGTGGCTCCTGGAAGTGGAAAGTTGCTCGATTTTGATTATCCTAAGCGTGATCAATGATTGTCCTGGGCAATTGCTCGAACGATGACATCTGCTTGAGATATTCCTTCGCTCTTGGCTATCTCTGAAATTGTCTCACAGGTATGAGGCGGAAGTGAGAAGGTCCGGAGAATTCTTTTTTTCCCCAGCGGCTTGGTACGCTTATCAGGTAATTGAAAGTGCATCCATCGTTTCATCTCTTTGTATGTAATTCCACCATAACTTGTCGTTCTTTCTTCTCCAGCGTGCAGTGCCTTAATGATTATTTGAAGTTCTTCTGGAAGAGTTTCTTGGTGTAGAAACGATTTTGGGTAGGCATACATTGCAGCAGGGAGGACCTCGAAGACCCGTGGCTCTACCTTACCTGCTTTGAGAACATCTCTTAGAGAGAGCTTCGTGCTTTTCCTGCCTTCATGGTTTTCAGGTGTGCGGAGAAGTCCTATCGAAGAGAGGAATCCAAAAACTCTTCTTACCGCTGGAGTGTTCCGAATTTCTTCTGTCCTCGCTACTTGAGAGCGAAGGGATTGGATGAGTTGCTTGTCGTTTTTATTTGAATTTTTTGACATCGCCACCATGTTGTTTAATGAGAGAGAGTAATTCTATCCCATATTCTATAAGAGCTTTACGAATAAGTTCTCGGTTCTTCTCTGGTGCTTTGATTGCTTTGGAAGTGAGATTAAAAAGAGGGTGTACGACCTCAACCTTTACGAATTCAGTTTCAAAGATTGTATCGAATGTTGCTCCTGGTACTATCCAGATATATTGACTGTCGTGATCGACGAGTAGGCCTGCTTTTATGAAGTCAGCCTTAAGGATGTCTCGTTCAATGCCTCCTTCAAACTGAATGTCAATATCTTGAGTGCCAACAGGTGAAAGTTTTTCGCGTGCTTCGTCATTCAGGAGAAGTGCGCACTGCCCAAGGATCTTAGCAGTAACAAGAGGGATCTTCTCGCCAATAGATTCTTGGCGTAGTGCTGAGAGCGCAGACATTTTTTCGTGAAAGGCTTGTGCTACTACTACGAGGGTTTTCTTTATATCCATAACTCTATTGTAACACCTTTATGTATAATATCAAGAGTTTAATAAATTATTTAAGCTTATAACCATATAATAATACTTGGTTTGAGAGGCTTTTCTCGGAGAAACGTCTGCCTGAGATCTATCTTTCTCCTCGTAACCTACTAGCTTTTCAGTGTATTTATGGCGAGCGAAGTATGTCCTTAGATAGTATTTCGCTAGGAACGGAATAGATGTTGCAGGTAATATATGTAATATATTTACAATCATCATATGGGAATATGAGGCGTTCACGGAGCTGTGCTCATGTGTAGCTTTCGAAGTGGAAGGAGTGCAGGGAGATGAAATGGAGAAGTCTTAAAATCACTGTTTGGATAGAGTTTGTCGCAATGCTCATACTAGCTGCGGTGTTCTTTTCTGTGTCATGGATTCCATATTCGAGCAATCTTGAAATACAACGAAAGCACCTTCCTACAACGTGTTATGTAGAACGAACCGAGGTGGTAGGAAACGAAGATATTCGCGCTAAAGGGGAAGATGCTTCAATGTTTTGGGGTTTGAAAGTCTTCTTCTCATTTTTTGATCGCAATAATGCCACGATTTACTCCAATAAGATTATTCGACCAACTCAGTTTTATAGAGAGGTTAAGGAGGTCCAAGAAGAGTGGAATGCGAAGGAGAGTTTTCCTTGTTCATATCATATAGGTGATTCATCTTCTCAGCTGTTCTACCATTATCAGGGGGAGTGGCCGGACTTCTCTTCGATTCTCTTTCTCTTCCTTGGTGGAGTCTTTTTTGTAGGAGGGATCCAACGATTTCGAAAGAGAATTGTTCTTGATAGCAGTGAGCTCAAAGCTCTGCTTGAAAAAGAGCGTGAACAAAAACCAACTCGAAAAAATCAGTGGGGTACTCTTATAATAGTTGTCGTTCTATTCCTTTTTGTAGGGATTGTTGGATATGGTTTGATCCTCGATTCACAAGCTGAATACGTTTCTCACCAGTGTGTTATTGAGCAGACAGTTGTTTCTCCATGGCGAGCTGATGAGTTCGTTGTTTCTGTTGGGTACTCATATAAGTGGGAAGGTGACACGTATTACTCAAGTAGGCTAGATCTCGGTTTTAACGGGCATGTTCGCTTTTTTGAAGATCGCTCAGAAGCAGAAGAGTTTCGAGATCGGTATCCAAAAGGGAAGGAGGTTTCATGTGTGGTAAATAGAGATAGACCAGGCGATAGCGCTCTCGAAGATAGCCGAACTTAGTATCCCGACAAAATTTTGGTCATAACACTATTTACTGCCAGCCAAATTTATTCATTCTTTACAAGGTTAAAGCTCATTTGCTTGACCTAGATTAAGCCCCAAGAGATACTCGGCTCTCCCTTGTTTTTGAGTGCCTCGCAGTATGTACAATCCTCATTTACACTTTCACCTTGTCGGTATCGGCGGCTCTGGTATGTCTGGGATAGCTGAGATCTTACTGAGCCTCGGTTTTCAGGTATCTGGGTCAGATCTCAACCTCTCGCCTCTCTGCCGCAGGCTTGTCAATCGCGGAGCTACCGTCTCCCAGGGGCACGCTGCTGAACACCTTCCCGAGAAAGCTTCTCTATTGGTGTATTCCTCCGCCGTTGGGATGGAGAATCCAGAAATCGTTGAAGCACATCGGAGAGGGATTCCCGTGATTAGGCGCGCTGAAGTATTAGCGGAGCTTATGCGGCTTAAATTTGGTGTCGCGGTTGCGGGCTCACACGGAAAAACTTCGACGACCAATATGGTAGGACACCTCCTTGAATGCGGAGGCCTTGACCCAACTGTTATCCTGGGCGGTCAGCTTCACAACCACGAAGGCGGCGGAAAGCTTGGGGGGGGGGAGTACCTTGTCGCAGAATCTGACGAAAGCGATAGAAGCTTTCTCTTGCTCAAACCTACGATTGCGATTGTGACAAATATTGATCGTGAGCATATGAATGCTTACGAGTCATTTGAGGATCTGCTCACCTCGTTTCAGAAGTTTCTCGGCGCTGTTCCTTTCTATGGCCTCTCGGTGCTGTGTGTTGATGATCCATATGTGTGTGAGCTCTTGCCCGAGGTGAGAGGGCGAAAACTCACGTACGGGTTTTCTCCCAATGCTGACTTGCGTGCAACAAATGTCACCCACTCGCTTGATGGCTCATCATTTTCTGTTAGCTATCACGGCAAATCTCTCGGTGAATTGAGATTGCCGATGTTTGGAGATCATGTCGTACTCAATGCTCTCGCCGCTCTTGGTGTTGCACTCGAATTTGGTATCGATTCTGATGTTCTCCGTAAGGCTTTTGCGACATTGACCGGTGTAAAGCGCCGTCTTGAAGTTGTGGGTCAAGCTTGTGGCTGTACAGTGATGAGTGACTATGGGCACCACCCTACAGAAGTTCGAGCAACGTTGTCTGCCCTACGTTCGGGGTGGGGAAGTGAGCTCAAAGATTTTCGCGTTATTTTTCAACCGCACCGCTTTTCTCGGCTCAAAGAGCACTACAGCGATTTTTGTGATGCTTTTCAAGACTGCGATAGAGTCTTCATAACGGATGTGTATGCAGCTGGCGAAGAGCCGATTGTGGGTTTCTCAGGTGAGCAGCTTGCATCAGATCTCCAATGTTCTCAGGCAACGTATGCTGGCACCCTAGAACAAGCGTGTGAACAAGCGTGCATGGATATACAAGACGGTGGGCTGATACTTTGTCTCGGCGCTGGTTCCGTTGGCGGCCTTCCACCAAAGGTGCTTGAGCAGCTCTCATCTTATGAAACCTTAGAGCGTAAAGCTTTACCTTAGGGGGATTTGAGTGGCCTCTTCATACGCACTTTCAGATGACTTTGCAGAACTTAAGAGAGCGCTTTGCTCTTTGAAAGTTGGTGTGCGTGATACTGTGCAATCTGCCAAGTATACCACCTTCGCTATCGGCGGCCCATTAGCACACCTCGTGGAGGTTCAAACAGAAGCTGAGCTTTGTGGTGCTATGAAACTTTTTAGGGAGTTCGAAGTCACCCCGCATGTGCTTGGTTTTGGGAGTAACCTCCTTCTTCCTGATGATGGAATGAAAGGATGGGTTCTCAAGCTCGGAAGAGGTTTTCGGTATAACGAGGCTGAATCAAGCTCAAGATTTTGTATCGGCGGAGCGTCTGCTTTGATGACACTTTCGAGAGAGTTTTCGTCCGCTGGACTCTCTGGTTTTGAGTTTGCCGGAGGTATTCCTGCTTCACTTGGTGGTGCTGTACGAATGAATGCTGGTGCACACGGTGGAGAGATGTCTGAAGTGTTAGAAGAGGTATCTGTTGTAGATCTTGGTGGAGAAAAGAAGACCTACCAAAAAGATGAACTTACGTTCTCTTACCGCAAAAGCTCACTTTTACCCACAGAAGTTGTCTATCAAGCTCGCTTCTCACTGGTAGAGAGCGATAAAGAAACAACCGCAGCCAAAAGAGCTGAGTGTCTCGCTTCACGAAAAGCGACCCAACCACTTTCGATGCCATCAGCTGGCTCTGTATTTAAGAATCCGAAAGATTTAGAGCTCTCGGCTGGAGCTCTTGTCGAACAAGTTGGTCTTAAAGGATATGCGCTTGGTGGTGCACAGGTATCAGAGATGCACGGCAACTGGATCGTTAACCCCGAACGAAATGCTACTGCTCAAGATGTCCAGGGCCTTGTCGCTCTCTGCCAAGAAAAGGTGCATGAGAGGTTCGGTGTTGAGCTAGAGCCTGAAATTGTGAGGTGGTAGGCTCTTGACCTACTCTATGTCCTGACTTGTTTTAGATTGCTTGTCCCTGTAAGTTAGTTGCGCGTACATGTGTTGCTGGGGAGCAAAAGGACATCTACGCATGACATTCTATAGACAAGTTACGTTCAGCACACTGCTGGCATTTTTCTTTCTCTCTTTCTCGTTTCCATTCTGTGGCAGAGCCCAGGTTATTCGCCCCTTCTCGGGTGGGGCAACGCCTTCGATTATTCGAAAAGCACGAGCACCACGCCCCGTTCCTGTAGATTGTAGGGTAGGCGAGACGAAAGTTTTGGTTGACAACATCGGCCGCGTTCAAGATGGCGTAGGTCCATTTTTGGCAGACCCTCTCCCTACAAGTAGCACGCCAGCGTATCTCTCCATGACAAATGCGTATCTCCAATCAGCTCATCAAACGTACATGGCAGTCTCTGTCATGAAAGCCGAACATACTGCTGAGCTCTCTTTTTTTGAGGTTGTCCTTGCGCAGATAGGCCCTTCTGGCGCAGGGAATGCGAACCCTTTTGATCTCGGACAGACTCCAGCGAACTTTGCTATTCACATCTATGAAAACTACGAAGAGTTAACAGAAACTCGCATTCATCCTACCTATCGTGCCTGTTTTAATACTCCGAGCGAGCTCTATAATATTAATCTTGAAAACCCAGCTCCTTTTAACTTACGAGCAAGTGGGCACCCCAACTATCTTCTAGGATTTAATCTTGAAGAGCGTGTCACCAATATCGCAGCTCATATTGATGTGTCTGCGTGTGCCGATTTGAACAATACATTTGTTCTTGAGGGAGGAAAGGAGTATCTCATTGCAATCTACATGTATGCAGATTGGATTGAAGATGGTTATTTTGGAGTTGTTGCATCTGAGCTTTCTCAGCAGTCACTGTATAGTTATGATGGGTACTATGATCCGACATTCCCGGATGCCGATAGTACTCATAGAATAGTAGATCCCACGCCTACACTAGCTTATATGGCCATGGGAGAGGTTGTTGAGTGTTGCATAGGCCCTGAAGACTGTCCGTGTAAATATCCACCAGAGCCAGATTCTCCTCTTTATGATGAGTGGATTTCTTCTTGCACGGCTGGTGATCCGGATGATTGGGGCGTGTTTGGGAAGTGAGAACTTCAAGAAATTGGTGGCATTCATTCGCCCTGAAGGGAGGAACGGCGTTTCCCCTCCTAGTTGTTGCTAAGAAACTGTTCATGCTCGGTTTTTCGTGAAGAGCACATACTTGAGTAGTGTGCTCAACAAAAGCCTTCAGTTTCCTATGGTTATTGTCGAGTTGGTTTGTAGGGAATTCAACTACAAGCTACGTTGCGGGAGACGAACCATAAGATGGCAACAACCGAGACTTCAATTCAAGAAACAACACTTTCAAACGGAAAACTTCAAGAGCTAGCCCGAACGGATCAGTACGTCGAAGAAAAAATGCACGCGTTCCTTCAAACGTATGCATATATAGAATTTTATCCCGACGGCACCATTCTTAATGCAAATGCTCTCTTTCTTGGAACAGTTGGATACAGCCTCGATGAGATAAAGGGACAGCACCACCGAATGTTCTGTCAGCCAGACTATGTGCAGAGTCAGGAATACAAGGCATTTTGGCAGAAGCTCGCTTCGGGAGAGGCTTTTACGGATGAGTTTGCTCGAATTGGAAAATCAGGGGAGGTCATTTGGATCTCTGCTTCCTATATCCCCATTTGCGAAGAAGACGGAACGGTTGTTCGCGTTGTAAAGCTCGCTCAAAATATCACAGACCAAAAACTTCAAAATGCAGATTACGAAGGCCAGATCGCTGCCATAGGAAAGTCACAAGCTGTAATCGAGTTTGAACTTGATGGTACCATTCGAAATGCAAACGAGAATTTTCTCCAGACGGTAGGTTATTCTCTAGAAGAAATTAAGGGTCAGCATCATAGGATCTTCTGTGATCCTAGCTATGCAAGCACGCCTGAGTACGCTGCATTTTGGGCAAAGCTTGGCCGAGGTGAGTTTGACTCTGGTGAATATAAGCGCTTTGGAAAAGATGGGGCGGAAATCTGGATCCGAGCTTCCTATAACCCGATATTTGACTATGAAGGCCGACCATTTAAGGTCGTGAAATATGCTTCAGATATTACTCAACAGAAGCTAAGAAATGCCGATTACGAAGGACAGATTGAGGCAATTGGAAAATCACAGGCAATCATTGAGTTTGAGCTTGATGGTACTATCCGAGATGCGAATGAGAATTTCCTTCAAACAGTGGGATACTCTCTTGAAGAGATAAAAGGCAAGCACCACCGTATTTTCTGTGATCCTGAGTATACTCAAACGCCAGAGTACAAGCAGTTTTGGGAAAGACTGGCTCAGGGGCAGTATAATGCAGGCGAATATTGCCGCTTTGATAAAAAGGGGCAAGAAGTCTGGATCCAGGCATCCTATAATCCGATCTGTGATATGAATGGAGACCCATTTAAGGTTGTTAAATACGCAAGTGATATCACGACAGAGAAAACACAACGAGTGCGAATTGTTACTCAATTAAGCGAAACATCTCAGAGTTTAAGCTCTGCCTCTCAGCAGCTTGGAGCTGTAAGCGAGGAGCTTGTAAGTACTTCAACGCAAACATCAAACCAATCTCAAACAGCCTCTGAGGTGTCAGCTGAAATAACATTAAGTATCGAAGCTACTGCTACAGGGACTGAGGAAATGGAGTCGAGCGTTCGCGAAATTGCACGTAATGCAAATGAAGCTGCGAGTGTGGCAAAAGAAGCAGTTGAGGTTACTTCAGAGACAAAAACAACGGTTGAGAATTTAGGGAAAAGTAGTAATGAAATTGGCCAGGTTATCAAGCTCATTACCTCCATTGCGGAACAGACCAATCTTCTTGCTCTTAATGCCACGATTGAGGCTGCTCGAGCAGGTGAAGCTGGAAAAGGTTTTGCTGTTGTTGCTAACGAGGTCAAAGAGCTAGCAAAAGAAACGGCTTCAGCTACTGAAGAGATCAGTGGTAAAATCTCAGCTATCCAATCAGACACGAACAGTGTTATTGGAGCGATTGATCAGATTGGCTCAGTCATCGGAAGAGTCAATGATATCTCAAGCACCATAGCCTCAGCTGTGGAAGAACAGTCGGCAACGACTTCTGAAATGGCTCGAGCTATGGCAACTGCAGCTGGTGGCGGAAAGCAGATCTCAGAGATTCTTGATAGTGTACTCAGCGCTGCTCAAGGAACGAACCAGGGTGCAAGTGATACGGCTCAAGCGGCAGCTGAGCTTTCAAAGTATGCTGATTCGCTCTATGAGCTTGTACGAGAGCTTCAAGGGTAGGTTTTTTTAAGATAAACCTTGGGGAAAAGTTGCTTAACGTATCGTTTCCTCTATACTCTTCCTCGTCCTATAGGGAAGACCGCTCTACCGTCTTATCGCCATATCGAGCATTTTTTCCTCTTATATTGAATTGTGCTCAAAGCGAAAGGCTTATCAGATGAATACAGATAGTAGAGAGTTCTCTTTTTCAGAACTCAATCTCGCCCCTCATATACTTAAAACCCTCGATTCAGTTGGTTACGAAGCTCCAACTCCTATCCAAGCTCAGAGCATTCCTGTGCTTCTCTCTGGTCAAGATCTCCTTGGGCAGGCACAAACAGGAACTGGAAAGACTGGTGCTTTTGCTCTGCCGCTTTTAAGTAACCTCGATATTCAAGCGAAAACTCCACAGGTGCTCGTGCTGACACCTACCCGTGAGCTCGCTATCCAGGTAGCTGAAGCGTTTCAAACATACGCGAGAAACCTTGAGGGGTTCCGTGTGGTTCCGCTCTACGGTGGACAATCGATGTCAAATCAGCTCCATCACTTAAAGCGTGGAGCGCATGTTGTTGTAGGAACTCCTGGTCGATTAATGGATCACCTCAGGCGAAAGAGTCTTCAGCTTCATGATCTTAAAGCACTGGTACTCGATGAAGCAGATGAGATGCTCAAGATGGGCTTCATTGAAGATATTGAGTGGATCCTTGAGCACACCCCAGAGCAAAAACAGGTCGCTCTTTTTTCTGCGACCATGCCGACAGCCATCCGCAAGGTTGCACGTAAACACCTCAAAGATGCCCGAGAGATTCATATTGAAAGTAAAACAAGCACCGTGGAGACTATTCACCAGCAGTTTTGGCTTGTCTCGGGGCTCCATAAGCTTGATGCGCTGACCCGTATTCTTGAAGTAGAGGAGGGAGACGCTGCCATTATCTTCGTTCGAACAAAGAACGCTACCGTTGATTTAGCTGAAAAACTTGAAGCTCGAGGCTATTCTGCAGCAGCTCTCAATGGAGATATCACTCAACAGCTGAGAGAGAGAATTGTTGGCCGACTGAAAAAAGGAGAGCTTGACGTCGTTGTTGCTACTGACGTAGCTGCTCGTGGTCTTGATGTTGAGCGTATTAGCCATGTGATTAACTACGATATCCCATATGACACCGAATCCTATGTTCACCGCATCGGCCGCACGGGGCGAGCGGGGCGAAGCGGAAAAGCTATTTTGTTTGTAGCGCCACGTGAAAAACGAATGCTTGGCGCTATCGAGAGAGCAACAAACCAAAAAATGGAGCCTTTTTCGCTTCCTTCGAAAAAAGATGTCTCGCTGAGGCGTATTGAACGATTTAAGGAGAAGCTCCTCTCGACGATTCAAGATAGGGATCTTTCATTCTATACTCAGATTATCGATGAGCTCTCAAATGAAAAAGAGATAGCCCCATCAGACTTAGCCTCGGCACTTTGTTACCTCTATCAAGCGGACAACCCGTTTGTTGTTAAGGAAGCTCCTGTTCGAGAGAGAAAGCGAGAGAGAAAACAGGATCGCTCTCGTAGGAGAGGAGGAGCGCGCAATCAACCCTACGGCTCACGGAAGAGCAGAGGCCGTACCGGAGACCGGAGAGCACGGAAGAGAAGGTAGGGTGTCCTGCTCTTTCGAGAGATAAAGTTGCTTAGCGACAGTCATCAGGTATCCTCTGTATCATTATGGGTCGGAACCAAAAGGAGTTGGCTTCTCCGTCTAAGCCAGATCGAGAGCTCGAAAACGAATTACAGGAGCAGCTTTTTCAACAGCTCTTAAAAATATCAGGCAATCAATATGTCAATGAAGGGTGCAAGAAGAAGCTTGCTACTCTTCGTAAGAGTATGGAATCGAAATGCCAGAGCAGCAGTACGAAGATATAAGAATTGAAAATGATGGGCCTCTCGCTCAGCTTCTCAATGAAGCAGATCCTGATAAGGTCGAACGTCATATACAAGAACATCCTTATCAACGAAGTACGTTTGTAAGAGTGATTGATATCTTACAAGGTCAGTGGGCTCAGCGTATTTGTGACATCATGGGTGAGGAAGGGGAGAGGATCGGTGAGGT
>JAUIBK010000042.1 GCA_030428205.1 bacterium
GCCAAGCACAAGGGAGTACCCTTCTCATAGACACAAACAGCTCATCCGTTGTTGGATCACAGGACAGTGTGTCATGAGGCGTTGTTAAAGAATCGTCTTGCCAAATGCTGAAAGAAGGAGCGCTTGAGCAAGCTCACAGGAAGCATCCCCAGAATCAAGAGATGGATTGAGCTCAACGAAATCAAAAGTAAGTAGATTCTCTTGCTCAGCGACCAACTCCATCACTAGGTGAGCTTCACGGTACGTCAGTCCTCCACGCACTGGCGTACCAACACCAGGAGCAAGAGCAGGATCGCAGACATCTAAGTCGTAAGACATCACAAAGCCATAGGTACCATCAGAGACCGTCTGAAACGCTCGGCTACAAACCTCATTCATGCCAAGCTGATCAATCTCTTTCATAGAGAACGCAGTAATATTCAATTCTTTGAGACGATCTTTCTCGGCAGGATCAAGATCTCGGAGACCGATATAGGCAACATTCTCCGGTTTGATTTTTCCGATACGAGGCCCTGCAATCTGACACAACTTCTCATCGGCAAGCCCTAGGAGCGCTGCGACGGGAAGTCCGTGAATATTTCCAGATGGTGAGGTCGCGGCCGTATTCAGATCGGCATGCGCATCAACCCACAAGAGTCCAATCTCTGCATCCTCTCCATGTTGCTCGCGAATATACTCAGAAGTGGCTCCAACGGTTGCCATCGAGATAGAATGATCTCCTCCAAGGACGACAGGTCGCTTACCTGCTTTCCATGAGGACTTCACCCGAGAACTGAGACTTTCTCCAAACAACACCGTTTCTTGAAAGTTGTTGAGTTTGGGATGCGCTGGGGGTTCTTTTATTTGCGGAGCAAACACATCTCCACCGTCTTCAACCTCAACTCCTAGTTCACAAAGAGCCTCAAGCAAACCAGCTTGGCGAAGAGCTTGAGGACCATAAGCGACAGCCTCATGAGGACACGCCAAGCCAAAACGTGCTCCTATAATTTCATATGGCAAATCTTTCATTCTCGTCTCCAAAACCCCAAGCAAAACAACATTAAGCGAATGATTGAGCAATACGACGCAGCATTCTACGAAACAATCAGGTAATGTTCAAATCTTGACTCGTGAGGCCTTTTACAACCTCTCAACCTATAGTACTTTACAACTGTTTGCGCTATTCAATTACCATGAAACGTCATCTCTTTCTAACATCTCTTGTAATCGTAACCCTACTCGTCTTCTCGTGTAGCCGGCCCGCTAAAGAAGAAACAAAGAGCTCTCCTCAATCTAAATCACAAACAATCTCTGCCTCCCCGTCTCCGTCCCCTCTCCTTGACACGAGCTCCTTAGGTAACGCCACAAACGAGGCCTCAAATCAACCCCCGACAGTTCTTTCACCTGAGTCAAAGTCAGATCTCCCTGCATTAGCTTCAAATGAGCCCCTCTCTCCCGAGCAACTCTACCTGATGCAGAACAAAGCTTCATCAGATGCAGTCGTTCCTGCCTCCCCGACACCAACACCTGAACTCCTTCAACAACTCGCAGACGAGCTTACCGCTACTCCAACCCCCTCCCCCACCGAGGAGCCTCTTTTTACCGAGGAAGACCTGCAAGAACTTCGAGCAGAGAGTGCCCAAGGAGCCCCTGTAGCAAACAATATAACTCCCTCAAATCGCATTGCTGGAGTACGGCGCACTCCGACAACGACAACAACATCTTCTGGTCCAACATTATTCATAGATCAAGGCAAAAAACCATCAGAAGGATCAGCTGGAGAGATCTCAGAACTTCCCTTTGTTGCTGGTCAATCACGAGGCTATACCCTCCTCAATCTTATGCAACCAGAGGCACGCTCAAGCATCAACGAAATGATTGAAGTAATGGTGCGGAGCAATGTTCGCGATCTCTACCTCGGTGTCCTTGTGGATGGCACTTTTCATTGGGACCCAAAGTTTCTGCGTTCTGTCATACGCAAGCTCAATACTGGAGAGCGGAGACTCTTTCTTGTCCTCTACCTCTCAAGTGGTCCTACTATGCGTCGGTATGCCACTACGCCAATTACGGCTGCTTTTAGCCAAATTGAACCTGAACATTTTAGACGCCTGATAAGGTGGGACCAAGAGATTCGCCAAAGATTTGCAGGTATTGCTTCACGTGTAAGACCGATCGCTTCGCTCAACAACACCCTCAATCCTGACAACCGCACGGTTGCCATTGTGATGCTTGAGGATAACCTCGATAGAGAATCATACTGGGCCTCTCGAGCACTCGCCAAAAGCGTACTTGGAGCAACCGTAGAATTTTACCGCAATCCTTGCCTCGGCTGTTATCCCGGCAACGATGGCGACTCTCAAGGCGATCCCATTGAAATACACGACCCCGCCCAGATGCCCCCTTCTACCAACACCTGGGGGCTCTCGCTCGACGGCAAAGGCTTTCACCACTCTTTTGAACCCGCAGATGGCAGTCTCTCTTTTGCTGACACCAAAAAAGCTATTCGACGATCAATAGAATACGGCGCAGAATTCTTCGGCCTTTGGAGAATCGATCGCCAGGGACTTCATCAAGGAGCAAATATCCACCCTCATGAAAGAGAATATGCTATTCCGACAGCGCAGCAAAAAAATGCTGAGGCAGAGTTATTACGGTATGGGCTTAAAGAAGTGGGAAGCCTTGGCGAGCAAGGATAACCCCCCCCATCAAACGTGCCTCTCTCCCTTGGACTTCTCTCAATAGAGTCTACAAAAAGGTTTTACCATTCTCCTTGAAGTCACCATTCTGCGCTGTGTACTGTGTAAGTTCAAGTTCACAGGCAAGGGGATAGAACCCGTAATATCAGGTTTGTCGTACTCGCTGGATATGATTGCCGCGTGTGGTTGTGTTACGCCAAGATATCGAGTGTGTCTTTTTCTAATTCACTGACAACATCAACTACTTTTCGAATCGCTTGAACATCACGGATATCTTGTTTGATACCGAGAAGAGGTTCAGTGAGATCTTCTCCAGCTTCCATCCGAGCTGAAAAGTTTGAGATCTTTTCAGCATTATTGGCGATGCTTTTCAACTCACGCTGAATACCTTGCAACGCGGAGCCAAGAGCAGAATCAAGTCCTATTTTACTCATAGAAGAAATCCTCTTGGAGAGAATCGTGAGATTCTTTATTCTCATAAACAAATAGCTGCTAAATAACCGGAAATCTAGGAATATTTCGTAGACGCTGACATACTATTCAACACACAGCTTCTCAGGGAACATAACAAGAGGTGTTGCAATGGTGAGGGGTATTTATGTTTGGACGTAGAGCTGAGCTTTCAGCTGAAAAAGCTACTCAAATTCTTGAGCTGAACAACGGACAAGAAGTCAGGAACAATAGATTCGACGAAGGCACGATTCGTATTCTCTTTTGTAATGGCTCTTTACGAGGAAAAATTTTTGAGTTTCCTTCTGATACAGTGAAGAACGAGGCCCTTCTGCGTCTCAACAACGCCTCTCGAGTAGACTATCATCATATTCGGATTTCACCTTCACAAATTGAGTTTATCGGCATAGCAGAATCAATTGGAGCAACAGCTTCACTCCTTCGTGAGGATTACAAGCGCGGCTATGCGAGCTACACCTGCGAAAATGAAAGCCTAGGATCAAGCCTAGGGACAGTTCATTTTCCTGATACCAATGATGATATCGCACTTCTTGTTGAAGAGTTTGAACGAGCAACAGGTTACCAAATGGGGTTTCGTCTCATACTTGGGCATCAATAGATTCCCTAAAAAGGGATACCTTCCGATCGCTCCTTTTTTTCTATTGGATGAAGTCCACTAACTCATGATGTGGATTTAACTCAAGTGCATGATTCTTTTCCCATTCACGTGCATAGAGCATAATGATCTGTCCATCTGCTGCTTGAGCCAACAGAGAACTGCTTGGAAGTTCGAAGGAGTCAGGATTACCAACAAGCCAAGAACCGTGCTTGTACTGCAAGATATCCATATCAGTATCAACTTTATACTCTGATTGTAATCGAAACCGTAAAACTTCAAATTGAAGAGGGCCAACAGCAGCTACAAGAGGTTCTGCAACTGAGTTGTTGTACTCTTCTAGAATGAGAACAGCTCCTTCATCACGAAACTGCTTCATTCCCTTCTCATACGCTTTTCTTCGCATGACATCTTTTGGACGAATGCGAGCGACAACTTCTGGTGGAAATTTTGGAGGTGGGGGAAAACTTACCGTCTTTCCAACACACACGGAGTCTCCGATGGCAAAGACTCCAGGATTGACAACGCCAACGATATCACCAGGGTATGCCTCTTGAAGCGTGCTCCGCTCACCGCCAAACATATTGTGTGCGCGAGAGAGTCGTATCTGTTTTCCAAGTCTATCGTGATGAACAGAGAGGTCTCGCTCAAAGCGACCAGAACAGATCCGTAAATACGCCATACTATCTCTATGACGGGGATCCATATTGGCCTGAATCTTAAAGACAAAAGCACTAAAAGGAGATGTTACAGGATCCATCTCACTTGTCTGCTCTTCGCCTTCAAACACTTTTCGTGCTCGTGGGCTTGGAGCAAGCTCGGCAAAGGAATCGAAGAAAGGTTCAACTCCGAAATTTGTGAGCGCCGATCCAAAGAATACTGGGGTAAGCTCACCTGCTAAAAATCCCTCTTTACTAAATGGGTTCCCAGCTTCATGAATAAGCTCCAACTCTCCTTCGAGCTCTTCCATTTGCTCCTCGTCGAGAACGCCTTCTGCAACAAGCCTATCAAGAGCAAGACGTTGAACGACTGCTTTATTCGATCCACCGCCTTGGCCCTTTTCAAAGAGAATCGCCTCACCAGACCTTCTATCAACAACCCCTTTAAAATTTTCTCCTCCGCCAATTGGCCAATTCAGCGGTGAAGAATCAATGCCGAGCACCTCTTCTAACTCTGAGAGAAGATCAAGAGGCTCACGACCAGGAAGGTCCATCTTATTGATAAATGTCAGGATAGGGATCCCGCGCATGCGGCACACAGAAAACAATTTTCGTGTTTGCGTTTCTATCCCTTTGGCCGCATCAAGCACCATCACCGCACTGTCGGCCGCTGTAAGCGTTCGGTATGTATCTTCTGAGAAATCTTGGTGACCAGGAGTATCAAGAACGTTGATCACAACATCTTTATAATGAAACTGCATTGCTGAGGCAGTAATGGAAATCCCTCTCTCTTGTTCCATCTGCATCCAGTCTGAACTTGTCGATTTTTGCGTTTTTCTTCCGTGAACCATACCAGCGGTACGAATCATTCCAGCATAGAGGAGAAGCTTCTCTGTCAGTGTTGTTTTTCCAGCATCAGGGTGACTAATGATAGCAAAAGTGCGGCGCTTAGAAGTTTCTGTCGTGAGAAGAGGATCGGGAGTAGTCATAGTGAAGTAGGTGTAAAGCTATAGCGAGTGGCTGAGAAGTATGCCACTGATAGTCAGTGAGGGAAAGTCTGTGACTACTCTGAAGCCATATCCGAAAACTCTTTTAACTGTTCAAGCTCATCTTGCGTGAGCCCCTCAAGCTCTTCCTGGCTAAATCCAGGAATCTGAATATCAGAAGGCTCTATAGGCTCAGACGGTTTTTGTTTCTCTTCCGTTTGGGGAGCTTCTTGAGAAACGGCCTCCTCTTCTTGATCCTCTTTGAGGGACTGCTTGTGCTTTTTCATATCACCAGCTAGCTCAGCCCCTCGCTTAAGCCACGTAAAGGTAGAGCCTTCTTCGTAAACATTACGAATGTGGGCATGAAGCTCTTTGCTACGATGCTCATCAATACCTAGCCAGCTAAAGTCAACTCCACTGCCTCCTCGCTTCTCATTCAGAGTATCAAGGAGGTGTATGAACTTCGCCCACGTTACTAACTCATCAAGAGATTGGGGAATCTCGTCGTACTTTCCAAGCAAGGCAAGGCGAACATACATGGGCGATTCAAGGTCTCGCCTCTCTGGAATCTTCGTTCGGGTAAACGTGTAAAGCTGCAAGAGACATGTTGCTACTTGAGCATGATCACAGCTCCACCTCGTGTGTTCATCTTCGAAATCAAAGCGACCATGTCGGATATGTAAATTCGAATACCTCTTAAATTGCTCTTCATTTTTAGCAAGCATCCCCCCAAGGGCCATATAGCGAATCGCCCCGAGTAAAGCACCGTCCGCAGAACCTATCTTTGAACTCTCATCAGCAATCCCAAAAGCGATCTCAAGGTTAGCCAAAATATCAGGAGAAAACTGAACCCACTGCGAGGGCGCTCCAAGCTTAGCTGCTCTCCGATAGAGCCAAACAAGCGAAAGTAAGACAGAAAATAAACCGGGCCCCAGTGTCTTCAGTAATGCCTTCGAAGTGTCATCCTCAGCTACGCTAAACTTATCCGTGCGGAGTTGAGAAGCCGCAAAATAAAGGGGGGCTTTAAAGCTCACCGTATTATCAATTAAACGCACAGAGGCGTAGGCCGCGGGGTCAACTTCCTGCACACCTTCATTGCGGCCTGATAAGAGGTACTGCCTCCAAAGAAGTCGAATCGGCAAGAGAACTCTTTGGGGCATAACAAAGAGACGTTGGGCAATTTTCATCGCCTTTTGCCAACTCTCCTGTGAATCAACGTCGATACTCTTGCTCATGAAAGCTGCACCAAAGACCTTTCCCTGTCGAACCCGCTGCACTCTATGTTAGTGGGAGATGGTTATAGTTATCAACGTATTATTTCCTCCACCCACATATGTTCACACCCCCTGTGGAAAAACTGTGAATGAAAAAGTTTACGAAAACACATATTTTTTCGATGCAATCTCTTGAACACAAAACATGAAGGGGCTATCTTCTCATCTTCCCGTCCGAGGAGGTCTCTACGGTTTGTATTCTTTTTTATTCGGTTACCTGTGACAAGAAATCAAAAGAAATCGATAACATCCCTTAGTGCGGATTTACGTGATTCGCTCAATAACCCCCTACAAGAGATCGTAGC
The DNA here is from genome assembly GCA_030428205.1 of bacterium. GTDB lineage: Bacteria > Bdellovibrionota_C > UBA2361 > UBA2361 > RFPC01 > JAUIBK01. The sequence goes on from JAUIBK010000042.1 coordinate 6,966, forward strand.
AATGGTCTCTGTGGCTAAACATAAAGCAGAGCAATCCAAGCTTGACGATGAGGCCCTCTCTGTCATCACCCGTGCTGCACAAGACATGGCTGAAGAGGTGATGAAGCTTGAAGAGAAAATGCTCGGGGCACTCGATAAGACGCTCCCCGATTAGCACTTAACTAGCTAATTTTACAGCATAAAAGCTCACATCGAAAAAACTTACATATTCGCGAACTTTTTTACGCTTTTTTTTGATTAGCGTAGCAGAATAAGATATTTTGTACCGCAAACGTCGTTTCGAAAGCGCCTTGGTACGTAATCTAGTTTTTTCAGGGGGTTACTGGGTTTTTGTGATAACAGTTTTGAGCTAGGTTCCAAGATTTTTCGAACGAAGAGCTCTTCAATAAATCTTTCCTTTTAGGTGACTCAAGATGAGACTATTTCGCATTCAGAATCTTCTGATCTGCTCTATTATTTTTGGATTCCTTTTTTCCTCAACAGCTTTCGCCAGTGATACTGAGTATATGTACGCTTGGGATAAAGCAGATGGCATCGGTGATGTCTTCCATCCGATCCTACCAGAAGCGGTAGAAGATGATGCGGGTGTTTTTGAGCGTGTTGAGTTTTCTTTTGACTCAGCGACAAACCTCTTAACTGTCGAAGTTGAGTTTTCCACAAACCCTGCTGGTCGTTGCGAATCGGTAGACTACGGTCCACGTATCCCCACCCTTCTCTCTCTCGTTTTAAGTAACGGTAAAATGCCTGATGGTATTGGAGAGTTTGCCGCCTTCTACCTTGACTACACAGCCGGCACGCCAATTCTTACTGTATACAACTATAACGGCAACATGTCCTCGTGGGATAGCGAAAGTTACCTTGGGAATGACAAGATCTGTACTTCGCTCAACCCTGCAACATGTGTCGGCTGGCTGCAGAACTTGTCCGTTACTGACGATCTCAGTGGAAACAGAATTTTTTCTTTTACCGTTGATACTACTTCAATCATCAACTTTCCAATCACTGAGACAAGTCCATTCGCGCTTCCATGGCTTGGTGCTCAATTTGAAGAGCTCGTTGGATACTGGATGTTCTCGTACGCCTATCCCAATATGAGTATCACATATACTCCTGGTGGTTACATTGCTGATGTTGACTTTGGTATGAACGACAACACTGGGGAGCCTCAGTGTGGAGACCAATGCTACAGTGGCTTCTTTGATGGTAAGTACAAAGAGACCGAGCGTGACTCCTTCTGTGAAGGAGCGTCTGGTTCATACACGGTAAATGTCGGTGAGCTTTTTGAGACGACCTTTCAGGCCACGAATCCTGACAACGAGGAGATTACGGTAACGTACACTGGGATTCCTATCGGAGCTCTTGTCACTCCTGCTGATGGTACAACTGAACTTGGCCAACTCGATGGAACATTTACTTGGACTCCAAGCGAAGATCAAGGCGGACAAACATATCCAATTGGCATCAACTTCATCGATGAAGACGGACTTGAAATCGCTTGCCCATTTGAAATCATCGTTCCAGAAGGCGAAGTTGATTGCCTTGGAGTTCCTGGAGGTGACGCTGAGTATGACCGATGTGGTGTTTGTGATGGCGACGGCATGTCTTGTATCGATTGTGAAGATTTTGACGTTGAAAACATCCTCTTGGGCTTAGACGGTGTTGCTGATGCACAAGCAAACATAGTCAAAAAACTCACCAGAACTTATAAAAAAGCGGCTAAAGGAACTTCTCAAGAGAAGTCAGCGAAGAAGTTTCGTAAGAAGACGAATCTTCGTGCTGATGAGCTCTTTACTGAAAACTGGACGTTCACTTGGTCGACTCCAACTATCGTCACTCAGTGTGCTGAGAGTGAGTTCTGCGTTGAAGTCAGTAATGTTGCGAGCATTGAACAATACAACGTGAACTCCGATGAGCTTTTCCAACTTGCAAAGCAAACCAAGAGGAAAATCAAGAAGATTACAAAACTCAAGAAGAAAGTACGAAAACTCGTGAAAGAGGCAAAAGCACTCAACGCTGAAAGCTTCGCTCTCTCAACGACCGTACCTACTTCTCAAAGCGTTTGTAACTAAACAGCGCTCCGTGTGCCCAAAGAGTCCCCCTTGCCGACACAATGCAGTGAAAGCCGGGAAGGGGGGATACCACTGAGGATCTGTCACATAGAAAGAGTCACATAAAAAAAAGGGGTGGCCAATAAGCCACCCCTTTCAAATCCGTACGGTATCCTAGTTGAAAAGCATCCCAACAATCACCTTGTATAAAGTTGGGCCCATCCCAGCATAGTGGGATAGAATTCAAAGACCACCAAGAAAACACAAACTATTTTCATTTGGCAGTCTTGTGCAGACATTCAACTTTGCCCTTTTCTCTCACCCGATACACTGTCGATACTAAGGGAAAGAACCGGTAAGCCCAAGCCTACTCAACTCTTGTGCCGATGTTGAGCCATGAGTGGAGATCTGACAAGTAGCTAAATGGAGCTCAGAGAGAAAAATTTGCTTAGTGCCACCCCCGCCGTACAATAAGGAAACTCATTGGAGAACTGCACTATGCCAAATCGTATGTTTTCACTCTTGACACTAGCCCTTGTGCTTACACAACAAACCTGGGCCACTCCTAATTCTAGCTCTGAGGAGATCCAAAAACTCTTGAGTGAAGAGAAAGAGCTCGTTGCCAAAATTCTCAAGGTAGAAGACCAAGATTCCATTCTTGCTGCTTCCTCCTCAAGTGAAACCAAAACAACCATCACAGCAGTCCCTCTTAAGGAAGATGCAGAGCTCTCCACTCTCCTGCCGAAACCTTCTTCTTCTCAGGAGGTTGTTCGCGACCTCAAAAAACTAAAAGAAGATCTCGAGCTAGCTGTGATGGAAAACAACAACGAGCTTCATCAAGAAAAGAGTTCATTCGAAAGCATGAAGAATAAATCGAAGCGACTCTCAGCCTTAAGCCAACGAGCACTCATCGACACCCATGATGCCCAGACTCGAACAGCTATCATGCGCATGAAAGTGAGAGAACTCTCTGCGGAAACACCAATAGCTGACTTTCCCAACGCAGTACAACATAAGTACATCCAGCCTCAAAGAGAGATTCGCTACCGACACTCTTACCGGCATACTTCACTCCCTGCTTACGACGAACAGCTTGCTCTTCCTTCCTTTCAGCCAACAAAAATTGAACGAGCTGAGGATGAGATTGCTAATACATCCCTTTCCCAGGCACATCCGCTTGCTATCATCACCTCAGCACAAGCACCACTCTTTGCCGCTCCCTCTTTTGATGGCGCTGAGCTCGCTAGTCTTGAACAAGGAGAGGCTCTTGTTATCGAAAAACGCCTCAAGAACTGGTACCGAATTATTTCTCAGACTGGAGTTCGTGGTTGGATACGAACAGAACACTTACTCTTTGGCCCTACGCACAATTCATATCCTCAAAAAATTGTGCGACTCAAAGGCTACGATGCACTCGCAGACAATGCTGGTTAGATTCTCGTAAGCTTGTGAATTCAATGAGCATAGGGAGATCACACACTCCCCCCGGTCTCCATGATACATCTCTCTGAGACAATACCATAACGATCTTACTGATACGGGGGTATTAGTTTGTTGGTTTTTGTTGTTGGAGTCGTACAGTGTCATTTGAGGTTCTTGTTTCTACAGCTGATCTGTGTCAAAGCGCTACACTTTTCATCTCATTTTCTGCTTATCTCCCACAGTGGAAAAAACTCCTTGAGACCCGCTCAAGTAAGAACATATCACTCAATAGCTGGTTCCTCTGGCTTGTTTCCTCCGTGTTGAGCCTCTTCTACGCACTGGTTCAAATCTCTGTGTACGGAACCGGTGTTGTACTTGCCGTAACATCAATCATGACAACAGCCTTTCTCTGCTTTACAATTATCCTCGTGTATCGATTTCGCCCAGAGACAGAAGAAGTGCCTGCCACACTGCCTCTGGCTCAAACCTCTGTCTAAGCCAACGAAGGCTACTTTCAGCAAGTATTGCTATGTCCAGTAGCCGAGCTCGTGCCGACTTCACACTCCGTAAAATCAAAAAGAGTGACGAAAGTGGAATGGCGTACGTTATTCAAACAGTCATGCCAGAATTTGGATGCAGCGGTCCGGGTTTTGCGATTCACGATTCAGAAGTTGGGGAAATGTATGATGCCTATAGAGGAAAAGACAGAGCTTACTATGTCGTAGAACATAAAGGTCGTATAGTTGGTGGCGCAGGTTTTGCTCCTCTCGAAGGGGGCAAGCAAGCAGAGTGCGAACTAAGGAAAATGTACCTTCTTCCTGAGGCACGTGGACTTGGGCTAGGAGATGAATTATTACACACCTGCCTTGAAAGTGCTCAAAAGACTGGCTATGCTTTTTGCTATCTTGAAACGACATCCCGCATGCTCCAAGCACAACGCCTCTATGAAAAATTTGGATTTCAAAAACTTACTGCTCCCATGGGAAACACGGGACACTTTGCTTGTGACGCTTGGTATGGAAAAACGCTGGCCGATGGCTCTTAAGATCACGGGGTATAAACTCGCGAGCCTCTCATTTGCTTTTTTCCTCTTTTTCCCCCTCATCCTTTCCGCACAAGATAAGCTCTCTATTGGGGCTATCTACCCTCTCACGGGGCCTGCTGCACACCTCGGAGAGAGCAACAAGCGAGGAGCTTCTCTTGCAGTGAAGCATTTCAATGAAAACGGCGGAATAAATGGAAAGGTACTTCAGCTCATTATTGAAGATAGCAAGAGTGACCCAAAAACTGGCGTATCTGCCTTTCAGAAACTCACCTCGGTCAACAAAGTCCCGGCCGTCCTGACAACTCTCACAAGCGTTGCGATGTCTGTGCGCCCCATCGCTGAAAGGACAAAGACCGTCCTCTTTTCCGAGTCAACGCACCCGAAACTCACCAGCCACCATGACTATGTCTTTAGACATTTCATTACGACTGCCTCAGGTGCAAAGTCTGTCGTGAAGTTCATGAAGGAGAGAGGACTCACAAAAATCGCCGTGCTCTATCAGGAGGCAGAATTCGCTCTTACAGCACTGGACGAGATCGAGTCACGCTTACTAAAGAATGATATTACTCTCGTGGCAAAACAAAATTTTCTCAGTGACACCTCCGATGTGCGAACACAGCTTTTACAGCTCAAGCAGGCCGAGCCTGATCTCCTCTATCTCATCGGCATTGGCCCTGCTTTTACACACTCATTTCGACAACGAAAAGAACTCAGTATCACCACCCCAACCGTAGGCTACGTTATCTGTGGACAACGTGAGGTTTTAAATGCCGCAACACCTTTTCTGGATGGGGTTTATACCTTAGAAGGAATCAAAGACACCTCAAATGAACACTATCAATACCTCAAAACACACCTTGAACGTGAATACCCAAATGAGCCAATAGACCAATCAACCATTGCAGCCTATGAAGCAGTCAGAGCACTTGCTTCCGTTATGCGTACTGGAGCTGCATCAAGCCAAAAAATTCAAGCTTTACTTTCCAAGTGGTCCACGCCAAAGGGAGCTATGGGGCCGATCTCATTTCTTGATGAGGGAAATTCTGAGGTAGAGATGCAAGTACAGGTCATCCAAAACGGGAAATGCCTTCCGCTCACTACCAATCAATAGCCTCGTAGTCTCGAAAGAATCCACCATTTGGACCATCTTCTGGTAATGTTGCAAGCCAAAGAGGAGTCTTTGCGCCCAACTCAGGAGCACGCGGCGCTTCTGGGCCTCCCATCTCTGTCCTTACCCATCCAGGGCACACGGAGTTAATTTTTACATCGCCCGATACCGCTCTCGACGCAGAGAGAGTAAGAGCATTGAGAGCTGCCTTTGATACAGAATATGAAGTAGGGCCCTCAAGCCCCTCAGAAAATGCCCCCCATCCAGAGGTCATATTCACAACCCTGCCATATCCCCGCTCAACCATCCCAGGAAGAAAGGACCGCATAAGTTCATAGGGAGCTTCAAGATTGATAAAGAGGGATTGTGAAAAATCACCATCTCCTTCATCAAGAAAATTTCCACCCCGTAAAACACCTGCATTGTTCACAAGAATATCAACAACAGGGTAAGCCTGCTGAATCTCTTCTATCTGATGTTTCAGAGACGGGCTGTCTTGAAAATCGAGTCTTACAGGAGAAACATTTCCACCAAGAGAGGTGAGGCGTTGTTGAGCACGGCGAGGATCCCTGCATCCGAGGAGAACGTGTTCAACCTTTCGAGCTAAACCTCTCACAATCTCAAGGCCAATACCTCGATTTCCCCCAGTAACAAGTGCTGTTTTATCCATCGCACAAAGAGATAGGACTAGACGTAAGGCTCATCATCACGGAGGAGATCTACACCTTTAAAAGCATCATCAGAGATACGTTGAAACGCTTCCTTGACGTACTCGGCTCGAACATGACCGAGCCCTTCACCATCGAGCTCCTCAGCAAACAAGCGAAGAGCCTTTACAAAGGCCTGCGAAGAGACAATCAGTGAATCAAGATCAACTTGACGTTGACCAACAGCATTGAGCAAGAGCGCGGTAACGGTCTCAACTCTCTTGGAGTGAGGTTCCCATTTTCTTACACCGTGGCTTTCTAAGTCTTCGGGGGAGCGTTGCATCTCACGTGCAATTTGATTGTCAATTGCTCTTAGAGCGACAATAAATCCATCTTCAAGGGGGGAAGTTCTCTTCTTCTTTGTCATGGTGGCAATTCTAAACTGAACACAAACAGCAAGGGACAATCTTTATCCTCCCGTAGCAATCGAAGAGAGAAGGCCCTTTCATGGATCGATAGAAAGTGTTGGTGAAAATAAAACCAGGCAATTTCATTCACCGAGAGTATACCAATTATCCCACTACCCGTAAATCATCATTGCTCGACAAGAATTGAGGGCATAAACTCCCTTAAGATAGCTATGATACAAAAAACCTCCCTCCTTCTTATCGGGCTTTGCGCACCAGTACTCGGATTTGCTTCTGTGTGCATCCCTGTATGGCTCTCTACCGAAGTAACTCTTCCCGCACCACTTTCTCCAACCTTACGGACCGCGATAGAACTCTCATCCCCTATCAGCTTGCTCCTTCTCTTTCTCTCCGCCCTTCTTCTCGGTGCAGCTGAGCGAAAAAACCCCCTCTTCATTGGCTTCGCAATGGTTCTCATTTTTCCTCTCATTATACTTTTTGAACTCGGCATATCTGCGCTCTCCCACCCTTCATTTACGCGAGATTTAGTGTATTGCTGCATTATGGGATGTTCGACAATTGCAGGAGCGTACTTAGGAAAGACAAGCGTTAGATGAACACTCTCCAAACGCCATCGAACAAAGCCCCCGAGAGTAAGAGGAAAGGACTCTTGCACGAGTACATCTACTTTTTTCGCCTCTCACACATTTCAAAAAAATGGCTAGCTTGGCCTATTTGCTTTGGACTCCTTGCTTCTCTCTGCGAGGGAGCGAGCGTATCGCTTCTTGTCCCCCTTCTTACAGGAATCATCCAAAAAGATTATTCCTTTATTACTCAACTACCGATTATCGGAGAGTTTGCATCTACTTACATTGAACCTCTCTATGCTGGCAATCGAGCCCTCGCGGCTTTTCTCGTCTTTCTTACTTTTCTCGCCGCCGCAGGCAAAGTCATCTTTCAGTATCTCGCTACTATTTCTACTGCAAAACTGGTTCGGACGTTTACAAATCGCCTGAGAAAGAGGGCCTATGAGCGTTATTTGAGCTTTGGAAAACTCTACTTCGACAAGCACAACATTGGACACATGCAGCAGGTACTCTCTACGTATCTCTACCGGGTCACAGGAGCAATGTCTACGTTTCAAAATACTCTCTACGGACTCATGATGCTCGCTGTCTATACGAGCATACTCTTTTATCTTTCCTGGAAACTCTCACTTATCGTCATAACAGTATTTCCCTGCCTTCACCTACTCCTGACACGAGTTATGAAGCAAATCCAAAAAGCGTCAGAAGATCAGACGCGCGATTTTACTTCCGTCTCCGCAAAGCTGACAAACGCCCTTTCAACCATTCCCCTCGTAAAGGCCTACAACAACGAGAAACAAGAGCTCGGCAAGCTCTCAGAGCTGAGCGACCGAATTGAATCACTCGAAATATCAATGGATAAAAAAACAAATATTGTCCATCCCATTCAAGAACTTGTTGCCCTCACCTACCTGCTTCTCCTCGTTATCCTGATCGGAGCTTTCATAAAGATTGACAGTAATTGGCATATTGCCAACTATACCGTGTTCCTCTTTGTCCTTATGCGCACTTCTCGTCTTTTTGGAGTTTTTAACGCGCTGCGCTCGACTATCGCACTCTCGAGTGGACCTCTCAACGAACTCATTACGCTCTTTGATAACCGAGACAAACATTTCATCACCGATGGCTCAATAAAGTTTGAACACCTTCAAGAATCACTTGAGTGCCAAAACCTCGAGTTCACCTTCCCTGGTGGCTCAAACGCCATACGCAATTGTAGCTGTATGTTCGCTAAGGGAAAAACAACGGCTCTCGTTGGTGCAAGTGGGGCGGGAAAGTCAACGATTTTAAATCTCTTAATGCGGTTTTATGAGCCTCCCCGAGGTCAGATATTTGTTGATGGAGTCGATCTTAACGATCTTACGCTTACTTCATGGAGAGACCGAATAGCTCTCATTTCACAGGATGCACACCTCTTTCACGATACCGTTCGGGAGAACTTGCTGTACGGACTTACACGAACGGTATCAGACGAAGAGCTCAAACAGATCATTTCCGAATCCAAACTCACAACTCTGCTCGACTCACTCCCTCAAGGTCTTGAAACACATGTTGGTGACAGAGGTGTCAAACTTTCAGGCGGAGAAAAACAACGCATAAGCATCGCTCGAGCTATGCTTAAACATGCAGACATCCTTTTTCTTGACGAAGCAACAAGCGCACTTGACTCAAAGACTGAGCGAGAGATACAAGCCTCCCTCGACACACTCACAAAAGACAAAACAACAATCGTCATTGCTCACCGACTCTCAACAATCCGAAACGCACATCACATTATCGTGCTCGAAGCAGGCACCGTTGTCGAACAAGGAGCACTCGACGACTTACTCAACAAAAAAGGGCACTTCTTTGAATACTGGGAGCAGCAGAAAGTTTAGCCTCTCACCTCTGAGAGCCTCACTCGAGAGGCCGATTCTCATATTCAATCACTTACCCCTCAACCCCCCAGAAAGAAAACGGATTGTCGGATCGCTAAACCTCTGTTAGGTTTAAGTTACTTAAAGACGTAACCCCTAAGGAATGCTGTGAACTTCCCTGCCAGACGAGACAAAAGGCGTGAGAATTTTTCAGGTGGCTCCGAGAGCTCTGTAACATTGCTGCGCCCCGGCTACTCTCAATCGCATTCTCAAGAGGACCCTATTCAATGTGATAACTCATCCAGCTCAACATCACGTAAACTCAAAAACGACCTCTGTCGACTTGCTCGCTTTGGCGCAAACATTACCGATGCATATAGCTGCTTTATCTTTCTCCCTCGACACCTCCTCTCTCCCACACCAGCCTCACCTCAGTACGAACTTGAACTTGGAGGGCTCCATTCTTTAAGTAATGACGTGAACATCCCATGTCTTATCCCTCAAGAAAGTGGACTTATCGGCTGGACGGCAAAACATCGCCGCTCTATTCATGTTTCTCCTTTCGAGCGCGACAGTAAAACTCTTGGGGTCTACAAAGAAGACCAAAAGCTCAAAAGCTTTATCGCCACACCTATCCGGTTGCGCCTTACGAGTCACTCACAAAAAACAACGACTGGGGTAGTTGCTTGTGACAGCAAAAAATCATTTGCCTTCTCAAAAGTTCAGGGGAAACTTCTTGACGATCTCTCTCAAGAAATCGCTAATACTGTAGAGCTCAATATCGGGTACTGCGATCCCTCTCAAGATTCCACATCATGGAAGCATTTCACGTCTCAAAGTGAAGCACTCGTTGATTCCCTTGGAGCAAACTCAGTAGAAGTACTCCGAATCGATATTTCTGACATCCAATCTCTCGAACTTGCATCTGGACTTCCACGAACACTTGAGACCATGGAGGCTCTCCATAGACTGATTCTACAAGCTCTCCCCCCTCATTTCCCACTCTTCCGACTTCCTGAGGGTGGCTGCCTCACGTTAGTTGACAAGATGATGGGGGCTTTTTACGAGAACAAGATCCAAGCGATCTTTAACACCCTCAATATTCCATCGCCGCTAAGTATCTCCTTTCACCGCACACCACTCAAAACGAAACGTTTTCGATCTTGCTCCTTGGAACAAGCAATCTCTGAGGCAGCACTCCCACCACACCCTTCACCAATCAGACAACGAGGACACTTTCATGAGCACAGCTGACATCTCCACCACCCCGGTTGAGCTAAGCACCCCAAAGCTAAAAGCACCTTCTTTTCTCAAGCGATTCTCACGCTTTTGGTCATACGATTTGGCGGTAGATCTTGGGACAGCAAATACGCTTATCTATGCCAAAAACAAAGGCATCATCCTCAATGAGCCTTCCATTGTTGCTGTCTCTGAAGAAACCCATAAGCCTCTTGCTGTAGGTCAACCCGCAAAAGAGATGTTTGGGAAAACCTCTAAGGCGATTCGCTGCGTGCGCCCGATGAAAGATGGAGTTATTGCTGACTTTGAAATGACCTCTGTCATGATGAACTATATGCTCGGCAAAGTAAGACGCTCTTGGGCACTCTCAAAGCCTCGGGTTGTCATCGGCGTCCCCTCTGGAATCACCCAGGTTGAAAAGCGTGCGGTTATGGATGCTGCTCTTTTTTCTGGCGCGCGTGAAGTTCTCCTCGTTGAAGAGCCTATGGCGGCATCCCTTGGAGCGGGTCTTCCTGTAGAACAAGCTGTTGGGAACATGATGGTAGATATCGGTGGTGGAACAACCGAGGTTGCCATCATTAGTATGTGCGGCACCGTCTATTCTCACTCCATCCGTGTGGCAGGAGATGAGATGGACGAGGCTATTCAACGCCACCTCAAAAGACGCTTCGGACTCCATGTTGGTATCTTTGAAGCCGAAAGACTCAAGCTTATCATCGGTTCAGCACTCCCGTTTGGAAAACCGCGCACCACAGTAACGTATGGGCGAGACCTCACTTCCGGACTCCCTCAACAAGCTGAAGTAAGCGACGAAATCATCAGAGAAGCGCTCAATGAACCGATCTCAGCTATTATCGCTTCAATCGTCACCGCTCTCGAACAAACCAATGCTGAAATTGCGCACGATATTATCTCGCGCGGTATTTATCTCGCAGGCGGAGGGGCACTTCTCAAGGGGCTTACCGAACGACTCCACCGAGAGACGGGAATCCGCTTTATCCGGGCCCAAGACCCATTGAGCTGCGTGGTTCGGGGAGTAGGAAAGATTGTCGACAATCTTGGTGAACTTCGCTCCCTCTGCATCTCATAGCCTAACGCACTTCTCACTATCACTCATAAAACGCACAATTTATGCATCTTGCTCTTCACAATCGACCATACCACCTAAAAGGAGGAAGGAAGATATGCTCTCCCCTCAGACTGATAGCGCGCCTATTACGAGATACGCTGAAAATAGAGCGAAGTGGGAAGAATCACAGCTTCGATACCAGTATGGGAGACTCTTCATCATACCACCTGCCCATGTTCAAGACTCTATAACCCCTCTCCGAGAAGCTTACGATCCACAGGCACATGCCATACTTGATGCCCATATCAGTCTTTCCGTCCCTTTTCCGAGAGAAGTATCGGAATCAGATTGGAGAAGTCTGCGCCAGGTACTCTCATCACAAAAGCCTTTCACTATTTCCTACGGCCCTGTATATCGTTTTCCAGAGAGTCCCATAGTTGTGTTACGCATTGAACCCGTTGAGCACCTTAGGGACTTGGTCTCGAGGATTGAACAAGCTCCCTGCTTTCGTGGAGCTGCGGATCGCCTCCATAGGTTTACACCTCACATGACAATTGCCCAACATCTCTCACTTGAAGAAGGCAAGAGGCTGTGTAGTCAGCTTTCGGGGAAAATCGAACTCGGCACCTTTGAATGCTCACACTTGTCATATGCCGTCCCAGATGAGGACTTTCGCTATACCAAACGTAGAGAGCTCAAGCTTTAAGCTTCGTGAAGCTATGAGCGTAATTTCTTAGTCCTTGTCCTGCTCAGCCAGTCTCATGCCCCTCCACATCCTCACTCAATTTACGATAGACCCCAAGGTCATCAAAATGGTACGGGGTCCTCCCCACAACCTCCCCACAAGCCTTAATGAGCTGAGTTGTTTTAGCAAGAATTTGGTTCCTTCCTTGTAAAGGGGAGAATGAGGTAAGTGCATGAAGAGAAATGTAGGCGTAGGTGTGCAGCTACTCCAAAGAGAGAGCACCGAAATAGAATCTGAAGGGGAAAAATGAAAGGAAAAAACCGAAGAGTAATCCAAGGGGCTAGTAATCATCCATATACACAGCTGGAAGCATACAAGCCTTGGGCCTCATACCTCCGGGGGGAAAGAATCCCAGAGGGTAGTCGACCGAGAAATCTCCCTGACTCCACCTCTGGTATACCTCCTTACACTTCCCCACCATATCCTTAAACCACTCGATAAATCCCTTCCTCTCATCAGCATCGCTTGCTAGACAAATTGTACGAATACCGTCATTGGCCTGAGGAACGTACACCTGGTGAATACTCGCTCTCTTAAGTTTCTCTGCCCCAAGAACACTCTTGTTCTCGAGTATTCTCTTCTTTGAAAGCTCCAACTGCTCGTCACGTACCCACTCAAGTACTCTCTCGTTATGCTCGCCCCACGTCTTCTCTTGCTCATCTTTTATCGTCTCAAACATCGCTCTTGGATTGATAACTAACTTAATACGCTTTCTCCCTTTAGCCTTAGCTCGAAGCTTCATAAGAAGTCTCCTCTCTTCTCTCTCAGAGAGCTCTCCTTGCGGAAGCCGAGGAACATCTTGCCGCCGTATATCATAACACTCGTATACCTTTACTCCCCTAGACGATAGGCGAGCTTGCCAGCTTGAGAGGTGAGGGTAGTGCTCAATCCTCTCAACAAGATCTGCCTTTTGCGGGTTAGTAAGAATGTAGACTGTCTTTTCACTGTACTTTTCTTCATCGAGCACTATAGGAGAGTCGTACCCTTCGTCCCACACAGGCCCACGAACTCGGCCCATCATCTTGTTTACAGCGTGAGCAGTCTCTGTCTTGAAGTACCGAAAGAACTGATCTGCCACGGAGGGATCTTCGGCTCGGATAAACATATGGATGTGGTTACTCATTACACAAAAATCGCCTATGGTGACTGAGTACATGTAGCTTGCTTTAGCGAGGTAGCTCAGAAGTACCTCTTTGACTACTTTGTTGGCAGGAAGAGGTAAGCCTTCAATAGTGCGGAAGGTGCACAGGTATATGTGGTCTTTTATGTAGCATTTGGGGTTTCTGGCCATGGGGGCATCCTCCTTCACACCGTAGATACACGGGTCCCCTATGGCTCGTGGGGACACTCTCTAGTCGGAGATTTGAAGAAGAAGTTGCTTGGAGAGGGTACCCTGTACCATTTGGAGATCTGAAGAAGAAGTTGCTTGGAGAGGGTACCCTGTACCATTTGGAGAATCCTGTAGCTTGCATGTGAGCGTAAATTACAGTCGAACCAAGAAATTTAAAGCCTCTTTGTTTCATATCTTTACTTAATTTGTCTGAAATATCCGAAGTTGGAGGAATATCTTTTAGTGATTTTCGTTTATTATTCATTGGCTTACCATCCACGAAGCCCCATATGTACTTAGCAAAGCTGCCGTATTCTTCCTGAATTTCGATAAAATGTCTGGCATTGCTTACGGTTGATTCAACTTTTAGTCTGTTTCTCACAATTCCTTCAAATGTTAGGAGGGTTTCAATTTTTTTCTTGGAAAAACGAGCAACTTTTTCTACGTCAAAGTCAGCAAATGCTTTCTTATAACCTTCACGCTTATTTAGTATAGTCAACCAACTTAGACCAGCTTGCGCACTTTCAAGAACTAGAAATTCAAATTGCTTTCTGTCGTTTTTTACTGGAACTCCCCACTCTTTATCGTGATATCTAATATAAAGCGGTGTTTTTAAGCACCATCCGCAGCGTTCGATTTCTTTGATAATTTTGCTCATAAATACTTCCTTCCCTTGAGATAGGTCGACACTGTATGCGCTATAAAAGCTCCTTAGGGATCAGACCTTGCTACGACCATGTCTAATTTTTGTAAAGAACATTAGCCAGCTGAACTCTTACTCGAATCATAACGAACTCAATTTTTTAGGGATATCCTCTTATTTTCACTCACTCATGACTCTATAAGTGGGCTCTGAGCATTTTTGAATAATTTGTAGAGAATGCACTAAAGTAGTTTGTCAGATTTTCAAGCTGAGACGCAGCCGCTTTTAGTACTAGTTTTAAAGCTGCCACTATTTTTAATTTATTGAGACAAATATCCTTCGTTGAAGGTTAGTGCTTCGCTAAACTTTATTATCAGAGGGTGGCATCAGTAAAAGACGCTCTCAACTACCACAATCGATGAGCACTCTAGGGTTACTGACTAATCCACTAACATCATTACATGTAGGTGAACATCGTTCCAGATTGCTATCGAAGCCTGTACTGTAAGCACCAAAAATCCAGTTCGTGCCAGGAGGAGCAATCAGCGGGTCTTGCCCTGCTCCCAAGCGATGTTCGTTACTGTATGGATCCGATTTGCTGACTCTCACTTCTCCGCCTGCACTATTTTTATAGAGCGCAGTCACTCTAGTCGCTCCCTGTGATAGCGCCCTGCTCCACTGTACAAACGCGTAGCTATAGCAGCCACAATTAGGAAAACTGCCACTTTGAAAGTTAAAGCTCGCAGCATGTTCACCTTCCATGCAAGAACAAGAGTCATTCCCATCACAATCAGAATCATCACAGTCAATTTGACCATCTTGGTCTTCATCGACGCCGTCATCACATATTAGCTCAGAAGTGCAAATTTGAGTTTGAAGCTTCTTTTTCTTCTTACAAAAGTTCTTCAGTTTTCTCCTCTGCTGAATCTTTGTGAGATTATTATTTTGAAAATCTTTCTTACGTTTTTTATTATCTCGATTTACTTTTTGTAGGTCTTCTCTCAACTGATTCTCTATTTGTTTGAGTTCATCATTCGAAAGATTTTCTAGCTCAAGATCATCAGTTACACTTGAGGGATCACCGAAGTCCTCTAACGCTCTCTCTGCATCACGCAGTGCAGCAGCGGCAGAAGCAACTGGATCAGGATTATCCAAAAGGTCTGCTAGGGCCTTCAGCTCTCTCAATTCACGTTTGAGCCTCCGCCCGTCCTGTTTTGTAAGTTTTTGAGCAACTCTAAGTGCTACTGCTTTTGTGTCACCACTTTCAAGCTCTCGAACTAATTTAGACCTACCATTTTCATTGAGCTCACAGGAGAGTGAGCTTGAGCCTTTCACTTGAGACTTACAGTCAGCAAGACTGGCACATGGAGTAACAACTATAATCAGAATAAGAAGAAATAATGCGTTTAACTTACGAACCATAACAATCTCTCAAAGCTCCCAAACAGGCGTGATTGCAACAGTAAATATACTTGAAATCAAGTAAATTATGCATTGAAAGTAGAATCTTTTGTAAGCTCAGATCCTGTGCATGCCGTATTCTCAGTGAATCTCTCAATGCTCACTAATCTGAGCGCGCCTTTGCTCCAAAAGTGTAGGAAATCTTATAACCCGAGTAGTATCAGCGGCTTATAAACGTGACCTCCTTACGAGTTCAACGAGTTCAGTCTTTCACCGAAACTGAAGCGAAGAGTTTAGTTGAGAGCCCCACCATGAGCTCTAAAAAGTACACATTCAGCCCGTGAACTGGTTCCACAAGAGGCGAAGAGCATCAGACGAGTAAATTTTCTGAGACTCGAGACACACCACCCCACAGGCGACAATCTGAAAGTCACAGCAAGATGTACTTAAGCAGCGTGCGGGAGGCAAGAGAGCTTTATCTTTGGCGGAGCTCTGTAGGGCACCATGCCCACACTTTTGACTATCCGGTTAATCTCTCTGGGATCAGTAATAAAGGACTTTATCTTCATCGAAGCCCCACATTTTTTACAAATCAGCGGGTCTACTTCAAAGATTTTCTTCATACACGCTGCCCAACTCGATGTTGGAGCTACTCGGGGTTCTGGCAGTGCTTCATGTTCACTGTCGCTTACAGGCTCGCGAAGCCTCTTCGCACCACGAGCTCGAGATGAGTAAACACCCATATACCGAGTTGTCTGTTCCCATTTATCCGGAATATGCTGTTGGAGCTCAGCTAGGAACTCTAGTGGCTCAAAATCTCTGTGAGTCGCGATATCATCAGCTCTTTTATGATATCGCACTGTGACTTCCCCACTCTCTTCAATAAGCTCAAGCCGCTTATTTGATAACGGGCATTTCTTAAGGTAACGGGCGACAAAGAGACGTGCATCTGCGTCACAAAAAGGCTCTCCCACAAAGGCGTTAAAACCGGAATGGCTCCAAGACTGCATTGAGGTGATATCTTCGTCTGAGAGAAGCCCTTGCTCTTTGAGAAAGGAAAAGACATTTCGAGCAAAGATTCGTTGTAAATACTCATTATCAACGCAAGGCATCTCCAAGAACTCTCCCCCACTATCGATTCCACCATGAAGGCAGATTGCATGGATATGGGGATGGAAATTGAGCAAATCTCCAGCCGTGTGAAGAGCCATAACAGAACCTGTCTGACAATCAGGAAAAGCGTCTTTTACGCACTCATCCCAAGCACTCCAGGCTGCACGATAAAGAAGATGGTAGAGCTTCCGGTCGAACTTGAAATATGCTCTCAGTCGCTTGGGGATGGTGTACACTTGATGCGAGTGTGGGTACGCTAAGAGGACATTTTCGTGCAAATGCTCAGCAAAGAGTACTGCTCTTTTTGCATCACACGAGGGGCATAGCCCACGGCGCTTACAAGAGAATGCTACGAGCTCAGAGTGATCACATTTCGAGTTCTCACACGTTACAAGAGCACACCCGTTAACAATGATTCCACAATCGAAGTACTTATCGATAGCTTCAAGCACAACTTCACGAAGTACTCCGTAGCTGCTCTCAAACCGGTCTTGCCAGCTCCACTCAAAATCATTTCGGACACTATGCACCAGCCGGTAGAGCGCCGTCTCTTCTGGGCGGCGACGACGGCAAAGATAGGGATTTCGAGAGCTTTTCCAGCTGTTTTTGTGCCACACTCTTCTTTCGAAGAATGTGAACAAAAGTTGCTGCTCGGGTTATAACGATTTCCTACACTTTACCCCAAGGTCGTATTTTCCTACAATTCCTAACTATGAAATACACTCTCCTGTTCCTCTCTCTTCTCCTCCCTCAACTCCTCCTTTCTGAGCCACATATCCCTGAAGCTCTTAAGCCTTGGCAAGAGTGGGTCAAACAACGCACCCCCTTACGTGATTGCGCTGAAGTCAAAGGCTCTCCCCAATGTGTTTGGCCAGGCAAACTGCGCATCGAAACAAGCCAACAGTCGGGCTCTTTCACATATGACCTCACCTTAGATCATCTCAGCGAAGCTCCACTCCCTGGAGACAGCTCTCTTGGAGTACACTCCGTTGCTATTCAACGCAAAGGAGTATCCGTCAAGGCTCCGCTTTATCTTAAGAACAACACCCCGCACGTCAAACTCGCCCCTGGCTCTTACACCATCACTGGGGAGTATACGTGGAATCGCCCTCCACGTTCGATTACAATTCCACAAAGCATCGGCCAACTCACACTTGTTGTAAACGATAAGCAAGTCGACACTCCACACCTTACCGACGACTCAAAGCTTTGGCTTGGTGTTCTCCAACCAAAAGTAAAGCAGCAAAGTGACTCGATAAGTATCAATCTCTTTCGCAAGCTTAAAGACGGAGTCCCTTTTCACGTCACAACTGCTATCAGCCTTCGCATAAGTGGAAACCCCCGCGAAATAGCGCTTGGAAACCTCTTTCCTCTACAAAGCACACCGATACGGGTGCTCTCTCCCCTCCCTTACAGATTAGATGAAAAACGAAATTTGTTTGTACAGGGAAAACCTGGAACATTCGAGCTCCGCTTACAATCTCTGTACGCCACTCCCCCAACAGAGCTCTCTCCAACCTCGAACTCAAACCAGCTCAAAGAGTGGCCTGAGGATGAGGTCTGGGTCTTTGAGCCTAACGAGCTTTTACGCACAGTTGAAATCAAGGGAGGGCTCCCGGTTGATCCAAGTCGCACCAAGCTTCCAAAAGACTGGAGAAATTTACGTGCCTTTATCCTCTCTTCCTCAGACTCACTTTCTCTCGAAGAAGTAAGAAGGGGCGAACAAACCTCTCCGTCAAACCAGCTACACCTCAACCGCCAAATGTGGCTCGATCTTGAAGGCAACGGTTTTACCGTTCGAGACAATATTACTGGCACAATGAATAAAGACTGGAGACTCAACAGCTCAAAACGTCTTGCGCTCGGAAGAGTTTCTGTTGATAGGACCGACCAGCTTATTACCACAGACCCCCAAAGCTCACTTTCAGGTGTAGAGCTTCGAACTCAACAGCTGCAGATAACCTCTGACTCTCGAATAGAAGGTTCTTCGTCAAACCTTCCGGCGGTAGGATGGGAACATGATGTATCCTCTCTCGCTACCACCTTACACACTCCTCCCGGCTGGTCGCTCCTTACTGTGACTGGGGTTGACGACGCCTCTGGCACTTGGGCTTCTACCTGGACACTGCTTGACGTATTTCTCGTGATCCTGATTGCCGTAGCAGCATCAAAGTTGTTTGGCGTCAGCTCAGGCCTTCTCGTTGGAGCAGGGCTTATTCTCTCGCACAAACTCACCTTTGCTCCTTTTCATGTCTGGTTTCACCTCATGGGAAGCTACGCGCTCATGAAGTACCTCCCAAGCGGGACTGCTAAAAAATTCGCCAAATGGTACTACACTCTCACCCTCGCTCTTGTCGGATTTGTCGTTGTAGCCTTTGCGGGTGAACAGGTGCGAATGGGGCTCTTTCCTCAAACAAAAACACTGACCGGTTTCTACGGTAACCTACTCGAGGGGCTTCTTTGGCTAGCAGAATACTCAGCACTTACCTGGCTGACCGTCTGTGTCCTCATTATTATCGGCTGGAAGTTTCTCACTACTCTTTTGCGATTCGAATTTTGGAATTCGATCAAGATATTTTTTGTACTCTGTGCTGCAACTTTTGCTGCCATCTTTATCAACGCTTCAACCTCCAGCATCGGACGACAAGCGAACATTGCCTCCTACCAACAGGCAGAGCTCACAAGACAATACTCCAAGACTCGCTCACAATCACTTGATGCTCTTTCGGCGAGTGAGGACATGGCCTTTGGAAGCAGTGTCCCCAAGAACCTCAAAGAAAAAGTTTTTCAGCGAGATCCAAAGGCAATTATTCAAACCGGCCCAGGCCTTCCAAAGTGGAACTGGAAGTCCTTTCGGTTTTCGTGGAGCGGCCCTGTTGCTGCTTCCGATACATACTCATTGTATCTTATTGGCCCAACAGTAAACCTCCTCTTAAGCCTTCTTCGAGCCGCGCTCTTTGCCCTCTTCTGTTTGATTGTGCTCTCAAGAGCTCGAAAAGAACTGACTCTTACTCTCTTATGCTTTTTCCTTCCCTTGCTCCCAAGTAAAGCCATTGCTAGTCCTTTCCCAGAAAGCGTCTTACTTCAAGAACTCAGCGAAGTCATCGATAAAGATCGATGCACGGCAAACTGTGCTTCAATTGAAGAGCTCCACATGAAAGTGCTTGGTTCAAGCGCTCACATAAAACTCGTTGTGTCAGCCCGCGCTGATTCTGCCATTCCACTTCCAGGCCCTGTCACTCAGTTTACGCCAAAACAAATCATGCTAGCCGGCAAACCCCACAACAAGACTCGGCGTGATAAGAATAATATTCTTTGGACAAGAGTCTCCAAAGGCAAACACACTTTTGATATTCTCGGCTCTCTCGGCAAAGAGAACGTTATTAACCTTCAATTTCTTCAGGCTCCGCTTTTTACTCAGATTGAAGCCCCCGGTTGGGACGTTGATGGGGTAACACCGTGGCACACCCTCTCTGGCTCCGTACAACTCTCGCGCAAAGCGACCGCTCTCGGCTCAGCAGACGACTCCACGCGACAAGAAGATCAAGGGACGCAACTTCCTGAGTTCTATCGTGTGAACCGTAAGCTTGTTTTGGGACTTCCCTGGACAGTAGAAACAAGGGTAACCCGCCTTGGAACTTCAGATCGACCCGTGATTACTCGCATCCCTCTCCTTGATGGTGAATCGGTACAATCGAGTCAGGTGAAAGTGGACAATGGCGCTGCACTCGTGTCTTTTTCTCGAGGAGAATCATCTGTCGCCTGGAGTGGCGAACTCAAAGAACAAGCTTCTTTTACGCTGACAGCCTCAGCTCAGACCTCGTTTACTGAGTCATGGGAACTTGCCTGCTCTCCTATTTGGCGGTGTCAACCATCTGGGCTCGCTCCTTTTCGCTCTTTGAACTATGGCTCACAACACTACGAGTGGGAACCCTACCCAGGCGAAAGTGTTGCTATCTCGGTCATGCGTCCAAATGCAACGGAAGGAGAAGCGATTACTATCGACTCTGTCACTTATGACCTGAAGCCCGGCTCTCGTATAGTTCACGGGACGTTAAACCTCGCCGTGAGAGCCAGCCAAGGAGGGACAAAAGTCGTAGAGCTTCCTGCGAAAGCAAGCTTGCAAAAAGTGCAGATCGGAGCTGTGGATCACACAAGCCGCTATGAAGGCACTCAACTATCACTCCCCCTCTCCCCAGGGTCCAGTAATGTACATATTGAATTTTCATTAACAGACCCACCAGGCTTTCGATACCAAGCTCCTCCTCTGTCTATTGATGGAAAGTACTATAACGTCCATCAAACGATTTCAGTGCCAAAGACAAAATGGCTCCTTCTTACCTCAGGCCCCGACTGGGGACCAGCCGTACTCTTTTGGGCAAAGCTTATTGTGCTTCTCGTTGGCTCAATACTCCTTAGCCGACTCCCCTCTTCTCCTCTCTCCGCCAAAGAATGGATCCTACTGGGCCTAGGGCTCGCATGTTTACCGCTGGTAATCGCCGCCGTCCCAGCTACCTGGTTACTTCTCTTAGAACTTAAACGACGCAGACAGTTTGAAGATGCGCATACGTACAATCTTTCCCAGATTGGACTGACGCTCCTCACCTTTGCTTCTCTTGCAATCTTGTATCAAGCCATCAAAATTGGTCTTCTCCTTCAACCAAATATGCTCGTACGCGGCAATAACTCATCGAGCTCACTCCTGAGCTGGTATACCGATAGCGCCGCTGAAACACTTCCTTCAACCACAGCCTACTGGCTCCCAAGCTGGACATGGAATGTTGTCATGATCTTATGGTCTACCTGGCTTGTTTTTGCACTGATTCGCTGGCTCAAAGGAGGGTTTCAAGCACTACTTGAGGGAGGACTTTGGAAGAGGCAAGAGAATCAATCCACAACAGATTAAAAGTCTCAGGCCTCATTCTTACTGATATGCCCCTGCGTATGCCCTTCTTCGAGAAATCGTTGAATAAGGCCCCAGACAACTTGTGAGCCTTTTTTTGCATGCTCATTGTTCTTGAGCATTTCTTCGAGAGGCACATCAATCTCTTTCCACGTTCCTCCATTGCTGTGAGCGTTTATGAGTGGAGTCATAAGACGATCCAAGGCAGCAGCAAAGCGAGCCTCTGGGGTTTCTTTCATTTCAAACTCTTTCCAGAGTGAAACAAACTTCTCGGCTTGTTCCTTGGGGAGCAT
>JAUIBK010000043.1 GCA_030428205.1 bacterium
GACCTCGCCGCGCTTGGCGCGTCGGTGGTACTCGAAAGCTTCGTCGCTACTTCGCGTAGTGCCGACTGCTTTACGAGCTGTTGAAACGTCTCGGTGGTAGTAGCCGCTGCCCATTGTTTTCTCCTTGTGTTGTGGGTTCTGGGGGGGGGCTTTCGAAAAGTCGAGCACCGGGCGTTAACCCGATGCTCACGTTCAGGTCATATCGAATGGTAAAAACTTACGGGGCCAAAGACCGTCTTTGATCTCTGAGAAGACCTCGTAGAGTTTCCACGCATCCGATGGGCGCTTGTGCGGATTGCCTTGCACCATGTGGAGCAGTTCATTCCGCAGTGGTTCTGCAACGTGCTCTGGAACCCAGTCTGTTGCAGGGTCACCACCAAGAACCCAAATCATCACCTTGCCGAGCGAATAAATATCGCTCCAGGGGCCGATCTTGGACTGGCGGATGATTTCTCGCGGAGTAAAGACACTCGCCTCAGTCACTACCCGTTGTCCTGTAAGCGCAGGTTTGTACGCGGCAGAACTCCAGTCAGTGATAAAAACGTTGTGATTTCCCGCTTGGATCAAAAGCGTCTCGGGGTTGAGCTTGCCATGGATGACTCCTTGGCGGTGCACATACCCAAGACAGCTGAGAGCTCTATCGAGCATCCAAACCATGTGTTTTTGATCGACGCCGCTTCGGTGGAGCGTATGCATACTCACTTGCGCGAGGGGCTGCCCGGAGTATTTCCGAAACGTAACCCCCAGACGCTCGCCTGCAGCAAAACGATCCAAGAGGAGTGGCAGGTGCTTCCACTGAGGCACTTCGTTGTTGTGTAAGATGTCGAGGATTCGACTCTCACGTTGCACGAAGTGGTTGCTCTCTGGCGAATGTGCCAGAGCAATGATCACTTCGCCGCAGTATTGTCCATCTCGTACGAGATTCCCCTCGTAGGTATCGACTCGACCGGAGCTATTGATCTTTGGGCCAATGGAGTAGGTGTTCTTGCCAACCGTGAAGGTTTTGAAAACACCACTTGGTGCAGGTTTGTCGTAACCAGGCATGCCGTAGAGCCCGAGGTTGATACGTTTCTTGGCGACCTCAAGGAGGTGTTCAAGTCTTGTATCAGCATCACGGGCAGCGTCAGCATCTTCTGGTATGTGGTAGCCTGTTGGATTTGTGACAGCCTTGAGTTTGCTGTACTTGCGGTCTAGATACTTGAGCAGCATGCTAGCCGGAAGCACTACGTCCTCTGCGCCGAACAGATCCTCAGGCTCTGCTGCCTGCATGATTTGCAGGTAGATGGGGCGTAGGTCAGCGTCCATACGCATTCCTCCTTAGCTTGAGGGAAAACGGCGACACCAATCAAGTTGGTGCCGCCGCGTCGACGGAGAGGAGGTTGTTACACCTCCATACTGGCGTTGTCGCGGCGAGTGCCGCGGCGGTGACTTGAGCGAGAAGAACCGCTCAACTTGTCCCACGGGATCTGCGAGCCGAGCATGAGAAGCGACGTCAAGTACGCAAGCTCTTCCTGGCCCGAAGTCACCTTGGGGAACTCGAAGATCGACAATGCGTACCGAGTCACGTTGCGTTCGAGACGCACGTAATCGGACGACACATCGACGCCGAGCATCTTGAGCATCTGCTCGCGGTTGACCGCACCGATCTGCATTGGCAGACTCGGGTTCTCAAGCACTTCCTTGATGCGCTGGGCATCGTAGGCGAGGGCCATCGAAACCGGAATGCCGATACCGGCGAACACCTTGTTGACCCGATCGTTGACGGCTTCGGCTGCATCGCGCAGCGAGTCAGTCGGCGGAGGAGTCATCATGCCCGGAGGCATCGCACCGCCACCAGCCATGGCTGCGAACGCACCCATCATTGCTGCCGGGTTGCCCATTGTCTGTTGCCACGACTCGGTCCAGGCCTTGAGCTGATCTTGGAAGGAGAGCAGCGCGGGCCACAGATGTTCGTCGAGGCGGGTGAGGAAGGCACCTTTACGGCGCTGGGTGACGAACTGGCCGTCAACCTTGAGCGCGGCGAAGATCTCAGCATAGCTGCGCTGGGTGATGAGCTTTCGCAGAGCGAAGAAGTCTTCACCCACCGGTTCTTCGAGCGCTTCAGCGTGCGACTCCATCCGCTCGACCAGCTCGTTAGGCAGGTCGTAGAGGTTGGAGCGGCTTGCAAGGGCCGCACGAACAGCGGAGATCACATGCGTGGTGCTCACCTTGAGTTCGCCACCGGTGCGCAGCATGGTCAGCCATGCATCATCAGCCGGGACAGGCGGCAGAGCATCGAGCGTGGCCGTGGGAACAGGAGCAACTGCCGAGGCAGCGACCGGTTCTGGAGCAACGCGCAAGTGCTTTTGCACCGCCATCTTGAGCACCGCCACGGGAACGGAATCGAACTTGCTCTTGATCTCTTCGAAGGGCGTGAACTCTTCGTTCTTGAGCAGATCGATCGCTTGCTCACCGGGCTCACCCACAAGGGGTTTGAGCGCGGTGGTCACCTCTTCTTCGCTCTTGCCGATGGCAGTAGCGAACGGGGTGATGTAGTCGGTCCAGGGAGAAGGCATTGCGCCTTCGACGGTAGTGGGAGTTTCCTTGGTCATTGTTCTAACCCTTTCTAAAACCGGTCATGACAGTTGTGTGCAGAGCTTCGACAACGAAACACTGCGATGACACGTCCTAAGAGACATAGCCACCTTCGTTCTGCCTCCTTGAGCTCCTAGTCTTAGTCCTAGGCCTGGTCTTGCTCAGAGCAGGACTAAGCCTAGGACTAAGACTAAGAGTACTAAGGGGAACAACGAAGAGCGACTACGCTCACAAATCTTCTACCCATTAGCCTGTAAATGAACGGGGCAACCGTTGTGTATATCGCACAAGAGAACTATATGTGTGCGATACGCACTAACCGTGCTTGCCAATAGCATGTATAGTATGTATTTGCATATAGCATGTAAAGAAGGATTAGATAAAAGCAGCTATTACGGTAGGTTATGGTGACGTGAGGAGTACGGAATGAAAGTGTATGCTCTTGTCATGTATTTAGCCCACCCAAAGAGTTTCTTATTTATGTAAAAAAAACACAATTCTTTTGACATCCCTCTGAGCCTCCGATAATACGTACACTACGTTCTTTTTCATGAATGCATACTTGCTTTCTGACTTGAGACATTTGTACACGAAACTAGCTTTCCTTGGATATTTCGCTGTTTCCTTTGTGCCTGAAGAGAGTACTGGGTAGATGACATTTGTTATGTAGCTCATCGAGGATAGAGTTTTCTTTGTCTGTCGATGAGCTATATGAACACTTAGGTTTTTTGCTGCTCTTCTGTTTTGAGAAGTTGGAGGGCCACTTCATCTTTTTTTTTCATTATAAAGAAGATGAGGTGTCCCTTCTGTCTTCAAGAATCTCTTTTAGGAGAAAACCCATGAAGAGCGTGATTCGCATTGTCATGATGTGTACGTTCGTGACTACTCTGTTCTTGACCGCCTGTCAGGTCAGCACTCCTTGGGGAACAGTTGAACCGGCCGATCCTCCGGCTCGTGTCAGCGAGAACTGTATCCCTCAGAAGGTCGGTGAGCGTCACTATGAGGGCAAGACCTACTGGCTCATCGACAACGACTGTGACGGCAAGCCCGACTTCGCGCTGGATCCCGAAAAAGGTCAGTACTTTCGTCTGACCGGCAATCAGGATCCTCACCTCTATACGTCTGTGTCAGACTCGGTGGAGGATCTTCTCGACATGCACGGCGCTCTTGAAACCCCTGGTTTCAGGGAGCCGTTTGCGGTCGATCTCCGCGCGAAAACAGCTCAGGAGTGGCTCGCAACGTACGACCTTCTGTCGTCGCGGAGTATTGCATCCGAGGCGAAAACCTCGTTTGCGCTCTATGAGCTTGGGGTTGATACCGAGACTCATGCGCTCGACGTGATCATCCCGTGGAGCTCTGACTACGAGATCCCTGCACCGTTCGACTATGACATCTCATTTGAGATGTTCGGCGTCGAGAATGACAGTGGCCCAACCTTCTACATGATCCACCTCGCTGGTGATGGTGTCGAGGTTGCTACCTTCCTTCATGATCTCTTCCAGAGCAATGAGCTGACCGTGACGGCTGTGTTCGATGGAGATCTCTGGACTCTCGCCAGTGATATGCGTACTGGCGTAGCAGTGCTCTCTCAGGGTGATGAGGAAGTCAACACCTGGGAGTTCTGAGCATGTTCGCTCATCGTGCATGGCACCTTGTTCCTCTGCTCTTTGTGTCTGTTCTTCTGCTGTGTGGATGTACAGAGACTGTAGAGCCGGGAAAGCGTCACATTGTTTCACCAGATTTGCTCGAGCAACAGCTATTGCATCGAGCGGTTGTTCGACTCCGTCACCATGAAACTGATGGATCGGCGATTGTGCTCGGTGGTGGTCGTTTTCTGACGGATCGCCATCTTCTTCCTGAGTATGCTTTTGGCGCTCCACTTGGTAGTACCTCTGTCCTCGCGTATATAAATGAAAAGCGAGCAATGTATAGGGTCGTCGAGTGTGGCACAACGGCATCAACTGTCATGGAAGACTGGGCGCTTATCGAAATTGTGGAAGGCGAAAGCTCTCTGTTACAACTTTCAGCGCCCTATGCCATCGAGTGTGAACATGATGTTTCTCTCGACAGTACCGTATTTCTCGTTGGGCATTGGACTCCTCACAATTCCCAGCGAGGTTCAGCTACTGTTGTCAGAGGCTGTGTGGTGCCACTTCCTCAGTGGGCGCACGGGATAGTTTCTCCGTCTGCTATCTGCATTGATACAAGATGGGGTGAAACGCTCCATGGGCACTCAGGCGGAGCTATCATCAAGGTTCAGCCTGATGGTAGTTTTGCTGTTGTTGGACTCTATCGAGGAGGCCTGCAGCGAAGTGCTTTGGGGGTTACAACTGACTGCATGCAGCTTGCTCGCAGTATCCCCGCGCTCTCAAAGAGTTGAGATGTAGTGAGGGAGAGCCATAGGGTTTCTTGGGACACACCCTAGGCTCTCCCTCCTCTTTGTTATGAAGTCGATTGATACTGAGTTCTTAGGCGCACCCTTTGAATGTTGATATTCGGCGAAAAGGTTCAGTGTTCATTTAGCCCCCTTCGCTTGGCTATTACTACAAATACTCAGCTATTAGGGATCGATAAAAATACGAAGATAGTTGGCAATCCGAAAGATGAGTCTTAGATCGTAAGCAATGATATCAGCATCCCCCTGCATTCCATCTCGAAACACAAGCTCTTTTCCGTAGCTCGTAGTCATCTCCTGAGGTAGTGCAACATGAGCAAAATATGTGTTTCCACTTGCAACCGATGAGATTGACTCAATCTTACCTTCGAGGGTTCCATAATCTCTGTATGGATAACTATCGAGGCGGATACGCACAGTGCTTCCGACACCAATTTTTCCAGCGCCCTGTTCTGTGAGCTGCAAGAGACCGGAAATGGCGCGATCTTTATCAAGTGGTACGACCGCAATCAGTTCTTCGCCTATGTTGACGTAGTGATTGTCAATGAGCACTTTTAGATACGAAACTTCACCATCAATAGGAGCGATAAGAATATAGCGTTGCTCCCAGAGCGAAAGTTCGCTGACGAGCAAGTTGTATGCATCACGTACAAGCTTTCGGTAAACTCGACTTTTTTCTTCGTGCTCCTTGGTAAGCTCTAGGATAGCACTTGATATTGAATCGAGTTGAATTTGATTCTGGATGATTTTCTTTTCTTCTTCGACAAGTGCTCGCTTGTGTTGCAAAAAATTGTTCTCGATTGATGCAAGTTGTGATTTGGAAATAATCTGTTTTTCGTAAAGTTTAGCATTTGCCTGATAGGTTGCTTCTGTAGATTGAACCTCTTTTTCCAAGAGTGCTTGCTGTTCTTTGAGTTTGGTGCCGAGCTCGTGGTGGTGATTCAGTTGAGTTTCGTGCGAATCAATTTTTTGTTGAAAGAGAGGGCTGTTGGTGAACTCGTGATACTCAAGGAGTTTTTGAAGAAACTGGTTATAGGTCGTTTGGAGTTGTGCAAGCTCAAGGTCTTTGGGAAAGGTTACAGAGCCCCACTGATCCTCGGTAAAAAGCAAGGGCTTAAACTGATCAAGTAAACCTCGAAGCGTTCGCACATCTCTTGTATGAGTTGGGCTTTGAATAGAAGCTATATAATCACCTTTTTTGACCGTCTCTTTGTCTGCGACCATTAAGAAGATGGCGCCGCTTCCTTGGGTGGTGAGCTTTGAAGCTGGAAAATTAGAAGCGAGTGTTATTCTTGAATGAACAACTTCGGGATACCGAATAATCCATGAGGCAAAGATGATACTTACGAGTCCTCCAAAGACGACGGTGATTCCCCAGCGAACAACCCAGTGGGGGATGTAGGAGAGAACGTCCTGGAGCTCGTCGCTTCGCTGCGTGAGCTCAATCTTTTCTTCGCTCTTTTCGATATCTTCGCTCATCTCTACATTCCAAGTTCAAGCTGGTTTTTCACAAGCTCGTAGTAGAGCCCTCGTTTCTCAGTGAGTTCCTCGTGTGTGCCGACTTCGGCAACAGTCCCCTGGTCGAGCACCACAATTTGGTCTGCGTTTTTTACCGTGCTTAAGCGGTGCGCGATAACCATCACGGTCTTTCCCTCGCAAAATTCATCGAGGTTTCCCATGATGGCTTTTTCATTGTTTGCATCAAGTGCGCTGGTTGCTTCGTCAAAGAAGAGATAGTCGGGATTGCGATAAGCAACTCGAGCAATAAGAAGCCGCTGCTTCTGTCCTTGGCTCATCGAGACGCCGTCGTCTCCGACTTTGGTGTTGTACCGAAGGGGGAGCGCTTGGACGTACTCGTGAATATTCCCCACTTTAGCAGCGGCGCGAAGTTTAAGTGGATCAACGATATCTTCGCCAAGTGCTATATTGCCACTAATTTCCTCATTAAAAAGCTTACCATCTTGCATGACTACGCCACACTTCTTTCGCCATGCCTGCGCATTGATGGACTGAAGGGGAGTGTCGCCAAGCAGGATTTCTCCCTCTACAGGAGGGTAGAATTTAAGTAAGAGTTTAAGCAGCGTCGTTTTTCCACTCCCACTTACACCCACAATAGCTGTGGTCTTTCCTTTTGGCAGAAAGAGATTGATATCTTTGAGCACGTACGGTGAGCGCGGCCCCTCGTATTGGAACGATACATTCTTCAGCTCAATGCCATCAACATCTGGAACGTCGTGAACTTGAAGCTCGGGGTCGGAATCTTCGTTCTCTTCCGTATAGACTTCCCCCATACGCTCAAGGGCGATTTTGGCATCTTGAGTCGAGTGGAAAAATGAGATGATCTGTTCAACGGGAGCGTTGAGTTGGCCGATGATGTACTGAACCGACATCATCATACCGAGAGTCATATCCCCGTCGATTACTGCCTTTGCAGCAAAGTATGAGATAAGAATGTTTTTGACATTATTAACAATAACAGTCCCAGCTTGCTGATACTGATCGATAAACAAACCAAGAATGCTGACACGAAAGAGGCGTGTTTGAATCCGCTCCCATTCCCACCGTTTTTGCTTTTCACATCCGTTCAGTTTTATTTCGGGCATTCCTTGAAGGAGCTGGATAAGAGCGCCTTGGTTTTCTGACATCTGACTAAATCGTTTAAAATCAACGATTCTTCTCTGTCTCATAAAGAAGACAATCCAGATGATGGAAATAACGGTAGCAACGAGAAAGACCCCAAAGATAAGCAGGCTATAGTAGGCGAGCACCGCGCCAAAGATGATGAGGTTAAAAACAGAGAAAAGGACGTTAAGCGTCGTAGATGTAAGAAACGTCTCTAGTCGGTGGTGATCGTCAATTCGTTGGAGCAAGTCACCCATCAGCTTTGTGTCAAAGTATGACAGGGGAAGCTTCATGAGCTTACTGAGATAGTCCGAGATAAAAGAGATGTTAATCCTGGCTCCAACGTGGAGCAAAATCCAACTCCGAATAAAGGCAACAGATGCCTGGCTCAGATACAATACGAGTTGAGCAATAAGAATGGCATTCACAAAACTTATGTCTTGGTTTTGGATACCAAAATCAACGATGGCTTGAGTAAGAAACGGAAAGATCAGTTGTAAGATACTTCCGACAAAGAGCCCTAAGACAAGTTGATAGAGGTATCGTTTGTACGGAAGAAGGTAGGAGAGGAGAAACTTGAATTTTGTTTTTTCTGTCTCCTCAATTTGACCATAGAAATCTGGGGTGGGCTCGACGATAAGCGCTATTCCTTTCTTTTCTCCGTCAGATACGGTGCTTGCCCAATTTTCAAGAAACTCTTCTTTGGAGTATTTTACAAGCCCAAAAGCAGGATCGGCAACGTGCACCGTGTCGTCTTCAATCTTATAGACAACAACAAAGTGTACCTGCTTCCAGTGAACAATCAGAGGAAGAGTAATCGTCTCAAGTGCTTCAAATGGAAGCCGAACACCCCGTGTGCGCATCCCAATGCTTTCGGCTGCGTCACTAATACCAAGGAGACTTACTCCTTCGGTGGTAATAGAGCTTTTCTTTCGGAGGCTTTGTACGGTGAATGTCTTCCCGTAGTGTTTGGCAATCATCCGTAGACACGAGGGGCCACAGTCCATTGCGTCTAATTGTTTGTAAAAGGGAAAAGCCTTTGAACTTACCAACGTGGGATCTCCAAATACCGAAGAATAAGAAAAACTCTCTTTGCCAGAAACGTAGCAAGGGGGGTAGTATGAAATCGGAAAAACACTCTCAACACCTTAGGGCTTTCCCGATGAACAGACTCCTTTGTACCTGTCTTCTTTCGTGTTTTACACTATGTGGTTTTGATTCGTTAGCCCAAGATCGAGATTCGAGTAACGCCGTTTTACTTACGCTCCGTGAAGCGATCTCCCTTGCATTGGTAGATAGTCCAGATATTGCAGCGTTGAAGATAGGTACTGAGTTATCTGAGCAGGACATTACCTTATCAAAAAGTGAGCTCGATACTATTCTTTCTGCCTCTTTTCAGAGGAATAGACAGCAGTCACCGAGTGCATCGAGCGTTCTCGGTTTTCAGTACGTTGAGTCCGATAGGCAATCAAGTGTTTCGCTTTCAAAGAAGCTTGAAGTGGGAACAGAGCTCGGTGTGTATCTCTCGGACACCAAGACGAAGAACGATGCTCTCTCGACAGCGCTCACTCCTCGGTGGGGAAGTGAAGCAGGGGTGCAAGTCACTCAACCACTTCTCCGTGGTGCATGGTCGGGCCGCCCTGCAATCACTATTCAAGTAAAAAAAGAGCTCTATAAATCTTCTCTCTGCGATTTTAGAACCTCTCTTACCGATGAGATGCTAGAAGTTGAAGACGCTTACTGGAGAGTCTATCTCGCAAATGAAGAGCAAAAGATAAAAGAAAAGAGTCTGGGGTTAGCAACAAAACTCAAAGAGAATGCAAAAACGGCAGTAGATCTCGGGGTTCATCCTAAACTTTCTTTTCTTCAAGCCAAGACAAGAGAGTCGCTCAGGCAAGAAGAGCTCTATTCGTCAAAGACTTCGTATGAGATTGCCTCAAACACCTTAAAGCAGGTGCTTGGTGCCGAGAAGCTACTCTTAGAACAGACTCCTATCCATACACTCGATCTTCCAGAGTATACACTCACAACCCTTGATGAAGACAAAGCACTTGAGTTGGCGCTCAAAGAGAGGCCAGAGATCTGTAGTGTAACCTACCGACTCGAATCCACGAACCTTGAAAAACAGTTTGCTAAAAATAGTACCCTCCCAAAACTTGATCTCGTTGGAAGAATTTCTTCGCTTGGACTCGCCGGTACACCTGTAGACGGAAACACCACTTCACCACTGAGCGGTTCTATGAGTGATTCGTATGACCAGGTGTTTGGTGGTGATTACTATAATTACCGTTTTGGTTTCCAAGTCAGTATGCCTCTTGAAAACCGCGCAGCTCGAGCCACACATACAATAAAAACTTTGGAACACGAACGATACGTTTTGCAGCTCGCGAAGATAAAACAGTTAATTATTGCTGAGGTAAAAAACTCAAGGTACTCCTTTCGTGCAGCAAAGCAGCGTATTGCTACCGCTAAGGAAGCAAAAGAACTCGCAGAGAAAAGTGTTGAAATGGCCACTGAGCAATTTAAGGCTGGGGTGGGGGGAGCACGAGAAGTGCTTGAGCTTCAAGAGGACCTTGCCCAGGCCGAATCTTCTTTTGCTAGAGCAAGTGTGGAGCTTATGCTTGCGTTTGCTCAATACTATAAGGCGGTGGGATCTTCGCTTGAGCGGTTTGATGTCGAGGTGCAAATAGCTCCTCCAGTCTGAGAGTTTTTACAAGATGTAGCCTTAATGCGAATTTGCGCTCAAAAGACACTTGGGGTTCTTTAATAATTCCAGATATTTAAGCGGATTCATCGTCTCCTCATTTCTCGGGTACCATAGGGATGTGATCGGTTTTCTCAAAAAAAGCGCACAAATAGTGCAATAATCTATTTGAACCTTCATAACAATTCCAAAGGCGTTTGATTCACAAACTGATCTAATATCATTTTGGTATCATTGACGCTGATGCATATTTCAAATCAATACACCTTCTCGTGATGGTTTTTGATTTGGTTTTTATAAATGTTGATATCCTTTCGGAGGTTATAAATGAACAATACAATTGAAAAATTAGAGCTGAATGAGCTTGAAGCAGTGAAAGGCGGAGAACTCGGCACCCTCATTCTTATCGCTGTTATATCTGGCCTATTGGGCTATAGCGTTGGATCGAATGCTTAAATACGCCTCGCAGAGAATGATTTGAAATAAGGAAATTATTATGAATTCAAATAAAATTGAAAAACTAGATGACATGCAGATGAACAAAGTAAAAGGAGGCGGGTTTGGTATTGCGCTTGCAGTAGCAATTGCATTCTATCTTGCCGGACATAAATTAGGCTCTTCGTAGTAGCGAGTTTCACGAGTCGATTGTCTATTTTTCAAATAGGAGTTTGTTATGTCAATTGAGAAATTAAGTCACCACGAATTGTCGGCGGTTCTCGGAGGCGGAGCCTGGAAAGATCTTTGGGCAGTTATAAGAGAAGCAGTCGAAAAGCTGTGGGAAGAATACGCATAATTGTTTAGTGCTGAGTGCTAGGAGCATAGCTTCAATGTTGCTTCTAACACTCAGCCTGATGAAATGTTCAATGGAAACTAGTTTCTTTTCCAGGATAATTTTGTAACAAAAGGTTTTAGAAAGGAATATGTCATGAAAACACAACCTACAGTACACATTCTCAATCTCAAAGAACTCAAGGCTGTCAAAGGAGGAGGGGTGTTTAAGCTCATCTTTGATTTGATCCCAAAACTTTCTCGTAAACCAGTTGATCCTCAGTGCTAAGTTGTGAAAACAACTTTCTGAGTCATAATGACGGATCTAGTCTTGGTTTAAGAGCGTAGCGAATGGAGCCAGTTCGTTGAGCTGGCAATACTCGTAAAGAATAAGATTGTTTTTAGTTGTAAGGTTTATAATGAATGAACGAACACAAATTGAAAAGATAGAAGATGTTGAACTTGCTTCAGTAAAAGGTGGCATTGCCCCTCTTGTGCTCGCTGCAATAGCTCTTCTCGTTATTTGTAAAGCGAAAAATTAAGTGATGCGTTGAGTATGTCTAGTTAGCACTACATGTAGGCAGCGCGACATGAAGGGTACTCAACTCGTTGGATGTGAATCAAAAATATTAGAATGGAGATAAAGATGATGAAGAAATTAGACATTGAGTTGCTTTTAAACAACGAACTGCTTGGTGTGAAAGGCGGAAATCTTGTGAAAGAGTATGCAGCATATCTTAAGCGAATAATGAATAAGTATCTCGGAGTTAGTTTGTAAGTTTTTGTATAAATCTTAGTTTTAGCAAGATTTTTTGAAGGAGTTTATTATGAGTAAAGAATTTAAAGTAGAAAAGCTCAATCACAAAGAACTACAGGCGCTCAAAGGAGGTAGCCTGATTCAGCTTATTGTTGACATTGTTATTAAAGGACGCCGTCTTCCAAGACCAGCGGCATAAGTATAAAGATAAAGTAAGAGGCCTTACAAAACAGGGACTCTTCTCATATTATTGAGTGAAATATTCTGATGAAGAACCAAAAATATTCTATACGGACAATTACCGAAACGCTTTCAGATCATGAGTTGTTAGCACTTAAAGGTGGGGGTGGCGTATGGTGGATTTTTGACTGGCTAGGAATTTCCTCAAAAGGTCTTCATTTTAAATTCATCTAAAAGTCCTTCTGAGTAAAGAGATTGAACGGATTTTCCCGTTTTACTACTTCAAGATTTATATGCACGACAATCTCACATAGAAAGACATAAACTACTCTAGAGAAAGTTCTCCTTTCCTTCATAGAACGCTTCAGGGCCACTGAGCCCTAGTGCCTTTGCCAGTTTCTCAAGATTTCTACGACGAGGTTTAATGGCGTGGCGTTCTATGGCATAGATTGTACCGAGTGACACACCACTTGCGTTAGCAACCTCTTGCGCAGTTTTGAACCCTTTATTCGCTTTTGCTTCAAAGTAATTGCTTTGAATGGCTGCTCTGACTGCTCTCTCTAGAGCGTTTAGCTCGGGATCGTGATTAATAAATGAGGCTTCAGAGAGTGGCACAGGCGTTTCTGTGGAGCTAAGGCCGGAAAATGTGATGAAGAAAATAGCATGATCGACAAATTTCTGTCTCTCCGGGCCTTGCTCGGGTAATGTCATTGCAACTTGCTCAGCGACTAATTGAAAAAACTCCTCATCATTTGAGGTTGAACGGAGTTCCCACCCTGTTTCTACAAGCCAGGCACTAAAAGATGACATTGACCTTTGAAGCGTTTCAGAAGGTGTTTTGCTCTCATCCATCGAGCACTTGAACGCTTCCTCATATCGAGAGAGGTCGTCTATTGCCATTCTCGAAAGTGCGGCAATACGTGTTTGTACCATAAGAAGTTTATCTTCGAATGATTCTCGATCGTGCGGAGAGGGGGAGTGGTGTTCTGGGTTCATAGACGACAAAAGCTCTTTAATCATGAATTCCCAGCAACAAGTGTAAGATACCAAGTATCAATAGGCGAGTCGAATAGAGTGGAGAGAAGGTGTTGTGCTGGTAGTTAGCTGTTTTTGTAGGGAGTAAGAAAGGGTGGTTGAATAATCAAATTCAGGATAACTCGTTGATTCTACCGCTACTCTTCAGTAGGGTAGGGGCAATACGGTTTACTTAGTGCCCGGAGGTAGACAAGTCCATGGCAAAAGATCTCACTATTCTCTCTTCACTTGAAAGTGGAGTGCTTACTCTAACACTTAATCGCCCTCGAGCGCTCAATAGTTTTAACGGTGAAATGGCAGAGTGTTTTTTAGAGCACTTTGAGTCAGCCAGAAGTGATGACTCGGCGCGAGTTGTTGTACTGAAAGCTTCTGGCGATGTGTTTTGTGCTGGGCAGGACTTAAAAGAAGCTATACAGATGGGAGATGGGCACGACTTGGCCGAATATGTTCGAGCTCGGTATAACCCGATGGTTATTGCGCTACGTTCAATTGAGAAGCCTGTTGTGTGTGCTGTGCAAGGCCCCGTTATTGGTGCTGGAGCAAATATCGCTCTTGCATGTGATATCGTGATCGCCTCTGAAAAGGCTACCTTTACGCAAGGTTTTGGGCGTATTGGTCTTATTCCTGATAGCGGTGGAACGTTCTTTCTTCCAAGGCTTATTGGTCTGCCGCGTGCTGCTGCATACATGATGCTTCACGATGAGATTCGCGCCAAGGATGCTGCAGAGATGGGTATGATTTACGAAGCGGTTCCTGCGGGTAAACTTGAAGAGAGAGTCGGGATTATTGCTTCTCAGTTGAGTACGCAACCAACAAGAGCATTTGGCCTGACCAAAAGAGCTCTGTATCTTTCTTACGGTAACACACTTGAGGAGCAACTCGAGATAGAAGCGGAGCTTCAAAGCGAAGCAGGAAAGACTCACGATTTTAAAGAGGGTGTGAGTGCTTTTGTTGAAAAGCGCTCTCCGGAGTTTAAGGGAAAGTAGTAGTGAATACTTTAACAGACACAAAAGTAGCTGTCCTTGGCGCAGGCACCATGGGGCGAGGAATTGCCCAAATTGCAGCGACCAAGGGACACGAAACAGTCCTCTTTGATATTAGCGGTGATGTACTCGCTGCGGCAAAGGCGAGTTTAGAAAAAGTCTTTTCTAGGCTCGTAGAAAAAGAACGTATGACGCAAGAAGAGGTGGATGCAACACTTGGGCGACTTACGTTTACCTCTGATCTGAAAGACGTAGCTGGGAGTGGCTTTGTTGTTGAAGCTGTTGTTGAAAACATAGAAGTGAAGCAATCTCTCTTTGGCTCACTAGAAGAGCTTCTTCCTACAGATGCTGTGCTTGCTTCAAACACCTCGTCTCTTTCAATCGCTTCGATTGGTTCTGCATGTGAGCATCCCGAGCGGGTTCTTGGTGTTCACTTCTTTAATCCAGCGCCACTTATGGCCCTCGTTGAGATTGTGCCTGGTATTGAAACCGCAGAGACCGTTGTGCAGGAAACTCGCGCTCTTATAGATGCGTGGGGGAAGGTGACGGTATTGGCCAAAGACACTCCTGGATTTATCGTTAACCGAGTTGCTCGTCCTTTTTATGGGGAGTCGCTTCGGATCTTGGAAGAGGGCATTGCAGACGCTGCAACGATTGATTGGGCCTTAAAATCTATTGGTGGGTTTCGCATGGGGCCATTTGAGTTAATGGATCTCATTGGTAATGATATTAACCTGAAAGTTACAGAGACTGTCTTTGAAGAGTTCTTTTACGACCCACGCTTTAAGCCGTCGTTTACTCAAAAGCGCATGGTTGAAGCAGGCAGGCTTGGGAGAAAGAGTGGCAAGGGATATTTTGCCTACGGTGATGATGCTCAACGACAGCAACCTGTAGAGGACAAAGAGCTTGGCCAGACAATTGTTGATCGTGTTGTTGCAATGTTGATTAACGAAGCTGCGGATGCTGTTTTTATGAATATTGCATCCCCCAAAGATGTGGATCTCGCAATGACGAAGGGGGTGAATTATCCCAAGGGGCTCCTTGCTTGGGCTGAAGAGATCGGCCTTTCGACGGTGCTTGAGCGACTTGAGGTGCTCCAAGAGGAGTATGGAGAAGATAGGTATCGTCCTAACCCGCTTCTCAAGCGTCATGTCAGGGCCAAAAATTCATCTTTCTTTTCGTAGAGGGCTCGAAAGGTTTTCACCTTCATAGTTGGACGTGATACTCTCTTTCGAACGATGTTATCCCCTGATAGTACCCCCAACCGACTTTCTCTCTCGAAAGCTCCTGAAGAATCTCAACCAAATGCAGATCTCTCAGGTGCAAGAGAAGAGCTACTTTCCAAAAACTCTCCCCCGGGTTTTCACCGAGGACTCTCTTTGCCAGGACTGCTAGAGATTTTCCATCCTCACGATCTTTCAGTGGTTCAAGATGCTCTCTCGCAGGTCACACACGCTCACCCTGAAACAGTCTTTGCCGTTGGTTCTGTGGCTCGAATCAAAAGGTGTTTTTCTAAGGATCTAGCGAAACTTAAGGGGCTTACGCCTGAAGGGAGAGGGGCTTTTGTGGGCTACCTCGGTGAGCTTGCTTCTCTCTATTTGCAGTGGAATGATTGTGCGCGAGTGCACGTTCAACTTGCTTATGTGCCTTTTCGTCTCTTTGAGAGGGACTTTGAGGGAGCAGGGTTTCACCGTGATAGGAGGCTCCGTCGTCTGTTAACGTCACCTGATGCTCCCGGATTTGATTGGGTATTGCCTGAGGAGGTCAACGAAGAGGTGCTCCGGCAAATTGAGAAAGGCAAAGAGGTACAAGGGCTCTTTAAACCTGGAGCTGAAATAAAGAGTTTGCCCCAAGGAGCGGTTGCTCTTTTTCGTGGTAGTGTTCTTCCGCACCGCACACCACTTTGGACCGGTAGTAGAACGCTCATAGTGGTTGATGAAGGATAGGATGCACATGGATCAATCTTCAAAAATAGTAGCACACATGATGGAGCATGACGCCTTTAGCCAGTGGCTTGGTATCGAAGTGCAAGAAGTGCGAGCTGGTTATGCTCGAATCTCCATGAAAGTCCGGCGTGAAATGGTAAATGGATTTCTTGTGTGTCATGGAGGGATTACCTTCTCTCTAGCTGATAGTGCCTTTGCCTTTGCCTCTAATGGTCACGGGAGGCTTAGTCTCGCGCTTGAGGCAAATATTTCGTATCCTGCTCCCGTTCATGTTGATGATACGCTCACCGCTGAAGCTGTTGAGTTGAGTATTGGTAACCGTACTGGCGTGTATCAGGTTACGATTACGAACCAAGATGATACCACTGTTGGTGTTTTTCGTGGGACTGTTTACAGGACACAGAAAGATTTTGAAGAAGAGATAGCTAAACAAGGAGAGAAGAAGTGAAAGACGTTTTTATTGTGGATGCCATCCGTACACCCATTGGAAAGTTTGGTGGGACACTCTCTCCTATTCGCCCTGATGATATGGCCGCACATGTGATCGCTGAACTCTTAAAAAGAAATGCTTCACTCGATCCGACAAGAGTTGAAGATGTTGTCTTCGGGTGTGCCAATCAAGCAGGGGAAGATAACCGTAACGTGGCTCGAATGGCACTTCTGCTTGCAGGAATGCCTGCTTCTGTTCCTGGAGAAACGGTAAACCGTCTTTGTGCTTCAGGTTTGAGTGCTGCCGTGCGAGTAGCAAGAGAGATTCAAGTTGGAGCTGGCGATGTATTTCTTGCTGGCGGTGTTGAGAGTATGACCCGTGCACCGTTTGTCGTTGGGAAAAATGCTGCCCCTTTTGGTCGTATGGCTGAGATGTATGACACAAGCATCGGCTGGCGTTTTGTAAACAAAAAGCTTGATAAAGCTTTTGGCACACACTCCATGGGAGAAACAGCAGAAGAAGTTGCCACGCAATTTGAAATTTCTCGGGAAGACCAAGATGCATTTGCCTGCTGGTCGCAACAGAAAGCTGGTGCAGCCCAGGAAAAAGGACGTTTTGAGCAAGAGATTGTTGCTGTTGAAATTCCGCAACGTAAGAGTGACCCGATTCAGTTTTCAAAAGACGAGTTTCCTCGTCCAACAACTACGGTAGAAAAGCTCTCTGGGCTTCGTGCGGCGTTTCGCTCTCCTGGAACAGTCACCGCTGGAAATGCTTCAGGAATAAACGATGGAGCTTGTGCGCTTCTTCTCTGTTCAGAAGATGCTGTAAAAGAGTACTCGCTTACTCCAAAAGCCCGGCTGGTTGATGCTACTGCAGCAGGAGTTGAGCCGCGTATTATGGGTATTGGCCCTGTGGATGCCACTAAGCGGTTGCTCGAGCGCACTGGGATTTCGCTTGATGATATTGGTGTGATTGAGCTTAACGAAGCGTTTGCTGCGCAAAGCTTAGCGTGTACTCGTTCGCTTGGGCTTGATGACAATGACTCGCGTGTGAATCCTAATGGTGGTGCCATTGCCCTTGGCCATCCACTTGGAATGACTGGAGCACGGCTTTTACAGACGGCCATGTGTGAACTTCATGAACGCTCTGAGAAGTATGCGCTTTGTACAATGTGTGTTGGTGTCGGCCAAGGAATGGCCGCGATTATAGAAAGAGTTTAGTTCAGTGAGATAATCCTCTGTGTTCCTCTGTGCGCCTCTGTGATGAAAAAATAATCACAGAGGCGCACAGAGGAACACAGGGAGGGGATGAAAAGGTGTTGCGCTGTGATTTATGAGTTCGGAGAGTACATTCCTGTCGTGGACGAATCGGCCTTCGTACACCCGCTTGCTGCGGTAACGGGGAACGTCATCATCGGAAAAGATGTATACATCGGCCCAGGAGCTGCTATCCGTGGGGACTGGGGGCAAATTGTCATAGCTGATGGATGTAACGTTCAAGAAAATTGTACTATCCATATGTTTCCTGGAGTCACGGTAGTGCTCGAAGAGGGAGCACATATTGGCCACGGAGCCATCGTTCATGGCGGAAGAATTTGTCGAAACTCACTTGTCGGAATGAATGCTGTTGTAATGGATAATGCTGTTGTTGGAGAAGAGTGTATTGTAGGAGCACTCTGTTTTGTGCCAGCTGAGATGGAGATTCCTCGTAGAAAAGTAGTCGTAGGGAACCCGGCAAAAATTGTAAAAGACGTCTCTGATGAGATGATTCAGTGGAAAACTGAAGGGACAAAGCTCTACCAAGAACTTCCCTCTCAGTGTCAGAACCAACTCCGTGAGTGTTTGCCTCTGTATGATGTGCCGCCAGATCGCAAGCCTCAAGAATCAGTCTATAAACCGTGGAAAGATACAAGAAAGGAAGACTCATGAGCGAAGTACTTCAAAGTTTTGCAGAAGGAAAATGGATAGCAGGAAGTGGAAAGGGGAGAGAAGTCCTCCACGCGGTAACGGGCGAGCCTGTTACAAATATTTCAAGTGAAGGCCTCGATTTTAAAGCGATGCTTGAGTACGGGCGCTCTGTAGGTAATCCACGTCTGCGTGAAATGACTTTTCATGAGCGTGGACGAATGCTCAAAGAGCTTGCCCAGTACCTTATGGGTCGAAAGAAAGAGTTTTACGAAGTCTCAAAAGCCACAGGAGCTACAAAGCTCGACTCTTGGATAGATATTGAAGGTGGTATTGGAACGCTCTTTGTTACTTCAAGTAAGGGGCGACGTGAAGTTCCTGATGAGAAGTTCTTGATTGACGGTGACATGGAGCACCTCTCAAAGCAAGGTACCTTTGTTGGAGCGCATATCTGTGTGCCATTACAAGGCGTGGCTGTTCACATTAACGCCTTTAACTTTCCGTGCTGGGGAATGCTTGAAAAACTCTCAAGTACATTCCTTGCTGGTATGCCAGCGATTGTAAAACCAGCCTCTGCTACAAGCTACCTCTCGCAGAAGATGGTTCTTGCTATGCTTGAATCAGGCATCCTGCCAGAGGGAGCGCTTCAGATCATCTGTGGGGGAGTAGGGGATCTCTTTGAACACCTGACCTGCCAAGATGTTGTGACCTTTACAGGGTCTGCACAAACAGGACGCAAGCTCCGATCGCATCCGAACATCATAGAAAACTCTGTGCGCTTTAATATGGAAGCAGATTCTCTTAACTGCTCTATCCTTGGTGAAGATGTCACACCTGATATGCCGGAGTTTAAGCTCTTTATTAAAGAAGTCGTGCAGGAGATGACGGTCAAAGCAGGGCAAAAGTGTACTGCTATTCGACGTATATTTGTGCCGAGAACCCGTAAAGATGACGTTGTGGCAGCTCTAAAAGAGAAGCTCTCTAAAGTCCAGATCGGAAATCCTGATAGCAAAGAGGTCAAAATGGGGCCCTTGGCGAGTCTTGAGCAAGTAAAAGATGTGCGAGAGAAGGTTGAAGAGCTTAAGAAAGGAGCAGAGATCGTTATCGGCGATCTCGATGGTTTTGATGTTATTGATGGTGAGAAGGGTAAGGGCGCATTTTTCCCACCAGTTCTCTTTTGCTGTGATCACCCAAAGAACGGAACCTCAGCTCACGATGTAGAAGCTTTTGGTCCTGTGAGTACCCTTATGCCTTATGATTCAGTGGATGAAGCCATTGAGTTAGCACAAAGAGGGCAGGGGAGTCTCGTTGGTTCTCTTTTTACTGCTGACGATGAGTTAGCAACGAAAGTAGTGCTTGGCCTTGCTCCATACCATGGACGTATCGCTGTCATTAACCGTGAGTGTGCTGCTGAGTCAACAGGGCACGGTTCTCCGCTCCCTCACCTCGTTCACGGTGGCCCAGGTCGCGCTGGTGGTGGAGAAGAGATGGGCGGAGTGCGCGGAGTGCACTTTTATATGCAACGCGTTGCGCTTCAAGGTTCTCCAACAACTCTTTCTAGGATTATGAACACGTATCTCCGTGGTGCGAAGAGAAAGGAAGATCGCATTCATCCATTTAGAAAATACTTTGACGAAGTACAAGTGGGTGACGCTCTTATTACTCACCGCAGAACCGTGACTGAGAGTGATATTGTTAACTTTGCTGGTATTAGTGGTGACTATTTTTATGCGCACACAGATGACATTGCTGCAAAAGAGTCTTTCTTCGAGCGCAGAGTCGCGCACGGTTACTTTGTCTTGAGTGCCGCAGCGGGGCTCTTTGTTGATGCCGCGCCAGGCCCTGTATTGGCTAACTACGGTTTAGAAAATCTCCGTTTTACGCAGCCTGTCTACATTGGTGACAGCATTTACGTGAAATTTACCTGTAAACAGAAAACGCTCAAAGAGAAGAGAGACGGCGAACCCCCTCAGGGTGTTATTGAGTGGGACGTTGAAGTCCTGAACCAAAACGATGAGATGGTAGCCCTCTACTCAATTCTTACACTCGTAAGACGATCTCATGAGTATGATGCAGACTGAGAAGGTTCCATCTTATTGATTGGCTCCAAGCAATTGTTTCCGGGGCTCGTCTTCTCTCGCGATAGCATAAGATACCATTCATGAACTCGTCACTTATTAAAGGACAAGATTACACTGTTGATGATAATGGGATGATGGTCTTTACGGCGGACTATCTCCTCCGTCGAGGGTATTGCTGTGAATCGGGGTGCCGAAACTGTCCATACGGTTTCTCCAAACAGCATCGAACGAGAGATTCACCAAGAGTTGTATCTCTTGTTCCATCATGGACTGAAACGTTGATCGAAGCAGGAGTTCATGTTGTTGGCCGCACTCGGTACTGTGTCCATCCAAGCAGTTCGGTGATGCACATCACTCATCTTGGAGGCACAAAGATGATAGATGAAAAGGAGTTCTTCAAACTCAATGCAGATCTTGTTATTCTCGATCAAGAAGAAAATACTCGTGAGATGGCCACTTTTTGTGGTGAGCGAGCTCATGTCACACACATCACATCGATTGCTGACGTTGCCCCGGCTGTTTCCTTAATGGCTCAAAAGCTTCAATCTCAAAGCCTGCAAGATATTGCGAATCGCTGGCAAGAGATTTCCAAGTATTCTCAGCGGTGTCGCCCCATTTCTGAAATGCCAGGGGTTATCGATTGGCTTACCCCTCCTGATAACGGTTCAAAACAATTGATTTACTGCATCTGGAAGAAGCCTTATATGACAGTATCGAAAGATACTTTTATTGGCTCAATCCTAATGCACCTGGGCTATGGAGGCCTTATTCCATCCTATAATGAGAAGTATCCAATCGTTGATATCGATCATTTAGATCCAAAAGAGACGACACTCCTTTTCTCCTCCGAGCCATATCCATTTGACCGAGAACGAGATCAAATAGCGCAGCTAGGTTTTCCGGCAGCGCTCGTTGATGGAGAGGTTTTTAGTTGGTTTGGTATACGAACATTAAGATTTCTTGAAGAGAATAAGGCCTTGAAGAGCTAGCTTTTCTTCTAACAAGTTCGTTTGCTTGTACATGTTGCTGTAGATTCTGTGATATAGCGTTAAGACGCATAGAGAGTTATGATAGATAGTCGGTAACGAGAGGTGG
This sequence comes from bacterium, assembly GCA_030428205.1. Classification (GTDB taxonomy): domain Bacteria; phylum Bdellovibrionota_C; class UBA2361; order UBA2361; family RFPC01; genus JAUIBK01. The sequence continues at coordinate 21,475 of JAUIBK010000043.1, forward strand.
GATTATTGACTCGCAGTTGTTCCGTCGTACGCTGAAGTTTCTAATTCTGAAATATACATATCCCCATACTCTGATAGAGAAGAGTCGAAGTTCAGTCGAATGCTTTGTATTTGTGTGACATCCACTTGTTCAAAGTCAGAAAGCGGGACTCGAACTGCTTGAAGAAGCAGGTTCATTTGACTGCACTCTGCGTGATAGCTTGGATCGGTTGTTCCCCATCCTCCAGGATCGCTAATCGTCGCGTATTGGCTCACTTGTAAGGCAAGAGAATGATTCCCGTTTGAATCTATCAGGCTTATGGTAAAGTCAGTCGGAATTCCTATGGGATTTGGAATAATATAATTGTAGGGATAGCTGTTTTCTTGACAAAATTGTGGTTGTCGAACAACTCGTAGGTCGATTGTTTGTTGACGAGAGAGATCTCTTCCCTGTCCTGTCTCGTCGATACGAGTTTCAAAGTACCCTGACTGTGGCTCTGATGAACCTCTGAAATCCCACTGCAGTCGTAGAGCTGGAACATCGTGTGTTATGACTTGGGTGCCGTGGAGGGAGGGATCGCTCTCGGGTACGGTTGCTGTTTTGTGAATCGATATGTTTGTAAAGTACCAGGGTTCATTGCTCTGACTATTCGCATAATCACTGTGAGAGAAGTCATCGAGAATTTGATTTGCTCCTACGATTACAGAAGTGCGTTGGAAGGTGCTAAGTTGCTTAATTGCCTCAGGGAGCTCAAAACGGGGATTAAAGGCATTGAGCAGGGAGAGGTCGTTTTCAATGGTGCCTCGAACATATGCTGAGATGAAATATTGGGTGATTGCACGTTGAGACGGAGAGCCTGGAATGTCGTGAGTAAAGAGTGCTGGTACGCTCCCGATACACCCACTTGGGTAGTGTGAGGTCATTACTGAGTTAAATGGATAATGATTCGCTCCACCAATGACGACATAGCCCCTAAATTTCCGTCTGTTCGCTGCTCTGTTGGCGATACTTGTGTCATAGAGAGCAGCGGCGGTATTTGTAAACGGCATACCAGAACATCCTCCAACAAGTGCTGCCCAGTGAAGGCCTTGTGTGAAGAGATCTGAAGGTTCGAGGGGGGCAACAGGATCAATGTCGAGAATGCTTCTCACCCCAAAGACCGGCAATCTACTTGGCCAGATACTATCTTCTAAGTGGTACTGGTAGTGTGCTGTCTTGGTGCTCTCAGTCCCTCGTGAATGACCGATCATTGAGATTTTGGAGAAGTCTATTCTGTTCTGTAATGGAATTTCAATCTCCTCTGGGAGTGAGTGAGTTCCTTTGTTCCACTTGTAAAGTTCTTCGAGGTTTCTCAATATTAATCTCCCGCGAGCGAGAGTCAGAAGTGCATCTGAAGCGGGTGTTTCATTAAAATTACAGTTTATTCCCCTATTCATATTGATTGAAAGAACAGCGTAGCCATGTGAGGCTAGGTGTTCCGCTAGATAGCTGTAACCTTCATGAAGTGGCACAGGTTCAAGACCCTCTGGGCATTGCCCGGTATATGAGTAATCGCAATTGTTCACGAGTGTTTTCGTTTCTGCGTCTCGACACGTTGAAGCTGTTGCGAGATGTGAGAAGACGACAAGAGGACGCTCCCCTCGTATTTGCGGTAACCATATCTTACCCCACAGTTCGGTTACGTCATGGTGTACTTCCGGATAGTGCTCTGCCGGAAGTTTGTAGGATGTACTGTGAACACTATATGGTCCAGGCTGAGAAGTGTCTGGAGCTGTGAATGAGTAAGAATCTAGGGGTGAGCCTAAGACTATGAGAGAGAAAAGGAAAAGAAAAGTTTTTGTCTTCATAATATATGCAGGCAGAGCAAGACTTATGCCAGATTCGAGTATGTAACGACACTTGAGCGGGAAGGGGAGTCGAGATATCTACAGTTATTCCAGGTAGTTGTGAGGGGGGAGCCAAGGGATGCAAACCTCAATATATGTGTATAAAGTACATATATCGTATGGGAGAATAAGAATACTTGGAAAGTCGTACGTTTCTTGTCCTCGATGAAGAACCTGCCGTACTCTCTGAGAATAAACAAAGGAGGACCGACAGGCTACTTATGGATTGCCATCTCTATAATCGATCGGCACTTCTCTGATTCCCTATTTCGTATAGGTGCGTGAGGAAGCGAGAAAAGAAGAGCGAGAGCAAGGGGAGAGATAAAAGCCATATACTCATTCTCCAACAATATGAATCATGCATCGAAAACTAAGGAGATGTATTCTCAGTCTGCTTCTCCTTGTGTTTCGCTCTGCTTTTGCCTCGCAAGCACCACGTGTGAGGCGCCTTTTCCGTAATGCCAGAAAATGAGAGGTGTGATAAGTAAATTGAGAGTAGTGCTTGAAAAAAGACCCCCAAAAATAACGACAGCTACGGGATAGAGGATTTCTTTGCCCGGCTCGTTTGCGCCAAGGATAATCGGAGTAAGGGCGAGAATCGCTGTGAGAGCAGTCATTAAGACTGGAACAAGTCTTTCTGAAGACCCTCTGTAGATCATATGTAAAGTAAACGACTCTCCCTCTTTCCGCATAAGATAGAGGTAATGATCTATCATCATGATTCCATTTCTTGTTGCAATCCCTGTGAGAGTAATGAGTCCAACAAGGGAAGCAACAGAAAGAACTCCCCCAGTGAGAAACATAGCTAGAATTGCTCCAATAAATGAGAAGGGAACGGAGAGCATAATTTGTAGGGTTAACGTTGTGTTACGGTAGTGTAAATATAAGACTGCAAAAATGCCCAAGAGTGAAACAATACCAAGAAGAAAAATAAGCTGAGTAGCCTTGGCTTGGCTTTCAAATTGTCCTCCGTATGAAATAAAATAACCATCTGGGAGTGTGATTTGTTGCGCTAATTTATTCTGGAGCTCTTTAACGGCTGAAACAAGATCAACATGAGAAACATTTGCAGAGACTACTATGCGTCTAGAGGCGTTTTCGCGAGCAATGGTATTTGGCCCTCTTGCCTCCTCAATGGTTGCCACCGCTTCTAGGGGCACGTACTTTCCATTATGTAAGATAATTGGAAGTTTTCGTAAGCTTTCAGCGCTTTGCCTGTGCTCTTCATGGAGACGTAAGACGACATCATATGAACGCTGTTCCTCGATCATCTGAGTAACGATTCTCCCATTGAGGGCAGTTTCCAGGCTTTCGCTAATTTCTTGGACGGTGAGCCCCAGGAGGGCGGCGTCCTCCCGATTGATTCGAATATGAATCTGAGGAACGAGAACTTGTTTTTCAACAAAAAGGTCAACTATGCCGGGTACGGTTTCTGCTACAGAGCGAACTTCATCTGCTATCGAGCGAAGCTGATCGAGATCAGGGCCAAAGATCTTAATAGCTATCTGAGAGCGAACTCCAGAGAGAAGATGATCGATGCGGTGAGAGATTGGCTGCCCGACGTTTACTGAAATGCCTGGAATACTCAGAAGAGTTTGTCGTATATTGCTCAGAATCTCTTGTTTTATTCTTGAGGAGTCCTCAAATTCCCCCTCTATCTCAATAGCGTGAACACCTTGAGCATGTTCGTCATTTTCAGCTCTACCGACTCTTCGTCCTGTCAGTTTGATTTCGGGAATTTCAAGAAGGAGGCTCTCTGCGATTGTACCAATACGGTTCGATTCTTCTAGGGAGGTGCCAGGTGGGAGAAGAATGCTCACCGTAAAAGCTCCTTCATTAAATGGTGGAAGAAACTCTTTCCCGAATGTTGTAGAAAGGGCGAGTGCGATGATGAAGAGGATTGATGTACAGATTACTGCGAGGCGTTTTCGCAAGAATAGAACATCGAGGGCCTTGGTCTGAAGTGATTTGAGTGAGCGCACAACGAGGCTCTCTCGAGAATTGTTTTCCTGTATTATTCCGGGAAGAAAATAATATGACAGCGCAGGTGTAACAGTGAGTGCGACAAGAAGAGAGCCGAGGATTGAAGTAACATAAGCAAACCCGATCGGCATAAATAATCGACCTTCGATTCCCGTCATTGCAAAAAGTGGAAGAAAGACAAGAATGACAATAATAGTCGCAAAGACGATGGATCCGCGAATTTCCTTTGATGCTTCATAGACTACCTCAAGGTTTGATCGTGGATGTGGAGAGAGTTTGTTTTCTCTTAGACGTCTGAAAATATTTTCCACGTCAACAATTGCATCATCGACGAGCTCACCGATCGCTATGGCTAATCCACCGAGGGTCATTGTGTTAATTGAAAGTCCGAAGTACTTAAAGAAAATGAGTGAAAAGGTTATCGAAAGTGGAATAGCTGTAAGAGTAATAAGAGTTGTGCGAAAATTGAGGAGGAAGAGGAAGAGAATAATTGCTACAAGAATAGCGCCATCTCGTAGGACTTCTTTTACATTGAAGATCGCATTTTCAATAAAGCGACTTTGTTGAAAGATATCGTCGTATACCTGGACTCCCTCTGGTAGTGCTTCTTTGAGCAGAGCAAGTTCGTTCTGTATGCGGCGTGTAAGCTCTACCGTGTCAGCATCAGGTTGTTTCTGTATGGTAAGGATAACAGCTTCTTTTCCGTTGATTCCTGCATCCCCTCGTTTTGATATAGGTCCGCCAAGAGAGACTTCTGCGAGGTGCCTAATCTGAAGTACGCTTGTTTTATTCCTGTCATCGCTGGCGCGGTGAACGAGTGAATTCTCAATATCTTTAGGAGATTGGAATCGTCCAAGAGTTCGAGTCAGTTTTTCTTGCACGGAGCCAACGAGATACCCTCCAGACGCGTTTGTGTTCGAGGCTTGAAGCGAGGATTCGATCTCTGAAAGTGATACACTATTTCGAATGAGATCTTCTGGTTGAACTACTACATGGTATTGTTTCCTCTTTCCTCCTATGACACTCACTTGCGAAATGCCTTTAAGAGCAAGGAGTCTCGGGCGCAGGGTCCATTCGGCGAAGTCGCGTAGCTCGATACTATTGATGACTTCTGATGTAGAAGAGAGGCCAAGAAGCATGATCTCACCCATGATGGATGAAATCGGGCCAAGTGTGGGATTGGTGCCGTAAGGAAGAGCAGAAGAGACTTGTTGCAATTTCTCAGTGACAATTTGTCTTGCCTCATAAGTGTCTGCATCCCAATCGAAATCCACCCAAACAAGAGAGAGGCCAGGAATAGATGCAGAGCGAACACGGTATACACCAGCGGCTCCGTTAAGTGCTGACTCTATGGGGAAGCTGATTTGTGTTTCGACTTCCTCAGGTGCTAAGCCGTGCGACTCGGTGAGGATGCTCACTACTGGACGATTGAGATCTGGAAGAACGTCGACTGGAAGTGATGTGAATGTGTAACCACCATAGATGAGAAGTAGGCACCCAAGAAGGAGCACGAGGGCTCTATGGCGAAGGCTTATCCGAATGATAGAATCAATCATAGTCTTATTTCCTTAATGAGAGTGAGCATGGGTGCTATGATCATGAGTATGGTCATGCTTTTCAGAGCTATGATGCTCGTGAGCATGAGAATCTTGCTTGCTGGCATCCTCCTTTAATGAACCTGTTGAGGTGGCGAATTGAAGTTGGTAGTGACCTTGAGTAACGACCATTTCTCCAACTTTGAGTCCTTGAAGGACTTCTATGTACTCTCCAAAGCTGTTGCCAGTTGTAATGTCACGTCGCAGGAATGAATTTCCTTCACGTACATATACAAATTGTTTTTCAAAGTGTCCCAGGACGGCATCATGATGGATGGTGAGCCTTGGTTTCTCATCTCCGACAGCAATGTGAATTTGTCCAGTCATACCTGGTTGAAGAACATTATCGAGATTCTCAATGACAGCATGAACATGTCCTACAGGAGGGGTGCCTTTGAGCTGAGCATCAATGGTTTCTATGGAGCATGGAAAAACTCTCGTTCGATAACGTTTCGTCGTAACAGAGCATGCCTGCTTACTGTTGAGATTCGCTATATGAGTGGAGTCGAAGAAGTCTCCTTCAAAGATGACTCTTGAGAGATTGCTTACCTCTATGAGTGGATCTCCTGTCTGAAAGACAGCCCCTTGGGAAGCAAAAATCTCAGTAATAAAGCCTGCCGTGGGGGAAGAGATTTTCGTGGATTTGGTGCCGATTTGAATCGGAGTGGTAGCGAGTAGTTCCTCGCCCTTACTTACTTCATCGCCAATCAGTACGTAAACCTTTGAGAGCTTTCCGTCGAATTGTGCTCCTATGCGAGAGATTCTGCGCGGGTCTGTTGTAATCCGACCATAGAGGGAGAGTTGTGGTGCGATCTCCTGCGTAGCCACTTCCTCTGTTTGAATATCAATATTGCGAATAGAGTCTTCAGAGAGAACTATTGTATCCCCGCTATGTCCCGAGTCAAATGCACCAGAGATATGTGAGCCATCTGGGCCATGAGCATGGCCTCCGTCTGCAGATGCCGTGTGAGAAAGAGAGAAGAGAATAACGAGGAGAGTATAGAGTATGTGCATAATAGATCCTTGTTTATGAAAGAGTTATAGAGATGAAAATGATCCACTAAGAAGAAGAAGTTCGTTATAATCAGCGTATGTCTGCATCCACAGCTCTGTCGTGCGATCTAGAGCTTCATGGAATTGAAGGTGTAGCGCCCATAGTTCGAAGAGGGTTACCTGTCCTTGCT
>JAUIBK010000044.1 GCA_030428205.1 bacterium
TTGCTCGATTTTAATCCAGCAAACGTTGGGATGCAGTTTCAGGAGTTTGCGCCTTGGATTCCGACGTATGGGATCTCGTATAGCCTTGGGGTGGATGGTATTAGCATCTTGCTTGTGATGCTCACGACGTTCTTAATGCCTCTTGTAGTGCTCGCCTCGCACTCTGTTACGAAAAATATTCGAGCCTACCTCTTTCAGATGTTAGCGCTTGAGACGGCGATGCTTGGCACATTGGTTGCCCTCGACGTGTTCCTTTTTTATGTTTTCTGGGAGCTTATGCTCGCCCCGATGTATTTTATTATCGGCATCTGGGGAGGAAAGCGTCGAATATATGCAACGCTCAAATTTGTGCTCTACACGGTTGTGGGTAGTTTGCTCATGTTGCTTGCTATCTTTTACACGATCTGGAACTACGCAGAGCTGCACGGTGGCGAAGTTACCTTTGCGCTCTCTGAGTTGCTCGCTGGAGTGGATCTTTCGTTTGATGAGCAGTTCTGGCTCTTTCTCGCGTTTGCCCTCGCATTTGGTATTAAGGTCCCTCTCTTTCCGTTTCACACCTGGTTGCCGGATGCTCACGTTGAAGCGCCTACTGGTGGTTCTGTTGTTCTGGCCGGAGTGTTGCTCAAGATGGGGCTGTACGGTTTTATCCGTTTTGCATACCCCCTTTTCCCAGAGGGAGCAGAAGCGTTTACTCCTATCTTAGCTACCCTTGCCGTTATCGGGATTATTTACGGTGCTCTTGTCGCCTGGGCCCAAGAAGACATGAAGAAGCTTGTGGCATATTCTTCGGTTTCCCACCTCGGTTACTGTGTGCTTGGGTTTGTAGCGCTCAATACGCTCTCAACAACTGGTTCCATTTATCAAATGCTCAATCACGGAGTCTCAACGGGAGCACTCTTTTTACTCGTGGGCGTGCTCTACGATCGTAAACATACCCGGGCCATTAAGGACTACGGAGGATTAGCCTCGAAAGTCCCTGTATTTGCTTTCCTCTTTCTCGTCTTTACGCTGAGCTCGATAGCCTTACCTCTTACCAACGGCTTCGTTGGTGAGTTCATGATTCTTACCGGAAGCTTTCAAGTATTCCCTGTGCTGACTGCTTTTGCTGTGCTTGGGGTCATTTTTGGTGCTGTCTATATGCTCACGCTCTATATGCGCACTATGTTTGGTGAGATTGATGAGGAGAAAAATGGCGACCTTACCGATGTGACTAAAACGGAGCTTATGACGTTTGCGCCACTCTTTGTGCTTGTCTTTTTTATGGGAATCTTCCCGCAACCTTTCTTGAAGGTCATGGAGCCAACAGTCGATCACTACGTGACAACGATGGAGGCACGTAGGCAAGGGCTGAAAACACCTTCCTACACGATGCAACCTGGAGATACCCTCGTAGCTTACTCGCATGTGAACGAGGCTCGCACAGAACATTTTAACGGTTAATTGGAGATAGCAATGGGCTCTCTTGAACACGATGTTATGACGATACTTCCCATGCTCATACTTGCAGCTGGGGCGTTGATCATTTTGCTCTATGATGTTTTCTCAAAAGACGAGTGGCCAAGAGGCCTTGTGACAGGCACGTTTCTTGTCATTGCGCTCTTTTCTGCCTCAGGTGGTATTGAGGGTGCAGCTCCTGGAAACACCGTGTTTGGTGGACTCCTTGCTTTTGACCCGTTTACGAGTTTCTTTTCTCTTCTCCTGATTGGTGCTTCAACGCTTGTACTGCTCCTTTCCGAAGGGAAGTTGAAAGAAGAGGGCATTACGGCTCCCGCCGAGTATTACTCTCTCTACCTTATGTCTCTTATTGGAGCTGTGATTTTTGTAGCTGCTACCGAACTTATCACGCTCTTTCTCGGTTTAGAGATTATGAGTATGGCTCTGTACTGTTTGTGTGGCTCTGCAAGAGAGCTTCGGCGCTCAGCGGAGTCCTCCATGAAGTACTTCTTTTTGGGTTCTTTTAGTTCAGCCTTTTTGCTCTACGGTATCGCCCTTCTTTATGGTCTGACTGGATCAACGAATATCTCCGAGATTGCACAAGCCTTACCATCGATTGAGAGCGCTATTGTCTCTATTGCACTCGGACTGATGCTTGTTGGTTTTGTTTTTAAGGTTGGTGTCTTCCCATTTCATTTTTGGGCCCCTGATGTTTACCAGGGAGCTCCCACTCCGGTTACGGCTTTTATGGCAAGTGTGATCAAGGCTTCTGCTGTTGGGGCGATGATGCGCGTGCTCTGGACGGCGTTTCCTACAGAAGATTTCTTTGCGGTTTGGTCAGGAGCCGTATGGGTTATCGCACTTCTGACGATGGTCTTTGGAAATATCGTAGCGCTACGTCAACGTACCATGAAGCGCATGCTCGCTTACTCGAGTATTGCTCATGCCGGATATATTATGGTTGGCTTTCTTGCGCCGAGTGAGTTTGGGGGAGGGGCCGCAATATTGTTCTACCTCGTGTCTTACACGGTGATGACGCTTGGAGCTTTCGGTGTGGTGCTTGCTGTTTCTGCAAACAATAGTGACGATGAGGCAAGCGATGATATCACCCGTTTTAACGGCCTTGGGCGTAAGTCTCCGTATCTTGCTGGGCTTATGACCCTCTTCCTTCTTTCGTTGGCTGGCTTGCCTCCTGGACTTGCTGGTCTTCTTGGAAAGTTCTATGTCTTTAGCGCAGCAATACGAGCTGATTTTGTGGGCCTCTCTATTGTTGGAGTTCTTTGCTCGGCCATCTCTTGTTACTACTATCTCCGCGTAGTGGTGGCGATGTACTTTGTGCCTGAGAGCGCTGAGGACGAAACAGTCAAAACTCCAGTGCTTGGAATTGGGACCTTTGGTGCGTTGACCCTCTGTGGTGTGCTTGTTGTTGCTCTTGGTCTTTTTCCTGCTCCACTACATGAGACGGCTGTGAGGATTGTGGCCGCGTTGTAGTTGTCGGTATTTTTTGAAAACCACGGAGTGCGCGGAGTACTCGGAGGATCTCACGGAGAAAAGCTCTCCCCCTCCGAGTACTCCGCGCACTCCGTGGTTAGATTTTTTCATGTCGTGAGGAAAGATTATGGCCCGTCCATCAACCCGAAAAACAAACGCATCTCTCCCAGCCTGGGACCTCAGTGATCTCTTCACCTCTCCGAAGGACCGTAAGATTGCTAAGATCCAAAAATCTTCAACGTTAAGAGCGAAAAAGTTTCGCAAAAAAAATCGTGGCAAGGTTGATAAGCTTGCTTCGTCTCCCCGTCGTTTTTTGGCTGAGCTTTCTGAGTATTCAGAAATCCTTCAAGAAGCTTCAAAAGTGGTGCGCTACGCGGGGCTGCTCTACTCCGAATCTGCTACAGCCCCAGGAAGTGGTGCTTTTCTTCAGCAATCTCAAGGCTTTTATGCCTCTATAAGTCATGAACTCACTTTCTTTACTCTTGAGCTTGCGCACGTTTCAAAAGCAAAGCTCAAGAAGATCTCTACGCTCAAAGAGGCTGAAAGCTTCCGCAACTTCTTCATTCAAGTACAACGCGCGAAGAAACATCAACTTGAAGAGCGCGAAGAACAGATCATGTCTGATAAGTCGCTTACGGGTAGCTCTGTCTGGCTACGACTCTTTGGCGAGCTCTATGCTGAAAAAGAGTTCTCGCTCCGTCATAAAGGAAAAACAAAGCGTGTGAATGAGACTACGGCTCTCGACACACTCCACCACCCCGATAGATCGCTCCGTAAAGCAGGAGCCAAAGCGTTGACCCAAGGATTTCAAGAGCTCTCCCCTCGCACTACTCTTATCTACAACACCTTGGTGCTTGATAAGAGTATTAACGATAAGTATCGAAACTACGACTCCCCTGAAACAAGCCGGCACGATTCAAACGAGATTGATCAGAAGATGGTTGATGCGCTCGTGGAGTCTGTGACCTCGAGCTATAAGGTTGTACAAGACTACTACCGCTTTAAGAAGAAGTTGCTTGGGTATAAAGAGCTCTACGATTATGATCGTTATGCACCAATTATCAAGTCAAACAAGAAGTACTCCTTTGCGAAAGCAAAGAAGATGATTCTTGATTCATTCGATCGTCTCTCACCAGAGTTTCGTGAGATTGCTGAGCTCTTCTTCGATAAAAACTGGATTGATGCAGCGAAAAGACCTGGCAAGAGGGGAGGGGCGTTCTGTGCATTTGTTACTCCCGACCTTCACCCGTATGTCTTTATGAACTACTCAGGGACTCTGCGTGATGTCTTTACACTTGCGCACGAACTCGGGCACGCTGTTCACGCCTATCTCATGCGAAAACACCCTTATCTCGTTTTTGATGTGCCTTTGACGATAGCTGAAACCGCAAGTGTTTTTGCAGAGATGCTTCTTTTTGATCATCTTTGTGACACGCTGAAGTCTGAGCAGGAGCTTTTTGCGCTCTATCTTGGAAAGCTCGAGAGCATCTTTGCTACCGTTTATAGACAAGTTTCTATGTTTTGCTTTGAGCGTGATGTGCACGCAGCAAGAAAGCACTCCGAGGTCTCCACAGAGCAGATGAATACGCTCTGGAGAACTCGACAAAAGGAGATGTTCGGGCGCTCTGTTACGATGACGGATGATTATGATTGGTGGTGGAGCTATATTCCTCACTTTCTCCATACTCCATTCTATGTGTACTCTTACGCCTTTGGTGAACTCTTAACCCTAGCTCTTTTTGCTCGGTATCAGGAAGTCGGTGCTCACTCATTTGCTCCAAAGTATATGGAGCTACTCGCTGCTGGTGGAACAAAGCCCCCCAAGAAGTTACTTGCTCCGCTTAAAGTAGATCTTAGCTCACGTGCTGTCTGGGATGATGGAGTAGGGGTGATTCGAGACCTCCTGAAGGAGGCAAAGTCTCTTAACCCGCATTAACCCGGATTATTCATGAGTTGCGCGGGTGAAGACTACGTAGCTGTACCAGGCAACAAGTGGTAGGTATGCTGGCACTGTTCCTATGGGACGCACGGCCTCACAGAGCCAACTGAGAACAAGCGCCTGAACAAGCATCAAAAACCCATCTTCGTTACGAGGTAAGATGATGGGCAGAAAGAGTAGTGCAATTCCAAAGTCATAAAAAAGTGTCTGAGGTGACAGGCAGACTGCTGCAAGCACCACAAGTGCAAAGCTCTTGCTAGAGGGTATCTTGCGAAAAGCGACTGCTGCAAAGAAGCCCCCAAGAAGGAGGAGGCTGAGGATATGTGATACGGACAGAATCGTGGAGAGATGTGATGAGTTTTCTGAGAACATTCGTGTGAGGCTAAAGAGGAGGCCGTTGGCAGAAACCATTTGATGTCCATTGACTGTGTAGTTGTGAAGACCAAAGGTGCTAGCGTGAGATATCCACTGAGCTGGCCACATCCAACCAGAGATGCTTGCTCCCATGAGGTAGTAGATTGCTCCAATGAGGCCAGCGCCTCCAAGAGCTTTCCAGTTTCGAAGGCAAAGAAGATAGGCGACTAGAATCAGGCCAAACTGAGGTTTGTAGAGCAGGGCCCCTGCAAAAATTCCAGCAAGAAGGTTGGCGCGAGAAGAGCCGTGTTGCATGAATACATAGGTGCCAGCAAACAAGAAAGCAGAGAAGCATGTGTTTTGAGCCCCCATGACCGATGTCATAACCGGTGCACACGAGGCGAGAAAAATCCATGAGGGAACTCTTGCACGAGCTGGACACGCTCCTTGCCAAGAGAGGAGTAGGAAAGTTCCACACAGCGCAGCTATCTGAAGAACCGTCCAGAGAATTTTCGCTGTTATGGGGGGAAACCAAGCGAGTGGCCACAGAAGTATCGCCGTGTAGGGAGGATACGCAAATGCATAGTACTTATTTTCAGGAGTCGGCCAAAACTCATTTTCAATTACGCGTTGAAGCTCAAAATTATAGAGTTCATGGAAGAGACCTCGCTCGAGGATAACACCAGGAACGTAGAACCCTGGAAGGTCTCCAGGGTAAAAAGTCGTGAAAGTTCCTGTTCCAAGAAGAAGGTAGAGTATCGCTCCGAGTATCCAGCCACAAATAAGGGCATAAGAGAGCCGTCGAAAACGATCGTAGCTCAAGAGCGTCATGTAAGAATCTCCTCAGCCTTTTGAAAAACCCCCTCAATAGAGATAGCGCTCATACATTGATTGTCAGTGCATGAGGAACGTCGATGGTTGGCAGCAGAAAAGCAAGGGCTGCAGTGAAACTGCGCACTCATGGCGTGAGCGTGTGAGCCTAAGGGCCGGTAGCGCGTCGGGCTTTCTGGCCCAAAAAGCACGATGCTTGGTGTATCTGTGAGGGTAGCAAAGTGTGCTGGTCCACCGTCGTTTGATACGAGCAGGTTGGTGTGAGCAAAGACGGCTAGGAGCTCACGAAGGGATGCTGTCTGGCCAATGAGTGAGAAGACCCTCTCGTCTTGAAGGCTGTCTAAGAGTGGCTTGAGATAGGTGGAGGCGCTTGCAAGTCCTGTAATGCCAATGATTGCCTCAGGGAAGCGCTCAAGGAGCTTTGTGGCAAGAGTCGTGTAGTACTCCCTTGGCCATGCACGTAATGGGAGTTGTCCAGGGTCTGCATCAAAGAGAATCAGCTTCTTGCCGCTTTGGAAAGTTTGATTGCTTGCTTGAGTAATGGTGTTTTTTGCTGCGATCAGCTCTTGCTCGGTAAAGGAGATTTGGGGTGGAAGAGGAGTGATCGCAAGTGCTTTGGTCTTTGGCAGTGGAGGGGTGGCAGATGATGGAACCGCTTTTACGAGGGCAAGAAAGTTCTGAGAGATATGGATAAACGGGTTGTAGCTTACTCGAGAAGTGAGAAAGTTTCCTCGGTAGAGTCCTTCTTCAGTAAAGTTGTGGAAACCTACGCGCCTTTGTGCCCCGCTCAAAAGAGAGACAAGAGCTGTGAAGCGAGAGTAGAGTTCAAGATCAATTGTCGTATCAATAGAGAGTCGCCACAATTTTGGTAGGAGTCTAGCAGTTGATAGAGAAAGGTTCCAAAAACAAGAATCATCAATGGTAAGGATATTTGCCCTAGGAATAATCTCGAGGAGCGAAATACTCTCTTTGTTGCTTTCAAAGATAAGGAAAAAAAGCTCCCCAGACTCACCCACAAGCTCTTGAGCTTGAGCCATTGCTGGCCATGCGAGTACAGTGCTTCCCATTTCGCTTAATTCAATGAAGAGGACTTTTTTGGGCGCAGACTCGGTGGAGTTTGGCAGGAGTATACGTTTACAAAAGAGAAGTATGGAGAGAAACCAACAGAGAGGAACGCCGACCCAGAAGTCGACACGTTGCATGAAAGAGACGTTCATGAGGCGCTATCCCGATTCTTTGAGAATCTCCACAGTAATACGATTACAAAGAGGCTAACGATAGCACCTAAGCCTTTCCATAAGGTCTTTGTCGGTTGAGCTGTGGGAGAAGTGAGAGGTTCTGTCTGAGAAGAGGGGAGTGAAATACTAGAGAGAATAAGTCTCCGTAAGGCGTTATTCTTGTTGTATCCCGCGCTGGTATCGATGTAGGTAAAGATAAGCTCGGTGTTTGAAAGAGGTACGAGTGTGACGTGTGAACGAAAAGAGGTCGCCCCTTGAGAAAAAGTAAGGCTTGCTGAGAGAGCGTCGTGGCCTGAAACAGTTACCTCGTGATACTCGACAACTTCACTATCAGTAAGGCCAACTTCACGGTAGCTCGCGAGAAGTTTTCGTACTCGTTTTTTCAGAGAAGATTTTTTCTTTGAAATAATTTTTGGCTGGACAACGATATTAAACGTTGGATGCAGTGCGTCTACCTTGCGGAGAAACAGGAGTGATTGAGGGATTGGTGGAGGAAGCGACAGGAGTGTGTCTGGATAAGAGAGTGAGAGGTTATAGCGAGGTGCTTCAAAGGTTTTTAGGCTCTGCTTCTGAGCATAAACTTTCCCAGCGAAAAGGAGGAGACAGACGAGTAAGAGCAGCTTCTGCCACACGTAACATTTCCTAAATATCAGAGGTGCCAAACGGAGATCCCAAGAAAAAAACACGTACAGCGTTTAAAGAAAAACGCCATATCCCATTCGTACCGCGTTTTGCAGCTTGCTGCTACTTCTCTTTGTAGGAGGTTTGAGCTTGGTATAACAAAAAAAGATGTGATTACAGGCTATTAAAACTTCTTGACATTTGATACGAGATCTCGCATGCATCTACCTCCCGCCCAACACAACGCCGTGTAAAACAACACACCAATTGCCTTCCAGGTCATAAAAAGCCCATAAAATGGGCCTTTGAGGCCCATTTTTGTGTAAGAAATCATCCTTTTCTGTTGCTTTCGGGCCGTTTGACACATATAAATGGGGGTGAAATCAGAGCCTTTTCTGGACGTTTTCGAGCTATCGGGATGAGAGGAGGTGAGGATTTTTGAACCTTGTTTTTCCTCCGTTGTTATTTATTGAAGAAAAACAAGCTGTTAGGTTGGTTTAGAGCCGCAATCGACGTCCATACGAGGCTCAAATCGGTCTACAAACCTTTTTCACATGTATCTTTTAGGGAGTGAAATCCTCATGGCACGTAAAAAAGCTGCCGCAAAAAAGCGAAAAACAACAGCTCGTAAGTCTACCGCTCGCAAAACTACTCGCAAGAAGGCTACTGCAAAGAAGTCTCCTCGTAAGGCTACTGCGAAGAAGAAGACGGCGAAGAAGAAAGCTACGAGAAAAACAACAGCTAAGAAAGCTACCTCTCGTAAGAAGACTTCTGCCCGCAAAGCAACTTCTAAGAAGAAAACAGCTTCAAAGAAGAAGGCTGCTGCGAAAAAGAAGGTCGTAGCGAAGAAGGCTCCAGCGAAAAAAGCTGTAGCAAAGAAGGCTGCTCCTGCTCCAGTAAAGAAGCTTCGTAAAGCTATTTCACCGAAAAACACAGCGACTCTCAGCTACACTCAATCAGAGTTTCTTGAGAATCTCCGTGGATTCTGTGGATTAGAAAAGAGAAGTGATGCCAAAGAGCTTTGGGCAGATATCTCACTTTTTATCACTGATTCGCTCGCACGTGGATACCGTATCCCTCTCGCTGGTCTTGGAAAGATGTATGTTCGTAAATCCAAGGCGCGCATGGGTCGTAACCCTGCAACAGGTGAAATCATTCATATTGCCGCTAAAAAGCGCGTTCGCTTTACTGCAGCGAAAGCACTTAAGGATTCTGTGCTGTAAGTATAATTTCAGTGCAGAATTATGAGAAAAAAAGGAGCCATTTATGGCTCCTTTTTTTTATGCGGAAAGTCGTTACGAGACTGATGATTTTTAGGGGTAGGCGGAGGCTGATACCAAGAATAAGACCAAAGCGAAGGTATAGGCCAAGGCGGAGACTGAGGCTGATGTTTTTAGGCAAGGATAGCCCTTATTCTCTTTCTTCTTCTTAGTCTCAGCCTTTGTCTATATCTGAGTCTTGGTCTTATTCTTGGTATCAGCCTCCGCCTTACTAAAGCTTGGAGTGACTCCTAAAGACCAGCTGCTTTTAAGAGATCCCCAACGCCGAACAAAGCAATCCATAACAGTGCTTCGTACTATACCGCGCCCTCACCGTCTCCTTCCCAGCTTTACCAATCTTTTTTCTCTTCTCCGGATCTTCAATAAGCTCCGAAATCTTCGAAACCCATTTCTCAGCGTCACCGGCCAACAATCCATTTTCGCCATCAGTGATAACATACTTGTTTTCACCAACTGCGCTACAGACCGCAGGGATTCCTGAAGCCATATATTCAAGCGCTTTGAGTGCACACTTTCCCTTTTCAAAGTCTCTATCGAAAAGTGGCATCACTCCAACATCAAAATGACTTAAGGCTTCCGGTACTTGCTCTGGTGGAATGCGGGGGATGATGTTCAGATCAACTCCAGGAAAGTCCGGGATTTTTGAGGCGTCATCCATGCAGCCAATAATGGTAAAGCGGATTCGATTGGGATATCTCTCTGCCAGTGTGGTAAATGGTTCGCACAGTAAGGATAGGTAGGTGAGCGTAAATGGCCCTCCGATCCAACCAAGAGTGAATATGTCGTCACAGCTTTCTTTTTGAGGGATTTTCTCAAAGGAGTCTAGTGGAACAGGTGTTGGGATAAGGGTAACGTTCTTGTTTCTGGCTTCGGCAAACTCTTTATTAAAGTGACTTCCGGCAATGACATGTGCTGATTCTTGAACAATGCCTTCAGTCCGAGCGTGGTTTTTGAGAAAGACGGCGTCATCGAAATCAAAAACGATATCAACGCCGAGCTTCTTCATGGTGCGAACCCACCAGAGAGGAGGTAGGACCCACTGTACAAAAACGATATCGTACGATCTCGCATGCAAGAGGGAGTGGATGAGAGTTGCTGCTCTTTGTCCCCGATCGACTACTCCGAGAGCGATGTCAGCAAGGTATTTTGCTGTGCTGTTCTTTTTGAAAAAGGGAGGGAGCCGTTGTTTTAAGCGCATAGCACTGACGCTGTTATAGCTTAGGACTTGGTGAGGCACTCCGTCATTTTTGAGGTAAGGAAGAAAGTCGAGTACGCGACGTACGCCACTTGGAGCGAATTCACCCCGGGGGATTAGAAAGAGGATGCTCTTAAGAGAAGGCAAGGGGCATGTCCTATGTGATGTATTGGAGCCATACCGGTGGGAGCCCTTCGGTCAGCTCGATTTCAGTGAACTTTGATGTTGGTCGTAGCTCGGAAAGTGACATCACCCACTGAGCCATTTCAGTGATTCCATCTTCAAGAGAAGTTTTGTCTTGATATCCGAGCATTTTTTCGACCTTTTGATGGTCAGCGTATGCGTGGAGAACTTCGTTTCGAGCAGGAAGATGGGTGACCTTGAGTTCTTTGCCCATTGCTTGCGCAATTTGTTCGGCAAGAGCATTAACTGAGTATGGCTGAGTTGCGCCGATATTAAAAACTTCTTGATAGGCTTCTTTGTTCTTTACGCTATCAACAATAATCGGGGTAATGTCGTTGACGCAGGTAAATGCGCGAGTTTGTTCACCGTCACCAAAGATGGTCATCGGTTCTCCCTCGAGTATTTTTCGCATAAAAATGCCAATAACATTTCGAAATGGATCGCTGATATTTTGGCGCACACCGTAGACGTTGTGTGGGCGAAAGATAACGTAGTTGAGCCCAAACATCTCATGGCTTGCCTTAAGCTCTTGCTCCACGGCGTATTTCGCAATGCCGTAGGAGTCTTCAGGCATCGGCGTGAGTTCTTCGGTCATCGGCAGTTGGTTTGTGCCGTATACGGCAATAGAAGAGGTAAACACAAAACATTTTACTTTGTGTTTAATCGATTCGTTGATGAGATTAACACTGCCGATCAGATTGTTGTTGTAGTTGTACCGCTTGATAAACTGGCTCAGCCCTTCGGCTGCATAAGCGGCTAAGTGGTAGACATACGTAAATTGGTGATCTTCAAAGAGCTTGGAGACGAGCGCGTGATCAAGGATATCTCCTTTTACGAATGTCGCTTGTGGATTGACGTTCTCCTCGAAGCCGCCGCTTAAGTCATCGAGGCCGACAACTTCATACCCCTGCTCAATACAGCAATTGACAACATGCGAACCCATAAATCCGGCACAGCCGGTGACAAGTACTTTGGTCATAATTGGAGGCTCCTCTAGAAGTATCAACAGCATACTGTGAGGGGTTATCTCTCATCAAGTGGTTTCATGCTTACGATGCTTAGGTGATATGAAGTTGTGAATGGATTGAACCACGGAGGACGCGGCGAGCACGGAGAGTTTCACGGAGGGGGGGTCTCTCCGTGAAATCCTCCGTGCTCGCCGCGTCCTTCGTGGTTCAAAAAGCTCAAGATGCCCGACCTCCGTCCAGAGCCATAATCTCTATTTAAGAAATTGCTACAATAGTGCAGTATTTCAATATGGACGGCCATCACGACTTCATTATAATGATCGATGCCCTGCGGCACGACTATCTCACCCCTGAAGTGACGCCGTATCTCTACAATCTCAAGCTACAGGGAGTGCATGCCACCGTTACCGAAACGTACGCCTTTCAAACCAGGCCAGCCTTCTTTGCAGGGCTAGAGCCTGACGAGAGTCAGATCTGCACGCTCTATGAATATAACGTGCAAGATTCACCGTTTGCATTCTTACGTCCTTTTGAGCCATTTCTCTCGGTTATCGATTCTCTGTCGCTCGATAAGTATTTGCGAGGTGTGATCCGTAGGATGGCAAAACGCCAAGCAAAGAAACTTGGACACCACGCTGCCGCCGATGTAATGGGAACAGAGCAGATCCCTCTTTCTCTTCTTTCATTTTTCGCTCTCAGCGAGAAAGTTTACACCGATGATAATGATGCTTTTGCGCCCCATGTAACTTTCTTTGACCTCCTACGAGAAAAGAGAAAATCGTGGGCATGGATAGGATATCCTCGACACTTTGGAAGTAGTGAGAGTATTCTCAGTGCTTACTATGAAGCTGAGCCTGCAGATGTAGTCTACCTTCACTTTTCAGAGCTCGATTGGATAGGGCACCGCTTTGGGCCAGATTCCAAAGAGAGAAGGGAGGCGCTTTTAAAAATTGACCAAGCGGTAAAATCTCTCCTTGTACCTTCACTCAAAGCTGGTAAGCGAGCTGTAATTTTTGGCGACCACGGCATGGTCAATGTTGAATATGAACTCGACCTTAAAAAAATTCTCAAAAAACTTCCTCTGCGCACTCCAGATGACTATCTCTCTTTTCTTGATAGTACCCAGGCGCGCTTTTGGTTCTTTACACCCGAGGCTGAACAAACAGTTCGAGCCGCGCTGATGGCTCTCGATGGTGGTCATATTCTTGAGGATTCTGAGCGTAAAAAGCTGCATGTTGACTTTAAGCACAGGCGCTATGGGGATCTTGTCTTTGCTCTTGATGGCCCAGGGATTATTCACCCATCTTATTTCTCGAAAGGAGGCCCTGCTCCTAAAGGTATGCACGGCTATTTACCACACATTGAAGATAATAAGACTCAAGTTCTTGCTGTGGGCGAGGGGATTGAATCTCAAGAAAGGGGGCTGATAGAGATGGTTCAGATCTACGAGCTTCTGAAAGAATCTCTGCTCACTAGGTAAAGCTGGGAAGGATAAGAGAAGTGAAACCTTATTTCCCAGTAAAGTGCCCGCCTCAAGTTTCCCTAAGACGAGCGTGAAGGGAGAGTTCCCATCCTACGAGTGGAGATTAGGTACTCTCATTTACCGGCTCCAGAGATTCCACTTCATCGAAGTCAGATTCCGGAATAGTCAGTTCGATATCATAGAGATCGAACAGATCTGATGCTTTCAGATCCTCAAGAGAACTGAAATCATCGAGCAAGCTAGGTTCGATGCCTGCTGCGTTAAGAAGCGCAGCATGTTTCCTTCGAAGGACCTCAAGACAATCAGCCCCTTGGTTCTTCGCATGACCGAGTGGAAACTCGATGTTGCCTGACTCAATTACAGCGCCACTCGAATCGGTGATCTTGATCCAACTTGGAATTCCCCCAGGATACAGGGGGTCCAGCGACTCATCGTGGACAAAAGACATCATGTCCTCTCCCATGAATCGTCGAGTGTTTGGATCGGAGATTGCCGAGCTCGTATAGTCATCCGGTAAAAGGATGCCCGTCAGCCAGCTTGCTTCACCGCGTTGAATGGCATTGCTCAGAGTCCTGCCGAGAATGAACACCATCGAGTGATCGGCTGATTGGCGTGTCGTCGGAGTCCGTTTGGCGGGGTCTCCGATAATTGAGAATGCCGGCTCGTAAGCACCGACCTCGATCTTGCGGATGTTGTTACCGTCGTTTTCGAGGAGGTGCGGAGCACTCGTGAGAACCTGGAAAAGGCCGTGAAGAGCTCCAGCCGATTGGTGTTCGTAGAGTCCCATCTTGAAATGCATTCCCATGATCGGGAAGTCGTTTCCAGACATCGGCAGAGCGACATCGAAGGGTGCGCAACCAGCGGTTTCTCCCTCAAAGAGGCAGAAGATTGCCTGCGGATTGTTGATGCCATCGGTGGGGAACTTAAACCCCAGAATGGTATTCACCGCAAGGTCAAGAGCGATACCGGTAGTGATACCGGCAGAAGCCCCCTTTGAGTCAGAGAGTTGTTTCCCGGCTCGAATAGCGCGCCACGGAGTGGCGTGAATGAGTACCGCCGAGATGGCTCGAGCGACCTGCTCAACCGATCCACCCCAAAGAGCTGTTGCAACCGCAGCGGTTGCCATCGCTCCATAAAGGGTGTGGTCAATTTTGTAGGTCTTCAAGCTGAAGACTTCAGCAAGTCGACCGCGAACGGTATCTACTGCAATGTATGCGAGCAAGAGAGTTCGACCATCGACATTTCCCGCCATCATTGCCGCAGCTTCAACAGCAGGATAGAAGTCGTTGTGTCCAAACTCGCCAGCGATGTTGTTGCGTTCCGGATCGTACCCGAAGTTGGTTCCGTTGGAGTCCCACTCTCGGTCGGCAGATGTGCCGGCTCGAGCTGCAGCAGGTCCATAGAACCGATACCTGGCGCCATACATAGGGGCACCAATCAGGATGTTCGTTCCGGGAATGGTCGCGGTGCGGTCAACTTGCTGCATCATCGCAGCATTGCGGAGCACCTTGGGCGCGTTACACCCCAGAGCAAGTGCCGAGAGGCCACACGCGAGAGCATCTTGACGAAAGAGCACCGTACGATCGATCACTTCCTGATCAGGGTTACCCATTTTCAAAAAGTCGATAACCCACTGTGCAATACCCTCCGCTACGTTGTCGGAGCCACGAATAAGTCTGGTAGACATGAGTATTCCTTTCTGTATTTTTCCAGACTATGTGTGCGGTTCAAAACGATTGATTTTGGTTGAGAAACCTCCTTTCAAAACAATACTTCTCTTCCTTCTCCACGCAGGGGGAGCCTTCCGTGGAAAAGGCGAATAAGAGCGTCTACTGAAAGTGGAATGGAAATGAACAGCCCCGAGTCGTAAAGGGGAAACTCCTATTCTCATCAAGAAGATGGAGGCAGAAGTAAAACATCAAGTTTATGGTGGGAGTGTAGTCGATCTTATCAAATAAGGAAAAAAACATTGCCGGATGGTTATCGATTCAGATTTTAATGTCTATAGCTTGAGTATTCTAGGATGGTTATGAGAATCGTTGTTTTTTTATATTCACCTGATTGCGCTCGTCCTATGAGCTTTGCAGTGTTGCATGTCGGCTCGATTTTTCAGCCAATGAGACTCTTCCTTCGAAGGATTCTCATCAATCGAAAACATTATTGAGAACAGAGTGGATTCTCTTGAGCTTCTACAAGCTCTTCAGCTCGTTTTTTGAGAGCCTCGTTCATCTCTTGATACCCTTGCTCGATAAACTCTGGACCAAGTGGAATGAGCGGAAGTGCGAGTCCCCAGAAGTCTTCATCGTGATGAAGACGTGTAGCGCACTTACCTTCAGAATGGAGGATAAATCGATGCTCTCCCTTGAAGATAAGGGGGATACCACCTCCCCAATAGAGCTCTTTTTGTTCGATGAGTTTCAGGATAGAGACTTCCAAATCAAGCTTCTTGCCGTTTGGCTTGTGTATAAAGACCTGTAGTTCGTCGTCGAGCTTGGGGCTGTGCGGGATGGAATCTTCCGTAAGACGAAGAGCTTTGACGTGGTATGGATTCCATTGGGGGTATGAATCGAAGTTAGTAAGGATATCCCAAACGATCTTCTTGGGAGCAGAGATCTGTATGTTTGTCCTAACTTCTGTTGTGAACCAGCTACAACCAGAGAGGGTCGCGAGGAGGAGGGGGAGAAGGCAGTGTTTCATCTATTAAGTCTCGAGACGAAAACGAGGAAAAATCGCATGCTGCTAGTTTTCCGTAGCAAGGTGGTCCGCGATAACTTCTGCTATATCTCTCACATCCATTGATTCCTCCCGATCGGTGAGTTTGATGCCGTCTTCAAGCATCTGCATACAAAATGGACACGCTGTGGCGATATGCTCGGCTCCTGTTGCAGCTGCTTGGTCTACCCGGATGGAGTTCACCCGCTCGCCAACTTTCATATCCATCCAAAAGTGACCACCTCCAGCTCCGCAACACATGCTTTTTTCGCAAGACTGATCCATCTCTAAAATAGTGAGCTTCGATGAAGCGTTCTTTAAGGTGTCACGAGGAGCTTGGTATTCGTTGTTCACCCGCCCGAGGTAGCACGGATCGTGAAATGTAAACGTAGCACTCTCGCCATCGCTTCGTAGATGGAGCTTTTTGTCAGCGAGCAGTTTTTTGAGAAGAACAGAGTGGTGAATGATGTCGGGAGTTCTTCCTTCGCCGAGATTTCCAAACTGTGGATACTCGTTTTTGATGGTGTTAAAGCAGTGAGGGCAGTTTGCTACTATCGTCTTGAATTTGAGGCTTTTGAGAAGCTCTATGTTTTGCTTGGCTAGCATTTGAAAGAGGTTTTCTTCCCCGAGTCTTCTTGCGGGGTCGCCACTACACCCTTCAGCATTTCCAAGTACTCCAAAGGAGAGGCCTGCTGCATTCATGATTTTGACGAGTGCTTGGGCTATTTTTTGTTTCCTTGGGTCATACGCTGAAACGCACCCAACCCAGTAGAGGTAGTCTACTTCGTCGCCCGCCTCAAGAACTGGAACATCGAGCTCTTGGAGCCAATTGGAGCGATCTTCTGGTGCGCCAAATGGGTTAGAGCGAGTTTCAAGAGCACGTAGAGTGTTGGAAGCCTCTGAAGGTATTTCACCGTGCATCAGCACCATGTTTTGGCGGTTCTCTACGATCATATCAACGTGGTTAATGCCAACAGGACACGCTTCTACGCAGGCAAAACAGGTGTTGCAGCTCCAGAAGACGTCTTGGGATATAACGTCACCAGCTATTCTGTCTTCAACTGAGTTTCCAAGAGTAAGGGGAGAGTTCTGTGTAAGCTCATTTCCTGCTCGAAAAGCTCCTGTTGCTTCAAACCCGTTTCCATCTTCTTTTGCAGCGAGTCCAGAGCTTGATTCAAGGTAATCAAGAGTAAGTTTGGAATCGAGTGAAGTGAGGGCGTTGTCCATCTTTGGTGCATTGAGCTTTCCAGTAGCTTGAAGGGCAAGAGCGTGGTTTCTTGTGTCAAGCACCATCCACTTTGGTGAAAGAGGCTTGCCGCTTGTGTATGCTGGGCAAGCGTCTTGGCACCTTCCGCAACTTGTACAAGCTTCAAGATCAAGCAGGTGTTTCCATGAGTAGTCCTCGATAGTCCCAAGCCCTAAGCTAAACTCCTCTTCTTGCTCCATCATCTCTTCTAGGTCGCCAGGTGAGCGAACTGCACCGAGAGGCCTGGTGCGATCTCGGAATAAGAGGTTCGTGCTGCTCGCGATAATATGGAAGAACTTTGAGTAGGGGATGAGTGCGATAAAGATAAACACGGTTACGGCGTGAAACCACCAGATCAAAAAGTGAAGTTCTCTGGTAGCTTCGAGTGAGAGCGACCAAAATCCTTGAGCGACGATTTCTCCAACAAATGAATAGCTTTTCCACGGATCGTTTGTTGCATGAATCCTTAGCCCCTCAAGCAGAAAGCCCTGAACACAAAGGAGAATTAACATCCAAAGCATATACCAGTCTGCGCTTTTTGTATGAAGGTGGTCTGGCTGCGCAATGAGTCTGCGGTGAGCAGCGAGAAGACAGCCAATGATCAGGCCAAAACCAAACAGGTCGCTTAGGATAGTAAGGTTAAGGTAAAATTCTCCTCGGTAGATTGGAATGCCGAAGTCGTGATCGAGCATGACCATGGTAGTGGTAAAGAGGAGCACAAGAAAGCCGATGTAAATAAGAGAGTGAGAGAGTGCGATACCACGTTGTCGGATTACACCTCGCTGTAAGATTCCCCAGGTGAACAGTGAGGCTGCTTGAGCAAGGAGTGAAGCTTGTGTGTCAGAGTTGCTTTTTCCTGAAAGAACAAGTTTTGCGTGGCGCAAGAGTCCAAAGCCAGCAATGATCATAGCTACTGCTGCCAAGAGATACATAACAACGGTATTCACCGGTGCTTCGAGGTTCCACATTATGGGCCGGCTAGCAGTCTCAAGAGATTCGGTAAGCATGGTCAAAGGTCCTTATAGAGAAGAGGAGGAATGCCTAAAGATACCGCTCTATTGTGATTCACGTAAGCCAAAAAGGAATTTGCTGAGTTGTTTTAGTAGGTTGCCTGAGCTTGCGTGGCAAGAAAGGAGAGTCCTAAGTTGACAACCTACTGAAACTACTCCAAAATAATACAAGAAGCGCGATGGACAATACCGTTCCGAGACCCAAGCCGGTGGCGCACTTAAGATGTAGCCCCGGCGTACCCAGCATATTTCTTGTCAGTGGCACAGGCCACATTGACTGTGCGCTTTCGTGCAGGGTGCATCGATTATTTCCCCACACACTTGAGAGAATATAGCCTTGATAATGGATAACGGCACTGCCGTCATGTATTTTTTGCTCCTCTTTTTGGGATTGGTTGGCTACGCATTTTTTGTCCTAGCATCGGTTTCAATCCTTCGCACAAGACGCTCAGCGCTTCGAGAGTACAAAGGGTGGAGCACCGCACGTTTCGCTCGGCGTGTAGTTCGTGCCTCAGATACCTATCTCTTTGTTGTTCAGATCGGAAAGTTTCTCTTCGGCCTTTTCTCAGGTGCTGTACTATTGCGCATTATACAGTTTTATCACCCTACGATTGAATATTTTCTCTTTGGTGGGCCCTCTGGTGAGACGGCTTATTGGGTCTTTGTTGTTGCGCTGTTGCTGTGTACGACCATCGTTGCGCTTTCATTAGTGCAATTTGCCAAGTCGTTGAGTTACGAATCCCCTGAGCGGATATTGAGTATCGTGGCGCTTCCACTTGTGCTTATCCGTTGGCTCTTATCACCGTTGATGCTTTTTCTGCAACGAATTGTAGCTGTCGCACTGAAGAGTTTTGGGCTCGAGCCCCCAGTAGAAAGGGGGGTGGTGCTTTCAGCTGAGGATTTAAGTGAAGTTGTGCAGAAAAGTAGTGAAGCTGGTGTGATTGAAGACGATGAGCGTGAATTTATCGAAGGAGTTTTTCGTCTCCGAGAAACGGCTCTTCAAGATGTTATGACTCCACGAAAAGACATTGTCTCCATTAACGAGAGCGACAGCCTCTCTACTGTTGTTGAGACCTTTCTTGAAGCGGGCTACTCCAGGCTTCTCGTTATTGGTGATGAGCTTGATGATGTTCGAGGCATGCTGCTTGCCAAAGATCTCCTCCCGATGATTGAGGCTCCGGCCAAAGAGTTCTCTCTCAAAGAGCTTATGCGTAAGCCTGTTTTTATTGATGGTCGTAGACCCATTGATGATGTGCTCGGAGAGCTCCGTGCCCAATCTGCTCACTTTGCTGTCGTACTCGATGAACACGGTGGGGTCGATGGTGTTGTTACTATGGAAGACCTGATTGAAGAGATCGTCGGTGACATCTTTGATGAGACTGACTCTCCAGAAGAAGAGGTTGAAATAACCGAAACAAAGTCTGGCGAGTTAATCGTTGATGGTGGAACGGCGCTTGACGATCTCAATGGTGAGCACGATCTCGATTTTCCTCAAGGTGAATACAGTACTATTGCAGGCTTTGTGATACACGCACTTGGTCATATTCCTGACGAGGGAGAAGAGGTGCGTATGAATGGATCGCTTGTGCGAGTCGAAAAGGTTGAGCAAAACCGAATTATCCAGCTGCGGATCTTAGAAGTTGCTTAGAGCTCTTTTACAAAAGTTGCAAAAACTTTTTTGTGACGCTCGAGGTCTAGCTGAGGAGAGACCGAAACACGAACAATATAATCTTTGTCTCCCTCTTTAGTCGTTCCTTGGGTTGAAGTCGCTGGGATGGTCCAGTAACACCCTTTGAGTTGTCCATAACTCACACAAAACTTACTCTCATGAGGTATCTCTGAAATCATCATGTTGATTAGTTTCAGGTTGAGCTCTCTTTTATATGCTTCTTTTTCTTCTTCCGTATTTCCTTTTGTTGGCAGGTCGAGGGAGAAGACAGAAGGAGTAAATCCTTTTTCAGATAGTGTTTCAGAGACAAAATTAATCTTAGCCCCTGGGAGTGTCTCGCTGATAAAAGTCACAAACTCGCGTGTGTTCTTGTAGGCATCGTCGATTCTTTGAAGCATGGACGGCATGTGTTGTGCCAAAAGAGCAAGTTGATGATCGGTTGCTTCATTATCACAGAGCTTGAGGTGGAGTTCGATCTTCTCCATCATGCTATCGGCGTTTTTGTTTCCGATGCAGTATCCAGCGGTACACTTGCCACCACTTGGAAATTTCGATCCGCTGACATACGAGATGGTTTTTGTTGGTGAGAGGATAGCGTCTTCGCTTACGAAGTGTACGTTCGGGCAAAAAGTTTGATCGAGGATAAAGACGGGTTCGATAGCTGGCTCGCCCGTTGATGTTTTGCGAGAGGCGCTGAGTACGTTTTTGAGCTCGAGGAGGTCGGGGACTTCTACTCTCGGGTTTGTTGGTATCTCAGCTATGATCAAAGGTACAGCGTCTTCTTGAGCCGCGCTCTCTAAAGCTGTATTGATGCTTTGAACCATATCGCTATCGCCATCAACGGCGAGGTCGACGACTTCAATGCGAGAGGAGCAAGCAGCTATTCGTCGAGCTTGATCGTTTGTCCCGCCATAGCAGTTGGTAGGAACGATGAATTTGATAGTTTTTTCGGGGTATCTCTCAAAAGCGTCGTGAATAAGCCCCATGGAAATGGCGTATTGAATAGATAGCCCACTTGAAGCAACGAGAACTTTCGTGTCTGAATCGTTTATCGATTGAATTGTATTGCAAACGAGAGATCTGCTTGCTTCCCGATCCGTAGTTTTCGCTTCAAGAGAGGAACCTTCTGCTATTGCGTGTAGCGCGGTAAGGCAGTTAGCCGGTGTCATGGCTATGGTTTCTCTTCTACGCACGTGTTGTATTTCAGAGACATAACTTTTGTCTTGTTCGCTGCCAATCGCTACAACGCTTCCAAGGGGTGCGTGAATTTGAACGACAAAATCGATATGTGAAGCAAAATCAAAATGAGAGAAGCCGTTCTGTTCGGAGATGTATACGGTACTCCCATCAAATGGAGAGAGAGCATTCAAATCATCAACCTCTTGAAGTTCAAACTGATAGCCGTAAACAGCTCGAAGCGCTTCGGCATCAAAAGCCTTTGGCATTTCGCCTTTATAGAGAAGTCGAGTATTTTGATCCTTGATGAGGTTTGTTCTCAAAATGGCAAAGATTGGAATCGTTGTTGAAGAGAATGTTATGATGTTCTCAGGGGTTGTGTTGTTGAGGTTGGCGATACTCCACTCTAGGAGACACGAGAGGGGGTGTCCGAGTCGAATATAGTCATAAGCTGTTGGGAGCTCTTCAAGGGTGTCTCGCTCAGCATTATTGTCCCTGTAGCAAACTTCAAGCTGTTCTAAGAACTGGGCCTTTGCCTGGTCCTCGTTATAAATATCGAGGCGGTGAGTTGTAAGGTTTAGCCAGTCGGCTGGCATGTTCTCCAAAACGCTCTTAAGGTAGTTTAGCATCGATTTACCTTCTATAACTTTGATGTGGCTCCAAGATGCTCTTTCAGGTGCAAAGCGACTTTAAGAAGTCGAGCATTTTGATTGCCGTTTGATACAGAGTAATGTCTGGTGCTCCGTCGGAAAAGTTTTTTCACCTCAATCGGACGGAGCATTTTTTCGCCGAATGGCGAAAACCCCCCGCCCGTCTTCGCTAAAGCTACGACGTGGTCCTACGAGTTCAGGTCACGGCGAAGCTCGAAGAGCGTAGTCGGAGAGGGACAATACAGCTGGCTAGTGTCTCGTTATGCCATCGTTCTTCAGAAGTGAAAAGACTTTTCCGACGAGACACTAGTATATTGACGGATGCTACCTGGTAATTCAAGAGTAAGTTGATGGAAGTTCTTGTTCATATTCAATCTATCTCAAAAGCTTATTCAGGTAAGCCGCTCTTTTCCGATCTTCAATTCTCTCTTTTCTCTGGAGATCGAGTAGGCCTTATCGGACCAAACGGCGCTGGGAAATCAACACTTCTTAAGGTTCTGGCCGCACAAGAAGAGGTCGACGGTGGAACGTTGGCGTATACCAAGGGCACAAGAGTTTCGTATGTTTCGCAACAAGATGAGCTTCCAGAGGGCAATACGATCTTTGAAACAGTTCGAAATGCTGCCATCAAAAGCGGGATGCCTGAGACGGAAATCGAGCGAGAAGTTCGCATTACACTAGGAAAATGTTCCTTTCCTGATCCATCTCTGCTCGTTGATACTCTTTCAGGTGGGTGGAAAAAGCGTGTTCATCTTGCTTGCGGCTTCGTTACGCATCCTCATCTTCTACTGTTGGATGAGCCAACCAATCACTTAGATATTGAAGGGGTCTTGTGGCTTGAGGATTTCCTTCAGAATGCACCCTTTGCATGGCTTGTTGTGAGCCATGATCGGATGTTCTTAGAGTCGAGTGCAAAAAAGATCTTTGAGCTCGACCGTATGTATGAAAATGGAGTGCTCACCGTTTCTGGAAATTACTCTCAATTTCTGAAAGAAAAAACGGAGTACATCGCAACAGAGCAAAATCGACACCAAACGCTCAAATCCAAGGTGCGTCGAGAGCAAGATTGGCTTGCCCGGGGGCCTCGTGCACGAACAACGAAAGCAAAAGGGAGGATAGATCAAGCGCACCGCCTCATGGACGAGCTCTCTGAGGTAAAATCTCGAATGAGCAAAGGGGAGACGAAACTTGATTTTACTGCGTCAGATCGCAAGACTAAGAGGCTTCTTGAAGTACACAGAGTGTGTAAATCGCTTGGAGAGCGAACGCTTATCGATAAGCTCGACTTTACACTGAGTCCGCTTATGAAAGTAGGGGTGCTGGGATATAATGGATCTGGCAAGAGCACCTTACTCAAACTTATTGCAGAGGAGCTTGCTCCTGACTCGGGAACTATTAAACGGGTACAAAACCTCCAAGTAGTCTATTTTTCTCAGCAGCGAGAAGAGCTCCATCCAAATGACACTCTGAAGAGTGCGCTTGTTGAGTCTGGTGACTCTGTCGTGTTCCAAGGAAAAGCTGTGCATGTGGCTTCTTGGGCCTCTCGCTTTCAGTTTCAAGGCGCACAACTTGATACGAAAGTAGCGGATCTTTCAGGAGGTGAGCAGGCGCGCCTCCTGATTGCTCGGCTCATGCTCCGACCGGCAGATGTTCTCCTTCTCGATGAGCCAACCAACGATCTCGATATTGAGACACTTGAAACCTTAGAAGATACCTTACTCGATTTTCCAGGCGCGCTGATGATTGTAAGCCACGATAGGTATCTGCTCAGTAAGGTCTGCACACACTTCCTTGCGCTTGATGGTCAAGGCGGAGTCGTTCCCTTTGCAAGTTTTGAGCAGTGGAAAGCGTCTCTCTCAGAAAGTGAAGTTGAGGCCATCTCCTCAGAGCCAAACTCAAAGCAGCAAAGAGAGAAGAAGCCGCTTACAAAGCTTACGTACATTGAGCAGCGCGAGTTGAATCAGATGGAAAAAAAGATTCTTAAAGCTGAAAAAGCACTCGAGAAACACCAAGCGACTCTAGAAGATCCAGCAATTTCGCTTGATTCAGAGAAGCTCACAGAAGCTTACCAAGCTGTGGCTGAGGCAGAGCAAGAGGTGGAGGCTCTCTATGAGAGATGGGAGGTGCTTTCTGAGAAGAAGAAAGCATTAGAATCGTCAGATGGCTAGACGTCTCTATTCCCTAGTAAAGAGAAAATAATACGTATTTTCACGTCATTGTAAAGCTCTCACGCTTTCCCAGAACCTCTTTCCATCGATGAGACATCTACACACTTGAAGGGATTTTCAGCCCTTAAGAGTAGTTTCTCAATCACTCGGGACAACGTATCTCCTCCCAACGAGGTGGGAGTTTTTGTGAAAAAGAGGAAAGATGGATCAAGGGGAAACAATTTCTAGTGAGCAGGAGAGCACAAAGGCCTCCTCTGTCGAAAAAAGAGTACAAGAAAAACTCGAAGCAGTGACTCCTAAGGTTGATACGACAAAGACGCGTATCGTTGAAGATGTGACAGCATCTAGTCACGGAGAAGAAGGTGCTCGTCCCAGTGAGGTGAGCGCTGCAACGATTGCTCGGATGATGGGTCTTGCGACAACCACTGAGCTTTCTCTCCTTGAAGGAAAGCTTGATCTTGTTTCTACCCGTGTTAACGGACTTACGGTTCGAATGGAAAAGGTCTTAAACGTACTCTCAAAGGTTCCAACTGGGACTGATATGGATCGAATTGATATCAATATTGGCTCTCTGAAAACAATGATACGTGAAACTCTCGAAGCGTTGTCACTCACGAAACCGGAAGAAGAAGGGGGAGATCTCTCGGGCGCAACTATTATGACGAGCGACGATCCTGAACCAGGGCAAGAATAAGAAGCTTCACGATAGAAAGGAAGGAAAGATATGGCGCGAAAGAAAACGCTCTCAGAGCAAGTAGAAACAGAAGCGATTGAAGCACCGTCAGCAAAAGCGACAAAAAGCACTCTTCGAGCAAAGGTGCAAAAGACATCAACTCGTCGAAAAAGCTACACCATGGATCTGAGAATTCACAGCCCTGCATCTCTAGGATACCTAGGAATAGAGGGTATAGATACGGCACCTGCGATGGTGCGTCTTGCTAAAGTGAAAGGTTTAGATGTTATTGCGCTCACAGATTACTATAGCGGTGATTTTATCGACCGGGTGGTTGAAGCCGCCGAAGAAAGCAATTTGACGATTATTCCAGGTACGGCCATCCGCTGTGCGCTTGATTCGTGTACAGATGTTGTCTTGCTCTGTTTGTTTCCAGAAGGGTACGGAAAGAGTGAGATTGAAGGATTTTTAGAAGACCTTGGAATGTCACGAGGGGATTTTGGCGACCGAGAATACATCGTTGACCTTCCTTTTGAGAAGATTTTGTCCATTATCGAAAAGCACGGAGGAGAAGCTCTTCCAAGTCGAATGGATAAGACACCTCAAAGAATGGGAGTGCTTCCAGCTCTTGTTGAAGAGTACGGCTTTCGAGCGTTTGATCTTGCCTACGGCGACTCAGAACAATTTTTCAAGAAGCGCTGGCCAAAGCTCAAATTCCAGCTCTTTAGCTTTTCGAATGCAAACGCTCTCGCTCAGGTCGGGAGCCGCACAGCAAAAGTGAAGATGCCTGTCTCAGGGTTTGAGGGGATTAAGGGTATTGTTGCTCGAGAAGCGCTTAGCGAAGCGTAGGTCCTCAGGTTCTTGTCCTCAGATACATACAGTAGAAAATAGAACTATCTAAGTTGGAAGTTTATAACGCGAAGTACGCGAGGTACGCGAAGGGGGAGATCTTCGCGTACCTCGCGTACTTCGCGTTATAATTTTTTTCTTGGCCCTCTCGGAAGGTCGGTGATGGGAAGACCTTTCTTTCTGGTGAAGCTGCGTTCGGGAGAGCAAGAGCAAGATTAAGTGCAAGAGCAAGAGGTTTTGGGGGGAGTTTAGAGGATATTGCCTTGACTCTCTGTGAGGCCTGTGAACGGCTTATTTTTTCACTCATCCCTTCGCTTTTTCCCCGTATTTTAGGTATACCATAGGAGATTCTTCACCCTCTTTCCTGGAGGAAAATATGACAAATACACTCCCACAAAATATGCGAAATATTTCATTCATCGCTCAAGGTGGGGCGGGAAAAAGCGCCCTTATTGAGACTATGCTCTTTATGGCTCACGAAACGGACCGTCCCGGTAGCCGCGATAAAGGAAACGCAGCGCTTTCCACAGAGCCAGAAGAGCAGCAACATGGAATTGATATTACTTCTCACGTTGGCCACCTGACATGGAAAGGAGTCGATATTCATATTATGGATACTCCTGGTTACTTTAGTTTCCTAGAGAGCACTCGAGGTGTTCTGCCAGGATGTGACGGAGCGCTTCTTATTATCTCAGCCGTAGATGGTCTGAAGCCTGAAACAAAGCGGCTCTGGAAAATGCTCCAAGAATTTGAAATCCCAACAGTGGGATTCATTACGCAAGTTGATGATCCAAACGCAAAATTTGAAGAAACTGTTCTCGAGATCTCTTCGACGTTAAATAGCACTTCCACTCCAGTAACAGTTCCTATTGGAGCTGGAGAAACATTTACAGGTGTGGTTGATCTCTTCACTGGGAAAGGTCGCACTTTTGCTAAAGGCAAAGTCGCAGAGACTGATGTGCCCGACTCAATGAACGATCAGATCGCATCATATAAAACCTCTCTTGTTGAGCAGATTGCAGAAGCTGATGATGAGCTGATAGAGAAGTATCTTGAAGGCCAGGAGCTTACGACAGAAGAGCTCCACATGGGCTTAAAGAGAGCTGTGCAAGCTCGTACTTTCATGCCGCTCTTTTGTGGTTCAGGAAAAAGTGGGATCGGTGTAGAGCTCTTAATTGAAAGTGTGATTGAGTACCTTCCATCACCAGTTGAACGTGACACCATAAAGCCTTTTATCGGCTTTGACCCCGAAGATGAGCAACGCCAGGTAACAAGACGGTGTAGCGTGGATGAGCCTTTTTCTGCAATCACGCTGAAAACAACTATCGATCGTTTTTCAGGCAAGCTCTCTGTTGTTCGAGTGGTATCAGGAAAAGCTGGGCATAACGATACCGTCTATAACTCCACTCAAGGTGGGAAAGAGAAGATCGGTAATGTCTATATCCTTCAGGGAAGTGATTTTGTTCAGGTCGACAGCCTTTCTGCTGGTGATATTGGTGCCTTCACTAAGCTTGAAGACACTCACACAGGTGATACGCTCTGTGATGATAAAGAGCAGATTAAGTATCCCTGTGTAACGTATACTCAACCACTTGTCTTCCATGCGATTGAAGCTGATGGGGATGAGGAAAAGGTCTCAGTTGGCCTCCACAAACTTGCCGAAGAAGATCCGACACTCCTCTTTTATCGTGAGCCTGACACTGGCGATTCCATTCTTGCCGGTATGGGGCAATCTCACATCGATATTGCTCTTGAGCGGTTGAACCGTAAATTTTCTGGTACGGTGAAGCTCCGTGCTCCACGTGTGCCTTACCGAGAGACGATTCAAAAGCAGGTTCAGGTACAAGGAAAGCTCAAGAAGCAAACCGGTGGACACGGGCAGTTTGCAAACTGTTGGATCACGCTAGAGCCTCTTGAACGTGGTGCTGGTTTTATCTTTGAAGATAAGATTACCGGCGGCATTATTCCCAAGCAGTATATCCCTTCGATTGAAAAAGGAATTAAAGAAGCTATGGAAAAGGGACCACTCGGTGGGCACCCTGTAGTTGATTGCAAGGCAGTGGTCGTTGATGGATCATTCCACAAAGTCGACTCATCGGACTATGCCTTCCAAACAGCTGGTTCTATGGCGTTCCAAGCTGCTGTAGAAGAAGCTGGCCCTGTACTCCTTGAGCCGATCATGGAGCTTCAGATCCTTGTTTCTGATGAGGTTATCGGTGAGGTGGTAAAAGATATCTCTAGCCGTCGAGGTCGAGTGCTCAATATGGCACCGAAAGATGATAAACAAGAGATCTTCGCTGAAGCACCCTACGCTGAGCTCCTTGATTACGGCGCGGTATTAAGCTCGCTTACTTCAGGCCGTGGGCTTTATGTGATGCATCAATCACATTACAACGAAGTCCCAGGACATCTTGTCTCTTCTGTCATTAAAGGCGAAGAGAAAGAGTAACGCTCGACAGAAACTCTTGCCCCTTATCCTACCTTTGGCCTGACCTGATAAAATGATCCTGGTCAGAGGTAGGTAAAACGATAATGAAGAAGAGAAGTGTGAGTCGCATTCTGTTTGTTCCAGTATAGTGGTTACGCTAATATACCTCCCGCAAATGAAAATGCCTGACTTCAACAAGCATAGGCACTTCTCGTGGAAAGGCCCTGATCGCGCCTTTCGCTATCTGGCGGGAGGTGTGTGTCGTCTCTCGACTCGGCTTAGACTTCGGCGTGAGCTCAGTCGAACGCCCGTCGCAGGCTGGGGGATACTCCCCGCCCTCGGTGCTCATTGAACCGGGAATTTTAAGTGCGGGGAGTAGAGTAGTCTTTCTGAACTTGTCATCAAT
>JAUIBK010000045.1 GCA_030428205.1 bacterium
TAATAGATTCTTTCACCACTGTGCTTAAATCAGAGGCGTTCATGATCATGCCAGTATCAGGATCGATTGGTCCACGTACGGTAACTTCAAGCACGTAGTTGTGACCGTGAAGCCTAGAGCATTTTTGAAAGACCTGCTCGTTCTTTTCTTGGCTCCAGTTCGGGTTGTTGAGCGTATGGCTGGCAGCAAAATGGAATGATTTTGTCAAAGTAAGCATGGCGGGAGTATAGCGTAATTACTTGAAAACACAAGGAAATACCAGGTGGGTTTTCACACTTGGTCAGAGATGGTAACTCATTGGTCCGTTTGGCCTTTGTGCCTTATACTTATGGTATCTCTTGCCCTCCGTTTTGGGAGTGTGCCAGCAACCTCTTTTTGGAGGTGTTGAGTGCGAAGTCTCCTTTGATGGTAGGTAAGTGAACTTTTCAATTTAGCCGTTTAGCATTTACTGTTTTCAGGAGTGACTGGCATGGCATCGAAACCTTCACGAGGGCGGGTTACTGTCCCATCTATTGCACAACGTAAACCTTCACTTGGTCTTGGCTCTCGGATTGTCGCACTCACGGCATATGACTATTCGTTTGCACGTTTAATCGATCAAAGTGAGCAGGTTGATATGCTCCTTGTTGGAGATTCGCTGGGGTCTGTTGTCCAAGGACATGAAACAACTCTGCCGGTGACCCTTGATGAGATCATTTATCACAGTCGAGCTGTGGTTCGCGGAACCTCTCACGCTCTTGTTGTTGGTGATCTACCGTTTTTGACCTATCAGTGCTCACCTGAGCAGGCTATTGAGTCTGCCGGAAGGCTTCTTAAAGAGGGTGGTGTTTCAGCCGTCAAGCTCGAAGGTGGGGTTCATATGCAAGAGACCATTTCTCGGCTTACTCGAGTTGATATCCCTGTTATGGGGCATGTTGGGCTTACACCTCAATCATATCACCGCATGGGAGGTCACAAAGTGCAAGGGCGCGGTGTAGGAGACTCTCAAGTCGCAGCAAGTCAGTCTGCTGGACGAGTTTTGGAGGATGCTCACGCCGTCGAGCAAGCAGGGGCTTTTGCTCTTGTTCTTGAGGGGATTCCTGAGGAGCTCGCTGAAGAGGTAACTTCTCAACTGAGCATTCCCACTATCGGAATTGGCGCTGGTGTTCACTGTGATGGGCAGATACTTGTGACACACGATATGCTTGGTCTCTCCATGGATTTTTCCCCAAAATTTGTCAAAAGGTACGCAGAGCTTGGAAAGCAGCTGACTCAAGCTGTTTGTGACTATGCGACCGAAGTGAAAGAAGGAGGTTTTCCTACGGAGCAACACTCGTTCTCTCAATTACAAAGTAATCAAGTCAAACAAAAAACTCGATTGGAGATGGTATAATGCAACGAAGATTTCTCTTATCAAAGATTCACCGCGCTACGGTCACTCAGGCCGATCTTGATTATGAAGGAAGCGTTTCTTTACCACCTGAGCTTATGGACGCGGCCGATCTTCTTGAAAACGAGGCTGTGCAGATCTGGAACGTGACGCGTGGAACTCGCCTTGAGACATACGCTATCTTGGGGCAAACAGGTTCGTCTGATATTTGTATCAATGGAGCCGCTGCTCATCTGATGAAGCCTGGCGATCTTGTCATTATTGCTTGTTTTGGTTACCTCAACGAGCAAGAAGCGGCTACACATGAGCCAAAGTTGGTGTTTGTCGATGAAAAGAACCAGATAAAAGAGCTTCGTAAGGAGGTTCCTGGGCCGCTGCCCTCTCCTGCCGTTTCACACTGTTGAGATCCCCTAACGGACGCTGTAGTCTGCCTCTATGGCGAAAGCAACAGGAGCAGGCAAGAAGATTGTTGTATCGAACAAGAAAGCCCGCTTTAACTATCATATTGAAGAGACTTACGAAGCTGGGATTGTTCTTACTGGTGGCGAGATAAAATCTATTCGTCAAGGAAAGATTAGCCTCGAGGAGAGTTATATTTCTGTCTATCAGGGAGAAATTTATCTCCTCCAGTGCCATATAGCGCCCTATCAATTTGATACAACCAATCGATACGATCCCCACCGTAAGAGAAAGTTGCTCATGCATAAGTATGAAATCGATCGCCTACGAGGGAAGGTTGAAGCAAAGGGGTATACACTCGTTCCTACAAAGATGTATTTCAAGCGTGGCTACGCCAAGGTTGAAGTTGGCTTAGCAAAAGGAAAAGCCGCTCCAGACAAGAGGCAGACGATTAAGGATCGAGAAGCAAAGCGAGAAGCCGAGCGAGCCATGAAAAATCGTTAATGAAGCTCCTCTTCTTGTGTTGGATCTGGTATCTCATTTGAGGTAACAAAGAATTTTCTTTGTGCGAGGATGTTCACAGTCGAATCTTCAAGAATAATATATTGAAATTTGGATCTTGTTTCTTTTGGATCGAGATAGCGCTTCATAGATCCGTCTTTTTGAAGTTCTGCTTCAAGTTTGTGGTTGACGAGCACAACGTCGATCTCTTTTTCTTCTAAGTAATCAGCTGCCTTGTTCGCTTGTGCTGCATAAACAAATTCTTTGTAAATTCCTTTCGGAGTCACCGTCGATTGGAGATAGATCTCATCACCCTTATAGGGGGAGAGAAGGGTGTATGATTTTGGAAAGCGGTACTTTCGAAGTGTCTCATAGAGGTCTTTGACTGGAGTTTGTGGAGGAAGAGTTGTTTGGTAGAGGCATGATGAGAGGAATGTAGGGCAAAATCCTTTTCCGTATGTAGGGGATAGCGAGGGGAGCAACGTGCAAAGAAAAAGAGTTATGAGCAGAGAACTTTTCTTCAGGCGGTTTCCTGTGAGCCGCTCTAAAGAGGAAGAGAGGTAGGCAAGAAACAGCAGGCATGGAAGAACAAGGCGAGGGAGTGCGGTTCCAAAGACTAAACCAAGAAACCCTTCAAAAAGGACAAAGAGAATGGCACATGATATGAGAAATGAGCTGCGAGTTCTCTCTTGAGATGTTTGGGGAGGTGGAGAAAAAAGGAGAGCGAAAATAAAAAAGATGGCATAGAGCCCCAAAGAAAGAGCGAGAGAGATTTGAGTAAGAAGCGCATTATGTAGGTATGAGAAATCAATGCTTGGTGCACGCAGGAGATTTTGAAAGAAAGTAATCAGGTTGGCTTTAAAGTAAGCGATGGTAGCGTCAGGGTGTTGCAGGGTCATGTGTAGCACCGTTGCAGATGATTCACGAATCTCGGCTTGGGCGGTCTCGTTAAGATAAGGAGCAAATGTCTCTACGAAAGAGAGAGTTCCTCTTTGGAGGTACAGTGCGGATTGAGTCGGATTTCCCCAAAAAGAGATGAGCCCGCTAGCAAAGAAGACGCACAGAAGAATCAACCGAAGGTGTCGTGTGTCGAGGGTATTCTCTCCGAAAAATTTCATGAGAAGGTGAAGGAGTGATGAGCAGAGGAGAAACCAGTAAAGAAAGGAGAGATCGGATGAACCATAAGATGCGAGGAAAATTCCACAGGTAAAAAGCGAGAGCATCGAGATGGAATCTTTCATCTGCAGGGCTGCAAGCGTGGTGAGTAAGAGAATCAAGCTACTCAAGAGGAGGTCTGGGCTGTGTTCAAAGAAGATCGGTGAAAAGAAAAGCCCTGCAGAAAAGAAGAGAGAGAGGCTGCTACGGGCTCCGCTCAGCCGAAAGAGAAAATAGGATGTCGTGATCAGGGAGGTGTGAAGAGCCTGGGCGCTCATACCCGGAAGTCTATAGGCGTGGTAGGTGAACTGGTCTAAGAGCGCGTACCACCAAGCTGCAAGAGAGGTCCACTGTGCAGGAGTACCTGAGAGTGCTTCGTGTAGTGGAGTGAGATCGGTTCCCAGAGGGAGGTCTATCGGAGGATTCCCGCCAGAAAAGTACTGGAAAGAGGTGTAGAGAAGCGCACTGACGGCAAGCAAGTCTTCAAAAAGAAAAAGAAATGAGCGGCGACTATCTTGTTGTGACACGAACGGTTGATTCTCCAGTGGGGAGAATATCGCACTCTGGAGAGCGATGAAAAGGCTTCTTTATATCTCGCTCAAGTCACTATGGCGAACAATATCGCCACTAATCATATAAATGATGTCCTCAGCGATGTTGGTGGCGAGATCTCCAATCCGCTCAAGGTTGCGAGAAACAGAGAGCATGGCGAGAATCTGTGAGGTGTATTCAGGGGAGGCTTTGATTTTCTCTTGGCCCAATTTGTAGTTTTTCCGATTCATATCGTCAACTTCATCGTCGAGAGGGAGAACCCCACGAGCGAGCTCGAGATTCATCTCAACAAGGGCGTCGAGAGACTGTTTGAGCATTGACTGAGTTGTCTCAGTCATTCGATCGATATCAAAAATCATTTCTGTTGATGGGAGCTTTGTGAGCTTCATTGCTCGGGCTGCAATATTTGCAGCGAGGTCACCAATCCTCTCTAGATCGTTGTTGATTTTGAGGGTGGCAACAATGAAACGTAGGTCGATCGCGACAGGTTGGTGGAGTGCAAGGACCTTGAGACACTCCTCTTCGATTTCGACTTCTTTGTTGTTGATGGTGGAATCTCCATCAATCACTTTCTTGGCGAGGAAGGTATTTCGCTCACTGACAGCTTTGGATGCATCAAAGAGAGATTCTTCGACGATTGTTCCAAGGGTGACAATTTGCTTTTTGAGAGATGTGAGTTCTCGTTCGAGGTGTAGAGTCATAACGGTACGTTATCCAAAGCGACCACGGATGTAGTCTTCTGTTTGTTGTTGCTGAGGCTTCGTAAAAATCGCCTCGGTATCACCATATTCGACGAGCTTTCCGTCACAAAAGAAGGCTGTCTTATCAGATACACGACCAGCTTGTTGCATATTATGTGTAACGATGACGATTGTATAGTCACCGCGTAATTCTGCAATAAGATTTTCGATTTTAGCTGTAGAGCGTGGGTCCAGAGCGGAGGCGGGCTCATCCATGAGGAGAATTTCAGGATCAACCGCTAATGCGCGAGCGATACAGAGGCGTTGTTGTTGTCCCCCAGAAAGAGCAAGAGCGCTGTCGCCGAGTCTGTCTTTCACTTCGTGCCAGAGGTCTGCCCTGAGGAGGCTTTTTTCAACGATTTCAGCTAAGCGACTTTTGTTTTTGGTCCCATGAATTTTGGGGCCATATGCAACATTTTCAAAAATTGATTTAGGAAAAGGATTCGAACGTTGGAAAACCATTCCCACTTTTTTTCTGAGCGAAACGAGGTCTGTTTTCTTACCATAAATTTCGTGGCCTGAAACAACAATCTCTCCTTCGTGACGAGTTCCCGCGATGAGATCGTTCATGCGGTTGATTGTTCGAAGAAAAGTTGATTTTCCACACCCGGATGGTCCAATCAGCGCCGTTACGAGGCCTGCTTCAATATCGAGTGATATGTCAAAGAGCGCTTGGGTGTCACCGTAGTAGAAATTAAGATCCCGAACGGCAATACAAGGCGTACTTGTTTGAGATTGGGGTTGTTCAGACTGTTTATTCGAAGAAGCAGTGTTGATCATAGGTATATCCAGATTATGAGCTACGGAGTGTCGCATGGCCAGGGTCCTTTTGTTCTCGTTATGTTGCAAATTTCTTCTGAAACCTTCCGCGAAGAACAACAGCGATGATATTCATACTGAGAAGGACGGTAAGGAGAATAATGATGGCGCCAGCGGCGTTGTCATGGAACGCGGCTTGAGGCCGAGAAATCCAGTTAAAGGCTTGAATAGGAAGAGCTCCAAAGGGTGAAAGGAGCCCGTCTGGAAGAAAGGCTATATAGGTGAGTGCCCCTAGTGTAATGAGCGGAGCCGTTTCTCCGATTGCTCGTGAGAACGCCAGAATACACCCAGTCATAATACCTGGAAAAGCGGCGGGGATTACCTGATCACGAATCATCTCCCACCGTGTTGCTCCAAGAGCAAAAGCGGCTTGGCGTATGGAGTCTGGAACCCTTCGTATCGCTTCGCGAGAAGCGATAATGATAATGGGGAGAATAAGAAGAGACATGGTAAAAGCCCCTGCAAGGAGGCTCCGTTCGAGATTTGCGTAGCGAACAAAGAGTTGAAGACCGAGAATACCGTAAATAATGGAAGGGACCCCAGCGAGGTTAGCAATGTTGAGTTCGATAAGCTTTGAAAATTTATTCTCGGTCGCATATTCCTCAAGATACACAGCCGCTCCCACGCCTAAGGGAAGACTGAAACATGCAGTGAGTAGCATGAGGTAGAGGCTGCCTACGAGTGCAGCCGCGATTCCTGCATTAGCTGGTCGGCGTGATGGATAGCTTGTAATAAAATCGAGCGAAACTTTTGAATATCCCGAGCTAATGATGTCAATAAGGAGAGCGCAGAGCGCTAGGAGTGCAATCGAAACAGCAGCTATTCCAAGTAAATGGAATGCTATTTCACCTTTGCTTTTAGCGGCAGAGTTCATCCGGTGTACCTCTCTTGATATCTTCCCCGTATCCATAAACTTAAAGAGTTAAGAAGGAAGGTGAGAACAAAGAGTGCTCCACCAACAGCAAAAATTGTTCGGTAGGCGAGAGTTCCGTGCGGGGTGTCTCCCAGTGATACCTGGACAATGAATGCGGTCATGGTTTCAACTGGTTCGAAAACGTTGAGCGTGAGTTGAGGTTGTTGACCCGCAGCAATGGCGACAATCATTGTTTCGCCCACAGCTCGAGACATGGCGAGAATAAATGACGCTGCAATTCCACCGAAGGCAGCGGGAAGGATGACACCAAAAATGGTCTGAAGCTTTCCTGCGCCAAGTGCGTAGGCTCCTTGTCGTAAACTGCCAGGCACGGCGTATATAGCATCTTCGCTAAGTGAGGCAACCATAGGAAGGATCATTATTCCCATCACAAGCCCAGGGCTAAGCGCGTTAAACCCAAGAAGCTCTGGGAAGATCTTTTGAAGAAGAGGGGTCACATATAGGAGGGCAAAGTATCCGTAGACAACAGTAGGTATGCCAGCGAGAACCTCCATGGTCGGCTTAAGCACACTTCTGGCGCGTGAAGAGGCGAATTCGCTTAAATAAATAGCGATAATAAGACCAAGAGGGAGTGCGACACAAAGAGCAACGGCAGAAGTCAGAAGCGTGCCGCAAACAAGGGGAAGAATCCCAAAGCTTTTATTGAAAAAAAGTGGAGTCCACTCAGTTCCAAAAAGAAACTCGGTCAGGGGCACTTCTTGGAAAAAGAAGGCCCCTTCAAGGGCAAGGACCAAAACGATCCCGATAGTTGTGAAGATCGATACACATCCACAGAACAAGAAGATGGCGTGGATGCATTTTTCCTTCAGCTCAGCGAGAGATATTCCCGCATGCGAGATCGTTTGGACCTGTTCCAATTACATCCCCTCAATGGTGAGTAGTTGAGCAAGAGTCTTACCATGCCCTTTTGCTTTTCCAAAAACGGTACCAGGAATCTGCTTTTGAAAGCGGGCCATGGTGAGCTGTTGGATATCTTTTGGAGAAGGAATATAGCCGACTTCTTGTGAGAGCTCTGAAGCGTTATCAAGATAGAATTGCATAAATTCTTTCACTCGAGGCTTTGTGGTCATGGAATTGATGCTCGCGTAGATAAAGAGTGGTCGTGCAAGAGGTTGATATACCCCTTTAAGCACATTTTCCATTGATGGCATTTGTGGCCCATCTCCGTTGTCAGCTTTCATATCATCGATGCCAACGGCTTTGAGTCGTGATGTGTTTTCCATGTAGTAGGCAAGACCGAAGAAGCCGAGAGCATACTTATTGTTCGCTATACCTTGAACGAGTACATTGTCGTCTTCGCTGCTTGTGAAGTCGCCTCGAGATGCTCCTGAATTTCCAACAATCTCTTCGGTAAAGTAGTCGAACGTTCCTGAATCAATACCAGGTCCAAAAAGGTAGATCTTTTTGTTCGGCCATTCTGCGCGGATTTGATTCCAGTGTGTAATTTTTCCTTGTGCTGCAGGCTCCCAAAGTTTCTTGAGTTCTGCGGTTGTCATGCTTTCGGCCCAAGTGTTTTGTGGGTTTACGACAACAGAGAGGGCGTCGTAAGCGACGGGTAGTTCTACGTAGTTAATCTTCTTCTCTTTGCAGAGTTTGATTTCTTTTTCTTTAATTGGGCGTGAAGCATCAGAGAGGTCAGTTTCTCCGGCACAGAATTTCTTAAATCCACCACCAGTCCCTGAGATGCCGACAGTGATCTTTGATTGAGGAGACTTTGCACCAAATTCTTCGGCAACTGCTTCAGTAATGGGATAAACAGTACTTGAGCCATCAACACGGATGAAGTGGTCATCTCGCGTTTCAGCGTGTCCCGGGAGAGATACGGCAAGTGCTGCGACAGCAAATGCAATGATGTGAAGTGGTTTCATGGTGAGTATTCCTTAAAGGTGGTTAGAGGGGGTTAAGCGGAGCCTATGAGATCCTGCTTACATAGGGAACGCGATATACCTGATAACAAGACTTTGCTTGAGTTCCAAGGAAAAGGTGGGGAAAGTATGTTAGGGTTTGGTTACCAGGGAGTTAGTTCTCTGTAAGTTTTCTGTAAGGGCTTGGGAATACACTCGATTTGTGTATCATCGTCTCGTAAGCCTCTTTGGCGAGGCCTTTGTTCATCCCTAAGAGAAAGAGGCAGCTATGAAAAATACCAAGCTACTTATCGTCGAAGACGAGCCTGATATCCAAGAACTGATTCGCTA
Organism: bacterium; assembly: GCA_030428205.1. Lineage (GTDB taxonomy): Bacteria > Bdellovibrionota_C > UBA2361 > UBA2361 > RFPC01 > JAUIBK01. The sequence goes on from JAUIBK010000045.1 coordinate 8,665, forward strand.
CCATCTTTCAAAAGAAGGTTACGATGTTCATCTCCTCGCATCGGGTGACGAGTGTCTTGAAACGTCGCTTCGTGAAAAGCCAGATCTCGTTCTTCTTGATGTTATGTTGCCAGGTATTGATGGCTTTGAAGTATGCCGTATTCTTAAATCTCATGCAGAGACAGCACTCATGCCAATCATACTTCTAACGGCCAAAGGAGAAGATGCAGATATTGTCACTGGCCTTGAACTTGGTGCTGAAGACTATATTACGAAGCCATTTAGCCCAAAGGTTCTCATCGCTCGAGTGAGGGCTGTTTTGCGACGTAGCCGAGGAGAGCAAATCGAAGAAACTCAGAGGTCCATAGAATATAGTGGTATTTCAATTGATCCCGAGAGATTTAAAGTTTTTGTGCTTGGAACGGAAGTTGCGCTCACTCATACGGAGTTTAAGATCCTTTACCTCCTTGTTTGTCATGCTGGAAAAGTTTTTACCCGTGAGCAAATAGTAGACAAAGTTCACGGTGATGATTATCCTGTAACGATGCGATCGATTGATGTGCAAATTGTCTCTTTGAGAAAGAAGCTGGACTCTCTTGGCGAGCTGATTGAAACAGTGCGAGGAGTGGGGTACCGTTTTAAGGAGGAGGAATGAAGTCAAAACAGCTGTTTTGGCACCTCTTTCCCCCTTATCTTCTTACCATTGTACTGGTCTTAGCCTTCGCGGCGCTCTTTGTGCCCGCAACATACCACACTCTCCTTCTTTTTCTTTTCGTCGGGTTCTTTCTCCTCTTCCTTGTTCGTCAAGCTATTGTTGTGCAGCGGTTAAAAGAGTCCCTCCAGGAGTTGGAGCATGCGGCCGTTCGCTACGCAGAAGGAGAGTTGAACTATAAAGTTCGCATCACAGAGCCCGAAGAATTTTCGTCGCACGCGATTGTTATGAACGAAATGGCATCGCAGTTACAGGGTGAAATACAAGATCTTTCGAATCAAAAAAAGAAGCTTGATGCCGTTCTCTCCTGTATGAAGGAGGGGGTTATTGCGCTTGATACGGATGCACGAATTATTAGCATCAATAAAGCGGCTCTCGCGCTCTTAGGGGTAACGGAAAAAAACGTACGAGGCCGACTCATTGATGAAGTCACTCGAAATAGTGAGCTTCAAGAACATATTCGTTGGGTTTTTGAGGAGGGAGAATCCTTCCATACTGAGATTGTTTTACGGGATACAAAAAGTACGGTGCTTGAGCTTCACGGCACGGTACTTCACGATCCTGCTCATGCTCTTATCGGAGCCCTCTTTGTGCTACACGATGTGACAGAATACAAGCGTTTGGAGAGAATGCGTACCGAATTTGTTGCAAATGTTTCTCACGAACTTCGCACTCCGATCACATCAATTAAAGGATTTGTTGAGACGCTTGTTGAAGGTGCTAAAGATAATCCAGAAGAGCTTGATCGTTTTTTAGGAATCATATCTCGTCAAACCGATCGGCTAGGAGCCATTATCAAAGACCTTCTCTCGCTTGCAAAAATTGAACGTAGTGCTGATGTGGGCGATATTGAATTTGTTGTTTCTCCTCTGCGTGGAGCCCTTCTCTCTGCCATTGAAGTGAGTGAAGGAAAGGCCGCATCAAAGAATGTGACTTTACGGCTTGAGTATGATGAGTCACTTGAGATGCGTATGAATCCCCATCTATTTGAGCAGGCGATTATTAATCTCATTGATAATGCCATTAAATATAGCCCCGAACAGGGAGAGATTCTTATTCAGGCTCACAAAGAAAAAGAGCTGCTTCATCTCGCCGTGTCTGATCGCGGATGTGGAATCCCCAAAGACCATCTGCCACGACTCTTCGAGCGCTTTTATCGTGTGGATAAAGCGCGAAGCCGTGAGCTAGGTGGAACGGGTCTCGGACTGGCAATTGTCAAGCACATTGCTCAAGCGCACGGTGGAAGTGTGAATGTAGAGAGTACAGTCGGTGAGGGGACGACTTTTACCATTACTCTTCCTTGTAGAGATCTTGAGCCATCTGAGCTACAGGCTGCCGGGTAACCGTAAGACCTTGCCGAGATGAGGGCGGAGGCGGATACCAAAAAGTACCCCTTTCCTGCCCTCTATGTTACGAATAAAAGAAATCGAAGCATAACAAGGGGTGCATCCCTCTCTGGAGGAGGGGTGAAATGCTGTAGGGGGGTTTTGTGAATCTTATTCGACCGATACATAAGTCGATATTTCTTCTCTTTCTTGTCTTTCCGTTTTCATCTTATGCGGGTGAATTTCTCGATTCGTTTGGCTATTTGCGAGCAGATAGTAACACGTTGCTTTCGTGTTCTACAGATGGCGTCCTCTTGAAAACGAGCAATCAAGGAGAGATTACCGCCTATCCTAAGCCGAAGAAGAAAGCGAAAAAGCTCAAGAAAAAACGTAAGAAGCTAAAAAAAGAGATTGTATCTCTTACCGCAAGCATCCAAAAACTGAAAGGGACGAAAGGTCAGGGTTTAAAAAAGCTCAAAAAAAAGCGTAAGAAAAAAAAGGCTAAGCGAAAACTTCTTCAAGGCCGTATCGCATTTATAAATAACTGCACGAAGGGAAAACTCCTTGCCTTAAGTACACTTGAGGAAGAAGCAAGCATCTTCTACGACGCACGAGGTATTCCGCATGTACGCGCGATCTCAGATGATGCTGCCTTTTATGGGCTCGGTTATGCGCAAGCAAAACTACGCCCTTTTCAACTCTTTTTTCAACGAGCCCGCATACAGGGTCGTCTTGCTGAATATATGGGGCCCCAATGGGGAACAGGACCTAAAGCAGTTAATCTGATTAAAGAAGACAAAAATGCACGCTTACATGGTTGGGTCAGACGGGCGGAGCAGGTTTACGGACAACTTGATACTACCGTGAGAGGATATCTTGATGCATTTGCTCAAGGGGTAAACGATGCGATCGCTGATCACTTTGCAGATGAGCTTCCCGCCCCCTTTGGTAGTATTGGAGTTGATACATTTGAGCCGTGGAAAGGTGTTGATTGCCTCGTGGCATATATCGCGATCAGTAGCCATTTTACAGGTGGTGAGGGTGGTGAGTTAAGTGCACAAGATGATTTTGAGTCCGACGTTGATGCTCTTGGTGAGCAGGGAGCCTTCAATCTCTGGACTGAGGAGAGTCAATTGAAAGATTGGGACTCTGCTATTATTCAAACAGATCCACAGCTCAAGATGAGTCAAGTAAATAGCTCAGGACTTGCGTCGTATCTTCCTGATACCCTCAAAGCGAGCCATAACTGGGTTGTTGCTGGAACACATAATACCTCTGGTAAGCCTGTCATGGTCGGCATGCCGATGCTTGCTCTTGATACCCGCTGGCTCATTGAAGCACAAATTGACTCTCCCTCGTTTCATGTTCACGGTGTGCTTATGGTCGGTACACCTGGATTTCTTTTAGGGTATACCCCTTCAACTTCTTGGTCGGTCACGGCGCTCAATAGCGATCTCGCGGACCTCTTTAAACTCAAGTCTCCGGCACAATCGAGCCCAGACACTCATTATCGTCTTGATGGTGTCGATGAACCGTTTGACGTACGCGAAGAAGTTATTCAGGTTCTCGGAGGATCGTCGATTCCAATCACTGTTCACGAGTCTTACTTCGGACCTGTTGTTGCTGAAGATGATGCTGGTGGCAAGTATGCACTCAAACATATCATTTTGAGCGATCTCGATGATGGGCGTGTCCATCCACTTGAAGGCATGTTGGCGCTCGCAAAAGCCACAACTCTAACAGAGATGAAAGAGGCAACATGGAGACTCTACTATCCCGCTCTCCACGTCCTCTATGCGACAAATAACGGCTCTTCAACTGGAGGCATTGGATATCGACCTTCGGCGGCACTCCCGATACGTTCTCAGAGTGCTCGTCTTCAAGGTATCATTCCTCAAGATGGCTCAAGTACTTCGAACGACTGGCAGGGCTTTTACTCAGAGCAAGCCACTCCTTACATGCACAATCCTGAAAGCGGCTACATCGTGACAGCAAATGGGTTACCTACTGATGATGTCTCGATTTACGGATATAAAGCAGTAGGAACAACCGAACGAGGCTGGAGGGCTCGAACCCTCCTTCAGCAGCTCTTTGATCAGCACGCGATACTTACTCCAGAAGAAATATCAAATATCCGATTTGATTGCGGCTTAGAGCTCGCTGAGAGTGTTCGAACGCTTGCGAACTACTTCATTGAGTATGCTCCAAGCGCTCTTCCCGCAGAGGATGATGCATTCCTTGCGCTCTCCTATCTCAATCTCTGGGACGGCTCTCTAGACTCCTTTTCAAAGTATGCTCCACTAGCGCGAGTAGTTCGAAGCGTTACAAGAAACAAGGAATATTTTATACCAACTGCTATGAACCGAGATCACACTTCACCCTCTGCATTTTTTCGATCTCTTCAAAACAGTACTGATATCTATTCTGTCCCTGAAGAGTACATTGACGATGCGGCTCAGTGGATCTTCTCTGCTATTCTTCCAACTGCTTGGGAACTCGTGAACAGTGCTCCAAACGAGGCTGCTTTAGGATTTGGCTCAGATCCACAGTCTTGGAATAATAACGTGAAAAAGACGATCTCAATCCCTTACCTTCAGGGAGTAACTTTGCAAGAAACACTTCATCCTGCATTTGATATTGAGACACCACGAGTCGTGTGCCCTAGCAGTCTGACGCTTCACTCTCAAAAATCGAACTTCTATACTCAAATTACTCACCTTGGAGATATGAACGCTACAAAAGCTGCGATAGCGCCTGGAAATAGTGATAATCCTGCCAGCCCATTTTTTGCGAGTGAAGTGAACGGATTTATACAAGGTGAGGTTTCTTTGGCTCCTGTAGATAGGCTTCTAGTAGAAAACACATGTGTGTCCTTTGATGCAGTAGGGTGTTTCTTTGAAAAGCCGCTCTACGACCCCTCTTAGAATAGAGTAAGTTGCTGATAATTCTAGCTAGTTTATGGGCTCCTGCTTGCCCTTGAGCGTCTCCATAAATGACCCGAAGTACATAGTGGGCAGTATGATTGCCTACACCACTACTTTGGAGCAGTTATGCTTTATCGAATTCTTGTATTCTTTTCTCTTTGGCTCTTTTCTAGCATGGCCTTTGGTGAGCAGTTCACCGGTACACTTTCTGTTCGTATCATTGATACCATTTCTCAAGATGGGCTCTATGTAGCAAAAAAAATCTACACTCTTCAGTTACAGGACAAAACAAGAGTCTCTCTTGATTTGTCGGCAGTAGATCTCCAAGAGCGTCCTCTACGAACTGGAGACATCCTCACAATAGTAGCAGATGTGCTCCCTGATCATTCCTACCACGTGACTGAACTCTCGAGCGTCTCTCAGCGAAGTGCTCGTTCATCATCTTTAGGTGTGCGTACAGTGCTTGTTCTTCGCGTGAACTTTTCGAATCGCTCTGTTTCCTGCTCAAGCAATAGGCTTGAAGAAGTTCTTGTTACGGGTAGTTCTAATGTAAAAGATTTTATTTCTGAAGTTTCTTATGAAGCACTTGAACTCGACTTTGATCTTGGAAATGATGCAGAAAATGATTTTTATTCTGTCACTATAGCAGCAGATACAAGTGATTCGTGTGATCCAGACGCGTGGGCAACACTTGCTGATGCCGCTGTTACTGATATGGGAGTAGATCCGTCTCAGTACGATCACGTCGTGTATGTGTTACCTGAGCAGATTTCGTGTGATTGGGGCGGGCTCGCTTCGCTTGGGTGTCAGACTGGTTGTCAAGCATGGATAGCGATCTGTGACATGACCCCACTCTATACCCACGAGCTTGGACATAATTTTGGAGCGGATCACTCTACGACCGATCTTGATAACGATAGAACTATAGATGATGAATACGGTGACACGTCATGTCCCATGGGAACAGCCGCCGCTGGTATGAAGCACTACCACGCACTTCATAAGGAAAATTTTGGTTGGTATGGAGACGCTGCTGTTGATACAGTTACGGACTCTTCGCTTGTACTTCTTTCCCCTACAGAGGTAAGTGCCTTTGACGATGAGAGTGAGTACAAGATGGCGCGTATTGGAGTTCCAGGAAGAACGATTCAAAACGTAGCCCTTGAGCACTACTATGCGACTTTTCGCAGGAGAGAGGGAAGCTACTCAAGTGATCTCAAAGCGTCGTTCCGAAATAAAGTCACTCTTCATCGAAAGACTCGTACTGGAATAAAGACCTACTTGATTGACACGCTGAGCCCCTTAGAGAGTTTTCGTGATGGAGAAACGAATATTACCTTTCTTGGGAAGTCTACTGAGGAAGCGCTTGTTTGGCTCACTGAGAGTGATCAAGAAATTCCTTCCTACAATGTTTCTGGAACGATCCTCAAAAAGAATGAATCTCCGCTTGTGGGCAAGCGAGCAAAAGCTGCGAAGCTGGTGCTCAAGCGTGCAAAGGGAGAGAAGTTTGTTGCCAAGCTCGACAGTGATGGAAACTTTTCATTCGAAGCACTGCCTGCAGGAATTTATAAAGCACGGCTAAAGATAAAGTCTAAAAAATCCTCTACTTATCGAGGAAAAATGAAAAGCCAATTTCTCATTCATACCGGAGAGAGAAGTGATGTGCAGCTTGTTGGATCGGTGAAGAAGCGTTAATCTTTCTCTATGGATCCAAAAGACTATCTCCTTCCCCCGCAGAGCTTTGATCGCGAAGAAGAAGAAAAGAGTCTCGCTTTTCGTCTTCAAGTTGCTGTGACCTCTCTCCTCTGTGAGATGGCCCATGTTGATGATCATTTCGACAAAACGGAATTCGAACGGATCATTCAACTCACTGTTCACCAATTTCAAATTATGGACGATGAGGCTGAGCGTTTGCGAGAGATAGCTGAAGTCTTGATTCAGAATAAAGCCAAAGTTGATCAGGCGCTTGATACCGTAAACGAGCACTTTAGCCTTGAGCAAAAAAAGAAAGTTTCAGAGATGGCCTCAGCTGTTGCCGAAGCCGATGGGGTTATTGATAAGTATGAGCAGTTCTTTCTTAACTACCTCAAGGGGCGACTAGGGCTTTAAAGCTCTCCCCATCCCAACCTTTGACCGCTACCTCAAACTGAGCTACGCGATCTTTCCAACCTTGAAAAGCAATGGTGTTATCTGCTTTGGAATTTGCAAGGGAATCATTCTGACACGTTATATCTGATCCACACGACTGTAGTACTTGATAGAGCTGTTTTACATGCAGGTAAGCAAGCGCAGCAGCTTCAAGGGAAATGAGATTATTCCTTGGATCAATCCCTTTTACTTTCTCGGTAAATGCTTCGTTGATAGAAGAAAACCCAAAGAGGATTACTCCTTTTGCTAGTCGTGGATATCCCTTAGCGGCGTCTGTTCCTAGGGCGTCTTCATTACTACCGATGAGGGGAAAGTACTTGAGAGTTTTCATGCTTTTGAGCATGCGAAGCATATCGGGTTCAAAGGTGGCGTTAAGGACTGCTTGAATATTCTTCTGTTTAAGAACGAGAACTTGAGTAGCAACATTTTCACCATGATTATAGTCAACAACAGTGATCTGTGGGTAAACTTCTTTTGCTCCTTCAAGGCACAGTTCACCAAACTCCGCAGTAGCTTTCAGAATGCCTACTCGCTTTATTTCGTTTCGCTTCCAGTGCAGGGCAACCGAGCGACACCCGGCGATATAGTCGAGATATGACTTAAAGGCATATGGATTCTCTTGCAAAATCGATTGTGCTGCAGCGGCATAGGAAAAGAGTTTATGAGCTTTTTTCGCAAGAGGTGAAACAGCGATTGTTGTTGGGGTAAACTCACTATAGAGCGCATCAACCTTGTCTATGTAAATGAGCTTTTGAGCTGCTGTTACCGCTTTTGCCGTATTGAGTTGGTGGTCACTAAATACGATCTCCAGTGCGTTTTCTTCACCAGTATTTAATTCGTTGAGAGCTATTTGTGCACCGATACGAGTTTGCTTTCCCCAATAGGCAGCAGGGCCTGAGAGATCGGTGAGGAGTCCTATTGTCACTTTGGGAGGTCGAGCCTGAGCAGAGAAGGTAAATGAGAGGCAAGTAAGAAAGAAAATTATTGCTCGATAGCACATGGATTCGTCCTCATTAGGAAGTGACAGAGTACCCACCATCAAGTGGAATGATACTTCCTGTCATCCACTCTGACTTATTGGAAGCGAGAAATGAGGCGAGGTGAGCCACGTCTTGTGGTTCTCCGGTTCTTCCGAGGGGGTGTCGCTCTTTGAGCATGATCTCCTTCCATTCTTCGTGATCCTCTCGTTTGGTACCACACCGCTGCCATATGTTTGAAGTTACCACGCCAGGACTGATCGCATTCACTCGAATTCCGTCTGGGGCAAGCTCTTTGGCAAGGCGCTTCGTCAGGAGATCCACGCCTGCCTTACTAACGGAATAACATGTAGAGGTGCAAGAAGCGTAGGGATGAAGAGAGCAAACAGAAGAGATGTTAATGATACTTGGCTTCGTTCCTTGTTTGAGAAGTGGATAGCACTTTTGGGTAATAGCAAAGAGTCCCACGAGATTGATGTCGAGCATCTTTCTCCACCGTTCTACTGGCTCATCAATTCCACCACTTCCAAGGTATACGCCAGCAGCATTCACTAGTACATCGAGTTTTCCATGAGTCTTCTCAATGGTTGAAGCAACCTCAATAGCAACGTCCTCATTTGAGAGATCTCCTTGAATATATGTAATGGAGTCAGATGAAATTTCTTCTTGGCATTCTTGGATATGTTGAGAACCAAGTCCGATACAAAAGACATGGTAGTCTTCACTGAGGAATTGTTCTGTGATTCCTCTTCCTATGCCGGAAGTTCCGCCAGTAACGAGAGCGATGCGCATAATAGTTCTCTTTCGTTTCTCAAATCATGAGAGACAATAGCATGAACTGGAAGATGGGAGCTATCAGAATGACTGACAGAGTAAGGAGGTGATTTGCTTAGTCTTTCAAATCGCAGTACTTTTGTTTTTGTTGTAAGCTATGGACCACCACGTCGATCCGAATCCTGCGCATGAGCGCCCCCATGTGTCCTCTCCAGATCAAACAGGAGAGCAGCAAGACCAGGGGTATGGTATTGAAGGGCTCCCTCAGGGAGACGATGCGCTTGCTCTGCTTTCAACACCTCTTCACGGGTTACGCGACCAATTTCTTGAACAGCGGCATCACAACTGTGCTCAATTAGATTTGAGCCTTTTAGCTGATAATGGAGTAGTCGCCTTCTTGTCGAAAGTTCACCAGATGGATGAGCTCTATGAGGTTCCTACTGGAACACCCATTGCTGGTGGAACATACCGCATCCGTGATGAAGGGGCCTCTGCTCCTTTTGTGACATTAAAGCGCCATGGAGACGGCCACTCGGACTACTCAGAAACAATTGATATCGTCGATCCGGAAGAGGGGTTTGTAGGCAAGATTCGAAAGTACGGGAAGCTCATTGCTGTTATTGAGAAAACCCGTGCAACGTATAAATCGAAAGAGCATGAAAACTGCCTCATCCATTGTGATGCGGTCAATGGTCTTGGTTATTTTTTTGATGTTAAGGCTGATACTCCTCAAGCTATGGATAGTTTTACTGAGGCGCTCGGTCTTTCTTCTTCTACTCATGTCGGAATGTCTTATCTTGAGATGAAGCAGGAGCAAGGAATTTCGGACCGACAGCTTTCTGTATGGAAGTTCCACCAGCGATTTCAGGATTATGTGCTTGGGGTTGTCTCAGGCACACTGACCCCACTCTCATTTCTTACCGCTACAGCAGCTACTGGTGCTTCTGATGAAATGCTTGTTGTGTCTCTCGCCGTTGCTGGAATAGGAGACGGAATATCAGATGCTGTTGCTGCAAGCCAAACGGTTCAATCAAAGTCTGGTGCAACAACTGTTGAGCAGTTTCAAGTATTTGCCAAAACGATGCTAGGAAAAGCGGTTATTCCTTTAACTTTTCTTCCCTCAGTTCTGGCCACAAGCTCTGAATTGGCCACGATAGGTACCGCTGCCGGGTGGTCGCTTGTTCTTCTTGCAAGCACTGCTACTATTCAAGCAATCGCGCACGACAGGCCTGTGCTTCCTGCTATAGGAAGGCTCGCAGGATTTGGAGGCCTTGCTGTTGGAGCTGGGGTTGCTATTGGAGAAGTTGTCCCGTGGCTGATCGGAAACATCATCTAATTTCTCTTTTCTAGAGCGAGCAATCTTGCTCAACAGGACACCAGCATCCCCAACGTTTTTCAAAGTGAAAGACATCAAGAAGATTCTCTGCCTCTTCTCGCTCAATCGTAATAAAGTAAGAGCATCCTCGAAAGAGTACGGATCGTTCCAGAGGGGTTTGTAAAAGACTTTCAATCCACTCCTCAGGCAAAGGGAAGCCTTCTTTTCTATTTTTTTTGAAGTAGAGGTCTTGCTCACCAACTGAGAGCGTACCACTTATAATACTTGTATCTTCGAGTCCTCTGCCTAGTGAATCAATTAAAAATAAGGCACAAGATTGATTATGGAGTAATGTTTCATTAATCATTTCAGTTCTCCTCTGTCTCTTTTTGTTGTCTTAAGCTTTATTGAGAGGAGCACGTCTTTGTTGATTCCTAACCCTCTTGTTCTTTAGTGCTCTATGAGTTCTATTGCTTTTTCTACAAGCTGGTTTCCGTTAAATGGTTTCGAAAGCACAGCAGCAAACCCCTCTAGGGTAGTTTCTCCTAGAAAGGCTGCGTCTGTACTCACAAGCATAACAGGCGTTGTCGGCTGTTCATCGTTAACGGACCTTTGCACTTCCTCTCCATTCTTCTCTGGCATCATGTAGTCGGTAACTACAAGATCCACAGCGTCCTCATGCTTTCGAAAAGCCTCAATTCCTTTACCTCCGTTGGCTGCTGTCAGCACCTTAAATCCAGCATGTTGAAGGAGCAGAGTTTCGCTTGTACGTACAAGCTCATTATTCTCTATGATGAGGGCTATCGGCTTCTCGTTTTGTCCTGAGGATTTGTTGATATTCATGTATATACCCCACTTCTCCTTTTGGAAGTTCGTCTCTGTCCGATGCTTGTGGGCGTTACATCAGCCCTTTAAAAGCGTGCTTGGCTGCTTGAACTCCCTGGGCGAGCTCGTTCCATGCTGCAACAACTCCTTGGCGAACGCTGTCAACAGATTCTCCGCTTGCTTCAATGAATTCTTCATACTTTTCTATGGCTTCATCTCGGCGTGTCTTGAGGGCTTCGATTTTCTCCTGATATTTTAGGCGAGCATCGGAACCAGCGGCTTTCAAGTCTGCTTCCATGCGATCGATTTCTGCGCTCCATATATCAATTTGAGCTTTCAGTTTCTCAATTTTTGGGTCTTTCATTGTTTTCTCCTATATTTTTCTTATTGTTATTGTCTCGTTTTACTCTTTTCTAGTGGTGAGTATTGAACTGAGGAGACTCTCGCTCGTGTGTACGTTCAATCGTAAGCACGACGTCCTCATCCGTTTCTACATTGTCTGAAATTGAACTACGAAACATCCAGATAGCTTTCTCGAGAGCGCTCAGTTGACGAATAAGCATATCCGAGGTCACTTCATCGATGAGCAGGCCAGATGTCCTGAGCGTTTCACTACAGTATCTATGTACGATCACGCACGATGTGATGAGGTCACGTAACATACCATTCGCGTCAGATGGTTGTTGACGGTTAGCGAGCTGTGAGAGCTCGAAAAACTCACGTAAGGTTGCCGGGGGCTGAACTTCGTAGAACCTGATTCGTTCAGCCGTTATATCAACTTCCTTTGCAAATACCTTGTAATGCTCTTCAAATAAGGCGTGAAGCGAATGAAACTGAGGTCCTTCTACGTTCCAGTGAAAATTCTGGAAGCGAAGCGTGAGGCTATACATGTTTGCAAGGTGAATGCTGAGCATACTCACAAGCTCAGGCCTTGCTTCATTCGTTTTATTTGGCGATGTCGCCATCGTTTTAGTCCTCCTATGGTAAGTGAGTTAAATAATTACTTATCTGTATTGTATTTATTATCAGAGAAGTCCTATGATAAGTCTAATCTTTATTATTTATAGAATATATAAGACAAATTTATGACACCAGAAGTATCAACCTTAACCCTCCGAGATCTTGAGTACGTGATAGCCATTGCTGAGCATAAAAACTTTAGACTCGCAGCTAAATCGTGCGCCGTCAGTCAGCCAGCATTAAGTGCTCAGATAAAAAAAATGGAAGCGGCTCTTGATATTCAGATCTTTGAGCGAACGAATCGCGAAGTTCTGGTCACAACAGTTGGGCAACAGATAGTTGAGCAGTCCCGTGTCATTCTCGAGGAGCTTGAGGTCTTGGGGAGCATCGCTCGAGGTGCTGATAAACCACTTGAAGGGGTCTTTCGTCTTGGTATTGTGTCCACGCTTTCGTCGTACCTCTTGCCACCTCTCTTAACGCCGTTTGGAAAAGAGTATCCAAAAGCAGAGCTTGTTTTGCGAGAGGCTGTTCTTTCAGAGCTTCTTGAAGATCTGCGAATCGGAAAGCTTGATGCGGTCATTGGGCCGTTGCCTATACCTCGTGCTTCTGGAAAATTCGAATCTTGTCCTCTTTTTTGTGAGCCTCTCTCAGTTGCTCTTCGTCATTCTCATTCTTTAGCGAAACGAAAAAAAATTGCTCCGAAGATTCTTGATCCTGATAATATTATTCTCCTTGATGAAAAGCACTCACTCACTCAAATAACCCTAGAGCTCCTCGAGTCTACGCAAACTGAAAACCCTGCTCAGTATACATTTACGACAAGCATTGAATCGATGTGCTCTATGATTGCTAGTTCATATCGATTTGGCGTTGTACCGTTTTTATCGACCATGGCGCTCAAGAGAAAGGACGTAGTCTTTCGACCTCTCACGGGAGGCTCGAGTAGGAGAGAGATAGGATTTATTTGGCGCCCACGTTATCGGGGGGCTCAGACGCTCAAAAAGTTTGGACCAAAACTTTCAGAGATCATCTTAAGAACTTTCACTGGGGTACAGTCACCGAAGAGGGGTTAAGTTCCTATCCCCAGAGCTGCTCTTCTCAAGGGAGATGAGGAAAAACACGTGAGAATCGTTTGCCGCTTCAGATCAGACTATCTCCCTCATCAAGCAGACGGAAAAGTCTTTGGATAGGTTCGACAAAATCAGCTTCACTCTCTGGAGTAAGTGCAGAGCCGATAGTGCCTATATACCCATGCGTGCTTGGCTCATCATGAAAGATAATTGCAAGATGATGTGCTCGTAGGAGAGGCTCTCGCTCTTTTCCGGAGGAGCAGAAAGCTTCCCCAATAGCTTGATAAACAAGAAATTCGAAGAGGAGGGGGTCGTTTTCTCCAAGCTCTTTCTCAATAATTGTAATAGCTTCTTGAGAAGCTTTTATAGCCCCTTCAAAGTCACGGCTGAGAAGGAGCGCATACGAATAGGCTTCGAGTGAAGGCACGAGTCGGATGTGACTCAGCTCAAGGTCCTGGCGTGTGAGTGGAAGGCCCTCTTCAAAGAGGGGGAGTGAATCTTCGATCATGTTCTGTTCACAGTACAGCTCAGCTAAGAGAAGAAGGCGATCCCCTAAGATTCGCTGGTAACGTTCATTGTCGCGTGGATGATGTTTGAGGAGAGAAATTCCACTTTGAAGTGCTTCGATTGCTTCGGGTATCTTCTCTTGATGATGATATATCGCAGAGAGAGTACTGAAAGCTATGGAGAGTTCTGTTGCAAGGCGTTTTTCTTGCTCAGGGGTTCTTTCCTCGTCAAGTACGCCTTGAATTGTTTTCAAAGCAGCATCAGTTTGATCTGTATCTAAGAGGATCATTGAAAGATTATTGAGAGTTAGAATAAACCACGGACTTTGCGCTCCACCAGCTTCATGAACTCCAATCACGGCGTTAGATGCATATTCTTTTGCTTTATCGGGCTCACCACTCAATGCAAGGCTCACTGCGAGGTTGCAGAGGTTGGCAATGTAAATTGGTCCAGAACGAGTTGACTCTCGAAAAGCTTGATCAATATCAGCCGCTATTATAGCTGCTTCTTGAAATTGAGCACGTTCGTGGCACGCCTCGAACTCGGGTCGACGTTGAAGAGCGTATCGTTCTGCGTCTGAAAGATTGAGCGGAATTGATGAACGAAGATCTGATTCATTCGGAGACGGAGAGTCGGGAGTCGGAGAGTGTGAAGCCTGAGTCATGAAAGAAGCTCTCGTTGGGAGGATACATCAACCCGATTGTACGTGAGGGAGGGAAGGTACTCAAATGGAGGAGCCGGGGTTTTGGGTGAGACAACAGATAGGCTTCTCTATAGTTTTTCCTTTGATGAAGAGTGAGAATGAAGAGTAGTGAGAGAAAACCTTCAAAAATCGGAAGGCAGAAGTGTAAGCAGGGAGGTCCGGACAGGCCGTCCTCCCTGCTCGTCATACTGATCCTCGTAGCTTGTCGAAGGTAGCCAAGGAGGCAGGGCGACAACGAGTGTTGCATCTCTGAACCCAGAGCTGAGTCTCGTCTCGTATCCTATTGTGATGATTGGGTGGGAAGTGCGCGAACTCGATCGCGCAGGGTCTTGCCCACCGTCATCGTCACCCTCCAGTGGCTGGGAACGTGAACAGGATCACCCGTTTGGGGGTTGCGGGAGGTTCGCTCCGCTGACCATTTGCGTCGAAACGTGCCGAAACCAGAAATGGTCACCGACTCGTTCAAGCACAGCTGATCGGCGAGCACCTCAAAGGTGGCAGTGAGGAGTTCTCGTGCCATGTAATCAGAGACACACAAACGAATAGCCAGTTCGTGGGCCAGTTGGGTTTTGTTCATTTTTTCGTTTGTAGAGGTAACGAAAATGCAAGGGCTAGAGGTAGTGAAAACACGAAGGAAGAACCTTGGTCTCGCTAACTCTCCCAAGGCCACTGCAGAAAGCTTTGGGAAAGCAGCATTCAATCAATCTACTGATCTTTACTAAGCTGTGAGAGAGCGACATTTCTAGGGTAGTCTGACATAAGTGTCAGCCTCATCCTAATATTTTTTTTAAATGAATAAATGAAGATGGAAATCCCTCGTTGAGAGTGCAAATAGGGTAAGTCTATGAGGCGAAGACGCTAGGTTAATCAAGAACAGCACCTACCTGAGAAGGAACGAAGTGACGCAAAGAGTTCGTAGACTCCTTACGTTGATAGATAGAATGAACTTATCAAGGCACTTGAGTAGTGGATTCAAAAAAGTTGAGGTCCTTATGTCGAAACGCGACGCTACGAAATCGTCTCAGTCTCAGGTCTTGAAGATCTTTACAGCGATCATGTCCAACTTGTTGATTTCCATCATCGCTTAGCATAAGTACCTTTCCTCCCTGGTTATCTGGAAGTATCGCAACAGCCTCAGGGTTAAAGTCACCAAATTGAAGGTTTGCAAGAGCGGTTGGAGTTGTGGATCTGCCGTCCCACGTAAAGAGTGCAGGTCGATGGCTGTCTCCCTCGGGGTCGTTTGCAACAATGAGGTACTCTCCACCGGATGAGGCTAAGCCTCTTACTCCCCGAGCTTGAAGAGTCAGAGTAATTGGTGCTCCAAATACGGCTTTTATACCTTGGATGATTTCCGCAGGGTTAAGAAGAGGCACTATGAGCGCTTTTCCTTTGTAGAGGGGACTTCTTAATCCGATGAGTAATGTACCGTCAGGTCTATCTGTTATTGCCTCAATATTGAGACCTCCTGGAGTCTTAGGAGATTTCTCAGACGCTTCAAGAAGTGAGTATTCTGCGTAGCGTTTGTCTTCGAGTAAATCTTCGAACAAGCGATTGTAAGGGTTTCCTTTGGCTACAAGCGATGTTTTTCCATCTTTTCTCACGATAGAAGTCGCAAAAATTCTCATCCTCTCAGAAGCTTTTTTGCCTGACTTCTTTCGTCCGTGTGAGGCTATCCAAAAAATCGAGTCTCCGACACGAGTTGCCCCTTCGATATCTACTTCTTTTATCTTTGGAGTTTTGCGCTTACCAAGCTTTCCTTTTTTCTTCTTAGGGTGCTTTATGACGTTAAGAAATTCAGATATTTCAGCTGAATACAAAGGGGCTCCTGACCGACTCCCGTTATAGATTAAGAGCATATTGAGCTCGTCATCAGCGACCGCGAACTCACCCTGGCCAAGATCAACAACACCGGAAGCATCACATATGCCCTGGTGAATCGATATTGGATCATCATTGGAGGTAATTGCTTGTGCGACAAAAGGCGCAATAAAGATCGAGAGAAGAACAGGAAGGAGTTTGGTCATGGTTTTCTTTCTGCCGTTAGCGATAAGGAGTAAAATCTCAAAGTAGCATGAGATGTTGTAGTGGAAAAGCTAATCAAGGTCGATAACTAACTCGGTACCCTCGACGACAACGGGGTACCGATGAACAGCACTACATACGAACCCACCGACAGATTCTCCTGTCCTAACGTCGAACTGTGCACCATGTAACAGACAAGTTACGGTGCATCCCTCGAGTTCTCCTTCGCTTAACTTCCATCCGGCATGTGGACACTCATCATCGATGGCGTGGTAGGCTCCATTGACGTTGAAGAGGGCAATCTCTCTGTCCTCTAGCTCGATATAAGTCGCCTTACCAGGGGTAAGTCCTTCGGGGATCTCAATTCTTACTTTCTTGTTCGCCACAAGTTCTCATCTTACGTGCAACTGAAATGCTTTATAAAATACTACTTCGAAGTGTTTGATTGAACAATGAGTTGAGAGTCGTGGAGGGAGTGCAGCCAAACACAGAACTATTGAGGCTGGGGGCAGCCTTCCATCTGGAGAATAGAGTATCCGTTCTCTTGTATGTCTTGTATCACTTCTTCCGATGCGTTCTCTGTATGACAGAAGTTACACCGATCTTGTGTGAGGTTGTCTGAGGATACACCTATCTCGGTAAGCCACTCTCTTGCAAATTTAAGGGCACTCAGGGCTTCCGTGCTATCTGGGACCAGGACATCAAAATGAATGGTCTCACCCGAATTGCCTTTGGCATACGTATCATACACATCTACTTTCATTTTCTACTCCTCCAACTGAAGGCTAGAGGAGAGACTCTCCTCCAGCCAAAAGACTTTCACTATGCTGCTTTTCTAAGTTCGACCTTTGGAAAATCGACCGGAACTGCAAATGCGACGTTTGTGTAATTGGTGAAAATGTTCAGCGCCACGTGAGCTAGAATTTCAGCAATTTCTTCATCGCTGAATCCTGCCTGGCGCACAGCTTCTACATCAGAAGGGGTTACCTGAGCCTTTTGAGTGACAAGCTTTCCTGCAAAGGCAAGAGCCGCTTGAGTCCTAGGATCAGATGAACTACCCGCCTGAGCTGCTGACATTTCATCGGAGCTGGCCCCGGCCTTCTCTCCCAGAACAGCATGTGCAGCAAGGCAGTATTCGCACCGATTAAGGTCAGCAACATAGACTGCAATCTGCTCTCCCAACTTTGCACCGAGCTTACCTCCGCCCAGTGCTCCGAAGGATGTCCACATACTTTCAAGTGCAGCCGGGGAGTTCCCAATTGCTCGAAACATATTCGGAACAGCACCAAAAGCAGATTGAATCTGGTCAACCAGCTCTTTCTGCTTTCCAGAGGCTGTCTCGGTGTCC
>JAUIBK010000046.1 GCA_030428205.1 bacterium
CACAAACCAGGACATGCCATAATCACTGGTTTTGGGTCACACTAGAGATTGAGACTTTTAAAGTAGAAAGAGACAACGATGCGATTAGTGATATCGCTTTTGATTCTGGCATTGATTTTGGTAGCATGTGGCGGTGATGCTGCTCCAACAGAAGCACCTCCAGCAACAGCAGGTGGTGTATCGAGTGATGCAACATACACCCCATTACCAGCAACAGGATCCGCTGAGGAATTATGACTCTCTTCTCCTTCGGCAAGAAGATCACCAAATTGAACAGACGAGGCTTTATAGCCAATCGTGTTGACGTTCGAGATATTATCACCCACGACTTGGAGCGCCTTACCGTGGGACTGCATGCTGGAGGTACTAGAAAAAAGTGCAGACTCAAGTCTCATAGTGGTTGTCCTTTTCCGGCAAATAACCGTTTGTGTGCGGCAAAATATGCTAGAGAGCTACTTCCATGTCTTTCCGAGCTTTTTCAGCTCCTTATGTGCAAATCTCCTTCAAACGGCAGGTAAAACTTGCCGAAAATCGGGTGATTCTTCCTCTCTGTAACTACTAAGTGCAAGAGTTCTGCCAGCTCCTCTCTTGCTCTCGCTCTTCATCTTGCCCTTGCTCTACCAGCAACTTTTCACCGGAATCTCCGAAATGACCTACAAAAGGAGAATTCATAATGTTCACACACGAAAAATTTAAAGCCTACCAACTGGCTATTCAGTATTGGAAGCAAACTATAACTCTCTTGGAGCAATTACCTTCAGGGAATGCCGCCCTAAAAGAGCAGCTCAAAAGAGCTGCAGCAAGCATCTCTCTCAATATTGCCGAGGGGACCGGAAGAGTGAATAGCAAAGATCGAAAAAGATTTTATTCAATTGCTCGAGGTTCAGTATTAGAGTGTGCAGCAATTACAGATCTTATCAGGGAAATCGATCCTTCGTTAGAAGGTGAGGTATTAGACTCGAAGGAAAGATTACGTTCGATAGCAAACATTCTCTCTTCTGTTCTTTTGAGGTGATTTTTTTGGAGCAAGAGCAGGATGAAGTGCAGGAGCAAGAAATCACCCCCTGATTATTCAAGCAGAAAGTAGTTTCTTGAACCCCACCTCATCAACCTCAGCACCACAAACACGAGCACGTTGAAGAAGTTCCCAGTAATAACGATACGAAGCGCGATCATGAAGCCGTTCTCCAAAACGGATAGGCCCCCAATCAGCCTGTTGCGCTTGAAGAAGAAGTTCGGTGGCAAACGAGATCTCCTCAAAAGAAGGAGTCATCGCACGACAAATAGGCTCAATTTGTGAAGGATGAATACTCCACATACGTAAATAACCGAACTCACGATACGCTCGAACAGCATCATCATGTGTTTGCACCGTGTTAGAAAAATCTGTTGTTACAGAGTGTGACGGGGTCACCCCGTGCGCAAGCGCCGCAGCTGATATCTCGATTTTTGCTCTTCGTACTAGCGGGTGATCAAACTGCCCGGGGCTTTGCATACATTCAGCAGGAATTGCACCTGAATGACTCGAAATAAAATCCATAAGTCCAAAATCAAGGCCTCGCACACTGGCAAGCGAAGCAATCCTCCAAACATCATGGAGCGCTTGATGTGTCTCTATTAAAAAATGTAGAGGCAACGGCGTCTTTCGACCCACATCAGCAACCATCTTTTGAATACAAGCTTCTACCTCATGAGCTTTCTTTCCGTCTGAGACCTTAGGAACTGTGAGATGAGAGAGTACAGGGGCAAGTACGGGAAGAACAATTTCCAAATCAGAGAGAAAATGTGGGTGTTCTGGATCATGCACGCGAACCCCCACTCTACGATGCTCACTTGGAGATGATTCAATCAGATCGACTAAAAGTTTTGCGTGTTCTTTCTCTTTACCTGCAGGAGCACCATCTTCAAGATCGCAAGTAATATCAAAGACGAGCTCTCCTTTATCTTGGAGGTTAAAAACTTTTTGGATAAATTTTTCTTTTCCAGCATAGTGGTCACAGGCTGGAACAAGCTGTAGCGCATTCTCAGTTGTATGCAGAACAGATTCAGCAGAAATCATAATTATGCAGCCTCTTCCCCTGTCATCTTCGCCTTTGAAAAAGGTTTTGGTAACTTTTTTGAATTCAATTTAGCATTATAGAGGTCCACTGCTTTTTGTGCATTAAGCCAGAATTCAGCTGACATATGAAAAGCTGCTCCAAGTCTCAGAGCCATATCAGCAGTCACACTTGTGCGCTCATTGACAATGCGGTTAATAACTTTCACATCACAACCAATGTGGTCCGCAAGCTCTTTTTGTGTGAGACCCATAGGGACAAGAAACTCCTCTCTCAATATCTCTCCAGGACTCGTGGGCTTTCGTTTCATATTACTCATTACTCGACATCCTTTAGTGGTAATCACAAACTCGAACTTTTGCGGGGCCAGCATCGGTCCACTGAAATACAATCCTAAACTGATCGTTGACACGAATGCTATGATAGCCTTTGAGGGGGCCAGAGAGTTCTTTCAGGCGATTTCCAGGAGGCGATCGCAAGTCACTGAGTTTTGCTGCATAATGAACCATATCAAGCTTTCTTATCACGACAGACTTTATAGATGCCCACGGTGTCCCTTTTTTGATCTTTCCAGCTTCAAAGAATCGCTGCGTTATATCATCGTCAAAGGAAGCAATAGACATAATACCTTTATACAGTATTTTGGTATACCTTGTCAAGGTATGCCAAATGAGAACAACAAAGACCACCCCCACAATGAGGCCAGGCTATTAAAACCTAAGAGAATTTACCGAGGCGCCTGCTCTTGGACCTCGACTTTGACTCTGTTTTTGCCAAAGTCGAAGAGCAGGTGGAAGCAAAGTGAAAAACTTTTTGCTCGGAGCACTATGAGGCAGTAACCACAGGCTTCCTCAACTGTCCAAGCTTAATCCCTGAACGCGAGAGAACATACGTCCCATACACAAGAAAAAGAGCATATTGAATCACATGGGTGAGAATGGAGTATGCTACGGCGGAAGACTCATCAACAGAAAAGAGTGAAAACCCTGCAAGGCAAGCTGCCTGATACACGCCGACAAATCCTGGAGCACTGGGAGCAGCCACAGCAAGCGCCACAATAACCCCAACAGCAATCCCAATTCCAAAGCGCATCGGAAGATCTAAGAGAAGGAGTGATACATAGAAAAAACAAAACGAGGAAAGCCAAACAAGGAGTGTTAATACGAGAATGGCAATGAGATTCTTGGGCTGTGCAACAACTTGTGCACTCGAGATGAGGTCTTCAAGGAAGAGATGAAGCCGCGTTCCGAATCTTTCAGGAAAGTATGCTGAGATTTTTCGATTAATCGACTTGGCAACATCTGGGGCCACCCCCCCAAGGAGGATAAAACCAAGGATAAACAGAGCAACAATCCCTAAACTCCAGGCTCCGGTATACACCCAATCAGGTACTCCAGGGAGAAATTGCACCATAATGGCAAAGAAAAAAAGTACCGCAGCGAGATCAAAGAAACGCTCCGTGACAACGGAGGCAAAACCTGCAGCAAATGACACCTCACTTTTGCGGGCCAACAAAAGCGGTCTTACAAACTCTCCAGCACGAAGTGGCAATACAAAATTGGCTAAGCAGCCGACAAGCACTGAATCAAAGAGAGCTCGATACGGGACACTCTCTCCTTGAGCTAAAAGAAACTTCCAACGATACGATCGAATGAGAAAGTGCACTATCAAGACAGCAAGGGCAGGAAGACACACCCACAACTCAGCTTCTTTCATATGCACAAGCACTTCGCTAAGATCTACGAACCAAAACAAGCCAACAAGCAAGGCAATACTTACGCCAATGCCAAGCAACTTATGAAAAGATTTAGAGGTGACAACTTCTTGGGTCAAAACAGCACGCGAGTTTTAATATTCACATCAAGAGCTTCAATCTGCTCTTTTACTTCAGCAGACAAATTTGGTCCAACATCCATAATGAGATAGCCGACATCCTTGTTTGTACCTAAGTATTGAGCTTGAATATTTGCCCCCATCTCAGCCACAAGCGAGTTAATACTGCTGAGCACTCCCGGAACATTGCGGTGAATATTGAGTACGCGGTGGGTATCTTCAATATGGGGCAGAGCAACCTGAGGAAAATTGACTGCACCAGTTGTAACTCCCATCTCCGTAAAACAGAGCAGAGCCTCTGAGACTTCTTTGCCAATATTTTTTTGTGCTTCTTGAGTGCTTCCCCCGACATGTGGTGTGAGGATAACGTTTGGCACCCCCCGAAGCTCACTGTCAAAGGGCTCATCATTGGATTTTGGCTCTTTGGGGAAAACATCAACAGCAGCACCAGAGATATGCCCACTCTCAAGAGATTCTCGAAGCGCTCCTAAGTCAACAACTGTGCCACGGCTTAAATTCAAAAGATAACTCCCCCGCTTCATCTTACGGAGCTCATCTTTTGCAATCATGCCCTTTGTTGCAGGAGTCTCAGGCACGTGTAGGGTGACAAAATCTGAAGTGGACAAAAGCTCAGACAAAGAACCACACACTGAGGCATTTCCTAATGGAAGTTTTCGGGCAATATCAAAGTACTGCACCTTCATGCCAAAAGCTTCAGCAAGAAGCCCAACCTGTGGCCCGATATGTCCGTAGCCGATAATCCCAACAACTTTTCCGCGAACTTCGTAGCTGTGCGACGCGGATTTATCCCACTTTCCATCGTGTAAAAGTTGGCTACGGTGTGCCGCACGTCTTGCAAGCATCACAATCTCTGCAAGTGTCAGTTCAGCAACACTGCGTGTATTGCTAAATGGAGCATTAAACACCGGCACTCCAGATTGGCACGCTGCCTCAAGTGCAACTTGGTTTGTCCCAATACAAAAACAACCGAGAGAAAGAAGTGAGTCAGCAGATGCGAGCACCTTTTTGGTCACCTGTGTTTTAGAACGGATACCGAGCAGATGAACCCCTTTGATCCTTTCACAAAGCTCTTCTTCTCCAAGGGCATGAGCAACAAGCTCTACTTTGTATCCTGCATCTTCAAAAGCCTTAGCAGCAGAAGGATGGATCCCTTCGAGAAAAAGGATCTTTATCTTTTCACGTGGGAAAGATGTCTTTTGGGTGGACATTGACTATTTCCTGAGAACTGAAAATCTTAAGAGCTGGGTATACCTTGCCCCCACTCTCACGTCCAGCCGACGCCCTACAGCTATCTTAACCTTGACCTTGAGCTTGACCATTTTTGAGACAAGATCACGTAAATTGCTCTGAACAGCCATTTTCTTGAACTTTTTTCTCCGTGGCTCAGCCCCTTGGCATCACACCAGAACTTCGCCACGGAGAAAAAAGTTCAAGAAAATGGTAACGAAAAGGAGATGTTTCGCGGAGCTACTCTAGAGTCTCTGTGCTTAGTCCCCACTTAAATCCCCCTCTTTGAGCAACGCACTCGCCTTGGTATAATGGGGCATGGCTCGCCTCCTTCTCATTACGACACTCCTCTTCATTCTTCTTCCCTCTTCTGCATTAGCCGTAAGACCATACCGTTGTAACGGCATGGTACAGTTTCGCCCCTGCTCATCAGCTGCTCAGATAAAGCTCCCTGGGCAAGCTCCTAAAGCCATGCCTCATCACCTTAAAAAACCTTCAATAAAATCGACAGCTAAACTCCTCTCCTCTTCATACACCGCACTTCGAGGACAAAAAGGACAGTGGCGGGGGTATCTTGCGGGCAAAGGGCTTGCTCGGCTGACGCTAGATATTTTTCAAAATGGGAAACGAATAACGAGCCGTTATATGGGCAAAGTCAAGCTAACCCCTAAAGATAAAAGAGTTTCTTTTGCTTTTGAATCTCCCACCCCTAAAGGACGTAACTGGACTTGGGCTATCCGAGTCCGCACCACCTAAAGTTTTTGATTAATCCTCTGTGAAGAGTTTGACTAAAACACCATTTAGTATTTTAATAGGTAAAGAGAAACACGAACTACTTTTGTAGTACGTTGAAATTAAACGGGATTTCGTGTCATTTTTTCCGCACCACTTCCCTCTTGATTCCATCGTATTGGTAGCTTAGTTTATTTTTAAAGTAGTAACTTAGGGTTCTATGGCACTAGAAGTACAGGACGCACGAAACACAGAGCTGACTCAACGCAGAGTCGATGAAGCTCGTGCTCTTGTTTCAGAACATGTTGCAAGTGTTACGACTAGTACTGATCTCGATCTAGCAGACATCTCCCTTGCTGGGCCAGGAGCTGCGGAAGTCTCTCTAGCAGATATCGAAGGATTTGATCCTAGCCTCCGTGAAATCGTACGAAATCCTAACCTCACTACTGCCGAACTCTCCCAATCAACTCCAAATCTCGAAACAACTCTAGGACAGACAAGTGTTCTCAACGATGCCGTTGAAGCCATGTCTCTTGCACTTGATCCAAGCGCTCTGCTGGATAGAGCTGCCGCAAGAAAAGCTCTTCAAGATGCTCTTGATGAAGAGGGAGAAGAGGCTCTTGGACTCGCCCCAAATCACACCATTGGCCCAGTAGCACAAACAACCCCACTTGCGGGTGTTAGCTTTGACGCCATTCAAGCGATGAATACAGAACCTCAGGTAATATCGTTTGAAGATTACGCTTCTGATAAAGACAAAGAAGAGCCAGCGAGTCTTGGTTTAGCTGCGTAGTTTCACTGACACCTCACTATAACTCCTCTTTGCACTTACTCTTCATCCTTTTCCTCCTCCTGCACCTAACTCCTTCTCTTCCACTCCACTCAAAGCGTTGATTGAAGAAATAGCATCAGTTTGATGGTAGCTCATTTGTGATAAGGGGGAGGAGTTGGTGTAAGATCAGGTGTAGGAGGATGAAGAGAGATGTTGGGGATGATTTTTAATGTTCGGTGGCGGACGAACACCCACTCCCCAAGCCTCATCAAACATGTTACCATTTTTTGATGGCTCATACTCAATCTGACGCAAAACCAAAAGTTCTCGAGTACCTTAAACGACTCGCCCCAAACTCGATTGTTGATAAAGGTATTGGTCTTGCCTCTGCTGGGCACGTACTCGAATGCAGCAAGTCAGGGAGCAAGGTAACAACCGTTGTTACCGATCCAAATACCGACGAAGAATACACTACCTCGCTCGATATAATTTCTGGGAAAAAAGTCATTGCAGAGTGTAGATGCTCGAGCACCGAAGAGATGAAAGAGCAGTGGTGTCATCACGCTATTGCAGCCCTCTGGCGTGCAAACGATCTTGGCTTTTTCGATCCCTACAGCGGCTTTGCTGACAGCGAAGCTATCTATCGAATGAATACCACAACCCCTGAAGAGATCGCAGATGTCATTCGTTCCGTAAATAACGATCCAACTCTCTTGCACCACGAACTCACCAATCCTACCCCTGAGGTGACTATCTTTCTTGTGCATACAAGCGATAGACTAGGCCTACGAGTTCTGTTTGACGATCAGATTCAAGAGCCTAATCTATTCGAAGCCGAACGCATCACCTCTTCGCGGGCACTCGACAACATCCTCATACAAATACTTGAAGATGAAGGTAGTTGGGACGAGGAAAATAAAGTCTGGTACATCAATTCAAGCAACCAAATCTCTATCGTCCTAGGACTTATCCGTGAGTACGACCGAATTCTCTCTTCACTCTCAGAACAGCCAATTGAATTTTGCGATACACCTCTTGAAGCATGTATCGATATCACCTGGCTTGATACCGGAGCTCGTCTTCATATCGAATGGGTTCTCCCTACAGGAGAAAAAGCTGCCAAAGAAGGTGAACTTTTCGGAACAGGCCCATACTGGACTGTCATTGAAAATACTGTCTTTCCCATCTCAAAGACAGCAGCTCGGCTTGCAGCAATATTCCCTTACGCATCCACCCTGACCCTCCCACGCTCACAAGTAGGACCTATCCTAGAAGTGCTCCAAGAAACCTCAGACGGTGACTTCGTTAATGTTACAAACCGAGAGCTTCAACCAACAAGTGAAATCGCCTCACCTGAAGTCATTCTGGAGCTCGATAGAAGAGATACTGGCTCTGCTCATTTCACCTCACAGAGCGAGGTTGTCGTTCACGCAAAACTTGATTTTGAATACCCAACTCCACCACAAGACGAAAACCATGTCTATCTTCCCGATCGTGAACAGGAACAAGTAACGGCGAAGAAGCTCAAGTCTTTTGGGTTCCAGTATCTTCCTGACAAAAAGCGCTATTCTATCACAGGAGATGATGCGCTCGATTTTCTTTTTGATAAAGCATCTTCGATACCACCCGAATGGGAAACCGAAGGTCTTAAAGAGATTCAATCCGGCTTACGGTTCGCTGAACTTCAGTTTAATGTTTCCCTACGTGATAGCGCCCAAGAGGATAAAAAATCTCCCTCTGGAATGCAGTGGTTTGATTGCCATATCTCTCTTACGCAGAACAATGCGAATATTCCGATAAGCACCCTCTTTCGTAATGCTCGTTCACAAAGCGATAGGTGGTTTCGGCTCGATAGTGGTGCATTTGCAAAAATTCCAGCTGGAGGCATGGGACAACTCAAAGCAACGCTCGGCTCACTTGATCCAAATTTTCGCCTCTCAAACACCATCAAAGCCCAGCTCAACGTGGCTCAAGCGATCGGCTTTTCAACGTACGACGATGAACAATTTCAAGTCTCTCAGAGTAGAAAACTCAAAGCGCTCACGAAGAGATTGGCTGACTTTCAGTCCATAGAAAACATTCGAGTAAGCAAAAACTTCACTGGCGATCTCCGTACTTACCAGCAAGACGGCCTTAACT
Source organism: bacterium (assembly GCA_030428205.1). GTDB lineage: Bacteria > Bdellovibrionota_C > UBA2361 > UBA2361 > RFPC01 > JAUIBK01. The sequence continues at coordinate 8,782 of JAUIBK010000046.1, forward strand.
GGCTCTCGTTCCTCCACCAATTTGAGCTCGGTGGCATACTTGCTGACGAAATGGGCCTTGGAAAGACGGTGCAAACTCTTGCGCTTATCCAATACCTTAAAAGTAGCCGCTCGGCGGATAGAAAGCTCAAAGGACCTGTGCTTATTGTTGCTCCTACGTCAGTCATAACCAACTGGCAGTATGAGGCTCGACGCTTCGCCCCAAAGCTTTCTGTACTCCTTTTGCACGGCCCGACCCGAAAGAAGCACTTCCAAGATATCTCTTCTTTTGATGTAGTCATTACCTCCTATGCTCTCTTACGACTCGATCGCGCCGAGCTTGAAAAGCACACCTTTGAGTACGTCATTCTTGACGAAGCGCAGAACATCAAGAATCCACAAGCAGCAACCTCACGTGCCGCAAAAGCTATCAAGTCAAAACGCAAGCTTGCTCTTACTGGTACCCCAACAGAAAACCGCCCACTCGAATTGTGGTCGATATTTGACTTTCTTATGCCTGGATACCTTGGCACAGAAGACTTCTTTCGCAACCACGTAGAAAAACCAATTATCGAGGAAACCGACGAAGCTCAAAAGCTCACCAACTATTTAAAACATAAAACATCTCCTTTTATTCTTCGCCGTTTAAAGAAAGACGTTGAACGCGATCTTCCAGAGAAGACTGAGTCAGAACTCCACGTTGAGATGAGTCAATCGCAGATTGCTCTCTACCGCGAGATCCTCGAAGAAGTTCGTCCACAAATTTTTGACGCGATCGACAAGAAAGGGATACGCGGCGCAAGCATCTCAATCCTTGCTGCACTCCTACGCTTACGTCAGGTGTGTAACCACCCAAACTCAATCGAAGCTCTCAAACACCTCCCTGGGTTTGATTCTGGAAAATTCGAACTCTTTAAAGAACTTGTAGCCGAAGCCCTTGAAGCTGGCCGAAAGGTACTTGTCTTCAGCCAGTTTCGCGAAATGCTCAACTTGATGCAGCAGCACCTCAAATCAAAGCAGCACGAATACCTTTACCTTGATGGATCTACTCGCAACCGCCAGGAGCTTATTGATCGTTTTAATAGCGATGAGTCCGTTAGGCTTTTTCTTATTAGTCTTAAAGCTGGGGGAACAGGACTTAATCTGACCGCTGCTGATACGGTCATCATTTACGATCCTTGGTGGAACCCAGCGGTAGAATCTCAAGCAGTTGACCGAGCTCACCGTATCGGCCAAACAAAAGCGGTAACCGTTTATCGACTCGTTACTGAAAATTCAATTGAACAAAAGATTATGGATCTCAAAGCGAAGAAAGCTCGTATTGTTGACGCCTTGCTGAACGAATCCGATCTCTCACCGCTCAAACTATCGAAAACTGAGCTGCAAAATCTGTTTACCTTAGAGCTTCCTGAGGAGGAATAGCTTTTCTTGGAATAGGGCTCGGTCTAGTTTTTTCTTATAATATCCACGCCCATCCATGCCCCCGCCGGATAGCCTTCTTTGCCAGACTCAGCAACTGGTCCTTCGACTCTGGATTGTCCAATCCCAAGACTTGCCAATACTCTGCATCCACACTTTCAGGAGTATTCACACGAACACTCTCAACAATGGTAAAAGCTGACAACCAACGAAGTTGCTCGTCATTTGCTACAATAGAGCGCGCAGCTGACGAGGCGTAACTCACAGTACCAAAAGCAGAGTCACGCCCACACCCAGCCGCAGAAAGAATCATTGCACTGACTTGAAGGGGATCACATTCGTAGACAATAAGTCCAACATCTCGTATAGATTTGCCGTTCGCAAGCAGCTCAAGTGCTTGTCTTGCAGAATCAAGATCCCCCGAAGAGATCAGCACAGCAAGACCTGCCCGACCAGCAAAGCCAGCAAGCATTCCTCGTCCTTTTCCAAAATCAGGTGAATATGAACCAACATCAAAACCGATGCGCGCTCGTAGCACAGCATCATCTAAAATTGGACGCCAGATACGTTCGTGTGGTTTTTTGTGAAGTCGGCGACAAACCGCATGAATGACGCTTACGGCAGCAATCACATCAGGATCGAGGATTTTAAGTGCCTTGCGTACGTTGTTAATTTTACCATCTGCACCTAGAGCCGAGTCGCTTGCCGCAGCGAAGAGTAAACGGCGCAGCCCAAAGACGAGCCCTTCAGAAACAGGTTGGATTTGCCCTGAGCGGCCGAGGACAAAATGTGACAAACGCCAGATAAACCCAGGAACTGGCTTAAACCTTGAAACACACTCTTTTGCTTCTTCCCAAGAGCGCGCCTGAGCCGGATCGGAAGAGATCTCTTTGAGGCTCAGCACAGCCTCTTCGGTTTCTCGAAGTGTTTTTTCTAACTGCTCATCAAAGTTGTCTTTCGATTTACTACCATTTGCAGGTTCTTCGACAAGTCCTACTTCATCGTTTTGTTTTGAATCGTTGTCTTCCAACGCTGTAGTGCTCCATGAAAAAATAACCGTACTTCTATGGAAGCATTATGACCCTACAAAGACTCAAGCGACACCTTAAGAATATTCCCCTGATATCACTCAAAGATTTCATTTCAGCCTAGATGGTCTCTATTCAGGAGCACTATCAAACAGCATCTCGACCAAGTAGGAAGTAACAAAAAGCATTTTCCTCTTATTTTCTGTGTATTTTCAGCAGGTTATATGGCATAAGAAAACCTTCAGGATTCCTAGATCCCCTTGCTGCTTTTGTGCGTCTTACTATATGAAATTGATCAAAGTCACCTAAATCCTTGTCTTTGTTCAAGAAGTAGGGTAGAAAGATGTAAGTAGTTTAACTCTTAAGTAACTGCCTTATATCACTTAGATATATTAGATTTTTACTTTTTCACAATCGATTTGAGGAGCAGTATGGGAAATACACGTTACTGTCTGACAAAAGCCGACCTTGCCGATGCTATTTATGCTTCTCTACCAGTCGATAAGCAAAAGGCGGCTCAGATTGTTGAAGATTATGTTGAGCTCATCAAGATAGCGCTTGAGTCAGAAGGCAAAGTGATGCTTTCAGGATTTGGGTCTTACGAAGTCAAGTACAAGCCCCCTCGTCGTGGTCGTAATCCTCAAACAGGAGATTCAATTATCCTCCGTGCTCGTCGAGTAGTAAAATTTAAACCGAGCCAACTGCTCCGCAAGGCTATTAACGGTCAAAGCGTTGAAGAAGTTATTCCTACTTCTGATACCGGCATGTAGTCTACCGTATTTACTCACTGAAACACAGAAAGCCCTTCCCTTGGGAGTGTGGCGCTCCCTACTCGCTTTTATGCCTATCTTGAAGGCATGATTGAGTAAACAACAAGAAGAGGATCTCATCGAGAAGAAGGTCTAAGAAGAAGAGTCTGAGGCTCCTAGCCTTAGACCTTGTCCTAGTCTTGATCTAAAGAAAGAAACAGAAGCTATCCTGCCGCCACCTCTTCATCCGCGCTAAAAAGAAGCGGGGGATTTTTGAGCTGAACTCCTGACTGCTTAATACGAAGCCAAATATCTCGAGCGACCTCCTTGTTCTCCTTGTTAAGGAGAGAGGACACCTCAGGAATATTGAGGATATGATTCATGGCACTCAATGCATTAATAGGAGCTGCGACTCCTTCTGTCATACGGTCACGTATAGTCAAGAGAGATTCCTTAAGATCCTTAGCAGTAGAAATTTCAACACTACCATCGGCTGTTTTGGAACTCGCCTTTGTGGATTTCTTCTTCGTAGTCATACCGTAGGTTTCCTTATCAATTTGGTAAAATCTAGCTCATAAGCTTTTTTACATCAAGATTATGACAAACTTCCTCTGTTACCCGAGCAAGCACCTCAGGTATCTCTGCTAGCTTCGCAGTTGAAAAGTCACTGTCCTGACGTAATGCTTCAAGCACTGTAAGTTGCACCCCATACGCAATCACCATGCGTTTATCAAGAGGCTTAAGCTGAGAAGACTCAACCGAATCGCGTGAAGCCCCGTTCGCGTTCCAATGTGATGTAGCAGCATTCGTCTGAGATGCCGGCTCAAGCGGATTCCTCTCTAACTCCTCAAGCAAGGCTCTCGCCTGCTTCGTAAAGGTTGGGAACTCGACAGGGAGTTTTAACTCCGCCACAAAACTTTCAGGAAGCTCCGAAAGCTCCTCATACTCCCCTTCAGCTCGAAGAAGCATAACGGGTACTGTTGAAAAATCAGGATGACCTCGGACCTCATCGGCAAGTCGAAAACCAGCTTCACTATCTCCAAGAACGTGCCCACGAACAAGAACGAGCTCTGGGCGCTCCTCTTCGAGAAGATCTTTCGCCTCATCAAGCGAAGCAACCACCATCACCTCAAGATCAATGAGCTTCAGCGAGTAGGAAATATCATTAATGACAGCCTCATCACTCTCAAGAAGTATGCATGTACCTCTACTCACCGTTGTTCTCCTTGCCGTTCGCCTTGCTACCTATCCACTGGGGCGAGCTCAATAGCCTGGTTATAGCGAGACTTTCGATCGTCTGGATCGTGTAGGATAGCCTCACTCATCAGCACACCACGAGCAACAATTCTTCGCGGCTCAATACCATATCTCACAAAAAGATCTCCAAGGTTTTTTGCACGAGATTCTGCTAAATGATGTGCATAGGAAGACTCCTCGTCAGAAGACTTCACATAAGATGTGATGACAAAACGTGACCAAGAGGTCCTATCCTTGTTGAGCTTCGCTAGTTCTCGAATAATGGGCTTGGCAGATCGGCGAACATTGACCTCATCCCCACGAAAAAAGAGGTCTGATGGGAAAATATCTCGAGTAGGATGCAGTTCAGCACGGCGTTTGTAATGTTCATTTAAAGCCTCATGCGCAAACGATATCTCACGCTCAAGACGAGAATCCGCCGAGAGCCTTAAAAGAGACTCTTCGTGTTGATCTTGCACATAACCTTGAATAGCCCCAACAGCAGCCCCGAGACCTGCCCCCACAAGCGCTCCTGGCCCGGTAGTAGCAGCTCCGAGTTGGGCTCCAGTAATAGCCCCTGCTCCAGCCCCCGTCGCAGCCCCTGTGGCAAGGCCCTCAAATTGTTTATCGGGGCCATGTGTTGGCCCAACGCAGCCAATAATCAGGAGGCAAGAGACAAGCGTGCTATAAGCGAACAAATTTCTCATGAAAAGTCCCATCAATAATCGAGTAGCCGGCTAACTCCTCGGGTGGAGATTTTAACGCTGTTTTCAGCAGATTATAGGCCTTCTCATTGCCTACGACAACAATAACAAAATCATCCATCCGCCAGCGATCATTGGCGACTTGCATAACCTGCTCACCATCAACATCAAAAATACGTTCGAGGTACTGGTCATCGTAGTCTTTCGGGTACTTATAGAGCTTTAAAAGAGCTTGGCGAACTGCAGATTTTGATGGGGAGTCAAATCGAAAGACAAAAGAGCTTTGAATGGACTGCTTGACAACATCTATCTCCTCAGCTGTCGGAGGGCTCACTTGCAGCTCGCGCACTATCTGGAGCGATTCTCTCAGAGCATCAACAGTAGACTGCGCTTTTGTCTGCATACCTATGACATTTGTTCCACGTACCAAACCAGCGTTGGTGGACCCATAGATGCCGTACACATATCCTAGCTCAGTTCGTACTCGCTTCATCAAACGGCTATCGAAGCCTCCTGTACCGAGGACACTATTGAAGACCGAGATGGCATATTGATCGGGGGTATGCCGAGGAACACTGAGCTGCCCGATATAGATACTCGATTGTGAAAATGGCTTTTTCACAAAGTATATTCCAGGCGCTGGACTTGAAGAGATTTGTGGTGGTGGCCCGAGCTCATCCTTTCGCGGCTCCCAAGTTGAGAAAGCTCGCTCAATAAGTGACTCGATTGTTTGACGAGGTGCGCTTCCAGAAACAACAAGAATAGCGCCATTGGGTCTTACAAACTTGCGGTGCATACGCAAAAGATCAAGGCGTGATACTCGTTGAACATCTCGACTTTCAACGATACTGCCAAAAGGAGTGCCTTCGTAGAGCAGCTGAGTCAAAGTAGAGCTCGCTATGTCTTCAGGAGAATCCTTACGCCGACGAATATTTTCTAAGGCTGTGGTCTTCCAAAGCTGTAAGCGAGAAGAATCAAACGTCGGCCGAAGGACAACGTCCGAGAAAAGAGAAAAAACTTTTTCCAAGTCCTGTTCCAAGCAGTGAAAGGAGACCTTGCCAAACTCCTGGCCAAAGCTCGATCCTACGCTCGCAGCAAGCTTCTCGAGTTCAAAGTCAAGCTGTGCAGGGGAGTACCGACCAGCTCCTCCGAGTCGAAGCTGAGACCCCATCGCGGACACCAGTCCATTCATGTCAGAGGGACCCCACAAGCTTCCGCCGGGCATATAGAGCGAACCTCTCACGAGTGGGAGCTCTTTGTCCTGAATATAGTAGACCGAAAGCCCATTTGAGAGGGTCCAAATTTCTGGTTGTGGCGCACGATAATCAACGAACGCAATAGGCGTATCTTTTAAGTCACTCCCGGCGTGCATGGAACTACAACCACCAAAACAAACACTAGAAAGAAGGAGAGCGCCGAAAAGAACGTACGAGCAGAGTTGTTTCATAGGACCTCCCCTTTTGCCCTCTTGGGCTTAACAAAACCAATTGTTCTTTTCTCTGGAATCAAATATTCCCGCGCTGCACGACGAACATCCTCTTGGGTTACCCCCAACATCTGCTCGTACCAATCAAACCCAGCTTGCCAGGAGCCATGTACAAGCTCTGAAGACGTCAGCCCCCGAGCCATACTCATATTTGAGCGAAGATCCGTCAGGTACGACATTGCCATCTTTCGTTTCGCTATCTCCATTTCAGCTGTTGTAGGGCCACGTTTTTGAAAACTTCGGACAGCTCGATCGAACCCTGCCAAGAGTTCCTCTGGCGTGTGAGGGCTACGAACATCTCCGTAGAAAAAGAGGAGGTTCGGATATCCAGTGCCCGGAGCTTCAAATGCGGAAAACGAAGTGGAGAGTTTTCTCTTCTCAACGAGCTCTTTGTAGAGCACTGAGGTCCTCCCTCCAGTAAGTATCTCAGTTAAGACACCAAGCACCGGATCATCAGTGTGAGGATAATTCGGCTTTTTATAGGCAATACCAAGCTGAGGCTCAGAATCATGGCGTACGACAACACTCCGCTCCCCATTCTGCTCGGATTCTTTCTCCGCGGGATGTCCCGGGTATGGTCCAGTGGGAATACGACCAAAGTACTTCTCTATAAGAGGCATGGCCTGCTTGGGATCAATGTCCCCTACAAGAGCAATCACCATATTATTTGGCACATAGTATTTCGAATGTAACGCCTCAACATCCGAAACGGTAAGACGCGAGACATCAAACTTATAACCAATGACGGGATTACGGTAAGGGTGGCTCAGATAAGCTGTCCCGAGCATGGCTTCATAGAGCTGTCCTCCGGGATCGTCCACGTAACGCATACGACGCTCTTCAAGGACGACATCGCGCTCTTTATAAAATTGACGCATGACAGGATGAAGAATTCGCTCAGATTCAAGCCAGCACCAGTGCTCGAGCGCAGTACGAGGCAATTTCACAAAGTAATTTGTGATCTCCTTGGCTGTAGTGGCATTAAGACCTGAGCCACCAACTTTTCGAATAATCCTGGAGTACTCGTCTTTCTTCCAAACTTTATTCAGTTGTTCATATAAACTTTTGAGAGCTGCTTGCTCACTCTCGCTCAACTCACTCACTTGGCGACCATCACCTAGAAGAGACTCGAGTTGCGCAAGAAGCTTCTTCTCTTTGGAGTAATCGATCGTGCCAATCTGATGCGTTCCCTTAAACGCCATATGCTCAAGAAGGTGCGATCCTCCGGTATTACCAATTTGCTCATCAACACCACCCAAGTGCACAGAGACCACTCCTGCAAATACAGGTGCAATTGGTCGAGGATAAAGAATGACTCGTAAGCCATTGTCCAACGTTTTAAAAACTACCTGCATCTTCATCTGGGCTAATGCAGCCTGAGAGACATCAGGAGAAGAATGAGCAACGAGAGGAAAGACGAAGAGAAGAAAAAGGAAAGCTACACGAAACACAGGACGCTACCAAAAAATCAACACGTTTCAGGGACCAGCAAAGCTCCCAAGTTGCTCAAGCGTACAATGTCTTTAGAGATTCGACCAGGGCTAACCCTAATGGGGCTCAGGCTCAGAATCCGACGCGTAGGGCAAGACGAGGGTTACGACAGCCCCTCCATTTTTCCGATTATGAAGCTCAATACTGCCACCGTTAATCTTGGCGTAACGACTCGCAAGGGCAAGGCCAAGCCCCCCTCCCTGCTGCTCTAGCTTATCCCGATCAACCTGCCCAAAAGCATCAATAGCGTCTTGTACTCGAACCACGTTCATGCCCATGCCACGATCGCGCACTTCAATGGCGACTTCCCGATCATGAGGAGTAATAACGACCTCTATCGACTTATGTGTATTTGAAAATTTTATCGCATTATCAATGAATCGAAAGAGAATCTCCTGAATATGAGGCAAGTAAGCGTAAACCTCTGCGCCTCGGCAGTAATCAACAAATTCTACATCAAACTCTTCTTGCGCAAAGACATCTTTTCGAGCTTCGAGTACAACACGCACAAGCTCTCCAAGAACCTGCTTCGAGGCACGTGTCTCAAAGAGTCGCTGTGCAATCCCTGCCTCAATTTGCTGCATAAGCATAAAATCATTAACCAGTTTCTCCAGCCGATGCCCACCACGTTGAATCGCTTGGAGCAGGTTCTCCGCTTTCTCTTTTGCGAGCGCACCCTGTTGCTCAAGAAGCAGCTCTGTCCCTGTATTAATGGCAACAAGAGGAGTACGAAACTCATGAGAAAGGGTATGAATGATTTTTTTGCGAAACTGGTCGTATTTTTCAGCGGAGGCAGTTTTGAGGCTACGAGATCGGAGAACCTTGCCTTTCACCATCGAAAGCAATTTGCCAGGATCAAACGGCTTTACAACATAGTCATCCGCTCCAGTCTCTAGTCCCTTACGTTTTTCACTCTCCTCGCTGAGCGCGGTCAGAAAAATAAATGGAATGTGAGAAAATTCTGCTTTTGCACGGAGTGATTCGTGTAAGCCGTACCCATCTAGCTTAGGCATCATCACATCACAAATAATGAGATCAACAGGCTTGCGTTCTAGAGCATCAAGAGCTTCTTGCCCATTTGAACAACACTGCACGTCGTAAGACTGAGAGCTTAACAAACTCTCTAAGACATTCGTTATAAGAGGATTATCATCTACTACCAGGACTGAGCCCGGCTCTCTCACTTCTTTTTCCACTACAATTACACTCCCATGATCGCCATCGTCTTTATGATGGCCACTGCTTCACACGGACATAAAATGATATCGACTCATCTGAGAGCTCTCTAAAGCGCTTTCTTATCGGTGATTTACGCAGTTTTCAGTAAAAATCGAGCGAGGAGTTGTAGTTCGTACGAGTATTTCTTATTCTATCTCGATATTGACACCTATCCGGAGTTTCACAGATGACTAACAATACCAGTGTTCTAGGCCTTTTTCCTGGCCAAGGTTCCCAATCTGTAGGTATGGGACACGAGCTCGTAGAAAGCTCCGAACTTGCACGAGAGATGTTCGAGGTCGCCGACAAGGCTCTTGGGTTTGAGCTCTCAAAGATCTGTTTTCAAGGCCCACCTGAAAAGCTCACTGAGACAGCAATCACCCAACCTGCAATTCTCACCGTTAGCTCAATTTGCTACAAACTCTTTAAAGAAAATCCACAAAGCCCTACTCTCTGCGCTGCCGCTGGTCACTCCCTTGGAGAATACTCTGCGCTTGTTGCTGCTGGATCACTCTCCTTTGAGGACGCCGTTCAACTTGTTCATAAGCGCGGGGCTTATATGCAAGAAGCCGTTCCTGTAGGTGCAGGAAAAATGGTTGCGGTGCTCGGTAAAGAAATAGAAGAGATCGAGACCGCCATTGAGAAGACTGATGGAGTTGCTGAGGTAGCCAACTTCAATGCCCCAGGACAGATAGTTGTTGCTGGCTCAGCGCAAGGCATTGACTCTTTTGTTGCTTGCCTAGAGAACCCGAAGGTCAAAGAGCTTCCTGTAAGCGCGCCATTTCACTGCTCCCTCATGAAGCCAGCCGAAGAAAAACTCGCAAAAGATCTTGAGGCAACTTCAATCTCCCCTGCTCACTTTCCGGTTTACGCCAACTACCATGCTAAGCCACTGACTGAGCCTGAAGCAATACGAGAAGCTCTACGACTCCAGGTTTGTGGGAGAGTACGGTGGGTAGAATCAATGCAGGCTGTTATCGGTGATCACGCACCAACCAAAGGCCTTGAATTTGGCTCGGGTAAAGTGCTCAGTGGGTTAATGCGTCGTATCGATCGTGGACTTGCTTGCCAACCCATTGGCAGCCTCACTGATATCGAGTCTTTTGCTTAGCCCGGAGTTGTATCATGGCTGAACCTTCTTCTAACGCTGTCCTTTCACAGGTAGGAAACACCCCACTTGTAAACCTCAACTTTCTTTTTGATCTCCCCGAGAACGGCCCAACCTTTCTTGGAAAGCTTGAGTACCTTAACCCTGGGGGAAGCATTAAAGATCGCGCAGCGCTCTACATGATTGAAGACGCTGAGAAACGAGGCCTTCTCAGGCCAGGAGGAACGATCATCGAAGCGTCCTCGGGCAATCAGGGTATTGCCCTCGCTATGATAGGAGCACTCAAAGGGTATAAGGTTATTATCACCGTACCCAAGCATACCAGCTCTGAGAAAGTCGCTACTCTTCGTGCTTACGGCGCAGAAGTTCACGTCTGTAGAGATACCGACACTCTCGAACACCCCGAAAGCTACCACTCAGTCGCAAGAGGGATCTTTGAGAAACACGCCAACGCTTTTATGCCAAATCAGTACTTCAATACAAAAAACCCCGAAGCACACTACCGGACCACAGGACCTGAGCTCTGGAAGCAGATCGAGGGAAAGATGACGCATTTTATCTCTGGGATGGGAAGCTGTGGAACGATTAGTGGTATCGCGCAATATCTCAAAGAACAAAATCCTAAGATTACAGTTCATGGCGTAGATTCTGCAAACTCACTCCTTTCTTCTGACGAGCCAAAATCGTACGAAACTGAAGGCATCGGAGTCGATGTTATCTCTGAGAACTTACGACGAGATCTCATTGATGAGATTCACCCTGTTGAAGATAGAGACGCTTTTCAAACCGCGCGCCGCATTGCGCACAAGGGGCTCTTACTTGGCCCAAGTAGTGGCGCGGTTCTTCACGTCGCCCACAATCTTCTCTCTCAGCTCACAAGCAGTGATATAGCCGTCTGTATTCTTGCTGACTCTGGGAGAGCTTACCTTGGAAAAGTTTTTTCGAATAACGCCTTATTTCGAAACGATGAAGAAGTAGCACTCTTTGAAAAAAGTGTTGTAAACGGCTAGCAGTCTTCTTTTCATCAAATCTATCTGGTCGGGGGACAGAAATTCTTGAATTTCTGTGGAGGTGGTATATGTCCTCAACCTGGTAAGATCTTCCCCAGCCGACCTTGCGGTTGAGAGATTGGCTACTATTGAGCTGCCCCTCGTGGAACATTTCATTCGAACCAGAGCTATTACAGTTATTACTTTTCTCGGCACTACCCTCGTTATCTTTCATTGCTTATGATCCCGTGTTCCTGGTTATTTCACGTGCTCATCTATGAAGCACCTCTACATCCATTATGATGCACAATTTGTGCATGTCTCATAGCAAGCGAACCTTTCTCAGCCACTGCAATCTCAATAGAGCACACCCCTATGGAAAGCTGACATACCCTAGATAACGCTTTTGTTGTGGCGGACTTATTTGTACATTTCCTCTCTCGTGTGTTTGCGAGATGGTTTTTTATGTATTTTTAAGAGGTTACAATGAAAGGAACAACTATTCTTATAAACCTACTCACCGCTCTTCTGTGTCTAAACTTAGTTGCATGTCAACAAGCCGAACGTATTGTTGAAAACCCTGAAGCAGCGGCAGAAGCTGAATGTGAAAATTTAATTGATGCTGCAGCAGATGAGCTCTTGAACAGAGGCGCTGATTGTCTCAACAGAATCAACCCCTTCAAGAATACAATTGAAAACGAACGAGAGCTCAGCGATACAGATCTCGTCTTAGAACTCTATAAAACTGGTGAAATAAAAACTTCATTTTCATCTTCATCAGATGATCGAGAGCTGATCTGTACAGCTACGGGTATTTGCCTTCAAAAGTACCCACACCTGGCAAAACGTCTTGGTTCTTGCTACGAAGACAACTGCTAAGACTACAGAACAACGCATGACAGAGGGAAGGCACCTCTGTCATGTCGCCATCTCACAAGACATACGAGTGCACTGTAAACTATATTTTTGAGCATATTCATTTTGGTGGCATGACAGTGCACGAGAAAACAGGATCTTCCCGTCGGGGGTTCTTCCTCTTTTCTTCTTGGATTTCTTAAATAACAAGGAGATTGGAACCCCGTTGTTATTCCTGTACCGTCGTAGCTACCCAGCTACGACAAACACATTGTGGCAATCTTCCAAAGTTCCATGCCAAGTCTCTCCGTCTTTATCATCCGGGAAAGTACATTCTGCCGCTGGCACTTGATCGTTTGGATTTCCACCCGGCTGGCTAGCACAATCTCCTGGAAGCTCCGCCGGAGAGGACTCACCATATCCCTTACACGTACAGTGGCACTCCCACTCACCATTACTGAAAAGAGCTTCGCGTTCTCGACTTCTGAGATCTTCTCTCGTTTCCTCATGTGCAATCTTAGGGAATCCTAGGCATATGAGAACCAAGAAGAGTGGGAAAAGGTGAAGGGCACTGGAAAGAATTTTTTTAACCATCTGAAACCTCAAGAGATGTTATTGCACAAAAGCAAGGAGCCGATTTTCACAGCCACCTATCTCTTCAGTTATGGCATCCCTGTGGAGGGCTTGCTGTAAGAATGTACGATTTGTACATATATAATAAATTTTCGTAGGCGGAATCTCTGGGCCAGGTTTTCCTACCTGCCTATCCAAGGACAAGAGAACGGAGAAACCTACTAATACGCCTTTGCAAGGTTGGCGTCTTTGGTAGCTTCTCGTCCGGTTACAATGGTATGGCTGAGCAGGGTGACATCAACCATACCGTCGATAATAATCAATACTTTTACGTGCTCAACTGGAGAGGCTCTGTTACGGCGGGAACTCAACTCAAACTGTGTGGAGTTCAGGTGTATTTCACACCGGCGTAACACCTTTAACAGGGACTTCACAAAGAACACTTCCGAGCTTTTTCAAACAGCCCGGAAGTGTCTCGTAGACTTATCTTAGAAGACCCTGAAGCTCGCTTGTTGAAAGAGAATGAAGATCCTCTAGGAGCTTCTTATCCTCACCCTTCTTTTTTGGTCGAGGCTTTGCCCAACGGCAGTAAAGCTCCCCTATATCAGCTTTCCCATCATAAAGAAAACAATCCACTCCGTTGCCTTGATCTTCACATTCTGATTTAGACGTAACTGAATCATCAACCTCAGTCCATTCCACGTCGCCATACCTTGTATTATAACACGAACAACGACATTCCTTTTGTATTTGAAATGCATCTTGCGCAAAGACGTTCCCACCAGAGAAAGAAGCAAGCAGAAGAGAGATAGAAAGTATTTTTTTAACCATTGTTAACCCCACAAAGTATTTAACTTTTCCACAACAGAAGCCCCTTGTGTGACCCCCATATCAAGCATGTTATGTATTCCTAGGGTGGGTGATTTAGAAATGAACCCTACAGAGAATAATGCGAGTGTTTCGCATCACTTATATGTGACGCCAAACCTCTTATTCTGAAACTATCGCAAGAAACAAATCCGACCAGAAGTTCGAAAAGAACAATTGTTACAGGCGGTTACCATAATCGACGAAATTGTTTGTTATAACATACAAATTGCAGAGCACTTGATATCTACCTGATATCACGAGAACTTTTTCGGCGAGCGATTAGTGCCACAGGAAATGCAAGTTAGTACGCCTTGGTAACAATGCCGTCTTGATAGCTTCTCTACCGGTAACAGTACACTTTTCGGTTGTGCCACTTAAGATTGGGAATAGGGCTTCCTAAGATAAACAGTTGGAATTGAGAAGGAGGCGGACGCACCCAGAATCGATATCCTTGAGAAAATCCTCACGAAAAACCGATTCTGAACAGAGGAGCGGCTGCCTACCAGAGCAGACAGGTGGGAGAGAACTGAGCCTCTCCCACCTATAAAGCCCACGGGCGGACGGGCATCAATGGCGGCTTCCGGCATAGGCACGATCCGGGCTCAGCTTGCGACGGCAGAGGTTGCCCGCCACCGCACAGACATGTTGCCTGATCAGATCGTACATGTCGGCACCACCGGTGGCCGCAGCCATCGGGATCGGGAAGACCGTCTTGGTGTAGGCGGCGGTGGCGTCCTGGACGCTCCCATCCGCACCCCAAGCAGGCGGACCTCCGTGGTCGCAGATCGCCTCGAGCAAGTTGATCGGAACGACCGCCTTGCCCATGTAGCCAAGCTTGATGCCCGCGGTAATGTCGTGCTCCAAAGCCTGGAGCCTACCACCTACCGAGAGCAAGATGTCACAGTTGGTGACGAAGGCCGTGGAGTACTCGGCCTGCGTACTTGCGACGTAGATCGGCGTTTGGTCCTCCGAGTCGTCATGCACATAGAACATGAACTTCGGGCACGAGTGTCCGAGTCGGTTCAGGTTCAGCGCCTTCCCGGCTTCGATCATCGCCTGGTCAACCCCCATGTAGCTTGCGCCATCACAGAGCTTGACCTGGGCGCCTTCGAAGTGCTCCCAGATGAAGCGCGTCTGGGCCATGATCAGCCCCTTGACGGCTGCCTCGTAGGCACCACGCCGGAGACCCCACTCGGCGAGCTGCTCGTCCTTGATGGTCGAGTAGCCCGTTGCCCCGAGCCGGATCACATCGTTTCCACCCAGGAAAGCCTGGGCCGCATCGAACTCCCCCGGAAGGAAGATCTGGCGGTGGACGAAGAGCTTGCGATAGATACGCTCACCCTCCGGGACGTCGGGGTTCTCGCATTCGACACCGGGCTGGTCCAGCAAGTGGGCTCCACCCAGCGCTCGCACGAGCACACCTTCACTCGTACGCTTAATCTCGCCTTCTTCGGAAAGTTTTCGGGTCATCGATTTCTCCTGTTCAGATGAAAATGGTTTTGTGATTCTGTGTACGTACCGCGAATGCAGCATGAAGGGAGTGACCATGCTTCAGTCGCGATAAGTACTTCCTCTTCTACCCGAACAGTTCTGTAAACGATCAGCCCCTCGTAAGAAGGTGCAGTAATTCACAAGAGTTATGAGGAGTTTAAAGGCGGATGGGGCTTAAGCCGGGCGATAACGCAACTTATTGTATTGTGGTGTGAAAGCTGATCGCTTTCACGCGTGTTTCTCCACGGGGTATATTTGTCACCCCCAGGAAAATACGATGCTTGCGCATCATATTTCACGTGCGGCGTCCCCGAGGACGCCTCGCAGCTGCTGCGCAGCTGATATACTCAGTGAGTTTTTCTCCGACAAACTGTTGGCACTGAGTATATATTATGTGCTGATACCAGAATGGGATCAGCTGAGAAATTGGACAAAAGCGTCTCAATACGCCTTCGCAAAGATGGCGTCTTTGGTAGCCTCACGGCCGGTAATAATGCACTTTCCAGCAGTGCCACTTTGCTCAAGTGGCATACAACGAATAGAAAGCTTTAGATCTGAGAGCTTCTCCTCTTCAGTAGGATCCTCACACCACTTTCCGATAACAAACCCACCGTGTATTTCAGGCTTCTCTTTGTTCTTTGGAGTAAAAAACTCTTTGAGCTCATCAAAGTTGGAGATCCCTTCTTGCATATGCTCATCACGGTAGCTTTTGGCTTGTTCATAGAGCGAAGACTGCACGGCAGAAAGGAGCTCTGGCACCCGTTCAATGCACTCAGCACGTGAGAGAAATTCTTTTTCCTTTGGTCCTTGGTCGCGTCGAAAGAGCACAACCTTGTCCGATTCAAGATCACGTGGACCTACTTCAATTCGAAGAGGAGCGCCACGCTTAATCCACTGCCACGATTTTTCTCCCCCACGGATATCACGCTTATCAACGTGTACACGAACAGACCTTCCTTCATAGCTCTTTGAAGAGAGCTCAGCAGCTATCTTTTCGGCATATTCAACGACAGCGCCTTCCAACTCTGGCTTCGGCACAACAGGAAGAATCACAACCTGTTTAGGGGCAACCTTTGGGGGAACACGTAGTCCATCATCATCACCATGGGCCATTATCAGCCCACCTACCATCCGAGTGGATACGCCCCAAGACGTTGTGTAGGCATATTCAAGATCGCCTTCAGTATTGAGAAATCGAATCTTAGAGGCTTCTGCGAAGTTTTGTCCAAGATAGTGAGAGGTTCCTGCCTGGAGAGCTTTTCGATCTTGCATCATGGCTTCAATCGTTATCGTTTTCTCCGCACCAGGAAAACGTTCTCCTTCTGTCTTTTCACCTTTAATCACCGGAAGCGCTAAGACATCTTCAGCAACTTCTCGGTAAACTTCAAGCATGCGATCAACTTCCTCGAGCGCTTCTTCTTTACTCGAATGTGCAGTGTGCCCCTCTTGCCAGAGGAACTCAGCCGTTCTTAAGAAAAGCCGAGGACGCATCTCCCAACGAACAACATTTGCCCATTGGTTAATAAGGAGCGGAAGATCGCGATAAGATTGAACCCATTTTGAAAATGACTCACCGATAATAGTCTCAGAAGTAGGTCGTACAATAAGTGGCTCTTCAAGTTCTCCAGAAGGAACAAGCTTACCATCTCTCTCTTCTAAGCGGTGGTGCGTGACTACAGCACACTCTTTTGCAAAACCTTCTACGTGTTCTGCTTCTTTTTCAAGAAAACTCAGT
>JAUIBK010000047.1 GCA_030428205.1 bacterium
GAAATACGATGCTTGCGCATCATATTTCCCGTGCGGCGTCCCCGAGGACGCCTCGCAGCTGCTGCGCAGCTGATATACTCAGTGAGTTTTTCTTCGACAAACCTGTGGTCACTGACTATATACCCTTACATCGAGGAAGCAATCCAAATTCTCAGTGCTCTCGGAGTACTCGGTGGTTTACAAGACAACTCAGATCAACCACCGAGTACTCCGAGAGCACCGAGAATTTATAGGTCGTGCTTCATTAGGGGACAAGCTTGGGAAATAAGGTGAAACGATGCTCCTAGAGCGTCGCTTCCCCTTTGTTCCAGTTACAAGGACAAAGCTCATCTGTTTGAAGTCCATCAAGAACACGAAGGACTTCTTCTGGATTACGACCAACAGCAAGATCATTGACAGAAACAAAGCGAACGATGTTGTCTGGATCCACAATGTATGTTGCACGCTGTGCTACTCCAGCTCCTTCATCTAGGATACCAAGTTCCGTGCAAAGCTCACGCTTAATATCACTCACCCATGGAAATGGGCTCTCAGTAAGGTCTTCGTGATTTTGCCGCCAAGCAAGGTGCACGAAGTCAGAGTCCGTGCTACCACCAATCAGCTGCGCATCTCGGTCAGCAAACTCGTCATTGAGCTTGCCAAAACCAACAATTTCTGTTGGACAAACAAACGTAAAATCCTTGGGCCAGAAAAAGAAAACCTTCCACTTTCCTGGAAAGCTGTCTTGAGTAAGAGTTTCGAAGGCACGATCTTGATCGCCACTCACAGAAGCAGTGAGTTCAAACTCGGGGAATTTTTTGCCTACACCTAGCATAGTTAATCTCCTGAAATATCAGCTAAAGACACGGATGTAAGGCAGCATCTAAACAAGCTCGCCCCTAAACCGCAATACCAGCGAGGCTTATTTTTCTCCGAACTACTCTACTGGAAAATACTTAAACTTTTCATGCGATTATGTCGATTTAAGCTATAGAAATCTTCCCTGGAGGAGGATTGTTCTGGAGCTCTTAGACTATGGCATTTAAATACGTGCCAAAAAGACATCTTCGTAAAATTGTGATCGATAAACCTAAGAAAGTCGATCGCAGAAAGCGCGAAGCACTCGAACATCTTGAGAAAGGGTGGCTCCCAGTTAATGAGCAAGTGCTAGAACAAATCAAAGAGAATCTCTCTTCAGGTTACTACCGTTCACATGAAGAACAACTCATGCATGACCTTAAACAAGATCCTGCTCTGCTGTTCTACTGCATGAAAAAGATGCAATCCATTGCTCAGAGACCAAATCCAGAAGGAAGTACAGTCAGCGACTTACAGAAACTAGAAGAAGATGAGCTTCTCAATCTCTTGCAGGTATCTCCAGCACAGATCTCTTCTCATCGTAAGAAGGATGCAACACACCTTCAATCAGCGAGATCATCACTGACAAAGCTCAGCGCCGAAGCCGCTCAAAAGATGGCACCTTCAGTGCAGATCTCTGAGGACTTAGCTTATACATCAACTCTTCTTAGACAACTGGGCCATGATCTGATTGCCTGGAATTATCCTCGGCTTTACGCCAAAGCCCTCTCAGAGCATGGCTCAAAAGACCAGCTCGAAAATAAACTTAAAAGCCTCATTGGGGTGACACCGCTACAAGTAGGTCAAAAATTTGCCCGAGATTGGCACCTTCCCCGCGAAGTGCTCCACTCTCTTTCTCCATACCATGAACAGAGAAACGAACGAGCGACAGGAGAAATGACCGTTCAGCACTCGAATGTACAGATGTCCCTCCATGAGCTCTCGAATCTCTCAGAGCTCTTTGCTCAATCCCAACAGCCAACCTATTATCCTGACGCACAAGACACTTGGGCAGCAAAAGAAGATGTACTCAAGACTGTGTTTGGTGAAGAACTTGTGCAAGAGCTCCATGTGATTGCCGAGCAATCATTTCTTGAGCCAGAAGTCATCCACGAAGAACCTCCTCACGAAGAGCAAGAACAAGAGGAAGTGAAAGCTGAAGTTGTTCCAACTCAACTCTCAGACCATAAGCTGCGCCAACTTAATCGTTACCTGAGTGATTGCCCAGAAGCATTGCGCGAAAAATTTCGCTCTGTATACGAAACAACAAACGAAGCTGAAATCTCTCTCGAGGCACTCCGGCTTCTTGTAGGAGAAGTTATTCCTGCGTCTGGTTTTGTGCGAGGGTGCCTCTTCTTACAAGATAAAAGCACCTACACTCTTCAACCAGCCCTTCGCGTAGGCGACTGGCCTCTTGAAGCATATAAGAAGTTTATCTTTGACGGCAGAAATGGCATCGCTTCTGCTCTTCAAGGTCACGTGCCTGTACGTTTAGAAGGATTCGGCATAGACGGCCTCCCTGCAGATCAAATCTGCGCCGCCTTTAAGAGCAACGAACACCCAGGAGTACTCTATCTTGAAATCAGTGACATTGAGCCTGACCTACCATCCCCTCCCCCGCTTCGTGCCTTTCAGGCAATACGTGAAGCACTCAAGCACTGCATCGAAGGACGGCGCACCTCATCGTAGTAACAAGCTACGACGAAAAAAGAGGCCCTGAAGAAACTCCCCTTTGAGAATCTCCCTGCCCAAGTTCACGAAGAATAGCTGCCTTATCGAACCCGCGAACAACTGCCGAGCCAATAAGAACAATTGGCACGCCTCCACGGCCGAGTTGTGTGTAAAGCTTTTTTCCTTCAGAAGACTGCTCTACATCAAGCTTCTCGTAGCGGATTTTTTCTTTGATAAGAAATGCCTCTAGGCGACTACAATAGGGGCACCAATCGGTGACAAGAATCCTCACTCTCTTTTGTTGTGCTTCGCTTGGCAGTGCGAACATAAGTGTAAGGACAAAAAGCAGGAAAAAGGGGAAATGGGGATGTATCATAAATCTTAGTCTTGTCGAGTTCGTCATCTCTATTCTATGTTTTAAGAGAGCAATGAGAATGAATAGGCGTTAGCATGGAACACCCAAAGTCAAAAAACTCTCAAACCTATAGCGAAGTGTACACCGAAACAACCGATGGTGTAAAAATTACTATATCTCCTCGATTTCTTCCAGAACGCTCTGAACTTGACTCAGGCATCTTTGCATTTGCCTACCATGTGACCATTACGAACACTTCTGCTGAGCCGATTAAGCTTCTGAACCGCCACTGGAGAATCTTTTCGGGTAGCAAGCAGATCTCCGACGTAAAAGGAGAAGGGGTGCTTGGGGAACAACCAGAGATCATGCCCGGCTTTTCTCATAAGTATTCTAGTTGGACAGTTATTCGAGACACAACCGGCTCCATGGACGGGGCTTATACCTTCGTAAGCGAAAGTGGTGTATTCTTTGACGCTGCCATTCCTGAGTTTCATTTGCTTCATCTTGAAAACACTCAGATACATTAATGGGTCGCTTTCCTGTCTCTTTAGCAAAAGAACAAGAGCTCATAAAACGTATGAAGCAGCTGGGAATCGATGAAAAAGATCTTATAGAGAACTTTATCCGCGGCACTGGCAGCGGTGGTCAAAAAATGAACAAAACTTCCTCCTGCGTACAACTCCTCCACAAGCCAAGTGGAATCGAAATCAAGTGTCAACAAGATCGCTCACAGGCAATGAACCGATTTTTCGCTCGGCGTGAGCTTTGCGACAAGCTCGAAGAACGGATGGAAGGAAAAAAATCAAAGGCTGAACAAGAGCGAGAAAAAATCCGCCGCCAGAAGAGAAAACGCTCTAAGCGCGCGAAAGATAAAATGTTGCAAGATAAGCAAAAACGCTCAGAGGTAAAAGAAACCCGCAAAAAACCTTCTACGGACTAAATACCTCCATCTGCTCCTCTGTCCCGGGAAGATTCTTTCTGCCTAGTGGCTTCAACGAAAAGACAGCCCCAACATTTTCAGCGGAAAGCGCATCCACAAGGATAGGAGCACCAAGTTCGTTACGTAAAGAGAGCAGAGAGAAAGCTGCGTTAATGGGATCACCTAAGATGGTAAACCCTCCATCGCTTTGCTGCGAGCTTGCACCAAGAGCTCCTTTTAAGCCAAACCCAGAGCTAAGCACACCGATTGAGGCTAAGGGATGCGATGATTCATGCCTCCAAGTGCCTGCAAGAGTTCTTCCAGATTCAAGAATAGACTTGAGCGCTGAAGATGCTTGTTGTACGAGCGCACCTTGGTCAGGTCCAACCCAAACAGCGACAACGTTTACCCCTATTATTTTATCAATGGTACCATGAGAGTTTTCAATAGCATCTCTCACGGCACTCATCCAACGAAGCTGAATCTCAGCGACATCCTCAGTTGGCAACTCTTCTGAGAGTTTTTGAAAAGAGTCAATCGAAGCAACAACAACAGACACCGAGACAGGACGCATTTGAGCAGTCATCGCACGCGAGGCTGGCGACGAGCTCAGGGAGTCCACCACCTCATCTGCAGCAAGCTGCACTCGAAATTTCGCCGTACCAATATTGACAAGATCTCGAGATGTTAAATCCTTCATGCCGGAGAGACGAGCTCCGTTGAGAAAGACACCGTTTAAACTATTAAGGTCAGAAACAACAACGCCATTGGAGGATGCTGAAAACATGGCATGCATCCGAGAGGCTCCTGGGTCGTTTAAAACGATATCGTTTCCTTCATCACGACCAACTCGAATCTCTTGACCGTCACGGAGGCTCACCCGCTGCTCATCAACCCCTTCCTGCTCGACAATCAAGGTCGCAATTGTACCTGCGGTCATACTCAGCACCTTTGAAAAAGAATCAATTATCTATAAGTCGTTCATATCTTATTAGAACTTAATGGGTACTGGAAGTATCTTTTCACGTATCACCGACACGAACTTAACCTCAAATCATTGAATCTTATGCCCTCCCGGGGTAACCTTTGTAGGAAAAGTTGTTAATGGACGTTCAAACCATGACTGACGAGAACACTGCCGAGTCCCAAGAAGCTCCCGAAGAGGCAACTCCCCCATCGCAACCTGTAGAACCAGCACCAACATTGGGGGAAGCTTTTATTAAAGATGGAGCAGGAGTCTCGAAAGAAGAAGACCTTCTACATAATACTCGTCTCACTCCAAACGGGCTCTTCATTTCAGAGCAATTGCTTACCCCACTCCTTGCTACATTTTCTACCTGGCACCAAGAACACCACGAAAAGCACTCCGTACTTGATCACGCCAAGGGCATAAAGAAGCTTTTTCATGCTGATAAGCCACAACTGTTTTATCTCCTCGATGGGAAAACTTGTCTCGTTGGTTTTCTCATTCCTGGAACCTTTCATGAACGTGACAAACTTCCTTTTCCATTTTATCGAGGCTCACTGCTTGAGGCTAAAAACTACCTCCACATGCGAGATCCGTTCTTAAAGGAACTTCGTGATGCAGAAGAAATAACTGACTCAAACGGATTTCGAATCAAGATTACAAGTGGGAGCACTCCGCTTTTTGTCACCAACCAAGTGCTTCTCCACTTTGCTGAGCTCGTGCGAGCATCAAAGCAGTTTGTAAAACGCCACCCCGCTGTAGTTGAATCTATTCGAGCCGTTATACCTGCGCTCTGCTCTCTCTGGAGAAAAGCCCCAAAGGCCTCTAAAAATAAAAAGCTTCTTATTCCCAGCCAATGGCGTGGAGACAAGTCAGTCACTTTTTATCTCGCTGGCGAGTTTATCTTTGTTGTCGACAAGGAAAATAGTCTCGTCGGCATCTTTGGCTCTAAGGGGAAAAATCTTCACGAACTTCTCATTTCGGAATTTGACGATCTCAAGAAAAAATCGAAAGGAAAGCGTTTGCGAGGGTTTACCTTTGAGGATAAAGGGCGCTGCCTAGGAACAGTTCCATCAGAACGCGATGGATCATTTCTGGTTGAACCTACAGCTTTTAAAGAATTCATCGATAAAGCCGTTGCCCACCAAGACGCGCGCAAAAAACTCCCGAACTTTTTCACCGTGCGCGATTGCCTTGAGCTTCTCGGGCAGACATTTCGCCAAACTGACTGGAGCGAGCCTTACCAACTTCCAAAAAACTGCATCCGCGAGGGACTCCCAAATGCCCGCTACAGAACCACCAAAGACTGGGTCTTTGTACTACGTGGGAAGCGAAATATCGTGGGATGCATTGATCGCCATAAGGGAGACCTCAAGCCACAAGAGCGAAGGCATCACTCAAACAAAGGTAGATCGCGGAGGCCGCGAAGGAAATCAGCCTGAGCTTAGTTTTTCAAGTGAACAACCAATTACCTATACTTTTTTCATTCTGGCAACCGCGCAAGAACTTCAGACTCTGCATAGCTCCGCAAGGCCTCAACCGTCACCTCTTTGGTGACATCCCCGGCAAACGCCTGAATGAGCAACTTTTGAGCATCATTCTTTGAGATACCACGTGAGCGGAGGTAAAAGAGAGCATCTTGATCGAGTTGTCCTACGGTTGCTCCGTGGGTACATTTGACGTCATCCGCCCAAATTTTGAGCTGAGGTTTTGTGTTGAGCGAAGCAGTGTCGTCAAGCAGCAGCCCTTGATTCGATTGGATAGCATTTGTTTTCTGAGCATCCGGTCGCACGATAATGGTTCCACAGAACACTCCCTCAGAGCGCTCAGCGTAGATACCCTTATAAAGCTCGTGGCTTTCGCAGTGCGGGTGTGCGTGATCGAGAACGGTATGATTATCAACGTGCTGGTTCCCTGAGAGCACAGATAAGCCGTTAAGCACCGTCTCACACCCTGGCCCATCAAGCACTGGAGTCACTTCGTTTCTCACTACAGAGCCACCAAAAGAGAAGCACGTTGTTGCAAAACGTGAATCTCGCTCTTGGTATACAGCTGTTCGTGCGATGTGCGAGTCAGTCTCTTGCTCCATTACAAAGCGGTAGTGAGTAAAAGAAGCATTTTGCTCAACAAAGATTTCTCCATATGAGGCAGTCAATGAAGACGGCTTGCCTGTGCTTACGTAGCGCTCAATAAGCGTGGCTTTACTTCCCTGCTCTGCGATGACAAAGAGTCGTGGATAACGCACGAGACCTTTCGAATCGGCAACACCGTAAAAGAGAGCTTCAATTGGCTTATCAAGCGATGCATTCTTTTCAACATGCAAGATAAGGCCATCTTCGACAAAGGCGTTGTGGAACAGCGAGATAGCGTCATCACTACCTTGTGAGAGTGTACAAAAGCGCTCTTCAAATTGAGCACGGAGTGGATGCGCATCGTCATGGAGAAGCTCAGAGAGTGAAATAAAAGTACACCCGTTTGGTAACTCAGCAGCGTCAGAAAGCTCCTTTGAGAAGAAGCCATTTACAAAACAGAGCCGAGGAGCTTCGAGATCAGGCACAGCAACCTGTTCAATGAGCGAGGCATCTACGCTTTTGAGCGACTCAACAGTAGCACGCTCGAGAGCTTGTGCGACTACAGGGCGCAGATTGGTGTACTTCCAGTCTTCGCTTTTTGGCGTTGGAAAACCAAGCTGACAGAAACGGTCGTAAGCACTTTGCCTCTTTTGATGAAAAGAAGACTCGCGCAAACCGTTGAGCGAATGCTCAAGTGAATGAAAATTTTGCTGAAACCATTTTGGTTCTACTGATTCAGACGACATCTTTCCTCCAACCTTCAAGAAGCGGCAAGCTCTTCGCGAACCCAGTTATACCCTTTCTCTTCGAGCTCAAGAGCGAGCTCTTTTCCACCCGTTTTGACGATTTGACCATCAATCATGACGTGCACAAAATCTGGAACGATGTAGTTCAAGAGGCGTTGGTAGTGGGTAATAAGGAGAAAAGACTTCTCAGGGTCTTGCTCTTTGAGTGTATTCACTCCGCGCGCAACCACTTGGAGCGCATCGATATCAAGCCCAGAGTCAGTTTCATCAAGGATACACAACTTTGGATCAAGCAGCGCCATCTGAAAAATCTCATTTCGTTTCTTCTCACCACCAGAAAAGCCTTCGTTTACAGAACGCTTAAGCAGATCAGCATCAAGCTCAAGGAGCTTTGCTTTTTCCTGGATGAGCATACTAAACTCCCTTACCTTAACTGGCTCTTCCCCTCGGTGCTCGCGGAGCGAGTTATACGCCGTTCGCAAGAAATACGAGATAAATACGCCAGGAAGCTCCACTGGGTATTGAAAGGCGAGAAAAAGTCCTTCACGCGCACGCTCTTCCGGGTCGAGCTCAAGGAGATCTTTTCCGAGGAACTCAACAGAGCCGCCATCCACTTCATACTCTTCACGGCCTCCAAGAACACTCGCAAGAGTGCTTTTTCCTGAGCCGTTAACACCCATGATAGCGTGTACTTCACCCGGATTAATTTCGAGATTAAGCTTACGAAGAATTTGCTTCTCTTCGATTGATGCTTCTAGGTCTTTAACGCGTAGCATTGATTCTATCCTTACACATATATTAAAAATTTAGCCGACACTGCCTTCAAGGCTGATGGAAAGAAGTTGGCGAGCTTCAAGCGCAAACTCCATCGGAAGCTCATTGAGCACTTCTTTACAAAAACCGTGCACAATCATTCCAATAGCATCCTCGGTTGAGATACCACGTTGATTGCAGTAAAAAATCTGATCTTCTCCGATCTTCGAAGTTGTTGCTTCGTGCTCAACTTGAGCCGTTGGGTTTTTGACCTCAATATACGGGAACGTGTGTGCTCCACACTTATCACCCATCAACATCGAGTCACACTGAGAGAAGTTTCGAGCCCCCTCGGCACTCTTCATCACTTTGACAAGACCACGGTAGGAGTTTTGCGCCACTCCAGCCGAAATCCCTTTCGAGATAATGGTGCTCTTAGTGTTTTTCCCAATGTGCACCATCTTCGTTCCGGTATCTGCCTGCTGACAGTTGTTGGTCAGAGCAACTGAGTAGAACTCACCTACTGAGTTATCACCTTTGAGAATACAGCTTGGGTACTTCCAGGTAATTGCTGAACCAGTTTCCACTTGAGTCCAAGAGATCTTTGAGTTTTTCCCAGCGCAGAGACCTCGCTTCGTAACAAAGTTGTAAATACCACCTTTCCCGTTCTTATCGCCGGGGTACCAGTTTTGAATGGTGGAGTATTTTATGTGAGCCCCTTCGAGCGCCACAAGTTCAACAACGGCAGCATGCAACTGATTTTCATCACGCATCGGAGCCGTGCACCCTTCAAGGTAACTCACGTAGCTTCCTTCGTCAGCGACGATAAGAGTACGCTCGAATTGGCCAGTGTTTTGTGCATTAATACGGAAATAGGTCGATAGCTCAAGAGGACACTTGACTCCTTTTGGAACGTACACAAACGTCCCATCGCTAAAGACAGCCGAATTTAACGTAGCAAAAAAGTTATCAGTGTACGGTACAACACTACCGAGATACTTTTTAATAAGCTCTGGATGATCCTGGACAGCTTCTGAAATCGAACAGAAGATAACTCCGTGCTCCTCGAGTTGCGCGCGGTACGTGGTAGCAATGGAAACACTATCAAAAACAGCATCAACCGCTACACCAGCGAGCTTCTTTTGCTCTTCAAGAGGAATACCTAACTTGTTATATGTTTCAATAAGTTTGGGATCAACTTCGTCAAGACTCTCATATTGTGGTTGCGACTTTGGTGCTGAGTAGTACACCGTCTCTTGGTAGTTCACTGGCTCGTAATCAAGAAACGCCCACTCAGGCTCTTTCATTGAGAGCCACTTCTCGTATGCCTTCAGTCTCCACTCAAGCATGTACTCCGGCTCTCCTTTTTTGTGAGAGATGGCTCGTACAATTTCTTCGTTGAGCCCAGGAGGTAACTGGTCAGCTTCGATATCTACCGTAAAGCCATACTTGTACTCCTGCTGAGTAAAATTCTCGAGAGTCTCTGTATCAGTCGACATGCACAGTCCTTTAAGTTAATAACATAAGCACACCTAAGTACCAGATTTCATTACGCTAAGCAAATAGATGACTTCACTACTCAAGTATACATAATGCACCCCTCCAGTAACAGAGTGGGGGATAAATTTTTGCTCTCTATTTAAAGAAAAAGCTCCTGTCTATTGAGGATCTTGTAGAAACATCCGTTATTTCCATACAGGAGAAACTCGCAGCGGGAACGTGTGGAAATCTATGTAAGGTGTCATGAAACAGCTTCTTCTTATAGCTCTTTTTATCTGCGTATTACCTTTTGCTGCACCAACCCTTGCTGACCAGAGCTTCGACTCCTCACAGCAGGGGTTCACCAACGACGATAAATCTGGGCTCTTACTTTCAGGCGGAGCAGTGCTCTACGGTGCAACGGCTGTAACTGAAATCGATGGAAACTCCGAAAACGGTCTAGAGATCGTTGTTACAGGAACTGACGGCAGGCTCTACATTGTTCAATCTGACGGGACCGTCGTTAGGGAGATAGATACTCCTATTACATCGTGTAACAGCTTTAGCTCAACAAATAAGATTCTTGGTAGTTCTGCAGTTGGGGCCATACGTGGCGAAGGAACTCCTTATATTGTCACGCCACAAGGTGGTCTCGGTGATAAGGCATGTAAGGGCGGGGTAGTTTCATATAATGCCCGTACCGGAGAACGGCACGGCTTTTTTAACTTAAGAGCATTTTCGAGGTGGGCAGATTTTTGGGCATTTTCTTATTCCGTAAAATCAACGCCTGCTCTTATGGACACTACCGGAAACGGCAAGATGGAGATCTGTTTTGGTGCGTGGGACAGAAATGTTTATCTTCTCAAGCCTGCAAAGAAAAACTTTAAGCGTGGCTGGTATTATAACGCCGCGGACACCGTCTGGTCATCTTGTTCGTTTGCGAATATCGACAACAGCCCTAAAATGGAGATCATTGTCGGTACTGATATTTCGCAGAACAACGATCTCAATCCCCCTACTCCAAATGGAGGATACGTTTATGCCTTAAATCCACCGGGCGAAGACAAAGGCGCCGGACAAGTCAATCGAGGGCGTTTCTCAACAGGAAAGTTCAAAAAATTTAAGCACCACTCATTTCGGGGAGAATTGAACGATTGGTACACCTCATTTAACCAAACTATCTTCTCTTCTCCCGTTGTCGCTGAACTCATCGCTGATAATCCTGGAAAAGAAATCGTGGTTGGCTCAGGATGTTACTTTCCAGAAAGTAGCGAAGATAAGCGTGGAAAATGGGTCAAAATCCTCAGTGCGAGCGATGGCTCTGTCTTACAAACCCTCAATGCCTCAGCGTGCTCAGAATCTGAACCCGCCGTGGGAGACATAGACAACGACGGTGAGCTTGAGGTGATTCAAGCTGGAAACGGCGCCAAGGCAGCTGGTGATGGCAACTCACGCATTGAAGCCTGGGACGTAACCGATCCAGACCCCATTTGGAGCACGGTGCTCAATGATGCAGGAAGCACAGGCGGCTATGGTGCTCACTACCAATCACCAGTAGTCGGAGACATTAACGGTGATGGCCATATGGAAGTCATCATCTCACACAACCGCAGTGTGCTCATTTTTAAGGGTGATACCGGAGAAGCGCTGACCTGCGATTCAAATTCATGTGGTGACAAGCCACGGTTACGCACGGGCGGCTCACTCAGTAGCACACCATCACTCGCTGATATTGACGGCGATGGAGACTTGGAAATTATTCAAGCTGGAAGTCGAAACGGTGGTGGCGCACTTTACGTTTGGACCGATCTTGTAGATATCTTTCCTCAGGAAGAAACCACCGGGGCTCACGCAGCGTATTCCACTGAGTGGAGCACCTGGCGGGGCAATGCTCAGCGAAATGGGGTTTATGAGTAGTCCTGCCTAGTGGGGCACTAGTGTGGCAACAACTTAATTTTTGCCGGTCAGGCGAGGAGGCAGAGCATCTCCTGCTCTTTCAATATTAATATCCAAAATAATATAGGACGACTCTGGATTACATTTCAGGAGTCAGTTACCATAGCATACAGTTTAGAGGCTTATTTTTGGTAAATGAGAAGTGACACCAAGTCAGAATAATAACCCCGGTCCCGAAGAAATCAAGAGTGATCAGATAAATGGTCTACAACGCGAAGAGGCCATCGAGAATGCTGAACTAGATGGGCTTCAGGTGGAAGCGGCAGGCTTTGAGCAGCTGGTGCTCCCAGATTCTTCCGAGTTTATTGGGCCGCTCCAACCTAAGGTGCCTGGGACGATACAAAAAGCTCTAGAGCCTCTTGCTAAGCTTGCAGGTGGTGTTCATCGGCGTATAAGTAATACATCCGGCGAGCCAGGTACTATCGTTAGATTTATTAATAACGCTGGTCCACGAACAAGTACTGTACTTTCTGCTCTTTCAGTTTTAACTATCGTTGGCTCTATACAGAAGCTCGCCTACAAACCTGAAGATGCTAGTAGTCATCACGAAAAATCAGAGCGAGCATTTGGAGACGAGAGTCCTAGAGAGGAAAGCGACATTATACATCCTGCGCAAAATCCAAAAGCTGAATAGCAGTAGTTATTGTGCTGTTTTCAGACCCTCGAGTATAGCGGGTGCCAACTTCCCAGGGGCACACCCACGGCCGACCAGCCCGAGGCTATATTGAAAAATAGGTACTAGTGTCACTTCAAAAAAGTTTTTTCACTTCGTGAAAACCCTATTTTGAAATGACACTAGCCAGCTGTATTGTCCCTCCCCTACTCCTTCAGCTCCGACATGATCTCTTCCACCTGTCGAGATTTATTGAGGGTGTAAAAATGAATTCCTGGCGCACCATTTTCAAGCAGAATACGGCACTGATTGAGTGCGAACTCTGTACCGTAAGCGCGAAGTGATTCTTTATCATCGCCATAACTTTCAAGTTTCGTGTATAGTTCTTGAGGAATGGTAGCACCACAAAGCGCAGAGATCCTTTCAAGTTGTGTTAGGCTTGCTACGGGCAAAATACCAGGAACTATAGGCACCGTAATGCCTGCGGCACGAGCTTGTTCAGCGAAGTTAAGAAAAAGATCATTTTCAAAGAAGAGTTGAGTCAGGACAATCTCGCCACCCGATTCTACTTTTTGCTTCAGGTAGTCAAGCTCCTCTTGTTCTGAGGTGGCTTCTGGATGGCCTTCTGGGTAACCAGCGACAGCCAAACTAAAATCGCCGCGGGTATGAATATGCGCTGCGAGATCGCGAGCACAGGAGAACCCCTCAGGGTGAGGAACAAACTTGCCTTGACCTTTTGGTGGGTCTCCTCGTAGGGCCAGGATGTTAGTAATACCAGAGGCATGAAACGAATCGAGTACTTTGTCAATTTCTGAACGGGAGTGTCCAACACAGGTCAGGTGCGCAACGGAGGGCACCTTGAGCTCTCCTACAATGTAGTGTGTGATTTCACGGGTCAGCCCAGTGGTGCTTCCACCGGCGCCATAAGTCACTGTCATATAGTCAGGATGTAATTGCGACATCCGCTCTATAAGATTCAGAGTTCGAGAGATGTTTTCGGGATCCTTTGGTGGAAAGTACTCAAAAGAATAGACAACATCTTTTTGGGAGTAGAGATCAGAAAATTTCACAATATACTCATACAGGAAAAACTATGCATCTTTAATGAGCTGCAGAAGCTCATCAGCACAAAACTGTGGGAGAAGAACTTCGAGTTTCTTACGCTCAATCTGCCCCTCCCCATCTAATATACTCTCGACGGCAAAAGAAAGAGCATCGGGAGCAAAAGTCCAATGTTTTTTAAATTCGTGTTCACGAAATGAAGGATGACGTGCTCCAATCGCAAAAAGAGTGACTCTTCCAAGCAAGCGCTGAAGCTCTTGTTGCTCTCCATGCACAAGATAAGGCAAAAGAAGCGATGATTCTGATGCTCCTGGGCCTCTGAGCTGTTCTTCCCAGGTTTTTCTTTGAAAGGCGAGGTGCTCTTCGAGGTAGTCACAAAGCTTTTCATTCGCCTGACGGCAAAGAGTCTCATACTCTTGAGCATTGAGTGAGAGCTGCTCCTGAACAAGCTCTTGACTACCGTGCTCTTGTGCAAGCCAGAGAGCGAGAAACTCTTGTGGCGCTAAAAGAGATGGAAGCGCCTTCCATAGCTTCACAATCGGCCTATCGCTCTCACCAAAAGCAAGCGCACTCTGTTCAAAATCAGCAAGAAATCCACGTAGGGATTGTGGAATGGATGGTGAAAAATTCTTCCAAACAGGATCGGCTTGCGTGACACGTTTCAACGGAGAATCTACCTGCAACTCTTGTTGTTCAGGAGAACCCTCAAATACACGATCGAGTGCCATTAAAAGAGCATGTATCTTTACATTGCCAACATTTTTCTTCTTTAACAAATGCTCAATCTGAATCTCTGCGAAGTCTTCTAAACTAAGATCCTCAAGAAATGGCGCTCGGATAATACTATGATCCCAATAGAGACCTATCTTTTGCTTTTTAATCTGTGAAAAATGGCTCAGTGACACAAGCGTGGATTGAGCTTCGTGGAGTTTGCGTTCCGCCTCAATACTGCCATACACCGGCGCTTGGTATGTTGGACGTTCACGATCTTCGCTCTGCACTCCTACTGGTGATGTAATGAGCTCTTCGCTTTGTGGACTCGCTTCTTCAACACCCTCAAGTAATCCCTCAAAGATATAAATGAGTTGATCAACGTGCTCAGGGAGCACCTCTTTGTGCGAAACAATCTCAAGGGAGCCTTGTTCGACAAAATTAGCTGCTGTAAGAGAGGTTAACACAAGGGGAACTTCGTCTGGTGCATCAAAAAAACGGGCAAGATGAACTGTGCCCATCAGGCCAAAACGGTGACACTGACAAAAAGCATCAAGAAGCTCTTGAAGGTGAGATATTTTCTCTGAATCAAGTTCAGGTTTTTCCTCAGTGAGTCGTTTTAATTCTTCTTCAAAAGACATAATGCAACAATCCTTAGGCACGGCATAATAGACCAGCTTCAGCAAATTGCTCAAGATACTCGTGTAATTTCTCTTGTACCACCTCTTTAAGATGCACGGGATCGACAATCTTTTCGCCGTCTTCTTGTACAGCGAAGTTACCCTCGCGAAACATCGTATAAAACTTCTCAAGGAGGGTATCAAAATCTGAAACCTCTCCCAGCTCAGCAATAAGGTACTTTGAGAGCGGATCAACAGGAAAAGCTTCGTGACGCTCACTCGTGACCCACTCAGAACGCTGGGCTTGCTCTTGTGCGTATGAGCTCACGAGTAAGGCTTGCATATCAAGCCCGATACACCGAAGAGGCTCAACGTAGAACTCTACAAGGTTTTGAAAGAAGAGTTTGAGAAGCTCTTCCTCGAAAGCTCCCTTCTCTTTCCGATTTTTCTTCTTTCCTGTTAGCGAACAGGCGCCTTCATAGAGCTCATGAAAAGAAACTGTCTCTGGCCACATCCGTCGGAGGTAAACAAGCGCTCCTTTTACCAGAGGATGTGTAACATCAATAGTAAGCTCTGTTGGACCACAAAAAACTTCTCTCTGCTCTGAGAATATGTCAGGTCTTTCGCTCAATGGGACAAGTGGAGATGTAATGTAAAAGTCTTGTAGAGATTTTTTGGTAAGTTTCACTGATGCCGCTTGAGTAAACAGCGATGCTCGTAGTGCAACGGGGAACAGATGATCAAAAAGCTGTTCTTGCTCAATACCAGAGAGCAAGTCAAGATCAAACGAAAGCGGGACACTCGGGCGAGATACCGGCTCCGCTCGCATACGAGACGGGTGCGCATCTCCAAGGTAGTGCAAATTGTGAGCTCTTGCACGCTCAACAACTTCTGTGACACGAAAGGCCGAGGTATTTTCTTCTAAAAGCTCGTGGAGGAAAAACGAATCTGAACGCTTATGGCTTCTTTCGAACTCATCTCTTAGCTGGAGACCATACGGGCGAAACGCATCAACGAGCGCATCTTCGCCACTAGCAAGGACACTTCGTGCCTGCGCTATTCGCTTGTCAGCAGTAAGTTGCTTATTATCAAATAGGGAAAGTATGTTACGAGTAACTCCACGCATATGCCAACCTGGATTACAGTTGTAACTCACAAGCGCCACTCCATTTGGGCGTAGCCCCTTCTCAAAGAGCTCTAAAATGGCCTCTTGAACATCACCACTCACCCACGAGAACACACCGTGACAAAGAATATAATCAAAGGACTGTGATTCGTACGAGAATGTTCGAATGTCGCCTTGGACAAAGGAGATGTGAGACAACCCAAGAGAATCTTTTATCACATTTGCCTGAGCAATCTGACTCTCAGAGAGATCAAGCCCCACAAGTTTTGCTTGTGAATACTGTAATGCTACAGGAAAGAGATTCGCACCAGTCGAGCATCCAATTTCTAAAATTGAAGCATTCTCAAGCTTAGGAGCCGAAACCCCTAAAAGATGCGCAATAACAGCGAGACGTTGGGGATGGCGTTCTGGCGAAGAACGACTTTCAAACGAAAGCCTATCATACATTGTATTCACATACTGAACGTACGCGGAAACCTACAGACAGACAAGTCTAACTTCCCCTACTCGCTTCTTTCAGAGATTGGGAAAAAACTGTTAGAATACAAGAAGTCCTACAATCGCAATCATCATTGCACCACAGATCCCCAAGAGGAGGGATGTGCCTAGACTCATAAACGCACCTGCTCCTGTGCGGCCAAAAGAGCGTAGGCGATGAGCTCGCGGGGGAGCCTTGATGATCTCTTCAGGACGTCCTCCACGACGCCTTGGTCCACTTGCATTATTATAGATACTGATTTTCGTTGGTGACGACTTCCAGACTCCAGAGCTCCAAGGAGACTGTATCTCCTGAGCTGTGTGAGATGCGTGAGCGGAACTCTCAGACGCTATTCGAGTATGGAGAGATTTCCATGCTTGATTCTCGTTCATGATACTACCTATTGTCTATCGCCCCCTTCCCTATTCTCTTATCCGCGTAGCAGCTGCTCATGCTTCAACTATTTCAGTTAGACTTGAAATTACAGCAGGTTGCTGTGTGAACAGTAGCAACGAATACCTAGTACGAATTGTTCGTACCCCGACTCTAACAGGCAAATTCCTCTTACTTTGCCGGTAATACTCAGAAATTTTCGTAGTTCCTCCTAGATTTAGCCTTTTGATATCACTTAACCTTGTCGACAGATCATAATAGGAGTACGGACGCTTCTGTGCTAATCACTACGGCTACATCTTATGGTTTTTTTCAGGATTTCTCACACGCTTCTCATACTAGGCACATTCGTACTGCTGAGCGCACCAAGGCCAGCTCTTTGTGCTCAAAAAGGCAATATCCTCCATCACAAAGTTGTTGAAACACTCCTTGATACTGACAACCAAAAAGCAGCTGATGGGACATTACACGTTAATCAGGATCAAGTTCGAAAACACCTTCGCAGAGATAGTTTTGGAGGGACAACGTTTTCGCGTGTTTCCACAAGTGACTATACATCTCCTGAAATTGAATACCGCTTTACTATTGGAAGAGCGAACACCTCATATCTCAAACGACAGTGGTGGAGCAAAGTTTCTTCTGATGATTTTGAAGTTTGGGCGCGCAAAGTTTCAGATTACTCTGGTGCGTATCTTGAGCTCCTCGCCATTCAGCCCGTTGAAGGGTATGTTTTTGAAGTCAGGTTGCTGTCACCTTCACTAAAAGAAGGCCTCAGTAAGGTACGAAAAAAAATGAGATTATTCTATTCAAATGCTGAAAAAAATGGAGTGTTTGACGAATCAAACGAGGCTCTTACCGTTTCACTCAACAAAGCCAAGAGAAAGCAGAAAAAAACAAAGACGACAGCTGCAAAGGTTGCCAAACAGCCATCAGCAAAGCTTGAAGCCATTGCCCCTGCACAAGCTCTGCTAGGTATTTGGAAAGGCCCGATGAAGAATAGCAAAGGAGGGGCTGCTGCTCAGTCCACACTACACATTAAGCGCAAGAAAGATGGGCAGTACCATGGAACCTGGCATGCAGGCTGGATTTTCAATAAAGCCAAGCAGGTCGGCAACTCTCTTATTTTCGAAGTGAAAAAGGTCGCCAACGGTTGTAAAGACTACCGAGTACAATTTGCTATGGCATCACACGGAAAGTCCGGTAAACTAAAATACGTCGCTCACGATCGATGTGGCTCTGTGACATCATACACCGGAACCGCAGAACTCTCCAAACAGTAAACACTCAAATTTTGCCTTACATTTGCTCCGAATATCTTTGTTCCTGCGATAAGCTCACAGCCCTGAGCTCAAGATTTCTTCGCACACATCCCACTACCTTGAACTTAAAAGTTCACGTTCACATACAAAGTGAAGGGTAATTGGAAAAACAACTGGAACTCGTGTGCTCAACGCGGAACTACGCAATCCATTGCTTACCAATTTCCTCGCAAGAATGCTACGCGGCCTCATCTTCAAGAAAATCAGAGTGAACGAATATTTGTGCCTTACCTCGATACGACTCGAGTTGAAGCTTGCCGTCTAGACACGCAAATCTCACATGGTCCCCGTCGCTCACAACTCCTTTCAGTACAGCTTCGGCAAGCTCATCTTCAATATGACGTGAGATTGCACGACGAAGAGGTCGCGCCCCGTAGGCAGGATTATACCCCTCATCAAGAACATACTGCTTAGCTTCTTCGGTGAGCTCAAGTGAGATGTTTCGCTCAGCAAGGCGCTCTTGTACGCTTCTCAGTTCAATATCAATAATTTCCACAAGGTCTTCTGCTTCAAGCCGCTCAAAAACAATCTGCTCATCAATTCGGTTGACGAGTTCAGGTCGTAGAAACTGTGCTACAGCCTGCTCCACAGAGGCTACAATTTGCTCTTTGGTTCTGTCTTGTCTGGCAGCAGAAAAGCCAATCCCTCCGCCGTCGGTAATAGCATGCGCTCCGAGGTTTGAAGTCATAATGATGACCGTATTTCGAAAGTCCACGACTCGCCCCTGACTATCACTTAACCTTCCCTCTTCAAGCACCTGCAAGAGCAGGTTCATCACATCAGGGTGAGCTTTTTCAATCTCATCTAAGAGAATGACGCTGTGTGGTTTACGTCGAACGGCTTCCGTCAGTTGTCCTGATTCATCGTGCCCGACATATCCCGGAGGCGCACCAACAAGCCTGCTGACGGCATGCTTTTCCATGTACTCAGACATATCAATCTGGATGAGTGCATCATCATTTCCGAACATCTCTTGAGCAACAGTACGTGCAAGATGTGTTTTTCCTACCCCAGTGGGGCCAAGAAAAAGAAAGGAGCCGACCGGTCTTTTTGGATCGCGCAGCCCAGAGCGAGAACGGCGGAGCGTGCGCGAGATGGCACTTACTGCTTCAG
Source organism: bacterium (assembly GCA_030428205.1). Lineage (GTDB taxonomy): Bacteria > Bdellovibrionota_C > UBA2361 > UBA2361 > RFPC01 > JAUIBK01. Next base: position 19,191 of record JAUIBK010000047.1, read on the forward strand.
GTTGTCCAATCACCTTTTCTCCAAGCTCTTGCTCGAGATTGAGAAGCTTTTCTCGTTCATCAACACATAACCGACCAACAGGAACACCAGATTGCTGAGAAATAACGTGGTAAACGTCGTCGAGACTCACTGGACACACATTGCCCTCTTCTCGCCACCGATCGAATACCTCTTGGTATCGTTGAACAGTCTCTTGTTCTTGCGCATGGAGCTCTGCTGCTCTTTCAAAATCGTGTCTATCAAGAGCTTCTTCCATTAAGCGGGAGAATTCTTCAGTTTGTCGTTGGAGAAGGGTCAGTTCTTCTGGCGGGCGTGCTTGTTGGGTACGAACATAGGCCCCCACCTCATCAAGCACATCGATGGCTTTGTCTGGAAAATTACGCTCTGGAATATACCTCTCCGCTAAGCGTGCAATCTCGTCGAGCACCTCATCGCTTATAGTCGTCCGGTGGTAAGCTTCGTACTTGAGACGGAGTCCTTTGAGAATGTCTTGTGTTTCCTCTCGAGAGGGGGGATCGAGTGTTATTGTTTGAAACCGACGTGCTAATGCTCGGTCTTTATCTATATATTTTTGGTGCTCTTTGAACGTGGTTGCGCCAATCAATTTGATCTCTCCACGGGAAAGGGCAGGTTTTAAGATATTCGCAGCATCAAGCGAGCCACCACTTCCCCCACCTGCTGAGATAAGCGTATGCACCTCATCGAGGAATAAAATCACATCTTCGTTTTCAGTCGCTTCGTGGATGACGGCTTTAAGACGCTCTTCGAACTCACCACGATACTTCGTTCCGGCAACCATGGCGGCAAGATCAAGTTCAACAATACGGGCTTGTAAGAGATGCGGAGGAACATTGCCATCTGCAATTCGTTGTGCGAGTCCTTCAACGACAGCTGTTTTCCCTACACCAGGCTGACCAAGCAAGAGAGGATTATTTTTTGAGCGACGTGAGAGAACTTCCAACATTCGCTCAACTTCATCCTCACGACCAACGACAGGATCCATTTCACCTCGCAAAGCTTTGGCTGTTAAGTCTCTTCCAAAGTGATTTAAGGCCGGAGTATTTGCACTGGGACGCTCAAGTTCTTGAGAATCCTGCTCAGTGGGTACCGAGTTGACTCTCGTTTCTTCGGAAAATTCTTCCTCTTGCGAACTATCTTCTTCATCAGGAGACGAATCTTCTTGCTCCGCATGTATCTCTCTTCTCTCAAAATTTGTTGGAAAAGTACCAAAATCAACGACATCTCCTTGAAATTCTTGACCCCTACCCTCTTGTGCATTTCGTGAATGAACATCTGACATATCATAACCTCTGCTTCAAGTCGCCGTACCACAAACCCTCCATGACCAACACTCAAAATGGAGGACTCTCTGACATTGCGAATCATTATGCTTTCGTCCGGTCTTCTCGAAGTGCTCACTAGAGCACAAGCACCACTTAGCACACGCTCAGACAAGCGCTATCAAAGATCGAGAAAACCGAAATAAAAACGAGATGGGAAGACCGAACCATGTGAAACGTCGAGCAGAATACGAATGATCACTGCTCAACTCAGCGTTACGATGGAAAAGGTGGTGGTTCGTTTCACATTATTGTGGATTACTGGAGTAAGATTCTTATTATGCTCGTTTTTTTCTACGATGAGATCGCCCAAGATTCTGGTGCAACATGATTTTTTTCTTCGTTCCCGGCCGTAACGCAGCAAAGGACGGGAACTGCTTAAAGGAAGATCCTGCAAGCTCACTAAGATATCGCATGGACGCAGCGATCTCTCCATGTTGGCTGCGCTGAGGACAAAGTAGTCCATACTCAATACAGTGTGTAAGATATTGTTTCGCCAAACGGGGGCTTCTTCCAAGCGCACGATCGAGATGGAGCGCGATATCAAATGGGCTCACTTTTTGATCTGCTGGTATGCCAACCACACGAACACTACGTCCCTCTAACTTTGCCTCTGCCTGAAAACGCAACATCTTTGTCACGATATTTCCCGGAAGCTGATTTCGTTTATGAAGGACATGAGGTGTCGGACGGATACAGCCGTTATACATATCTTGTATAGCAGCTCGAGAAGCCACAATCCGGTCTGTATAATAGAGAGTTTCGTTTATTGTAAAATCTCGGGTACTGAGATAGCGACAGATACTTGGCGTAAGCTCAACTCCGTAGCCGTGTTGAAAGTCCTCTGGCATATATTCTTGACCAACAACCTTATCCCGGCTTGTTTCTTGTGTACCTATTCGTACAAGGTCAAGATCGCGTGCACTTTGATTGCCAACAGGATGGCCCAGCAGCTCAAGAACGGCCAAACGCGCAGCACCCCCCTTATAGGCGTATCCGTGAGGAGGAGGAGGAACACGTTTGAGTTCAACTCGATCAAAGGTTACATGTTTCTCTCCAATGTGATGCACATGAGCATTGGGGTTAACATGATAGAGAAACAATCTGATATCTTTAACCGTACGCAACAACACGCCCTGCTCCCGTTCGTCAGAAAGAGCCGAAAGTGGTGTATTGAGGAATTCACCATGTAGAGCACCGACACGAGCAAGCGCTGTCTCGTGTACAACTTCTGCCGCAAGCTTTCGTATCGTTGACAAGGTACTCCCCTCGTCTTTGATACTTGCTGCGTCATCTCCATTGTCGGATATTGAATTCATGTAATCCTCCACCTATGTTATGTAGGATTCGTTGCCATTTGTTGGTTTAGGTCTTACGTTTTTCTCTCTTGGTACTTTACACTCGATATCAAAAGAATTAATATTTCTAGCTAGTTATGCACAACAAAAACTACATCACCCCTCAGGGACTACGTACGCTTGTCGACGAACTCAAAACTCTCAAATTTGACGAGCGCCCAAAACTCACAGAAACCATTGCCTGGGCTGCAGGAAATGGGGATCGCTCTGAAAACGGTGACTATATTTACGGAAAAAAACGGCTCAGAGAGATCGATAAACGGATTCGCTTTCTCTCCAAACGAATTGAAAACGCTGAAGTCATCAACCCTACTGAAACCAATGCAGAAGATATCCGCTTTGGTGCAACGGTAACTATACTCGATGAAGAGGACAACAAGCGAACCTACACCATCGTTGGAGTTGATGAAGCCGACATCTCACTTGGGCGAATCAGCTGGAAAGCACCTCTTGCCAAAGCACTCTTACGAAAGAAAGAGGGGGACTTCGTTACCGTCCGTATGCCTAAAGGGGATCAGGACGTAGAGATCCTCAATGTAAAATATATCGAAGTGCCCTAACGAAACTAACCTTTCTTAGGGATCACAAGTACTGGGCATTTTGAAAGTTTAATGACTCGCTGAACAACACTTCCTAGGAAGAAGTTTCCAACGGCACCTCTGCCATGACTTGCCATAACAATCAGGTCACAGTTATTTTCTTCAGCAAAGTTGGCAACAACCTTAGAAGCAGGATCGGCAGAAAGAATGGCATGCGGCTCAACTTTTTGTCCATGAAACATGCTCTTGGCATACTCTTGGAGTTTTGCCTTTCCTTTTTCAAGAAGCTCTTCTCTATACTTTGTAATTGCTTCGGGATTAGCGATATCCTGCATAAAGACCGGGGGAACATCCCAGTCATTGATCACGGCCAGCAGGCTAATCTTACAATCCTCCATTTTCGCCTCGTACGCAGCAAAGTCAAAGGCACGGAGAGAATCATCTGAGAAGTCGGTGGTGACAAGAATATGATTATAATGCATAAAATTTCCTTCGTGCGTAGTAGAGTAAAAAAACAAGACTCCATTGATAGTATAACCTAGCTCACGTAAAAAAGGTACGTGAAACCCTCTTTAACACAACCAATCTATACCGTATAACATGAAGAGAACATAGAGACTTTTGGAGTAACACTCATGATCCTTGCCTTTGTACACCGCACTGGTACTGAACCGTACCCTGACCTATGTGTTATTGCTTCTAAGCCAGATGCCTTCTCTGTTCCAGTCTGTGTTGACTCTCTCCCAAGGACAAATTGCGCCATTTGTCGCTTAAGCAACTACGAGTCCGTACTCGTTGAGGACGCACCAGAGGGTGGGATTATTATTCGGGGGGTAACCCCCCATAAAATTGAGCTCACTCCCACTCAAACCGATACTCCAGGACGAAAGGTGAATCGCGTTCGTGTAATCAAACGTGCCGAAAACGACTATGAAGTTCACTATATGCAAGATAAGGATGTAGAAGCCCAACGCTGGACGGAATGGAACCCTGCCCGAGAACAGCGCTAAGAGGGATAACTACCTGAGGCAAGCTTGAAGCTCTTCGACAAGGGGGGCAATATCTTGCTCGCTCTCTTTGTGGGCTCCTTGCACAACCTTCAGTTCGGTTCGTATATACTCTACAGCACTAAAGAGAGCGACTGAGACTTCTGCAGAGAATGAAATATTCTGCTGGTATAGAGAATCTATAACGACGACTCCTTCTTTGGCTACCTGTTCAAGATTTTCAAAGCCAAGATATCCTGACATCCCCATAATCTGACGAAAAACAGAGAAAATACTCTGGATTATCTTTTTACTATCTGGAGTATTTTGAAGATCCACAAACGCGGCATCTACGTCCCCTAGACGCTCGATAGCTTCACCTACAAAATCATTCACAAGGGCTAGATTTCGGGACATGATTCATCCTCTCAAAAGCAACTCAAATACAGAGGAAATGACAGATAGCGGAAGATTACACCGTCTTGCTCCCTGTGAACAAGGAGAGAAGAATGCAACCTAAGCACCACGAACACTTTTCAGGAAAGTTCCCACTGCGGTTCGAAGTCCCTCAGCCAAGACAGAAAGGTCTCCGGCGGCAATGTGTACTTGTTCAGCAGCATCAGTTGTCTCTCCAACAGCCGCTTTCACCTCGGTGATATGCCCCTCTACTTCATGAGTTGCAGCTTGAGACTGAGCAACATTTTCACCGATGAGATGTGCTGCTTCCTTCTGCTCAAGAACAGCATGCTCGACTTCTGCGGAGAGGTTACTCATAGACTCGATAGTCTTTCGAATCTTATCAATAGCCTCAACGGCAGCTTGAGTACAATCTTGGATTTCACCAATTTGATGGGTAATCTGATCCGTTGCTTCGCTAGTTTGCTGTGCAAGATTTTTAACTTCAGAAGCAACAACAGAAAACCCCTTTCCAGCTTCTCCGGCTCTAGCTGCTTCAATGGTAGCATTAAGTGCAAGAAGGTTGGTTTGACGAGCAATTTCAGAAATCATCTTTACAATTCCACCAATACGACGAGACTCTTCAGCAAGGCCACTGATAATTTCTCCCGTAGCATGCGCTTCACACACGGCATCGGAAGCAACAGCTGTAGTTTGTTCTGCTTTAGACTGTATAGCATGCACAGAGGCACTTAAATTTTCAGTTGCTTCGGACGCAGAGAGCATATTGTGCGATGAGCACTCTGCGGTATTTGCAACGAGATCTGATTTTTCTTGGGTAATGTTCACCACAGAGGTAAGTGATCCTGCCGTTGCTTGCATTTCAGCTGATGCTGAAGCAACAGTGGTCACCATACCCATAACTTCATTCTCAAAACCATCGGCAAGAACTTGTCGCTCCTTTTTGGCTGCATCAAGCGCTTCTGCGTTCTCACGCATCTTGTCAGTAGCTTGATTGATCAGACGAGAAGCGTTCTTAAACGAACCGAGCATTCCACGGAGAAGGACGCGGCGGAAAAATTTTCCATGAGCTGCATAATCAAGCGACGCTCCTGATTCTCGAACAAATGCGTCTGTATAATCGAGCATGCTATTAATCGCATCAGCAAGTGTTTCAAGTTGCGGGTCATCATGACAACGTAAGACTCGTGCTTCTAAATCTCCCTGAGCCGCTCGTTCACATACCTTCACCATTGTATCTAACCAGCCGCGCAACATGGCCACTTCTGATTCGTCTCCAACAGTCTTTACTTCTGTTTCGTTGCTATCTACCTGAGTCATGAAAAGATCCCCTAGAGCCCAAAAACGAATTCATCATAAGCTACATTATGTTCACCGAGATAATTTACGAGAAGTTGTAATGAACTCTCCATTCCCTTTCGCGGGTCAGAGTGCCTCTCCTCTTCTGCAAGAAGCAGTTTATAAATTCCTTCAATTGTTTCTACTGGCTTTCTTTCAGGCACACGACGGCTTGAGTGGTAACCAGTAATCTCTCCATGTGCATTAAAGGTTGGTGTTACATGAGCAAAAACCCAGTAATGATCTCCGTTTTTACACTGGTTGATCACATAGGCAAAAATCTCTTGGCCCTGTTCAATGGTGTCCCAAAGGTACTTAAAAACACAACGCGGCATTGCGGGGTGTCGAATAATGTTGTGCTGCTCTCCAAGCAGCTCATCTTCTTCGTACCCAGCAACTTGTAAAAATGTTTTATTCGCATACGTAATACGCCCTGTGAGATCCGTCTTACTTACAATGATCTCATCTTCTTCAAACGATCTCTCTCGCCCAGTTGGGGCTACCTTTTGCTTTTTCATAATTCTCT